>NZ_WHZW01000007.1 GCF_010667685.1 Bifidobacterium aerophilum | reverse complement strand
GAAGCTAAGGCCTGGCACGGCGATGGTACTGCACCCGACAGAGTGTGGGAGAGTAGCACACCGCCGCAATACTACTTTCAGGAAGGCCCCGGTCGAGCAGCACGCTCCCGAGGCCTTCCGCATATCCGGACAACAACACATGACACACCAGGCAAAGTCCGATACCAAAACGGTACCGGGCTTTGCGCCATTCCCGCGACGCCAGAAGCTGCGCACCCCCGCCCCACCCGCATCACAGGAGAAGGGAAACCCCACATTCGCCCGGCCCGAAGGCAGGCATGGCACTTCCTCCTCAAGGGGAGGGAGGAGCCGCATCATCCATCATGACGGTGACAACAAATGGGCACTAGCCCAGTGCCTTCATCAGGGAGTCAACGTGACCTTTGGCACGCACGTTATACCGTGCCAGCGTGATCAGACCATCGGTGCCTATCGCGAAAGTGGAACGAATCACGCCAATATGAACCTTGCCATACAGCTTCTTCTCCCCGTAGGCGCCGTACAGCTTGTGCACGCTCAGATCCGGATCGGATAACAGCGGAAAGCTCAGATGATCGCGTTCCATGAAACGATGCAGTTTCTTCAACGGATCCTTCGATATTCCGAGCACGGCATACCCCAATGCTTGCAATCGCGCGAGATTATCGCGGAAATCACAGGCTTCGGTGGTGCATCCAGGTGTCATCGCAGCCGGATAGAAGTAGACGATGACCGGCTGCTTCGCAGTCAATGAGGACAGCGTGATCGTCGTTTCTGTGCCATCCGGCAGTACGGTCGGCAACGTAAAGTCGGGCGCCGTCTGTCCGATCTCAAGCCGTGCAGGCAATTCGGACGGTTCGGTATCGGTAACTGTCTCCATGTCAAGCGTCCTTCCTGCTGATCAGAAGAAGGATGCCCGCGATCTGATTGGCGAAGATCAACGTGCACACCGCGAACGTTGTCGTATTAGGCGCAGTGCCCTGATAGATCCTCCAGCTGCGTATGGTCATCGGAATCATCCATGCCAACGCGATAACCGTCCAACACCATGCCACACACCCGATCACGTTCAGCACGAATGCGGCCAGACGTAGATTGTGGTCGGTTTCAGTCATCGGATAGATGCCATTCGTCGCATACCTCGGCTGTGCGTAGTCGTATCCGGAGTACGCCGACTGCTGATATTGCTGGCCTGCGTAGGGAGTCGTATTCGTGTTCGGCTCCTGCTGCGGAGTGGGCATGACGTTTTCGGTCCATTGCGCGCCGTCCCACCAGCGCAGTCTTGCCGGATCGCCGGACGGATCCGGATACCATCCGGGCTGATACTCTGCCATACGTCCTCATTTCTTTGAAAGTGGTGCTGTCATTCTAACAGCGACCGTTGTTCCGACGTATGGTCCGTTCAGCGGTCCACGAACATGCGGATGTCGTTGATCTCCTGATCGCAGATCGCGTGGCCCATGCCGTCGTATTCGTGGTATTCGAGATGACCCGCCGACTGCAATACACGTCGGGCGATACGCTGATCATCGGGCGGAATCGTGCGGTCTTCGGTGCCGTACGCAAGCAGACACCGTGTACCGGAGGCGAGTACGGTGTCCGTCTCGCCCTTGAACGATGGGCTGAGCAGGATCGCGGAGTCGAAAAACGACGGATGCTCGACGATCATGCGATACGACAGGTATCCGCCTTGGGAGAAGCCGACAAGAATCCTGCGACGGTTGCCGAACGCGGCGGCGTCCAACAGCGAGACGACGCCATCGCCGACCTCGGAACACGCTCGTCGACGTTCCTTGACTCCGCATCCGTCCGGATACCAGTAGCTGCCGCCCACATACGGTCGGTCATACGTGCCTCGGAACGACAGATAGCTTGGTCGTTGGTCCGTATGACCGTCCTGTCGATACACCGCTTCCAGGATGCGGATCATCTCCGATTCGTCATTCCCGTACCCGTGGAACATGACGAACAGGGGATCGCGCGTGCAGGCCGAACCCGCATTGATCTGGCTGACGAATCGTAGCATCGCATACCTCGCTCCACGTCGACGTGACGTTCAGTCAACCATCCTAGGCGAATCGGTAACGGTAAACGCGCGGTGAACACGCGGGGCGCGCGGATGTCGCGTGGGTGGGCGAAACGCGTGTATAGTCGGATAGGTCACTTCTGTGGCCACCTTATCCGCTTCACGCAAGAAAGGTGAGCCGTGTCAGTAACAGACGAGTCGGTCGAGACGCCGATGATTGGTAAGAGCGTCATCTCGCTCGACGATCTTTCCCTCTCCCAGATCAAGGAACTGCTGCATAAGGCGCAGTACATCGATTCCCACCGCCGGGAAGTCGCACACACCTGCGACGGCAGGGTGCTGGCCACGTTGTTCTATGAGCCGAGCACGCGCACGCGTCTGAGCTTCGAGACGGCCATGCTGCGGCTTGGCGGCAAGGTGATCGGTTTCGCCGGCTCCCAGCTGTCGAGCGCGTCCAAGGGCGAGTCGATCGCCGACACGCTCAAGACCGTGTCCAACTATGTCGATGTGGTCGCGATCCGCCATCCGAAGGAAGGCGCGGCGCTCGTCGCATCCCGTGCCGCATCCGTTCCGGTCATCAACGCCGGTGACGGCGGCCACATGCATCCCACGCAGACGCTCGCCGACCTCGCCACGCTGCAGTCGCGTTTCGGTCGCGTCACCGACCTGACCGTTGGCCTGTGCGGAGACCTCATGTTCGGCCGCACCGTGCACAGCCTCATTGAAACGCTATGCCGTTTCGGCAACGTGCATTTCGTGCTCATCAGCCCCGACGAGCTCAAGACCCCGCAGTACGTGCTCGACCGCATCGATGCGACACCGTCCTGCTCCTACACCGAAGTCAAGGATCTCGTTTCCGTGATCGGCGACCTCGACGTGCTGTATATGACCCGCGTACAGCAGGAGCGCTTCTTCAACGAGGACGACTACCTGCGTCTGCGCGACACGTACATCCTCGACGAGGACAAGCTCCAGCTCGCCAAGCCGGACATGGCCGTGCTGCACCCGCTGCCGCGCATCAACGAGATCGCCGTTGAGGTCGACAACGATCCACGCGCCGCCTACTTCGAACAGGTGAAGAACGGCATGCTCATGCGCATGGCGCTCGAAAGCTCGGTGATCGGCGACGAACTGCCCGGATACGAACCGCTTGAAGCCAAGGAGGTCAAGGCCTGATGGAAGTCACCAGCATCCAAAACGGCATCATCATCGATCATGTGCCGGCCGGCACCGCGCTCAAGGTGCTCGACTATTTGAAGATCAACCCGGCGAAGACCAAGCTCGCGTTGATCATGAACACCGACAGCCACCTGTACGGCACGAAGGACATCATCAAGATCGAGGACGAGGACGGCAAGAAGACGCCCACCATCGACTTGGATGTGCTGGGCCTCGTCGCGCGCACCGCGACCGTCGGCATCGTACGCGGCGGCAAGATCGTGGAAAAGAAGACCCCGACGCTGCCCGAGCATGTGATCAACATCCTCACCTGCAAGAACCCGCGCTGCGTGACCACCACCGAGCGCGGCATCGACCAGATGTTCCACCTGACGCATTCCGAGCGTCAGGAATATCGTTGCGACTACTGCGACGAGGAAGCGAAACTGTAATGCTGACCCTGCGCAACATCACGGTATGGGACACCGGCGAGACGATCGATCTGGTGATCCCCGACGTCGACGCGAGCCGGATGTTCAGCGAAAACGGCGCGGTGACGGACGGCGAATTCGACGCGACCGGCCTGACCGTCGCGCCCGGTTTCGCCGATCCGCACGTGCACTTCCGCGATCCCGGCCAGACGTACAAGGAATCGATGATCTCCGGCTGCCGCGCATCCGCGTCAGGTGGCTACACGAACGTGCTCATCATGCCGAACACCGTGCCCGCGATGGACGGAGAACCGGTCACGGCCGACGAGGCCGGTGCATCCGAAGTGCTCGACACCGGCTATGACACGGTGATCGATTATCTGCAGCACTACGAGGCCGTGCATGGCACGGCGTTGCCGGTTCGCTACGACCTGTGCGTGTGTGCGTCGAAGGGGCGCGTCGGCGGAGAGGCGACCGATCCGGCTCGGTGGCGTGAGTATCTGCCGTCGTCCGCGACCGTTCGCGGGGAGGACAAGGACGAGTACCAGCTGGCGCATCCTGTGACCGCGGTCAGCGACGACGGTTCCGCCGTGACTCCGGCGATTCTCGACGACGTGCTCTCGAACGTCAAGGACACCGGACTGTATCTGATCGAACACTGCGAACATCACGATACCGGCGCCGTCAACGACGGTCCGGTAGCGCGCGAACTCGGCGTGCCCGGCATTCCGGAGGATACCGAACTGAAGATCGTGGCGCGCGACATCGCCAAGGCCCGTGAGACCGGCGTTCACGTGCATTTCCAGCATGTGAGCACGGCGATCTCGTTCGATGCGATCCGCGAAGCCAAGGCCGAAGGACTGCCGATCACCTGCGAGACCGCGCCGCACTACATCGCATTGTGCGACGAGGACCTCTTGAAGTACGGCACGCTGGCGAAGATGAACCCGCCGCTGCGCTCTGCGGCCGACCGTCAGGCGACGATCGCCGCGATCGCCGACGGCACGGTCGACATGCTCGCCACTGATCACGCGCCACACACGCTCGAAGAGAAGGAGCGTGGATTCCTTGACGCGCCGAACGGCATCATCGGCCTGGAATGCGCGTACGGCGTGGCGCACAAAGTGCTCGTGGAGGGCGGGTACATCGACGACAAGCGGCTCATCGAGCTGATGTCGGTCGCGCCGCAGCATCTCATGGGCCATGTGCCGACCGACGTGGCCGGACTGCTCAACACGTCATCCAAATGCGCGGTCAAGCGCACGCTGGATCTGAGCAAGGTCGAGCATCCCGAAAACGTCGATCTGGTGATCCTGAACACGAAGGAATCCTGGACGGTGGACCCGTCGGAATTCCATTCGGCCGCGCGCAACACGCCGTTCGGCGGATGGCAGGTGACCGGACGGCCGCTCGCCACGGTGCTCGGATCGAAACTGGTGTTCAGCCGGATCAAATAACGAAAGGACAACGTCATGGATCGACTGATCGAAGCGATCGAAAACGCGCAGAACCCGAGCGTGGTCGGACTTGACCCGACGCCGGCGCTCGTGCCGCCGCAGGTCGTCGCATCATTCGCGGACGAGGTGCGCGACTCCGTCGAGGACCCGGCCGAAATACCGGCCGCGCAACTCGCCGTCGCGTATTTCGAATTCAACCGCGCGATCATCGACGCGGTCGCCGACATCGTGCCCGCCGTCAAACCTCAGATCGCCATGTACGAGGCGATCGGTCCGGCCGGAGTTGACGCATACACGATGACCTGCGAATACGCGCAGCAGCAGGGACTGTACGTGCTCGGCGACATCAAGCGCGGCGACATCGGTTCGACCGCCGCCGCCTACGCCGGGCATCTGAGCGGTGTGACAGGGTCCGACGGAGAGGCGCAGCCGTTCGATCCGTGGCACGAGGACGCGGTCACCGTCAACCCGTACCTCGGCACTGACGGCATCACGCCATTCGTGGATGCTGCGGCGGCCGCCGACAAGGACATCTTCGTGCTCGTGCGCACGTCCAACCCGTCCAGCAAGGAACTGCAGGAACTCGACCTCGCCGATGGCGGCAAGCTCTACGAGCATGTCGCCGATCTGGTCGAAGGTTGGGGGAGCGCGACCATCGGCAGCCACGGCTACTCGCGCGTCGGCGCGGTCGTCGGCGCAACCCATCCGGAAGAAGGCGCGGCCCTTCGCGAACGCATGCCGCGCACGTTCTTCCTCGTGCCCGGCTACGGTGCACAGGGAGGCACGGCGGCGGGCGTCGCCGGCATGTTCGATAAGAACGGTTCCGGTGCCATCGTCAATTCGTCGCGCGGCATCATCGGCGCATGGAAGAAGACCGGCGAATACCGCGACGACATGAGCGCGGGCGAAGCCCTCGATCTGGTCGCATCCGCGGCGCGTCGGGCGGCGAGCGACATGCGCGACGATCTGCGCGTGAACGTGTACCGGTAGACGGAGGAGCGACGGGGACGGATGCGGCACCAGACGATCCTCCCCGTCGTCCCGCGGGCGGTGGTCCTTCTGAAAGAGGGGCCGCGGAACATATTCGATCATCATGCCGCCGAGGACGGTCCGCGGCAGGCCATGGCGTAAGCTGGACTACTGGCGCTGAACAGATTGATGCAGACGAGGAGAATCACGGAAGCAATGCCTACAGCAACCTTCACCCCCACCGCCGACGTGGTCGCCGAGGCGACCGAGGCCGGCTATTTCCCCGGCCGTCACACGGTCGAGATCACCGAAGTCGAGAAACTCACCGATGGCGTATACCGTCTCACGTTCCGCGACGCGTACATCGCGAAGCACGCCCGTCCGGCGCAATTCGTGAACCTGTTCAGCCACGATCCGATGAAGCTGCTGCCGCGCCCGTTCGGCGTGAGCGAAGTGGACGGCGACCTGGTCAGCGTCATCTTCGCGGTAGTCGGCAAGGGTACCGCGGAATTCTCCGAACTCGCGGCAGGCGATCATATCGACGTGCTCGGGCCGCTCGGCCGGCCGTTCAACACGAAGACCGCATCGCACTACATCCTCGTCGGCGGCGGTCTCGGCGTGCCGCCGCTCATCTACACCGCGCAATATCTCCAGTCGAACGACGACGTGCGCACCACCGCCGTGTTCGGCTACCGCAACGATCACTTCGCCGACCGGTACGTGTCCCGATACGCGGACGTTACGTCAAGCATCGACGAATCCGAAGGCAACGTCATCACGCTGCTCGACCGGATGGAAGCGGCCGGCGAACTCAGTCGCGACGGTCTCGCGCCGGTGATCCTGTCCTGTGGACCGCTGCCGATGATGAAGGCGGTGGCGCAGTGGGCGTCCAAGCGTGATATTCCCTCGCAGCTGAGCATGGAGCAGCGCATGGGCTGCGGCTACGGCACCTGCGTGGTGTGCGTGGTCGACACGGTCGACGGACGCAAGAAGGTGTGCTCGGACGGTCCGGTGTTCACCGCGGAACAGCTCGGATGGGAGGCGTGAGACGATGACCGAAACGAATACCCCGATCAACGTGTACGAGAAGCACGAGTGGAAGCACAAGACCGTCGTCGCCGGCGTCGAATGGAAGAATCCGGTCGGCACTGCGTCCGGCACGTTCCAGCTGGCCGCCTGCCGCTGGTTCTACGACGTGAGCCAGATGGGCGCGATCTCCACCAAGGGCGTCTCCCCGGTGCCGTGGGAAGGCAATCCCGGCCCGCGCACGGCCGAAAGCCCGGCGGGCATGGTCAACGCGGTCGGACTGCAGAACCCCGGCGTCGACCATTATCTCGTCGACGAACTGCCCAAGCTCAAGGAGCTTGGCGCGACCGTCGTGACGAATGTCGCCGGCCACAGCGATGACGACTACGCGCAGGTCGTCGCGAAGCTCGCCGACTCTCCGGCCGACATGCTCGAAATAAATGTAAGCTGTCCGAACGTGAGCCATGGCGGCATGTCCGTCGGCACCGACCCGGTCGCGCTGAGCCGACTCATCGGCCATCTGCGCAAGCTCACCTCCAAGCCGATGATCGTCAAGCTGTCGCCGAACGTGACCGACATCGCGACCATCGCGCGCGCCGCCGCCGAGGCGGGCGCGGACGCGCTGAGCCTGATCAACACGCTCGTCGGCATGCGCATCGACATCCGCACCGGAGAACCGATCATTTCCAACCGTACCGGCGGAGTGAGCGGACCGGCGATCTTCCCGGTCGCGCTCGGCTTTGTGTGGCGCGTGCGTCAGGCTTTGCCGGACATTCCGATCATCGGCATCGGCGGCATCGATTCAGGCGAAAAGGCGCTCGAATTCCTGTATGCCGGTGCGAACGCCGTCGAAGTGGGCGCGGCCGCGCTGTACGACCCGACCGCGCCGATCCGCGTGGCCCGCGAACTCGACGACCTGCTCGACTCGCGTCCGGAGCTTGCGGCGAAGCTTGCCGCCGGCGAGACCTGGCGCTGACCTAAAGGACAAGGAGAACCTCATATGACCACCGCATCGCTCGATCATCGCTTCACCGAGTTCCTGCTTGACTCGCAGGCGCTCAAGTTCGGCGACTTCACGTTGAAGTCCGGACGAAAGTCCCCGTATTTCATCAACGCGGGCGCGTTCAACGACGGCCGCAAGATCGCCACGCTCGGAGCGTTCTACGCTGAGAAGATCGCCGAGGAGATCAAAGCCGGCAACCTGCCCGCCGACATCGACACCGTGTTCGGACCGGCGTACAAGGGCATCCCGCTGGGCGTGTCCACCGCAATCGCCCTGACCTCCGCACACGGCATGGAGGTCGGCTACACCTTCGACCGCAAGGAAAAGAAGGATCACGGTGATGGCGGTATGATGGTCGGCACGCAGCTGGCCGATGGCATGAAGGTGCTGCTCGTCGACGACGTGATGACCGCCGGCACCGCCGTGCGCGAAGTCATCCCCAAGCTCAAGGCCGAGGCGGACGTCGAGGTCGTGGGCCTGGTGCTGTCCGTTGACCGCATGGAAAAGACCAAGGATTCCGACCTGTCCGCAGTCAGGGCGGTCGAAGCCGAATTCGGATTCCCGGTGTTCGCCATCGCCAACGTGCGTGAGATCTTCGAAGCCGGCCAGCACATCGAAACCTCCGACGGTCAGCCGTACGTGACCCCCGAGATCAAGGCCGCCGCCGACGCCTATCTAGCCCAGTACGGCGCCTGACGTCCCTTTCCTATCAAGAAACGGTCGAGTCCGGACGGCAATCATGTGATGCCGTCCGGACTCGACCGTTTTCCTGCCGTTTCAGGATGTGAATCGACGGTGTCGTCAGCCCAGCAGCGAACGGCACATGGAACGGTATTCGCTCACGTATCCGCCACCGAAGAACACGCAGTGTCCGGCTATCGGATACAGCTGCCATAGCGTCGTGCGTTCCTGCCATCCGGCCTTCAGGGGATGAACCGACTGGTATCCGTCCATGATCTCGCTCAGATAGCTCATGCCGAACAGATGCAGCATCGCCAGATCCTCCTCGCGGTGCCCACCATGCGCGGCCGGATCGATCAGCACCGCCTCGCAATGGCCGGAATCGGCGGTCCACATGACGTTGCCGCTCCACAGATCGCCGTGCACGCGTGCGGGCCTGTCCGTCGCGGCACGTCCCAGCAGATCCGGCAGCGCATCGATCACACGCTGTGTCAGATCGAGATCGGCCCTCGTCAGTTCGCCGCGGGCGATACCCAGCTCGACCATCGGCAGCAGCCTTCCCTCGGCATAGTAAGTCGCCGGGTCGTCCCATTCGCCGGTCGCCATCGGCACCGGATCCTGCAACGGGCCGAAATAGCAGGTGCCTTCGTATCCGGCAGGCGCGGAACCGAAATGCTCCGCGCCTGCGTCATGCATGCGTGCCAGTGCCGCGCCGAAGTCGTGAGCGGCCTTTGCAGTGGGGGAGCAGGCATCCACCCGTTCGATGTCAAGATAATCCTTGCCCCATTCGTACACGTCCACGACACGGGGGCCTCCGGCGGCCTGCGCCTCGCCCAACCATTGCAGGCCTCGTCCCTCGCATTCGAAAAACCCTTCCGGCGCCCACATGCGCGACTTGCGGTATTTGGACATCGTCCATCCTCCCCGGCCATAACCGACCATGAACCGACCACGTCGAGACAGGCCAGCGCCGTCTCGACCCGACACCCACGATTGTGGGTATTCGGCACGACAATGAGGGTATTGGCGCATTCTTAGGGGGTGGTGTGTAACCTAAGGCGAGGAAAACGAAAAACAATCCATGACATTAAGAGGGATCATGAATTTCTTCCAGGCCATTATTCTCGGATTGGTGCAGGCGTTGACCGAATATCTTCCGGTCTCGTCCAGCGCCCACATCCGCATCGTCGGCGACCTCATGCTCGGCGCCGATCCGGGCGCCGCGTTCACCGCCATCATCCAGATCGGCACCGAACTCGCGGTGATCCTGTATTTCCGACGCGACATCGCCAATATCCTCACCCACTGGTTCGCGTGCCTGTTCGGCAAGAACGGCAAGGACTGGAAGTCGCGCATGGGACGCGGCGACAAGTGGGCCACGCTCGGCTGGAACGTCATCGTCGGCTCCATTCCGATCGTCATCCTCGGATTCACGTTGCAGGACATCATCGAGACCACGCTGCGCAATCTGTGGATCACCGTCACCGTGCTGTTCCTGTTCGGCGTGTTGCTGTGGGTGGTGGACGATCGGGCGCGTCAGATCAAGACGATGGACGACATGACCAACCGCGACGCTTTCCTGTTCGGCCTTGGCCAGTCGATGGCGCTGATCCCGGGCGTGTCCCGCTCCGGCGGCACCATCACCGTCGGCCGTGCGCTGGGATATACCCGCGAGGCCGCGGTGAGGCTGAGCTTCCTCATGGCCATTCCCGCCGTCGTGGGTTCCGGCCTGCTGGAAGCGGTCAAGGCGGTGAAGGACTACAAGACCGACGCCATGTTCCCGGGATGGGGGCCGACGATCGTGGCCACCATCATCAGCTTCTTCGTCGGATACATCGTGATCATCGGCTTCCTGAAGTTCGTGTCGACCTTCTCGTACAAGGCCTTCGCGATCTACCGCATCGTGTTGGCCGTCGTGGTCGCGATACTGCTGCTGACCGGCGCGCTCGTGCCGTTCGAAGCGATGTCCGCCGCGGCCTGAATCACGGATCCCGATACGGGGATCATCCGAGATCCTTGAGAAACGATTCGGCTTCCCGTATCAGCTGTTCGCATGCCGGCCCGTCAAGAGACGCCTCTTGGCGGGCTTTCGCATCCCTGTCGTGCTCCTGCTCAAGACGATGCACGTATTCGGCCAGTGCGTCGTTGCAGCGTACGAGCATCGAGGCCTTGGCCTTCCACGCATCCGCGCGGGACGGCAGATCGCCCAGATCAAGCGGAACGCCCGTCAGATCCGAAAGACGTTCCAGCAGCTGCATCGCAGCCTGATCGCATCCGTCATCGCCCAGATACTGCGGGATGGACACCCAGAGCGACGTCGTGTCGAAGCCTTCTTCGCCGGCGAGGTCGTCGAGGATCGTGGGAATGCCGACCGGTCCGCTGTAGCGCTGGTCGGGATCACAGGACGACTGGTCGCCGTTCTCCTCCACATCCACCGGAAGCGCGCGAGTATGCGGACAATCGGCGAACATCGAGCCGAGCGTGACGATACGGTTCACGTCAAGCTCATCGGCGATGCGCAGCGTCCTCCTGCAGTACTCCCGCCACCGGTAATTCGGCTCCGGCGCGATCTGAACATACCATCGCCGCCCCGGCATGATATCGATGCCGTAGAACGTCGTGTGCGGCCATATGATGCGCTGGCGTCCGGTCGCATGGCAGGCGATCGGACGGGCCGTCTGATAGTCGTAGAAATCATCGCCCGCGATTTCGCGGACCTCGGATCCCGCGTACCTTTTCACCAGATGGCGCGCGACGTCGCTGGCCGCATGGCAGGCGTCGTTCCATCCCTCGAAGGCGGCGATCAACACCGGTCCGTCTCCCGCTGCTTGTCTCTTCATGGCTCCTAATCTAACCGGTATCCGAGAAGCCCGGAAACCCTTATGCCAGTGGCGTATCGGGGTGCGCAGACGGTATGCGACACGCCGTATTTGTCAGATGGGGATGGCGCCGGTATAGTAATCACTCGTGCTCAGGCAGCGACAAGTTGCACAGCATCGCGGACATAGCTTAGTTGGTAAAGCGCAACCTTGCCAAGGTTGAGACCGCGGGTTCGAGTCCCGTTGTCCGCTCTAAGGTCCGATGAGTTGACGACCTTTGCGGTGGGTTAGCCAAGCGGTTAGGCAGCGGCCTGCAAAGCCGTATAGACGAGTTCGACTCTCGTACCCACCTCTCGATCGGCCGAAGAAATTCGGTCGGTGGTATGCAGGCCCGGGCGGTTGGCGCAGAGGTAGCGCACTTCCCTGACACGGAAGGGGTCACAAGTTCGAATCTTGTATCGCCCACGATGATCGGATCGAATGATTCGTTCGGCTAACTGAACATGGGTGATTGGCGCAGCGGCTAGCGCACTTCCTTCACACGGAAGGGGTCGTAGGTTCGATTCCTACATCACCCACGGACGCAGCAATGCGTTTCGGGGCTATGGCGCAGCTGGTAGCGCATCTCCATGGCATGGAGAGGGTCAGGGGTTCGAATCCCCTTAGCTCCACTGGAATCCGCTTCTCACGGCGGAATCCTTTGCGGACATAGCTTAGTTGGTAAAGCGCAACCTTGCCAAGGTTGAGACCGCGGGTTCGAGTCCCGTTGTCCGCTCCGATACAGAGGCTCCCGTTTGGGAGCCTCTTTGCGTATCCGCGCGTCCGTCGTTCGCAATGCGGGAGCGTTCACAGACAATGTCTGCACTCGATCCTATCGTTTCCCATGTTGATTTCCAGTCCAGGCCTGCCCATTGGTAACGCGGGCCCCGATAGCAAAGGACACATCATGGCGCAAAGCTCCATCTCCATTACAGTCAACGGCGAAGCGAAGGAGGTGGAAGCTACCACCACCGGCACCGAGCTGTTCGCGGACGACAAGAACATCATCGCGGTGCGTCTCAACGGCGAACTGCGTGATCTCTACACGCCGCTCGCCGACGGCGACACGGTCGAATCCGTCGCGCTCGACAGCGAAGACGGCCTCGGAATCATGCGTCATTCGGCGACCCATGTCATGGCCCAGGCCGTTCAGGAACTGTTCCCGAACGCCAAGCTCGGCGTCGGACCGATCATCAAGGACGGCTTCTACTACGATTTCCAGGTCGATCAGCCGTTTACGCCGGACGATCTCAAGAACATCGAGAAGCACATGCAGCGGATCATCAAGTCCGCGCAGTCCTTCCGCCGCCGCGTCGCCACCGAGGAGGAGGCGCTCAAGGAGGAAGCCGACCAGCCGTTCAAGATCGAACTGATCGAGGACAAGGAAGCGCATCTCGACCCGTCCACCGCCACTGAGATCTCCGGCAAGGAACTCAGCTTCTACGACAACGTCGACCGCGACGGCAACGTCGTGTGGAAGGATCTGTGCCGCGGGCCGCACCTGCCGAACACGCACTTCATCAAGGCGTTCAAGATCGAACGCTCCGCCGCCGCCTACTGGCGTGGCAACGAGAACAACCCGACCATGCAGCGCATCTACGGCACCGCATGGGCCACCAAGGAGGATCTCAAGGCCTACCAGACCCGTCTCGAGGAGGCCGCCAAGCGCGATCACCGCAAGCTCGGCGCCGAAATGGACCTGTTCTCCTTCCCGGAGGAGATCGGGCCGGGCCTTGCCGTATTCCATCCGAAGGGTGCCGCCGTCATCAACGCGATGGAGGACTACTCCCGCGAGATGCACCGCAAGTACCACTACAGCTTCGTGCAGACCCCGCACATCACCAAGGGCGGCCTGTATGAGACCTCCGGCCACCTGCACTGGTACAAGGACTCCATGTACCCGGCCATGCGCCTGGACGAGGAGCGCGACGAGAACGGCAACATCACCAAGCAGGGCTTCGACTATTACCTCAAGCCGATGAACTGCCCGATGCACAACCTCATCTTCAAGTCCCGCCAGCGTTCCTACAAGGAACTGCCGCTTCGCCTGTTCGAGTTCGGCACCGTGTACCGTTACGAGAAGTCCGGCGAGGTCCACGGCCTGACCCGTGTGCGCGGCCTCACGCAGGACGATTCCCACATCTACTGCACGCGCGAGCAGATGAAGGGCGAGCTGACCAACCTGCTCACCTTCGTGCTCAAGGTGCTGCGCGATTTCGGTCTGGACGACTTCTATCTCGAGCTGTCCACCAAGGACGAGCACAAGTACGTCGGTTCCGACGAGATCTGGGAGGAGGCGACCAACACGCTCGCCGAGGTCGCCAAGGATTCCGGCCTCAACCTCGTGGCCGATCCGGGCGGAGCCGCGTTCTATGGCCCGAAGATCTCCGTGCAGGCCCGCGACGCGATCGGCCGCACCTGGCAGGTGTCGACCATCCAGCTCGATTTCAACCTGCCCGAGCGCTTCCAGCTCGAGTACATCGCGGCCGATGGCACGCACCAGCGTCCGGTGATGATCCACCGTGCACTGTTCGGCTCCATCGAACGCTTCTTCGCCGTGCTGCTCGAGCACTATGCCGGCGCGTTCCCGGCTTGGCTCGCCCCGGTGCAGGTGCTCGGCATCCCGGTCGCCGACGAGTTCGCGCCGCATCTTGCCGGCTTCGTCAAGAGCCTTGAGGACGAGATGGTCCGTTGCGAGATCGACTACTCCGACGACCGTTTCGGCAAGAAGATCCGCAACGCCTCCAAGTCCAAGGTGCCGTTCATCCTCATCGTCGGCGAAGAGGACATGAACAACAATGCGGTGAGCTTCCGTTTCCGCGACGGCAGCCAGCTCAATGGCGTCCCAGTCGATCAGGCGCGCAAGCAGATCCTCGACGTGATCGCCAAGCGCGTCCAGGTCAACTCCGCGGACGACTTCAAGGCCGCCGTGGCCGCTCCGGCGGAAGCCTGATCCCGTCAATGCCGCAGGCGTTCCGTGGGACGGATGCATGTCCGTTCCGTGGAACGCTTGCGTCCGCCGCTTTGCCGGCATCGCTGGCAGTTGTCTGCAAAGCGCTCTAAACTTATCCCGTTTGCCAGTTTTATCCGTAGATCTGCTAGGAGCATTATGTCAGGTCATTCCAAGTGGGCGACCACCAAGCACAAGAAGGCCGCCATCGACGCGAAGCGCGGCAAGCTGTTCGCCAAACTCATCAAGAACATCGAGATCGCGGCCCGCATGGGCGGCGGCGACCCGGACGGCAACCCGTCCCTGTACGATGCCATCTACAAGGCCAAGAAGGCCTCCATGCCGGCCGACAACATCAAGCGCGCCGTCAAGCGCGGTTCTGGTGAGGAAGCCGGCGGCGCCAACTACGAGGACATCGTCTACGAGGGCTACGCTCCCGCCGGCGTCGGCCTGATCATCGAATGCCTGACCGACAACCGCAACCGCGCGGCCGCCGAAGTGCGTTCCACCCTGACCAAGGGCAACGGCTCGCTGGCCACCTCCGGTTCCGTCTCCTTCAATTTCGAGCGCAAGGGCCAGATCGAGGTCCCGGCCGAGGGCGTGGACTTCGATGACCTGTTCGAGAAGGCCGGCGACGCCGGCGCCGAAGACGTGATCGATGACGGCGACGTGTTCACCGTGATCACCGATCCGTCCGACCTGCACACCGTGCGCAAGAGCCTGCAGGACGCCGGTTTCGACTATGATTCCGCCGATATGGTGATGCGTCCGAAGAACGAGGTCGAGCTGAGCCTTGAGGACGCCCGCAAGGTGTCCAAGCTCATCGACAACCTCGATGATCTGGACGATGTGCAGAACATCTACTCCAACTGGACCGCGTCCGACGAGGTCATGGCCCAGCTCGACGAGGAGTAATCCTCTGTGATCATTCTAGGCGTTGACCCCGGGCTTACCCGCTGCGGGGTCGGCGTGATCGAAGCCGGCGCACACCGCCGGCTTTCGTTTATTCACGTCGATGTCGTGCGCTCGTCGCCGGATACGTCGCAGGATCTTCGTCTTCTGGCCATCTATAACGGTCTGGTCGAGAAGATCGAGCGGTTCGCCCCCGATACGGTATCCATTGAGCGCGTGTTCGCGCAGTCGAACCGCAACACCGTGCTTGGTACGGCGCAGGCGGCCGGCATGGCCATGCTGGCCGCAGCCCAGAGAGGCATACCCGTGGCTTTGCACACTCCTACCGAATCGAAACTTGCGATCACCGGCAACGGCAAGGCCGAAAAACCTCAAATGGAGCGTATGGTGGCGCGGATCCTGGGGCTGAACGAACCTCCGACGCCTGCCGACGCCGCTGATGCGCTGGCCATTGCCATCTGCCATGCCCTGCGACCGGCCGGAGCGCTGCAGGGAGGGGAACGCGAGCAGCATCTGACACCGGCGCAACGGCAGTGGGCCTTGGCCGCTCAGCGTTCCGCCCGTCGGCGAGGCGCCGATCGCGGCATGTGACATCTTCGGAATCTCATGCCGCGGCGTGTCGTCGGCCGTTGCATGTGTCTGAGCCATTATCCGTTTGATGCGTGAGGCCTTGGTCGAGTGCGTCGCATACAGTTTGATAGAACGGATGTTCGAACAAGGATCGCTGAGAGGGTGCCATGATAGGAATGCTCAACGGACGCGTGATCGAGGTCGGCGCGGACAGCGCTCTGATCGAGGTCGGGGGAGTTGGCTACGAGACGCGTATGCCGGCCGCCGATCTGTCGGCGTTGCATGTCGGCAAGGACGTTCGCGTGTATACGTCGATGTCCGTGTCCCAAGATGCGATCACGCTGTTCGGATTCGCGTCGTCGTCCGCCAAACGGATGTTTCTGCAGCTGCAGAAAGTCAGCGGCATCGGTCCGAAGGTGGCGCTGTCCCTGCTGTCCACGCTCCCGGTGGACCGCCTTGCGCGGGCGGTGGCGGAGGGCGACGCGACGGCATTGTCCAAGGCTCCCGGGCTGGGCAAGAAAGGAGCTCAGAAGATCATCCTCGAACTGAAGGGTTCCATCGATCTCGATGCCATAGAGGGCGGTACGGGGTCGTCCTCCCGCCAGCGTGATGTGGATCAAGGGTCCATGCAGGTGGTGGAGGGGCTGATGTCTCTCGGATGGAGACAGCAGGACGCGCAGCATGCCGTCGAATCGGCGTGCCAGGACAATGGCATCGAGACGCCGCTCAACGACGCCGACGTGCCACGCGTGCTCAAACTGGCATTGGCATCCCTTGACCGAGGACGGTGATTCGCATATATGGAATATGATGCCCAGACCAATACCGGCGCGAACGAGGAATCGTTGCGCATGGTGTCCGCGGCACCGGTCGGCAACGAGCCGGTCAGCGATGAGGAACTACGTCCCCATGCCCTTGACGGGTTCATCGGACAGCCGTTGCTCAAGGCCCAGCTGCAGCTGTTCCTTGATGCCGCGCGCAAGCGCGATGTGCCGCCGGACCATATTCTGCTTGCCGGTCCTCCCGGACTCGGCAAGACCACGTTGGCCATGATCGTCGCCAATGAACTCGGCGTGCCGATCCGGGTGACGTCAGGTCCGGCCATTCAGCATGCCGGCGATCTCGCTTCGATCCTCAGTTCCTTGGACTCGGGTGAGGTGTTGTTCATCGATGAGATCCACCGCCTGCCGCGTGCCGCCGAGGAACTGCTCTATATCGCGATGGAGGATTTCCGCGTCGACGTGATGGTGGGCAAAGGGCCGGGCGCGACGTCGATACCGCTGACGCTTCCGAGGTTCACCGTGATCGGCGCGACCACGCGAGAAGGCATGCTGCCATCGCCGTTGCGCGCGCGCTTCGGGTTTACCGCGCATCTGGACTTCTACCCTCACGAGGAGTTGGAAAAACTCATCGAACGATCGGCTGGAGTGCTCGGCGTGCGGCTCGAGAACGGATCTGCATACGAGATGGCGGTGCGTTCCCGCGGCACGCCGCGCATCGCGAATCGTCTGTTGCGCCGCGTGAGGGACTGGGCCATCGTCCATGATCTGGACGCGGTTAACCCGGACGACGTGAAAGACGCGCTATCGCTGTATCAGATAGACGCCGAGGGCCTGGACCGATTGGATATCGCCGTGCTTAACGCCGTGGTCAGACAGTTCAACGGTGGGCCGGTGGGCCTGAACACGTTGTCCGCCATGGTCGGAGAGGAATCGGAGACGGTGGAGACCGTCTGCGAGCCGTATCTGGTCCGTGAGGGATTCCTCGTGCGCACGCCCAAAGGCCGTGTCGCCACAGAGAAGGCATGGAGTCATCTGGGACTGGTGCCCAAGGAGGATGTCAGCAAGCTATTCTAGACTTTCGACTTTGGGCGTTATATATGGCAAAGTCATATATGCAAACGCAGTGCCATCCATCGACCCGTTAGGAGTATCCCTTGCCCGCAGATTCCATGAATCTCATGATGATCATCTTCCTTGTCTTCATGATCGCCTTCATGTGGTGGCAGTCCAAAAAGGCCAAGAAGCAGCAGCAGGAGAAGCAGGATTTTCGCTCCAACCTGCAGCCCGGCACTGAGGTCATCACCATCGGCGGCGTGATCGGCAAGGTCGTCTCCGTCGACACCCAGTATGAGGAGATCGTCATCGACTCCGAAGGATCCAAGCTGAGGTTCGGGTTCAACGCCATCAGCCGCGAATATGTGCGCCCGGCGTACGTGAGCGACGATGAGGTCGACGAAAACGGCAATCCGCTGCCGCAGGACGATGCCGACGACGCGCAGGTGCCGGTGGAGACCTCCGCTACCGCCGCGGCGGCCGAAACCGGTGAAAAAGAGGACTGATTTCCCGTACATCGCCGGCGATCGACGAGCGGGGTTCCGTGCGGTTCCCTTGGCCGGAGCCGCACGGAACCCCGACCATAACAGCAACAGCATATAGACAAGGCAGGCAGGGTTATGACGCAAACCGACATCACCATCGACCGTTTGGCTGCGATCGGTCAGGATAATGCGGACTATCTGGTCTCCCGAATCCGTTCGATTCCCGGATTCCCGAAAGAGGGAATCAACTTCCGCGACTTCATGCCGGTGCTCGCCGACGCCAAGGCGTTCGCGCTGATGCTCGACGCCCTGGAACAGGCCCTCCCCGTTCCGGCGGACGATTTTGATGCCATCGCCGGCCTCGAAGCGCGCGGATTCCTCTTCGGCCCCGCGCTGGCCGCCCGCCTCGGCAAGGGCTTCATTGCCGTGCGCAAGGCCGGCAAGCTCCCTCCCGAAACCATCGGAGAATCCTATGCACTCGAATACGGTACGGCGACCATCGAAATCGAATCCGGTATGGTTACGCCGGGCGAGCGCGTACTCATCGTCGATGACCTGATCGCCACCGGAGGCACCGCCAAGGCAGCCGCCGACCTCATCCGTCGCGCACACGGCGAAGTCGCCGGATTCAGCTTCGTCATGGAGCTCATCGGACTTGACGGACTCGCCGTGCTGGGCGACGTACCCAGCAGCACACTGGTCACCATGCCTGCCTGAGTCCATCCAGGCCGGAGCAGCGCGACACATGAATTTCGGCCCGGCGACTCATCCTCGCCGGGCCATCGTACATAGTATCCCAAGCAGGTGTATTCATGGATCTATACGAATATCAGGCCCGAGAACTTCTCTCGGAACAGTCCATCCCGGAACCGGAGGCGATTTTCGCCCAGAACTCCCACGAAGTCGCCGAGGCCGCCGACAAGCTCGGTTATCCCTGTGTCATCAAGGCGCAGGTGAAGATCGGCCATCGCGGTCAGGCCGGCGGCGTCAAGCTCGCGCATAATCGCGACGAGGCCATACTGATGGCCGAAAGCATACTGCCCATGACCATTCATGGCCATAAGGTAAACGGCGTGCTCGTGGCGGAAGCCAAGAACATTCTGCACGAATACTACGTGTCCATTTCCGTGGACCGATCCTCCCGTGACTACGACGTGCTCGCCACCGCCAACGGCGGTACCGAGGTCGAGGAGATCGCCAAGGAACATCCGGAATCGGTCAAGCGCCTTCACATCAATGCGCTGGACGATTTCGATCATGACGCCGCCGTGGAGATGGCGAACAGCATCGGCTTCTACCACGCGGACGTCAACCAGGCCGCCGATATCCTGCTCAAGATGTGGCGTTGCTTCAAGGACAACGATGCGACGCTCGTCGAGATCAACCCGCTCGCCAAGGTCGGCGATCCGGACGACGAGGCGTCCAAGTCCCTGTGCGCTCTTGACGCGAAGATCTCGCTTGACGGCAACGCCGCGTTCCGCCATGACGGATGGCGACGCTTCGAAGACAGCATCGAGGCGGATCCCTACGAGACCCGTGCGGCCGAACATGGTCTGCACTACGTGCATCTGCACGGCGAGGTCGGCGTGATCGGCAACGGCGCCGGACTGGTCATGAGTTCGCTCGATGCGGTTTCGGGTGCGGGAGAGGAACAGGGAACCGGCGTCAAGCCCGCCAACTTCCTCGATATCGGCGGAGGCGCATCCGCCGAGGTCATGTCGGACAGTCTTGAGATCGTGCTGTCCGATCCGCAGGTCGAATCCGTGTTCGTCAATGTCTACGGCGGCATCACCTCCTGCGAGCAGGTGGCCAGGGGCATTCTTGAGGCATTGGACAAGCTCAATGCCGCCAAGCCGATCGTGGTGCGATTCGACGGCAACGCCGCGGCCGAAGGCCTGAGTATCCTCGCGCAGGCCGACAACCCGAACCTGCACGTCGCCGAAACCATGGAGGAAGCCGCCCGTCAGGCCGCACGCCTCGCAGCCGATGCAAAGGAGAACCACTGATGGCATTGTTCATCGAAGACGGCGCGCCGGTCATCGTCCAAGGCATGACCGGGCATCAGGGCATGACTCACACCGCGCGCATGCTCAAGGCCGGCACCAACATCGTCGGCGGCACGAATCCGCGCAAGGCCGGAACCGTGATCGATTTTCCCGGCGCCAACGTCGACGGTTCCGACGCTCACGTGCCCGTGTTCGCGACGTGCGCCGAGGCGCGCGAGCGTACCGGCGCGAAAGCCAGCGTCGTGTTCGTTCCGCCGAAATTCGCCAAGGGCGCGGTGGTCGAAGCCGTTGAAGCGGGCATCGAACTCATCGTCGTCATCACCGAAGGCATTCCGGTTGCCGATAGCGCATATTTCGTCGAACTTGCCCTGCGCAAGGGGGTCCGCATCGTCGGCCCGAACTGCCCGGGCCTGATGACGTTGCCCTCGACGCCCCAGGCGCATGGCGTAAACCTTGGCATCATCCCCGATGGCATCGTCGGCCGCGGTCCGCTCGGACTCGTTTCCAAGTCCGGCACGCTCACCTACCAGCTGATGGGCGAACTGAGCGATATCGGATTCACCGCGTGCCTTGGAGCAGGCGGCGATCCGATCGTCGGCACCACGCTGCAGGAGGCGCTTGAGGCGTTCGAGGCGGATGAACACACCAAGGCGGTCATGATGATCGGCGAGATCGGTGGCACGGCGGAACAGGATGCGGCCCGTTGGGCGTCCGAGCATATGACCAAGCCGGTCGTCGCGTACATCGCCGGGTTCACCGCGCCGGAAGGCAAGCAGATGGGGCACGCCGGCGCCATCGTCTCCGGAGGCAAGGGAACCGCGCAGGACAAGAAGGAGGCTCTCGAGTCCGTCGGCATCCGCGTCGGCAAGACCCCTGGGCAGGCCGCCGACATCATGCGCGAAGTATTGGCCGAACACTCGATTTCATGATCGAACGAATCCGGCCCTGGTTCAGGGGCATTGCCGTCGCAGCGGCCTCCATGGCCGTGTTCGCCATTGCGGTCGGGTGTTTTCTCGCCCTGATGCTGCTGGTCATCTCAATGGAGGAAGGCGGCGACAACCTTTCCGCATCGGCGATGTCTCTGACCTCGGCCGTCGTATTGCTCAGCCAAGGCGTCGGTTTCACCGTCGACCCGGTGAATCTTACGCTGATGCCGCTGTTGCTGACCGTGTCGTTGGTTCTGCTGGTGCGTGCCTTCGCCCAGCGTCTGACCTGCGGCGTGGGAGGCTACGTCACCGGTTTGGCGGCATGGCTCGCCCTTGACACGTTGTTCAGCAAGGGTACCGATGCCATTCTGGACGACGCCCTGTGGCTGATACTCGTCAAAGGAGCGGCGGTATTCTCCCTCGGCTATCTGATGGCCGCGTTGCCGGTTTCCGTCGGGCTTGCCGCCACGATGGAACGCCTGCGTCGGTCCGCCGGTCCTCAACTGCTGCGCGCCGTACGCATCGGCATCACGATCGCGGTCGCGTTGATCGCGTCATATGTGACGATCGGGTTCATTTCCGTAATCGTCTGGTCCGTTCGCAACCATGCGGCGGTGATGCATCTGTACGACCTGCTGGGTATGGGCACCGGATCGCGCATCCTGACCACGATCGCGTGTCTGGCATGGTTGCCGAACCTGTGCGTCTGGGCGATCTCATGGACGTTCGGCGGTGGATTCTCCATCGGTGACCTGGGGTCGTTCACCCTTTGGATCGGCCAGTCCACGTCCCTGCCGTCGATTCCGGTATTCGGCGTATTGCCCGAACCCGTCGCCGACGAGCGTCTGCGCATCGCGTTGATTTCCATTCCGCTGGTTCTCGGCCTGTTGGCGGGAACCTTGTCCATATGGTCGAAACGGGGATTCTCGATACGTGCGGCCGGCCCCGCCAACCCGGTGGATCCCAAGATCGTGATGCTTGATTTCGCCTATCCGGCCGGATCGTTCTGCATCGCCTGCGCGCTGATATCGCTTGGATGTTCGTTGATGTTCCTGCTGTCCGACGGGGGATTGGGCAAGGAACGGCTCGCACATCTGGGCGTCGACGTCATGCAGTCCACTCAAACCGTGGCCAGACCGGCGGCGTTCGGCCTGTTTGCGGCATGGTTGCTGGCGTTGATTGGCGTCGCTTCGGTTTTCGGGATACGCTGGATCGCACGACGAATTCGCGCGAACCGCGCGTCTGCGGCCGTTCCGTCCGACGATGGGACGACGAACGCCGAGAAACGTCCCGTGAAGACGGATGACCGTCGTCCCGCGGACGCAATCGGCACCTCGCGCACGGCGAGGATCATCACCAACGTGCCCGATCACGGGCAGCAACAGGAAGCAGCAACCAAGGAGGAACAGGATGACAAACACGAACCGACCGATACGACGGGCGCTGGTGTCCGTCTTCCATAAGGAAGGCATCGAGGTTCTCGCCGAAGCGTTCATCAAGGCCGGCGTCGAGGTGGTCTCCACCGGTTCGACCGCCAAGAGGCTTGCCGAGCTCGGCGTCAACGTGACCGAGGTCTCCCAGGTCACCGGATTTCCGGAGAGCCTCGACGGTCGCGTCAAGACCCTCGACCCGCACATCCACGCGGGCATTCTCGCCGACATGACCAATCCGGACCATGTCTCCCAGCTCGCCGAGCTCGGCATCAAGCCGTTCGACCTTGTGGTCGTCAACCTGTACCCGTTCGCCGACACCGTGCGCTCCGGTGCGGACGAGGCCGCTACGATCGAGAAGATCGACATCGGCGGTCCGTCGATGGTGCGCGGCGCCGCGAAGAACAGCGCGACCGTCGCGATCGTTACCGATCCGGCCGATTACAAGCTCGTCGCCGAACGTGTCGCGGACGGACGCGGCTTCGATCTCGCCGAGCGTCGTTGGCTCGCAGCCAAGGCCTTCGCCCACACCGCCGCATACGACGCGACGATCAACGAGTGGACCGCCAAGCACTGGCCGAAGCCTGACACCGTCGAAACCCCCGATACCGACGAGAACGGCAATGTCGTCAACGACGCCAAGTTCCCGGCAGCCTTCACCCGCACGTGGGACCGCGCGCATGTGCTGCGTTACGGCGAAAACCCGCATCAGCAGGCGGCCCTCTACATCGACCCGCTTCACCGTGACGGTTTTGCCCATGCCGAGCAGCTCGGCGGCAAGCCGATGAGCTACAACAATTACGTTGACGCCGACGCCGCATGGCGCGCCGTGTGGGACTTCGCTCCGCGCATCGCGGTCGCCGTCGTCAAGCACAACAACCCGTGCGGTCTGGCCATCGGCGAAACCGCGGCCGAAGCGCACAAGAAGGCTCACGCCTGCGACCCGATGAGCGCCTACGGCGGTGTGATCGCATGCAACAGCACCGTCACCCTCGAGATGGCGGAAAGCGTGCGCCCGATCTTCACCGAGGTCATCGTCGCGCCCGCCTACGAGCCCGAAGCGCTCGAACTGCTGCAGACCAAGAAGAAGAACCTGCGCATCCTCAAGGTGGCCGAGCCGCCGAAGAGCCACACGCAGTTCCGCCAGATCGACGGCGGCCTGCTGGTGCAGGACACCGATCTGATCGACGCGACCGGAGACGATCCGAACGCGTGGAAGCTCGTCGCGGGTGAACCGGCCGACGCCGCCACGCTCAACGATCTGCTGTTTGCATGGCGCGCGATCCGTTGTGTCAAGTCGAACGCGATTCTGCTCGCGCACGACGAGGCTACCGTCGGTATCGGCATGGGCCAGGTCAACCGCGTCGACTCCTGCCATCTGGCCGTCGACCGTGCGAACACGCTGGCTGACGGTGCGGACCGCGCCACCGGTTCCGTGGCCGCATCCGACGCGTTCTTCCCGTTCGCGGACGGCGCCGAGATCCTCATCAAGGCCGGCGTCAAGGCCATCGTGCAGCCCGGCGGTTCCATCCGCGACGAAGAGGTCATCGAAGCGGCGAAGCAGGCCGGCGTGACCATGTACCTGACCGGTACCCGTCACTTCTTCCACTGATCTCGCCGCGGAACGCCGGCCGCTGTCCGTGAACGTGAGGGCAGTCGCCGGCGTTCTGCCCAGACAAGACATATAACAGGAGGCCTTGGCCCATGGAAGGCCAAGGCCTTATCGCATTCCGGAAAGGAACCGTCATGCATGACCATCCGTTCGTATCCGAAGCCCACGAAGGGAAGCCTTGGTTCGAATGGCTCGTCGCAGGCGTAACCGGCATCGCCGTGGTCGTGGCTTTCCTCGGATACGCGATGGCCGCAACCGTGATCATATCGGTTGCGGCCATCGTCACCGGACTGCTGCGCCTTGTGTTACGTGACCGCAGTCCCTGGAAGGTTCGCTCAGTGGCGTTCGACTCCTTCATCGGCATCGCCTTGGGAGTCGGCCTGCTGTTCACGTACTTCCTCCCCATGCTCTGATTGCGTGGACACGATGCCATCCGCCACATCGGAAACGGAGTCGACGGCCTCTTCCGAAGCCTCGGAGACGGCGGACTCATCCACGGTCCGGGTTCCCCTGTTGCGCGAGGCCTCCTTGGCCATCTGCGCGACGATCGTGATCAGGGCCACGACGGCGGCGGCAAGCACCGGGCACACCCAGAACACCCACAGCTGGCCGAGCGGCTCGGCGTTCAGCTGCTGCCCCTGCGCGAACACCGCGATGCCCGTGGCACGTGCGGGATTCAGGGCGGCACCGGTGACCGGATAAGTGATTGCGGCACCGATGGCGTATGCGGCACCCATCGCCGTCGCATAGTCCGCGGATGGGCGGCCGTCCTTGTCGGTGGAACGCATCGCGGTGGCGGAGATCAGCAGACCGGCGACCACTTCCACCACGATGGCCAGCACCACGCCGAAGCTGATGCCGACCGAGCTGATGCTCTGATAGGCAACCGAGCCGTTCTCGAAGCCGTTGACCGTGGGGGTCAGCCAGATCTTCGTCGAAATCTGGTCGGAGGTCGGCAGCAGGAAACGGAGGGCGGCGCCCGCGCCGAGTGCGCCGATCACCTGCGCGATGATATAAAGCACGCCGTCGGCCACGCGGGTCTTCGACTCCAGCATCGAAGCCACCGTCACGGCCGGGTTGAACTGTCCTCCGGACACCCCGGACAGTATGGCCGTCACCACGGCGTACGTGGCGCCGATGCCCAACGCGATGAACGCCATGTTCACGTTGTAGATGGATGTGCCGAACGCACAGATCAGGTAGATGGCGAAGCAGATCAGGAAGCTGCCGGCGAGCTCCGCCAGCGTGCGTGCCGCGAGCGTATGCTCGGTCGAAGAAGATTCTCCGGTTTCCTGCGGCATGGTATGTGACTCAAAAGCGGTCATTATCGGTCCTCTGTATGTCATGTTGCGGGACTTGGCCCGCCGGACGTCTGCCAATAGTACCAGCCCGGGCTGTGGTTCTCCTTGTACCGGTCCGATGCGGGCGACGTCGAGCCATGGGTCGGACCATGGGTTCGGGTATGCTGTTTCAGGTTGTGCGAAGTCCGGCCTCTGCCGGCGATGCAATCCGAATATAAGCAATACGCGCGTACGGTACAGGTACGCAAGGCCACGTTGGGAGAACGATGCCAAACGCATATTCCCGCGCCGAGAAGGCGCATTTCCATGATGATCGCAATGCCGTCCGTCTGCAGAAGATCCTTGCCCAGGCCGGATTCGGCTCCCGCCGCAAGTGCGAGGAGATGATCACCGACGGACGTGTCGAGGTCGATGGCGAGCTGGTCACCGAGCTCGGCACCCGTGTCGATCTCGAACGCCAGCAGGTGCGCGTCGACGGTTCGCGCATCCGCCTCAACCCGAACCATGTCACGCTCGCGCTCAACAAGCCCAAACGCGTGCTGAGCGCGATGGAGGACCCGAAGGGCCGGTACACGCTCAGCGACATCGTGGGCGACAAGTACGACCGCATCTTCCACATGGGCCGTCTGGATTACGATTCCGAAGGCCTGATCCTCATGACGAACGACGGCGAGCTGAGCCAGCACGTCATGCATCCCAAGTACGAGGTCGAGAAGACCTACATCGCCACGCTGGAAGGCAGGATCAGCGGCACGGTGTGCCGTCGTCTGGTCACCACCGGCGTGCAGCTCGACGACGGCTGGATCAAGCTCGACAAGTGCGCGATCATCGACGCGAACCGCGACACCACGATCGTCAAGGTGGTGCTGCACTCGGGCAAGAACCGTATCGTGCGCCGCATCTTCGGTTCGATCGGCTTCCCGGTCAAGCGTCTCGTGCGCACGCAGATCGGCCCGATCAAGCTCGGTGAGATCAAGCCCGGTTCGTACCGTGTGCTGTCCCAGACCGAGGTCCGCTCCCTGTCGAAGGCGGTGGGCCTGTGATCCGCGTCGCCATTGACGGTCCCGCCGGCGTGGGCAAGTCCTCCACGTCCAAGGCCCTGGCCAAATATTACGGATTCGCCTATCTCGACACGGGCGCCATGTATCGCGCCTGCGCATGGTGGTGCCTGAAGCAGGGCATCGACCTGGACGCCGAAACCGTGGACGAGCGGCTCATCACCGAAACGGTCGGCGAGTTCTTCACCGAAGGCCATTTCGACATCACGGTCGATCCGGACGATTCGCGCGTCACCTGCGACGGCGAGGACATCAGCGAGGCGATTCGTTCGTCCGAGGTTTCCACGCACGTCTCGAAGGTGTCGAGCGTGATTCCGGTACGTCATGTCCTGATCGCCGCGCAGCGCGCCACGATCGCGCGCGAGGCCGCTGCCGACTCGTTCTCGGGAGGTCTCGGCATCGTCGCGGAAGGACGCGACATCACCACGGTCGTCGCTCCCGACGCCGAGGTTCGCGTGCTGCTCACCGCCCGCGAGGAGGTGCGTCAGGCTCGCCGATCGGGCCAGGCTGTGGCCGGGAACGGCGTCGTCGGCGCTGAGGACGTGGACGCCCGAGACAAGGCCGATTCCAAGGTGACGAGTTTTTTGACCGCCGCGGACGGTGTGACCACGATCGACAATTCCGACATGGATTTCGAACAGACGCTGGATGCGCTGATCGAACTCGTGGATGCGGCCATCGAGGAGCAGGAATACCGTCAGTACGTCGCCAACCTTGAAGGATACGAACTGGACGAGGCCGACGAGGCGCTGGTCGCCGGTCGCGGACTCGACGACGCCTCCCGCGAATCCGGTCCCAAACAGGTCGGCGTGCTCGCCGTCATCGGTCGCCCGAACGTCGGCAAGTCCACGCTGGTCAACCGTATCCTCGGCCGTCGCGCCGCCGTCGTGGAGGATACTCCCGGCGTCACCCGCGACCGCGTCAGCTACGATGCGGAATGGTCCGGCACCGATTTCAAGCTGGTCGACACCGGCGGTTGGGAAGCCGACGTCGAAGGCATTGATTCGGCGATCGCCTCGCAGGCGCAGGTCGCCGTGCAGCTGTCCGACGCCGTCGTGTTCGTCGTGGACGCGCAGGTCGGCATGACCGACACCGACGAACGCATCGTCAAGCTGCTGCGTGCCTCCGGCAAGCCGGTCACGCTCGCGGTCAACAAGATCGATGATGCGGTCAGCGAATACATGGCCGCCGAATTCTGGAAGCTCGGATTGGGTGAGCCGTACGCGATCTCCGCCATGCACGGCAGGGGAGTGGGCGATCTGCTCGACGCCGCGCTCGACTCGCTGAAGAAGGCCAAGAAGACCTCCGGCTTCCTCACGCCGACGCATCTGCGCCGCGTCGCACTCGTCGGTCGCCCGAACGTCGGCAAGTCGTCGCTGCTCAACCAGCTGGCGCACGAGGAACGCGCGGTCGTCAACGATCTGGCCGGAACCACGCGAGACCCGGTCGACGAGGTCGTCCGCGTCGATGGCGAGGACTGGCTGTTCATCGATACGGCCGGCATCAAACGTCGCCTGCACAAGCTGTCCGGCGCCGAATACTATTCGTCGCTGCGCACGCAGGCCGCGATCGAACGTTCCGAGCTGGCGCTCGTGCTGTTCGATGCGTCCCAGCCGATCTCCGACCAGGACCTCAAGGTGATGAGCTCCGCCGTGGACGCGGGCCGTGCGATCGTGCTCGTGTTCAACAAGTGGGATCTCATGGACGAATTCGACCGTCAGCGCATGGAACGTCTGTGGAAGACCGAGTTCGAACGCGTGACGTGGGCCTCGCGCGTGAACCTGTCTGCGAAGACCGGCTGGCATACGAACCGCTTGGCCCGTGCGATGCGCGAAGCGCTCGATTCGTGGGACAAGCGCATCCCCACCGGCAAGCTCAACGCGTTCCTCGGCCAGATCCAGGCGGCGCATCCGCATCCGCTGCGTGGCGGCAAGCAGCCGCGCATCCTGTTCGCCACGCAGGCGTCCACCCGTCCGCCGCGGTTCGTCATCTTCGCCACCGGCTTCCTTGAGCACGGCTATCGCCGTTTCCTCGAGCGTTCGCTGCGTGAGGAGTTCGGTTTCGAAGGTTCGCCGATTCAGATCTCGGTGAACATCCGCGAAAAGAAAAAGCGTAAGTAAGGCGCAACGACACGGGGCCCGTCCGGCAGCATCAGCCGGACGGGCCCCATTCGTATTCGACGTCAAGCCCCTCCCGCGCGGCATGACGATGATATACGTCCGGATCTCAGAGGTCCTGCACGACAAGCATCCTCGTACGCCGGTCGTACACGGTGCGAGGATCCATCAGATCGAGACCGTTGCGCTCATACCAGCTGTACCGGGCCACCGCGTCACGTTGCCTCGCCGTCAACTGCAGAAACCCGGCCAACCTGATACGGCCATCACGCACGCGGAACACGGCGTGGCACAGGGAACCCCGGCATTCGCAAGGCACCGTGAACTCGAAATCGTCCGTGGCGCGAAACAGGATCACCGTGATGTCGTGGCTTCTCGGAACCCCTGTGGCATCGATGACATCGGGGCCTGCGATCAGGCGAACACCCTGCCAAAGGGCCTTGACCGCGACGGCGTCCGGCGGACGATGCTGCAGCCTGAATGCGCCCCAGACGCACCCTGCAAGACACGGAACGATGACGCAGCACAGAATCGCCATATCGCGCGTAAAACCGGAATATCCTCTTTCCGGAGGTCCGGCGACGACGGTGACAAGAAGCATGCCCATCGCGGAAAAGCAGCACATCAACAGGAACACGCCGCGCGTACGGCCGAACCATGCGCGCAGCGCAAGCATGCGATCACCGGGAACCCAACCATCATCCATGGTTCGATCATACGCGTGACGGAGGGCCCTCCGGAACATAACCGCAACGGCACGGGCCGGCCGGCCATATTCCCGACATGCCGTTACCCAAACGAAGGACGCGCGCCGTCAGCCGACCATCAATCGTGTCCTCGTGCCGTCGCGGCGCATCGACCAGCGGATCGTCGCGGTCTCCGCCAGAAATCCCTCGTCATGGGAGACAAGGACGAGTGCGCCGGGGTATCGCGAGAGCGCGCGCCCAAGCGCCCGCATCGAATGCAGATCAAGATGGTTCGTCGGCTCATCCATGACGATCAGATGAGGATGCCGTCGCAATCCCAGACACAGCAACAGCTTGCGCAGCTCGCCCGGCGACGGGTTCCCGCCGGCAAGCAAACGGTCTGGATCGGCGTTCAGCTGCGCCACGGACGACAGCACGACACCACGATCCCTTGCCGGCAATGCAGCCAACGCTTCCATCGCCTGCCGGGCATCTTCGGTCGTGGTGTTCTGCGGGACCACCAATCGCGGCAGGCGGAGACCGGTACGTCGCTCATCCCGTTCGATCGCACGCAACAGGGCATTGACCACCATGGTTTTGCCGGTGCCGTTCGGTCCGCTGATGCCGATGTGGTCATGCGGGCCGACCGTCAGCATCGGAACGTCGACGCCGTTTCCCGAGCCATGCTCGTCGTTGGCCTCATCTCCACCGTCCGCATAGGCGATGAATCCGGCCGGCAGGCGCACCAGTTCGCGGCGGCCGCTCGACTCGGCATCCATCCAAATGTCGCCGTCGTACCGTTTCGCCGCGGTGACGACCTGCGCTGCACGTTCCCACGCGGTCGCGACCTGTGCGTCGATACGAGCGCTCGCCGGTCCGAGACTGCTCGGATTGTGATTGTATTTGATCGCATTGCGCGCGTCATGGTCCTTGGGATCGACGAAACGATGATTACTCGCCGACGATACCTCCAACGTCGCATCATGCTTGCGTTGCGCCTTGACCGATGACAGTCGCGCGAATTCGCGGCGAGCGTCGCGCAACGCCGTATCCGCGGATTGCCGGTCGATTGCCGCGCTGGCCGATGCGATGGAATAGTTGCCCGGCCGTGCACGCACGACGGTTATATTCCGTCCGCGCACATGGCCACGTTCGAAGAACGCGCAGCGGTCGGCCACCGTGTCGATCAACGCCACGTCATGCGATACGAGAATGCCGATGCCGTCGAACGAGCGCAACGCGGCGACGATGCGCTCGCGGGTCGGCCCGTCCACATGATTCGTCGGCTCGTCCAGCACAAGCACATCCGGCCGCAACGCCAACGCGCATGCGATCTGCAGTCGTTTCGTCTCACCGCCGGACAGAGTGTCGGGTCGCCACGGCCAGTCGTCGCCTATGCCGAGATCGCGGCGGATCGCCAATGCCTCCGGTGACCAGTCGTTGGCGAAATCGTCCAGATTCACCGGTGTTTCGTCCGTGTTCTGCGGGCAGTACCCGACGGCGATGCTGTCCGGGGCGGGGGAGACGCTGCCGGAATCGGGGTACAGATCACCGAGCGCAATGCGGATCAGCGTGGTTTTGCCGATGCCGTTGTCGCCCAATACGGCCGTCCATCCGCGGGGGAACGTGACCGATATGTCGGTGAGCAACGGGTCCGGAGCTTCGGGAAAGGTAAAGGTGATATGGGATAGGGTGAGTACAGAATTCGGTGACATATGGTGCTCCAATGCGGTACGTTTGCCGTGAACCGGCGCTCGTTGATGGCCCGCGGGAACCGTCGGTTGCGGCGTAATGGCTGTGATTGCGTATTGGCACCAATATGCGAACGGCATATGCAAGGATGGAACGGTCACCATGGATTCGAAACAAAGCGAATCCATACGTGGAGTCGCGCGACAAGCGTTCCATACGGATATGCTTCACCTGTGAAGTCGTCCGCCGGTGCCGCTTATCGAATAATCAACGTAAGTAAGTCCTTGCTGTTCCGGCGGTTCCGGCATATCGAACCGCCGATGTCTGTTCTGAACGATTCATATCATACACGGCAAAACGGGCCGTCGTGCATCAGAACCGCCAGACGCCGGTCCGGTATCCATCGTTGCCCTCCGAATCAAGGAAGTCCGTCGTGAGCCGGCTTTCGATCAGAGGAGCCTTCGGACCAGTGATCCGAACGATTCCCCGACGTTCCAGTCGTATTCTCGTTTCGAGGCAGTGCTGGTTTCTTGGATTGTGAGATCCAGGGGGACCATCATGACGGGTCAGCACAACGCTGTGCTGACCCGTCATCTGCTGTCACTGCGCCATCTTGCCTTTGAGACCGGTGTACAGCGTGTAGTACCGGCCCTGCTGGGCGATGAGTTCATCGTGCGTGCCGCGTTCGACGATGCGGCCCGCCTCGATCACCATGATGCAGTCGGCGTTGCGGATCGTGGACAGGCGGTGCGCGATCACGAACGTGGTGCGCCCCTTCATCAGCTCGTCCATGCCGGCCTGCACGAGCGACTCGGTACGCGTGTCGATCGATGAGGTCGCCTCGTCCAGGATCAGTGCGGGCGGATCGGCCACTGCGGCGCGTGCGATCGCGAGCATCTGCCGCTGGCCCTGGCTCAGCGACGCGCCGTCGCCGGTCAGCTGCGTGTCATAGCCGTTCGGCAGCTTTTCGATGAACGTGTGCGCGTTGGCGAGCTTGGCTGCGGCGATCACCTCCTCGTCGGTCGCGTCGAGCCGGCCGAAGCGGATGTTCTCCATGATCGAACCGGAGAACAGGTGCGTGTCCTGCAGTACCATGCCAAGCGACTGTCGCAGGTCGGACTTGCGGATGTCGGCGATGTCGATGCCGTCGTATGTGATCGTGCCGGAGTCGATGTCGTAGAACCGGGTGATCAGGTTCGTGATCGTCGTCTTGCCGGCGCCGGTCGAACCGACGAGCGCGATCTTCTGACCGGGCTTGGCGAACATCGTCATGTCGTGCAGGATCGTCTTGCCGGGCACGTAACTGAACGTCACATGATCGAGCCGGATATCGCCGCGCATCGGCACGATCCGCCCGTCCGAGCCACGCCAGCCCCACTGATCGGTGCGATCGGTCGTTTCGGCCAGCTCGCCGGTCGCGGCATCCGGACGCACGCTCACCAGCGTGGTCTTGCCGTCGTCCGATTCGGTCTTCTGGTCGAGCAGCTTGAAGATGCGGTCCGCGCCGGCCAGACCCATGACGATCGCGTTCAACTGCTGGCTGACCTGGCTGATCGGCATGGTGAAGCTCTTGACGAACGTCAGGAAGCTCACCAGCCCGCCCAATGTCAGTCCGGTCACCCCGTTGACCGCGAGCCAGCCGCCGACGAGCGCACAGAGCACATACGCCACATAGCCGAGCTGGTTGTTGATCGGTCCAAGGAAGCCGGAGAACATGTTCGCCTTGTTGGACGCGTCGAACAGCCGGTCGTTGCGTTCGCGGAAGTCCGCCTTCGCCGCGGCCTCGTGCGTGAACACCTTGACGACCTTCTGCCCGCTCATCATCTCTTCGACGTAGCCGTTGAGCTCGCCGACCGACTTCTGCTGGCGGGAGAAATACGTGCCGGACTTGCCGGTCATGATCTTCGTCATCCACACCATCAGCCCGGACACGACGAGGACGACCACGGTCAGCGGCACGCTCAGGTAGATCATGCTGAACAGGATCATGACGATGCTGAACACCGAGTTGATGATCTGCGGGATGGACTGCGAGACCATCTGCCGCAGCGTGTCGATGTCGTTGGTGTACAGGCTCATCACGTCACCGCGAGAGTTCGTGTCGAAGTAGCCGAGCGGCAACCGCTGCATGTGCGTGAACATGCGGTTGCGCAGCTTCATCATGAAACCCTGCGTGATGAACGCCTTGAGCACGGCACTTACCGCGTTGGCGGCGATGCCGGCCGCATAGATCGACGCCATCACGCCGATCGCGCCGAGCAGCGGGCCGAAGTCATGATCATGCGAGGTGAGCATCGGCGTGATGTAGTTGTCGATGAGCGTCTGGAAGAACAGGTTGCCGCGCACCTGCGCAAAGATCGTGACGACGATGAGCGCGATCACGATGCCATATTGCACTCCGTACATGCCGAACACGAACCGCATGAGCCGCATGAAGATGCGGAACGGATGGTCGAGTTCGCGTCCCTGTTTCGCGCCGGCGGCCATACGGCCGGCATTGCCACGTGGACCGGGCATCAGCGCACCTCCTCGTCGTTGTCGTTATCCTGCACGTCGGAGTTTGCGATGCCATGCGTCGTGTCGTTCGCGGCATTCGTCACGCCAGCCGGCCCCGATGGCAATTGCGCGAACTGCTCCTCGTCGAAGTCGCCGCCGCCCTGTGTCTGCAGTTCGACCAGCTGGCGGTAGATCCCGTTCGATCGCATGAGTTCGGCGTGCGTGCCGACGCCGCTGATCCTGCCGTCGTCGAGCACGACGATCATGTCCGCGTCCTGCACGCTCGAGATGCGCTGCGCGATGATGATCTTCGTCACGTCGGGCATCCGGCTGGCGAACGCGTGACGGATCCTCGCGTCGGTGCCGGTGTCGACCGCGGACGTCGAATCGTCCAGGATCAATACCTTCGGGTCCTTGAGCAGCGCCCGCGCGATGCACAGGCGCTGCTTCTGACCGCCGGAGAAATTCTGGCCACCCTGCTCGACCTTCGACTCGTAGCCGTCGGGCAGCCTGTCGATGAACTCGTCGGCGCAGGCGATCGCGCAGGCCCGCTTGCAATCGTCGAGGGTCGCGTCCGGATTGCCCCAGCGCATGTTGGACAGGATCGTACCGGAGAACAGCACGTTGTTCTGCAAAACGACGGCGACCTTATCTCGAAGCACGGTGCGGTCATAGTCGCGCACGTCCACGCCGCCGACCGTGAGGCTGCCGCCGGTCACGTCGTACAGGCGCGGAATGAGGTTGACGAGCGTGGTCTTGGACGAGCCGGTGCCGCCGATCACGCCGATGACCGCGCCGGACGGGATCGTCAGATTGATGTCGGTGAGCACGTTCTCGGGGCCTTTGACGATGAGCTGATGCGTGGCCTCGATGCGGCGCTTCGCGGCCGGATCGTTCTCCGAAAGTTTGACGGCCGGATACGCGAAGTCGACGTGGCTGAACTTGATCGAACCGTCGCGCACCGCTTCGACCGGGTGTGCGGCGACGGGCATGTCGTCTTTCTCCTCGAGCACTTCGGCGATACGCCGGGCGCTGGCGGACGACATGGTGATCATCACGATCGTCATCGACAGCATGACCAGGCTCATGAGGATGTTCATGCAATACATCAGCAGACTGGTCAGGTCGCCGGTGGTGAGCCGGTCCTGCACGATCAGATGCGAACCCACCCAGCTGATGAGCAGCAGGCATCCCCACACGGTGGTCTGGATGATCGGGTCCACGGCGGCGAGCACGAGCTCGGCCTTGAGGAAAATGTCGTAGATGCGTTTCGACGTGGTCTTGAACACGCGGGTCTGCATGCCTTCGCGGGCGAACGCCTTGACCGCGCGTATGGCGGTGACGTTCTCCTCGACGGATTCGTTCATCGCGTCGTATTCGGGGAATGCCTGACGGAAGTATTTCGCGGCGATGTTCATGAGGATACCGAGGATGGTGCCGAGCACGACGACCGCTCCCAGATAGATCAGGGCCATCGTGCCGGAGACGACGAACGCCATGCACATGGCGATGATGAGGCTGGAGAACGCGCGCGGCACCATGCGCAGGATCATCATGAACGCGTTCTGGATGTTCATCACGTCGGTGGTGAGTCTTGTCACCAGGCTCGGTGTGGAGAACCGGTCAATGTTCGAAAACGAGAACGTCTGGATGTTGTCGTACTGGTCCTGTCGCAGGTTCTTTGCGAAGCCGGTTGCGGCGCGCGATCCGAAAACCGAGCCGAGACAGCCGACCGTAAGTCCGCACAGGGCCATGAGAACCATGAATCCCGCCGTACGCGAGATCACGCCCATGTCGCCTTTCTCGACGCCTTGGTCGATGAGCGTGGCCATGAGCAGCGGGATGATCATCTCGCATGCCACTTCGCCTATCATCCATATCGGCGTCAGGATCGCGTCGCGTTTGAATTCGCCGACGTGTCGCAGCAATATTCGTACCGTCTTCACTTGCCGTTCCTCCATGCTGGTTGCCGCGCATGCGTGCATCCGTGCCGAGCGCGACTCCTGTGAACGCGAACAAGACTAGCAACACCGTCGGTCCACGCGCATCGGTCCACATGCGTCCGTACATGCGCGACGGCCGGGGCCATCCCCGACAGTGCGGAAACGACCCCGGCCGAACACACGCGATCCGATCAGTCGAACGGCGGACCTGGTGGCTTAGTCGATCAGCTTGTATCCGTGCGATGCGACCACGGACTTGAGCTTCGACAGGTAATCCTCCGCCGCCTTCGACAGCTTGGCGCGCTCGTTGGTGATCCAGCCGACCAGCATCGTCTCGTCCGAGTCGAGCGGCACGGTGACGATCTTCTCATTGTTGAGATCGCCGTTGTCGATGCCGGTGCACACCGTGTAGCCGTTGAGGCCGACGATGAAGTTGAGGATCGTCGCGCGGTCGGTCACGTTGATCTGCTTCGGGTTGTATTCGGGCCAGACCGCCTCTTCCGCGAAGTAGAAGCTGCCGTCCTCGCCCTGCTCGTACTGGATGAACGGGTAGGGCTTCAGGTCCTCCATGGTGAGCTTCTTCTTGCCCGCCAACGGGTTGGTGCGGGCGAGGAACACATGCAGCGGGGCGCGGAACAGCGGATGGAACTCGAGATGCTTTTCGCGCAGGAGCTTGCCGATGACGTCCTTGTTGAAATCGGACAGGTACAGGATGCCGATTTCGGACAGCATGTTGGCGACCTGGTTGATGATGTCCTTGGTGCGCGTCTCGCGGATCGTGAACTCGTATTCGTCGGACTTGATCGAGTTGATCATCTCGACGAACGCCTCGACGGCGAACATGTAGTGCTGGGTGGACACGGAGCACAGCTGCTTGCGAGGCTTGGCGTTCTTGTAGCGTTCCTCGAGCAGGGCGGCCTGGTCGAGGACCTGACGGGCGTAGGTGAGGAACTCCGCGCCGTCGACGGTCAGGGCGATGCCCTGCGAGGAGCGGGTGAAGATCTCGATGCCCAGCTCGTTTTCCAGTTCCTTCACGGACGAGCTCAACGCGGGCTGCGAGACGTACAGTTCGTGCGAGGCCTCGTTCATCGACCCGCATTCGACGATCTTGACGATGTATTTCAGCTGCAGCAGTGTCATAAATTATGGTTATACCATCCGCCCGCTACGTGCAGTCGGTTTATAAGGTCGTGGCGCGTGCAGGCATGAAATACGTGATGCATGGACGCATGACCATGCATCACGTCGAAACTACAGACGCACGCCGAGGGCGGCGAGGGATTCGCGGGCCTCAAGCGCGTTCTCGAAGAGGATGCCGTGGATGCCGACCTCGTTCGCGCCGACCACGTTCTTCGAGGTGTCGTCGAAGAAGACGCATTGTTCGGCATTCAATCCGAAACGGTTCAGTGCGAGCTCGTAGATGTCGGCGTTCGGTTTGTGCATCTTCTCCACTCCGGAGACGACCGTGTCGTTCAACAGCTCGGCCAGCCGCGGGAACTTTTCGAATGCGAGATGGAACGTCTCGTGCGACCAGTTCGTCAGGCCCCACACGCCGTATCCGTGGCGCTTCAGATCCTCGAGCAACTCGACCATGCCCGGCAGCGTGCGCGGCAGCGCGTCATCGTAATGGTCGATGTAGTACTTGAAGATCCGCGCGATGTCCTCACCCTGCTCGCGCACGACGTCCGGATAGATGCCGGCGAAATCCTCGCCGGCGTCCATGCGGTCCTCATAGCGGAAGAAGCCGTGCGGATCGTCGTCGGCGCAGATCGCGGTCACTACGTCGTCGGGAAAACGGCCTTCGAGACATGCTCGGGTCTGCCAGTCGAGCAGCACGCCACAGAAATCGAAAATGACGTCGGTAATGGGGGATTGGGGCATGAGCTACCTCTTTAGGACGGTCGATCGGTCAATGGTTATGGATGGTGACTAGTGTACCGACGCGAACGCCCCGGCACGATGGCTCAGGGCGTCTTGCGGACGAACCGGAAATCTGCCGAATGATTGTCAGGACAGCAGTTTCCGGAACGCGTCCGGAATCGAGGCGACTACGTCGGATGCGACGATGGGATGGCCGAGCGAGCCGATCGAACGGCTCGGCGCCGTGCCGTAGATCGTCGGCGGGTTGAATCCACGCTGATCGGACGCCGACGCGATCGCCGCCGCATAACCATGCAGATATGCCGCATCCGCCGCCGTCTCGACGATTGACGCGACGTCATCCTGCTGGGCAAGCAGCGCGCCCATCATGCCGGCCAACACGTCGCCGGCGCCTGCGGTACCCAGCCATGCCGGCGCACGGCCGGCAACCAGCACGCGCACATGATCGCCTGCAGTTGCCTCATCGCTACCGGCGCCGTCGAATTCGATGTCGTCGGCCTCATCGCCGTCCAACGAGCCGGCGGCCTTGCGACGTGCCGCCAGCGCCGCGGCCGCGTCGTCGCCCGGATCCGAATGACGGGCGGCATCCGCGGCGTCTTCCTCGGCGTCTCCGACCACGATGCTGACCGCACCCTTGAGCAGCACGGTCGCGCCGGTCAGTTCATGCGCGCGTCTCGCCCAACGCAACGGTTCCAACTGCACGTCACGTGCGTCCACGTCCTCGCCGCGTTCGACCAGCAGCGCGGCCAGTTCGCCCGCGTGAGGCGTGATGACCACCTGCGCCGGCACCTCGTCGGGCAGCAGGTCCAAGGCCCCTGCGTCCACGACGACCGGCGGCATCTCGAACGCGAGATCGGGGTCATCCGCATCCTCTCCGACCGCATAATGCGACAGCAGTTTCGCGATCGTCTGACGCTGCACGTCCATGTCATCCTCGTCCGCCGTGCCGTCCGGCACGCCCGAACCCACGACCCACGCCTGCACGCGTCCCTTGCCGATCACGGCCTCTGGCACCGAGGACAGCACCATCGAGCGCGTGCGTTCGGGACCCATGTACCGGATCATGCCGACGTTCGTCGCGGCGGCCGCACGGCTCGACAGCACCGCCGCGCCCGGATAGCGCACCGAACCGGTGATGAGACCCGTCACGCCCCGCGAATACTTCGTATCGGCCAGTCTCGGCAGGCGGATGGCCTCGCTCGCATTGTCTCCCGACACCACTTCGACCAACGGGTCATGGCCGTCGACATCGAACCCGAAATCGACCAACGTCACTTTGCCGCACGCATAGGAAGCCGGCGGAAGGATCGCACACGGCTTGAGCGCGCCGAACGTCACCGTCACATCGGCCGGAATGTACGGCCCGGTGATCGCGCCGTCGTCCACGCCCACGCCGGACGGAGTGTCCACCGCGACGACGAACGGGAACTCGCCGGCGGTGTCTCCGTCCGGCAACGCCGTACGATCCGGCACCGTGCCGTCCACGCCAAGGGACGCGGCCATCGTACCGGCAATGCCTCTCAACTCGCCGGACAGACCGATGCCGGTCATCGCGTCGACGATCACATGGGAATGACGTGCCAGCTCGACGGCCGCACGCAGGCGCTCGCCCGCCTCTCCCGCGCCGAATCCGGCCGAACAGCCGGGAATCTCGGACGCCGGGTCGAGAATCAGCACCTTGCCGCCCGAACGCACGAATGCGGCGAACGCGTCCTCATGGACCGTGCGTCCCACCGCGACGGCGGTCACCGAAGCACCGTTCTCCGCGAGCGCGGCCGCCGCGTACAGTCCGTCGCCGCCGTTGTCTCCGGCCCCGGCGAGCAATGTGATTCGTGACTCGTCAAGCGTCAGCCCCTCATCGCCGAGCAGGTCGGCGACCGTATGGGCGACGGCCGTGGCCGCCATGCGCATCAGGGGAGCACCGTCTTCCAACAGGGGACGTTCCATCGCGCGCACGTCCGCCGCCACGTATGCGGCATGGCGCAGCGTGTGCAACCTGTTCTCGTCATTGTGACCAGCCATGATCTCGGCCATGATGCCAACCCCCTTGCGAGCGAATGAACCGTATGCGGGAAAACCGCTTTTCGTGTGCACTACTTTACCCGTGTCCGCGCCGTCGTGGTGCGAGCGCGAGGCAAGCTTGCCGAATGTTCGCTGGGAGAACACCGTATCCGCCTTCGCGCGTGGCCCTGGGGTCGGACGTTCGGGGAGCGGTGGGGCTTATGCCGCCTCGTCGGTGTGTTGCGGGCGGTGGAGCAGGAGATACCGGCGTGCTGCGTCTTCGGCGGCAGCCCGCATCGTGGCTTCCTCATAGTGGGTCTTGGCCCAAAGATGCAGCTGTATCAGGGGTTTGAGCGCGCTTGTTCCGGTATCCGTCAGCGAATATTCCGGCTGGGACGGGTCTCGTTCGCCTGTTCGACGTGCGATCACGCCCGCATCGATAAGCTCGGACAACGTAGTTGACAGCGCTTGCGAGGGAACGCTGCGCAGTCGTCTGCGCAGCTCATACATGCGCAGCGGTCTTGTCTGCAGGGCTTCGATCGTGACGATCGCCCATCGTCCGGATATCGCGTCGAGCAGATCGAAGTACGAGCCTTCGGAGGCGGCTTCCTTGTCGTGATGCGTCATTGGCCTTCTCTCACTACGTTGTTCGGTGCCCTCATGACGATATCGGCTTCGGGGGACGGAACAGGGGAACGGGGGTGTATTGCCGGATGTTTCGGTGTGTCGTCGGTTTTACTTCGAGCACTTGAAGTACCTACAGTACGAACCATGAGCACCACGACCACATGGCATACGATCCGTGAGGCGTCGCTGATATCGGGGCTGCCCGAATCGACGCTGCGCTACTACGAGCAGATCGGCATCATCGATCCCATCGCGCGGGACCCGAGTTCCGGTCATCGCGCCTATTCCGACGACGATCTCGAGGCGATCTCCATCGTCTCGTGCCTGTCGGCCACCGGAATGCCGCTCGAATCGATGCGCGCATACCTGCGTAACCGTTTCGACGGTCCGGAAGGCGCCCGCCGGCAGATGGAGCTGCTCGACGCCCAGTCGCTGCGATTGGCGGCCAAAGCGGAAAGCATCCGCATGCAGCAGGCGTACGTGTCGTTCAAGACCCTGTACTGGCGTGCCGTCGCCGAGGGCCGTGAAGAGGACGCGGAGCGGCTGCTTGAGGAGAACCGCGACATCGTGGAGAAGATCAAACGACTGCAGATCGGCGGCAAGGGCGACAGATGACAGCCGCAGGACCGTATCGGCGGCCGATATCGTCCGGACACGCCCTACCGGCGGCGTGAACGAACCATCCCGATCACGCAATGACAAGGAGCAATCATGTTCGACGGATTGAAAAACAGGATGAACAGGTTCTGGAACGACGACAGGACGCTGGCCGAAACCGACCCGGAGTTCGTGGAACTGTTCTCGAACTTCGCGTATGACGAGGTCATCAACGAACCGGGGGCGAACCATCCCGATCTGGACGACGCGACGCGTGCCATGGCGATTCTCGCCACGCTGGTCGGATGCCAGGGGCTGGACGACTATGAGCTCATGCTTCCGGTCGCGCTGGAAAGCGGCGTCAGCCCGGTGCAGGCCAAGGAGATCGTGTATCAGGCGGTCGCCTATCTCGGGTTCGGCCGTGTGCTGCCGTTCCTGAAGAAAACCAACGAGGTTTTCGCGGCGAGGAACATCGCGTTGCCGCTGGCCGGACAATCGACCACCACGCCGGAAACCCGTGCCGAGGCGGGCGAGCAGGCTCAGATCGACATCTTCGGCGAGCATATGCGCGGCTTTGCGCATTCCGGTCCGGAGGAGACGCGGCACATCAACAAATGGCTGGCCGACAACTGCTTCGGGGACTATTACACGCGCGGGGGATTGGATCATCGCCAGCGTGAGATGATCACGTTGTGCTATCTGGCGGCGCAGGGTGGATGCGAACCGCAGCTGGTCGCGCACGCCGGCGCGAACCTGAGGGTCGGCAACGAGAAAACGTTCCTGATCGCGGTGGTCTCGCAGTGCATGCCGTATATCGGCTATCCGCGCACGCTGAACGCGATCCGCTGCATCAACGAGGCGGCGGCGAAGTCGGAACGGTAGCCCGGGATACGGAAACGGGGCTGTGAGCCGGAGGGGAGATGCCTCCGGCTCACAGCCCCGTCGTCATGTCATGACGGCTCGCCGTGCGGCGAGATCAGTCGTGCCAGACCTCCTTGGCGATGGACTGCACGAGCGCGATCTTGGCCCACTGCTGCTCTTCGGTGAGCTTGTTGCCTTCCTCGGTGGACGCGAAGCCGCACTGGGTGGACAGGCACAGGCGGTCAAGCGGCACGTACTGCGCGGCCTCGGCGATGCGCGCCTTGATGACCTCCGGGTCCTCCAGTTCGGGCTTCTTCGACGTGATCAGGCCGAGCACGACCTTCTTGTCGCCCGTGACCTTGGCGAGCGGCGCGAAATCGCCCGAACGGTCGTCGTCGAACTCGAGATAGTAGGCGGCCACGTTCTCCTTGCCGAACAGCACGTCGGCCACGACCGAGTAACCGCCGGCGGACGCCCACGTCGAATGGTAGTTGCCGCGGCAGTCGTGCGTGGTGACGACGAGATCGGCCGGCAGGTCGGCGATCGCGGCGTTGTTCATCGCGGCGTACTGCTCCTGCATGGCGGCGAACTCCTCGGGCGTGTAGTGGGAGTTGAAGTTCGGATCGCAGAACATGCCCCACGTGCAGTCGTCGAGCTGCACGTTGCGGCAGCCTGCCTCGTACAGGGCCATGATCAGGCCGTGGAACGCGGCGGCGGTGTCGTCGGCCAGCTTGTCGTAGGCGGCCTGGTCGTCGCCGTAGAACTCGTGCACGGATTCGATGTTCTCCGGACGGAACAGTTCGGCGTACAGCTGGGAGGGGGAGGGAATGGTCTGGCGTGCCACGACCGTGTCGTCCTCGAAGGCCTTGAGGAACGCGAAGTGGTCGACGAACGGGTGCGTGCCGTCGAACGCGATCCTTCCGGACAGGCGGGCGGATTCGGCGCGGGTCACCTCGTCGTGGAACACGTAGCCCTGGTCGATGGCGACTTTCTCCACGCCGGCGAAGCCCCACATGCAGTCGAGATGCCACCAGCCGCGGCGGAACTCGCCGTCGGTGATGACATGCAGTCCGGCGGCCTTCTGCTTGGCCACCAGATCGGTGATGCACTGGTCCTCGACGGCCTTGAGCGCGGCGGCGTCGATCCTGCCGGCCTCATAATCAGCGCGAGCGGCCTTGAGCGCGGCCGGACGCAGGTAGCTGCCGACCACGTCGGCGCGGAACGGTGCGTTGTGCGAATATGCCATGGTTCCTCACGATCTTGCGCATCGGTTGCGCATGAGATTCGGTTGATACGTTGCGTAACCTTACCGCAACCCGGCCGACGAGAACCGGCATGCGTCCCGCACGCTGGCCGTCCCTACGCCTGCGCGACCGTGCCGCGGTGCGCCTCGGGACGGAAGACGTCGGGCTCGACGTAGATCTCGAACCGGTACCACGGCAACGCGCCACGCACCGACCGCTCGATCTTGTCGACCGTTTCCACGTCGTAGTCCCGGTCGAGCTTCGACGTTTCGACCTTGAGACACAGCAGGATGTCGTCCTCGGACATGTGGATCGTCTGCATGTTGAGCAGCCGGTCCACTCCGGGCGTCGATGTGACCGCGGCGACGATCTCGTCACGCGTCACCCGGTCGACGGTCTCGCCGAGCAAGAGCGAGCCGGATTTGAATGCGAGCAGCAGCGAGCCCGCGATCAATACCAGACCGACCATCAGACCGCCGATCGCATCCCACAGCTCGTCGTCGAGCACGATCGCCAGCGCAATGCCCGTGCCGGCGAACGCGAGGCCGATCAGCGCGAGCGTGTCCTCCATGATGACGGAGGCGAGCTCGGCCGACTTGGTGCGCCGCCAGAACCGGAAGATGCCCATGTGCGGCGTGCGCGTGCGCGCCATGCGCTCGTTTGCCTCCTTGGCGCTCGAATGCAGGCCGTAGCCTTCAAGGCAGGCGCTGACGACGACCACGACGAGCGCGGCCGTCAGTTCCATCTGGTTGGCGTCGCGCAGCGCGGGATCGGCGACTACTGCGACGATCTTCTTGATCGCCTCGGAGGTGGAGAAGAAGCCGCCGACGAAGAACAACAGCGTGGCGACGACGAACGACGCGAGATATTTCGCGCGGTACAGGCCGAACGGATGATCGCCGTCGGTGCGGTGTTTGGAGAAGCGGCCGCCGATCATGAGGACGATCTCGTTCGAACAGTCGGCGATCGAATGCACGGATTCGGACAGCATGGCCGATGATCCGGTGAATGCTGCGGCGCACAGTTTGGCGGCCGCGACGCCGATGTTCGCGGCGAGGGCCGCCTTGACGGCGGCTCCCGCATGCTTGGTCTGCTGTCGAATGTCCGTATCGCCGCTCAATGTCGCGGCGTCACCGGTCGCATGACGGTTTTGTGACTCATTCATGATTCCCCTCTTGCCCATGATGTGCCTGAAACACCACACATTGTAGGAGCATCGGGGGCCTGCGGCGAACGATGAAGGACGGTTGCGCGATAACGTGTGCGGTCTCAAGGCGTACCGAGGGAGGGCGTGCCTTCAGCACGTCGGCCGAGGAGCAACGCGGAGGACTCTCCGTTATCGCACAGCCGCTATTCTTCAGCAACGAGTTCGAGGTAGGAGTCGTTCCACAGATCCTCGTCGCCGTCGGGCATGAGCAGCACGCGCTCCGGGTTGAGCGCCTGCACCGCACCCTCGTCGTGGGTGACGAGCACGATCGCGCCCTCGTATTTGGCGATGGCCTTGAGGATCTCGTCGCGCGAGGCGGGGTCGAGGTTGTTGGTCGGCTCGTCGAGCAGCAGCACGTTCGCTCGGGAGGTGACCAGCGTGGCGAGCGCGAGTCGTGTCTTCTCGCCGCCGGAGAGGACACGGGCGGGCTTGAGCGCGTCGTCGCCGGAGAACAGGAACGAGCCGAGGATGGAACGCGCCTGCGTGTCGTTCAATTCCGGGGCGACGTGCGTGAGGTTCTCGAGCACGGTCGCGTTCAGGTCGAGCGTGTCGTGCTCCTGTGCGAAGTAGCCGATCTTGCAGCCGTGGCCGTATTCGACCACGCCCGTGTCGGGCTGTTCGATGTGCGCGAGCAGACGCAGCGTGGTGGTCTTGCCGGCGCCGTTGTAGCCGAGGATGACCACGCGCGAGCCCTTGTCGACGGCGAGGTTCACGCCGGCGAACACGATGTTGGAGCCGTACGCCTTGGAGATGTCCTTCGCCATGATCGGCGTGCGGCCGCAGGGTGCCGGCTCGGGGAAGCGGATGTCGGCGACCTTCTCCTTCTTCTGTGCTTCGGATGTGTTCTCGAGGAGCTTTTCGGCGCGGCGCATCATGTTCTGCGCGGCCACGGCCTTGGTGGCCTTCGCGTGCAGGCGGATGCCCTGCTTCATGAGGCGTTCGGCCTTCTTTTCGGCGACCTCGCGTTCGCGGCGGCGGCGTTCCTCGTCGACCGCACGCTGATGCAGGTACGCCTTCCAGCCGAGCGAGTACATGTCGATCTGACCGAGCTGCGCGTCGAGGTGCCACACCTTGTTGACGACCTCGTCCAACAGTTCGGTGGAGTGGGAGATCACGAGGAAGCCGCCCTCGAACTTCTTGAGGAAGCCACGCAGCCATTCGATCGAATCGGCATCCAGATGGTTGGTCGGTTCGTCGAGGATCAGCGTGTCCGCGTCGGAGAAGAGGATGCGGGCCAGTTCGATGCGTCGGCGCTGGCCGCCGGACAGGGTGCCCAGTTCACGGTTCATCACATCCTGCGGCAGGCCGAGGCTGTCGGCCATCGCGATCGCCTCGGATTGCGCCGCGTAGCCGCCGGCCTTGTCGAAGTCCTGCATGATCTTGTCGTAGCGGTTCATCGCGCGCGTCATCACGTCCGGATCCGGGTCGGTCATCTCCTTTTCGCATTTGCGCATGCGCGCGATGATCGTCGCGATGTCGCGCGCGCTCATCATGCGGTCGAGCGCGGTCTGCGTCTGATCCGCGGCGTGCGTGTCCTGCGGCAGATAGCCGAGCTTGCCGGAAACGCGCACCTTGCCGCCCGACGGCAGCATGTCGCCGGTGATCACGCGCGTCAACGTGGTCTTGCCGGCGCCGTTGCGGCCGACCAGACCGATCTTGTCGCCCTTGGCCACGTGGAAGTCGGTCGGGTGCAGCAGCGTGCGCGCCCCGATCTGAATCTCAAGTCCCTGCGCTTCGATGGCCATGCCTGTCAGTCCGTCCTTTTCGCTTGTCGTGCCGTCGTAATCATCGCGTTCCGTCAGAGCCCGCCCGCATGTCGTGCGGCGGGCAAAGTCCAACCGTCCACTATAGCGAAGGGGTGCCGAACATGCCGGCGGCGTCGCGCTACGCTGTGGCATGCGCGGGCCTCATGCGCGTCCGCGTCATCTTCCCATCACAGGCAAGGAGCGGTTCATGTCCAAGAAGATCCTCGTCACCGGTTTCGACCCGTTCGGCGGCGAACCCGTCAACCCCGCGTTCGAGGCCGTCAGACTGCTGCCGGACGAGATCGCCGGCGCGACGGTCGTCACGCTCGAGATCCCGACCGCGTTCACGCGCGGAGCGCAGGTCGTCGAAGAAGCGATCGAACGCGAACGCCCGGATTGGGTGCTGTGCGTCGGCCAGGCCGGCGGACGTTCGGCGATCACCGTCGAAAAGGTCGCGATCAACCTCGCCGAGGCGAGCATCCCCGACAACGACGGCGAGCAGCCGTTCGACACGCCCCTGCGCGCCGACGGCGACACCGCGTACTTCGCGACCCTGCCGGTCAAGGCGATGGTCAAGAACATCAATGACCACGGCATCCCCGCGTTCATGTCGTACACGGCCGGCACCTACGTGTGCAACGCGATCATGTACAACGTGCTCTACCTGCTCGATCGCAGGTTCCCCGGCGTCAAGGGCGGGTTCATCCACGTGCCGTATGCGGTCGAACAGGGCGTCGGCAAGGCGAACGGCACTCCGGTCATGGAGGTCGCGTCTATGGCCAAGGCCCTCGAATTCGCGATCGAGGCGGTCGCGACCGCGGAAGACGACGCGACCGAGATCATGGGCGAAACCCACTGACCGGCGCGCGGTTGAGACGGTCGGTGCGGGGTGACCCCTAAGGGTCGTTCCCGGACGGTCATCCCCAAGGATCAGGGTCGGTTCATCCCGCCGACCGATAGTGCGAAACCGTTGCGATTCCTACGATTGAAGGCATTGCAACGGTTTTCCGTTACGCGCGGATTCGGCTGTGCGCCAGCCGCGACGCGACCGTCGACAGGAAAGGGATGAACGATGACACGAACCACAACGGACCTCGTCGCATCGGGACGCATAAACGCGAACGGCCGCAATGGGCGTGCGGCATCCGGCAGGGGACCGGTGCGCAGTTTCGCGCGATACCGGTACGAGCGCATGGCCAAGGCCGTGGTGCGACTGGTCATCGCGGGCATCGCCATCGTGTCGATCATCGTCGGCGCGCTGTTCGCGCTGGGGCGCGCGGCCCATTGGGGCCCGTTCGCGCCGGGCATTCCCGAAGCCAGGTATTCCGCGCAATCGTGGAGCACGATCGTCGTCAACCGCTGGCATCGCATCCCCGACGACTATCCCGCGCCCGAGCTCACGCGGCTCGCCAACGGCCAGCAGGTCGATTCGCGCATCTACCCGGATCTGCAGCGCATGTTCGATGCGATGCGCGCCGATGGTCTCGATCCCGAGGTGACGGCCGGATACCGCACGCATGACGAGCAGCAGCAGATCATGAGCGACAAGGTCTTCCTGTACGAGAACCAGGGCATGAGCGCCAAGGACGCCGAACAGGAGGCCGGCAGGCTCGTCGCGATCCCCGGCACCAGCGAACATGAGATCGGCCTTGCCGTCGACCTGAACGCCGTCGGCGCGTCGGACGCGGACGCCAACCAGCGCGTGTACGACTGGCTCGCCGCGAACGCATGGCAATACGGGTTCATCCTGCGCTACCCGGACGGCGGAACCGACGTGACCGGCAACCAATACGAGCCGTGGCATTACCGGTATGTCGGCGCGGATGCCGCCAAGGACATCCACGACCGCGGCATCACGCTCGAGGAATACGCACGCTAACGAGGAAAACGGATCGCCGCGCGGAACGTAACGGGATCGGGCCGCGACAGCGTCAGCGTCGCTCCCATCGCGTCGCATGCGGCGTCCGCGATCGACAGACCGAGTCCCACGCCGGTCACGGCACTGATGCGCGAATGCTCGCCGCGATGGAACGGCTGGGTCAGCTCGTCAAGGTCATCGGGCAACCGTTCGTCGGTCGTGTTCGTCACGGTCAACGTCACGCCGCCGATGACGGTACCGTCGCCGGCGGCGGTGCCGTCATCGTGACCGGACTCGTCGCCTTTCGTCGTGATCGTCACGTCGATCGACCCGCCGTCCATGTTGTGCATGACGGCGTTGCGCACGAGATTGCCCACGGCCAGTTCCAGCAGCGCGCGGCCGGCGGCCACGCGCACGGCCGGCAGATCGTCGGCGTGCACGGTGATGCCGTGCGTCGCCGCGTCGTCCGCGACGTCGTCGATCATGTCGTGCACGCAGCCGGTCAGATTCGTCGTCCGGACGGTACCGGCCGTGCCGGCGGTGTCGTCCGTCGCGTTTTGCGGTGTCGTCCTGCCGTGCATGGCGGCATCAGCGCCATCGTTCGGCATATCCGGTTCCGGCCGATACCCGCCGATCGCGTCGTTCTGGATACGCGACAACGTGAGCAATGCCTGCACGAGCTGCGCGCCGCGACGGTTCGCGGCGAGCGCCCGACGCACGGACGGTTCCACGTCGGCCGGGAACCGTCCTTGGGAGAGCGGCGCGTCGAGGTTCGTTTCGACGGCGGCGATCGGCGTGCGCAGTTCGTGCGACGCGTTCGACACGAACCGCCGCTCGGCCTCGGACGCGGCCTGGACCCGGTCGAGCAGACCGTTGATCGACGTGACCAGCCTGCCGATCTCGTCATGGCCGTACGTGTAGTCGATCCGGGCATGCAGATCGTCCGGGCTGAGCGCCTCGACCTGACGGCCGACGCCGGCGACGCGGTTCGACAGTTTCGTGCCGACGATCCATGCGACGCCGAGCGCGAGCAGGCCGAACACGATCATCATGACGATGGACGACGCCCGCATGGTATTCACGAACGAGCTGGTGACCGAATCCACGGTTCTGGCGATGCCGAACGAGTATTGTGCCGAATCGGATTGGTCGAACACGTCGATGTTCGCCCCGTCGCCGAGCGCGACCGCGCCCTTATCGCATATGTCCTCCGATGCCGCATCCGGGGAGCCGGAACCGGTGCCGTCGGACGAATCGGACGGGTCGAACGAGGAGACGCACATGACGGCCATGTTCTGTTCGGCGGCGACATGGGCGACGATGACGTTCTGCGCGATGACGACGGCCGTCATCATCAGCATGGATATGACCGCTATGGACAGCACCATGACGGCCCTGAACGTGCGTGGCCTCAGCCGTGCGGCGATCGTGCGCATGCGGTTCATCGCAACCGGTATCCTTCCCCTCGGGTCGAGACGATCGCGTCGCGGTCGGCGAGTTTGCGGCGCAGCGAGTACACGGTGGTCTTGATCACGTCGGCCGGCTCGGCGGCGGTCGGATCGTCCCATACGGCCTCGTAGAGTTCCGGCACGTTCACGTAGCCGCCGTCGGCGCGCATGAGTTCGAGCAGCACGCCATACTCCTTCGGCGTGAGTTTGACGAGCGCGCGCCCGTGGTCGCGAAACACCAATCGTCGCGTCGTGTCGAGCGTGATGTCGCCGCGCGTGAGCACCGCCGCGGTCGAGTTGGACTTGCCGGCGCGACGTTGCAGCGCGCGGATGCGGGCGAGCAGTTCCGGATAGGCGAACGGCTTGGTCAGATAATCGTCGGCGCCGAGATCGAGGCCGCTGACCCGGTCGCTTACTTCGGCCGCGGCGGTGAGCATGATGACGGCGACGGGGATGCGGTTCGCGGCGATCGTCGCCATCACCGCGTCGCCCGAAAGCACCGGCAGATCACGGTCGAGCAGCACGATGTCGACGTTCTGGTCGGCGAGCGCCTGCAACGCTTCGGTGCCGGTCGCGGCAAGGCTCGTCGCGTAGCCTTCGTAGCGCAGCGCGTCGTCCAACGCGGCGGCCAGTTCTCGGTCGTCCTCGACGATCAGGATTCGCATGTCGTGCCTCTTTCGATGCGTGCGGTCTGGGGTGCTCCACCCATTATCATCCCCATCCTCCCGCTTTCTGGGTAATGCGAAGGTAAGACGGAACCTCACCGACACGCCACGGATGGCACGGTTGGATGGATGACGACACCGATCCCAAGGAGGAACCATGAACCGCAACCAGCGCATCCTGACCGTCGCCCTCACGTCCGCGCTCGCCCTGTCGGCGCTCGCCGGCTGCTCCACGCCGCTCACCGCGAACGGCGGTTCATCGAACGCAGCCGTCTCCGGGAGCGACACCACCGTGTCGACCGACGCGAACGTGAAGAAGTTCATCGCATGCCTGACCGGCAAGGGCATCGAGGCGCAGGCCGCGGCCGCCCCCGACATGTCCGGTTCGGCGGACGCGTCCCAAGCGCCGACGGTGAAGAACGCGGTCGAACTGCGCATGATCGACGCGGCCGGCAACCCGGTCCAGGTCGGTGGTGACTCGAACGGCATGACCGTCGACTCGGACGCGCAGCAACTGTATGCGGGCGCGACGTTCACCACCGTGGAGGATGACAAGGTGTGGGTCATGTTCAAGGACGCCACCGCGCTCGCCGGCAGCCCGTACGCATCCAAGCAACAGGACTATGCGGCGTGCCAGGCGCAGGTGCCGGACTTCACCCAGCCCGTGCAGGACGCGAACGCGCAGCCGGCCGTCTCCGACGCGCAGAAGCAGGCGGCGCTCGACTTCGCCAAGAAGGCGCGTGAGAAGGGCTACGGCTGGGTCGCCGACCCGGACGGCGACAATCCGACGACGATCATGATCCCGAAGACCGTGGGCGAGGAGGAGTTCCGCCGCTTCCTCAAGGACTGCCCGGTCGGCGACACGGGCGTCTCGTTCGGATTCGACGGCACGCCTGAAGAGTTCGGCTACGACTACACGCAGGTGATGCGCGACGCGCAGTGAGCGTCGGCGAAGGGGCGATGGCAACATGACACGAACGGAAGCGCGACGGTTTGGCACGCGACGCAGGATCATTGCAACGATCATGGTGATCATCGTCATCGCCGGACTGGCCGTGACATGCGTGGCGACGAAACCGTGGACCCTGATCGGCCTCCTGACCGCCGACGGGCGGTCGCCGTCGCGGAACGTCGATGTGACCACGCTGCGCACGCAGCCGGTCACCAAGGGCGTGCTCAATGCCGAAACCCGGCTCGGCGCGACCCTGCAATACGACAAGGCGAGCGACTTCGCGGCCGCGACCGGTACGATCACGCAACTGCCGGTCGCCGGCAAACAGATCAACACCGGCGAGCAGGTGTATGAGATGGACGGCGTGTCCGTGCCGCTGTTCCACGGCGAGCGCCCGTTCTGGCGTACCCTGCAGACGGATGTCTCGGACGGTCCGGACGTGACCCAGCTCGAACGGAACCTCGCCGAGCTCGGCTTCTTCGGCGGAGAGCCGGACGCGCATTTCGACTGGATGACCCGCGAGGCGGTCCGCCAATGGCAGCGTTCGCTGGGCCTGACCGGCGACGCGGCGGACGGCATGTTCCAACCGGCGTCCGTGGCCGTCGCCCCGTCCGCACCGATCCGCATCACGCAGGTCAAGGCGAAACTGGGGGAGTCGAACGTGAGTCCGGCCAGCTACACGAACGTCACCCTGCATGTCGAGGCCACGCTCACCGCCACGCAGGCCGCCACGTTCAAGGCGGGCGACAAGGCGCAGGTCGTATTGCCAGACAACACGACCATCGACGCGACGCTCGCCGCCGTCGACCAGGGCGGCCAATCCACCGGCACGGACGGGCAGACGACCTCGCCGTCGGCACGCATCGACTTCCCCGACCAGTCGCAGGTCGCGAAGTTCGGACCCGTGTCGGTGAACCTCGTCATCCCGAACGCGTCCGCATCGGCGAATACCGAAACGTTGATCGTGCCGGTGACCGCGATCGTCGCATCCGCCGGGAACACATACGCGGTCGACGTGGTGCGCGGAGACATGCTTATTCGTGTGCCGGTCGAGATCGGACTGGTCGCGAACGCACAGGTGCAGCTCACCAAGGCCGACGGGCTGAAGGCCGGAGACAAGGTGGTGGTGTCGTGACGGACGCACTGCTGACGCTCGAACAGGTCACCAAATCGTTCCCGGGCAAGGACGGGACGATGACGCAGATCCTGCATCCGACGACGCTGACGATCGCGCGCGGCGAACGCATCGCGATCGTGGGACCGTCCGGCTCGGGCAAGTCGACGCTGCTGTCCCTGCTCGGCACGCTCGACATGCCCACATCCGGCATGCTGCGATACGACGGCGACGATGTGACCGCGATGAACGAACGGCAACGCAGCGACCTGCGCGCCGCACGCATCGGATTCGTATTCCAGCAGTTCCATCTCATCGCCAGCGTATCCGCATTGGAGAACGTGATGGTCGGTCTGCAATACACGAACCTGCCCCGCGCGGAACGTCACGACCGAGCCGCCGCCGCACTGGAACAGGTCGGATTGGGACATCGTTTTCTCCATCGACCGTCGCAACTGTCCGGCGGCGAACAGCAGCGCGTCGCCATCGCACGGGCGCTCGTCAAACGGCCCGACATCATCTTCGCCGACGAGCCGACCGGCGCGCTCGACACCGACACCGGGCGCACGATCCTCGACCTGCTGTTCGATGCGGCCGACGGCGGCGCGAGCCTCGTCGTCGTCACGCACGACCCGAACGTGGCCGCACGCTTCCCCCGGCGGCTGCACATCCGCGACGGCGTGGTGCGCGAAATGACGGGGCAGCCGGCAACGGACTCCCATCAACCCGACGAAGCCGAGCGGCTCCCCCTGACAGGGACAACCGAACAAACGGCGATGACACGGAAGGATGATGACCATGCGTAAACCGTTGCGCACGCGCATCGCGGACCTCATGCACGCGGCATGGATCGGCGCGACAGGACGCGTCTCGCGCACCATACTCGCATCGCTCGGCATCGCGTTGGGCGTCGCCGCCTACGTGGCCCTGTCCGGCATCGCCGCATCCAACCAGGCCGCATTGCTCGCCCGGATCGACGCGCTCGGCGCGAACCTGCAGGTCGTGGCTCCCGGACAGGACGCCTCACGGCAGAGCATCCCGCTACCCGATTACGCGCCCGAAACGATCGCCCGGCAGCCATCCGTCGAACAGGTCGGCGTCTTCTACACGCCGCCCGAAAAAATCCAGATCTTCAAAAACCAGCTCGTACCGAAATCCAACGGCAACGCACTCGCCCTCAACATCATGGCCCCCGGCGCCTTGGACGCGCTCGGCGCGACCTACGCGCACGGCCACGGCATCGACCACAACAACGAGCACCTGCCCGTCGCGGTCCTCGGTTCCGAGGCCGCATGGCGACTCGGCGTCACCGACGTCGGCGACCGAGTGCTCATCGACAACGAATGGTACGGGGTCATCGGAATCCTCGACCCCCTGCCGCAGGCCGAAACGTTCAACACTTCCGCCATCATCGGCCGGGCGTGGGCGCTCGCACACTATCCCGACCAGGCGGCGAACATCGCCAGGATCAACGCGATCTGGGTACGCACCAAGCCCGGCGACGCCGAAACGTTGCGGCGTACGCTCGCCCACGCGGCCAACTTGTCCGGCGGCAACGTGAGCGTGACCGCATCCGCCGACCTGTCCAAGGCGCGCAACGCCACCAACGACTCGCTGACCACGCTCGGCCTCATGATCGGCATGATCGCGCTCGCCGTGGGCGGCATGAGCATCGCCAACATGATGATCGTCACCGTCATGGAACGTCGCGGCGAGATCGGCCTGCGACGGGCATTGGGCGCCACTCCCGGCAACATCCGCATGCAGTTCGTCACCGAGGCGGCCATGCTCTCCGCGATCGGCGGACTGGCCGGCATCCTCGTCGGCGCGGGCACGGCCGGCGGCGTGGCGCTCGCGGCCGGTCAACCGCTCGCCCTGGACTGGGCCGGCCTGCCGCTCGCATGGTGCGCGGCCATTATGGTCGGCGTCCTCGCCGGCTTCTACCCGGCCGGCCGAGCCGCCCGGCTCACCCCGACCGAAGCCCTGAGAAGCGAGTGACACGGTTCCCGGGATGGCTTCGGCCGGATTCCGGGAACCGACATGATAGCCTTGTAAGTTGCGGCAAGGAAAGCGAGGCTGGGTTCATGGGCGATGTCAGGCGGGAAATGGAACGGCTGCGGCCGGTCTACGAAACCGGAGTGCTCCGCCTGCTGCTGCGCAAGAACTCCATGATGTACGTGGCGCTATTGCGCGCCGCGTTCAACCCGCTGACGGGGGAACTGCCTCGCGAAATCCTCGAGGAACGGTTCGCGCAAAGCCTGTCGCATCTCATCGACGCCGGCGAATACACGCCGGAGGAAGATCAGGACCTCATCGCTGCGGCGCATCAGATCCTCGTCGACCTCACCCGCGAAGGCAACGGCGACTACGCGTGGCTCGCCAACTCGCTCGACATGACCTCGCACCGGTTCCTCTACCGGCTCACCGCCCGCGCCCACCGCGCCATCGAGGCATTGGGCCGATTGCAGGACACCACCAGCTCGCTGTCCGGCGCCCAGGCCAACAGCATCATCATGGAGATCGAACATGCGCGCATGCAGCTGACCGCCGATCCGGGCGAACGCATCCGCCTGCTCAAAGCGGAGATCGACGCACGCGAACGCGAGATCGAACAGATCCAACAGGGACGCCAACGCGAACGGCTCAGCGACGAGCAGGTCGAGGACATCATCGCCGTCGTCCACAAAACACTGCGCGACGTGCCGATCGATCTGCGCGAACTCGTACTCGCCGAACGCGACAACGGCGACGCGCTACGCCGACGCATGCAATCCGGCGACATGGACGTCAACGACAACCTCACCTCCTACCATGACGCGTTCCGCCGCTCGTTCAACGAATCCGACTCCGGACGCCGGTTCAACGACGCCTTCCAGGTGATCATCACCGACGAAGGACGCCAGCAGATCGACGACGCCGTCGCGGCCATAGCCAAAACACCGTATCTGGCCGGCGAATCCAGCGTGCTGATCGACCAGATCACAGCCGAACTCGAACGCATCTACAACGGCATCGAAGCGGTCCGCCAGCAGATACGCGTCTCCGACGAGGCGATCAGCCGACTCGTACGCCAGCAGACCGACACCAGATACCGCACCATGCTCGTCACGCTCAACCGCCTGTACACCAAGATCAGCGCGGCCGCGAAAGCGCATCCGAACGACGACCGACGCCCCTACCGCACGGACGTGGGCGACGTCACGTTCGCAGGACTGCCGACCCGGCCGGCGCGATCCATGTCCCGCGCATCGGTGCCCGGCCTCAGCGAACACGCCGCGCCGACCGGCATCCCCGAACCCGACATCCGATCCATGATCATCGGGGGAGGGCCGCGCGTACGGCACATGATCCGGCTCATCATGCGCAGCCCGGTCACCGTGACCGGACCGGACGGCGGCGAACGCGTCGACATCGCCGCCAGCTTCAACCGGTTGCCCGCCGACGAACGACGCGAAAGCGAAATCGTCGGCTTCCTGTCCGCACTCGCAACGGTCGACGGCGAGCAGACGGTCTGGCATTGCACATCGCTTGACGGCACTCCGCGCGACTGGACGACCAGACGGGTCACCGCCGGCATGAACGAACTCGACGAAACGCTCAAGGAAGGATGACATGGACGAGCAAGACACGACCGCCGCACTGTTCGAAGGCGACACCGGCGACATGAGCGCACCGGCCCGTCTGGCCGCCATCGCGCTTAAACGTGACCGGTACATCAGCGGGTCCGTCTACGACACCGCAATGGACAACCTCGACCAGGTGACCCGCTCGCTCAACAACGACATGCTCGAACTCGTCGTCAACGAACGCTACCGGATCATGTACGCCACCCCCGTCCCGGACGCCGGCCAGAACCCACGATCGCTCAAAACGCGAGTCAGCCTACGCCGCGAAGAGGCGGCGCTGCTCGCGTTCCTGCGCATCCGCGTCCTCGAATACGAAAACCTGCACATGCCCGCCGACGAATGGCTCGTCAGCTTCGAGGAGATACGCGCGGCGCTCGCCACCGGGGCAGGCTATCTGGCCTCGCGCAACGACGAGGAAGGCGTGATCAAGCTGATCGGCGCGACCGTCTCGTCCATGACCACGTACGGGTACCTGGAACGCTCGGCCGACGACGAAACGATGCTGCGCATCACCGAACTCGTGCCCGTCGTATTGGACCGCACGCTCGCGCAAACGTGGCTGGACGGCAAGGATGAAACCGGCGGCACGGACGACGGGCTCGTCGCGACGAACGGCACGAGCAACGCGGCCGATGCGGATACGGATGCCGATGTTCCCGAGGAAGGGGAATGAGATGACGAACGACATGAGCGAACCCACGATGACGGACGGCGCACGCGACATCCAGATCGTCCCCGACCGCTGGATGATGGAAAGCCGACAGCTCGTCAACTGGGGATCCTACGACGGATACCACATATTCCGGCCCTCCACGGACGACAGGCTGCCGGTGACGCTGCTCGCCGGCGCCAGCGAATCAGGCAAGTCCACGTTGGTCGACGCGCAGATCTCCCTGCTGTATCCGTCTGGCACGCCATTCAACAAGGCGTCGAACTCCGGACGCTCCGAACGCAGCGACTACACGTACCTGCGCGGCATGATCGGCGTGGGCGACACCGACGACGCGCCGATGTACCTGCGCGGCACCGACGCGGACGGCATGCCGCAAAGCGTCTGGGGCGCGATCGTGGACACGTACCGCAACGCCACCACCGGGCAGACGCTTTCCTGCGCCAAGTTCCTCTACCTGATGCCGGGCGAGGGACGCGGCGACGTGCGCCGCCAGTACGTCACCTGGAACCACGTCATCGACCCGCGCCTCATGGACCGGTTCCGCGACGGCCCGTTCACGCCCACCCAACTCAAGACGACCTACGAGGGCTGTTCGATCTTCTCGAACGCGAACGCGTTCCACGCCCGCATCTGGGGCATTATGGGCCTGACCGAGGAAGCCTGCCGACTGCTGCACAAGATCCAGTCCGCCGACGCGCCGTCACGGTTGGACGACATCTTCAAACAGGGCGTGCTCGGCGTGCCCGCGGCGATCGACAAAGCCGAGGATCTGGCAGGCGACTACGAACGGTACGCCGCCAACTTCGACAGCATGGAGGAGAAAGCCCGGCGCATGGAGATGCTGCAGGGCATCCGCCGGTCATACGGCCAATACGACAAGGCGCAGGCGAACGTCCACGCATTCGACGTCGTCGACCCGAACAGCGAACAGGGACGCGCCTCCATACGACGCTGGGCGCTGTCGCACATGGCCGAGGAAGTGACCGCCCAACTGCCTCACGACGAACACGACCGTAACCGCCACACGCAGGACGCTGCCGCCGAACGGGCGCACGGCGACGAGATCACCGCACGCATCGACGCGGTCAAAGCACAGATCCAAGGCGTCGACGGAGGCAGCCTCGCCAGGCTCGAACTCGACCTGACCCAAGCGCGGCAGAACCTGCGCACCGTGAGCGACAACCGCGACCGGATCGCACGGCAGTTCACGGCAATAGGCGAAACCATCCCCGACGATCGCGACGCATGGCAGGAACGGCAGGAACAAGCCGCGCAATTCGTCACGGACTACGACCGGCGACGCACGCAACTCGACCACGACCAGTACGAAGCCGCGGCCGCGCGCTCGCAAGCCAACGACGAACTGAACCGACTCACCCGAGACTACGAACGCCAACGCACCCAACGCACGCGCATCTCCCAGCAGATGGACGAGGAACGCGCCATGCTCTGCCGCGCCACCGGCCTGAGCGCCGAGGAACTGCCCTACGTCGCCGAACTCATGGACGTGCGAGAAGACGAGGAGACCTGGCGCACCGCGATGAACGTCGCCTACGGTCCGATCGCGCGCACGATCCTCGTCGACCAACGCCACGAACGGGGCTTCGCCGCCCGGGTCAGCACCATCGACCCGCACCTCATGTCACGGCGCACCTGGCGATTCGTGGACACGACCCACGACTACGCGAATACGAACACCGCGGCGGGCCTCGCCGACGGCGAACCCCGGCTGTCCGGCAAACTGCGCTACCGAGAAGACTCCCCGTTCTCCGGCTGGCTGCGCGACCAGACCGCCAACGAACGCTACGACGCACTATGCGTCGACGCCATCGACGACACGGACGAACGGACCCGCCAAGTCCAGCGCGACGGCCAGATCAAATCCGGACGCCACGGCCAGCACGGCATCAAGGACATCCGCCAGGTCATCGGATTCGTCAACCAGACCTACCTCGACGAACTGCTCCGACAGGCACAGGACGCCAAGACGGCGTTCGCCGAAGCCGACCAAGCATACGAAACGATCCGACAACAGGCCGAACGACTGCGCCGCGAACTCGCGCTCGCCGAAAACCTGAACGACACGGATTGGGACAAGGTCGCCGTGAAGGACGCCGAACAGCGCATCTCACGCATCGAACAGGACATCGACACGATCCGCCGCGATCCGAAACTCGCCGAACTCACCGCCGCGAGGGAACGGCTGGAACGGGAACTCGAACGGATCAACGACCGCCGGTTCAAGGCCCAAAACGCGGCGGACTCGTGCGCGCAGGCGGTCGACGCAGCCCGCACATGGCTGGACCGCAATGGGACCGGCGTCGATATCGGCGCAAACAACGTGAACGACCAAAATGAATCGGCCAAACGGATCCCGTTCGGCGACGACGTGGCGGAACGTCTGGGAGCCGCTTACGAACGGCAGTTCGCCGGGCAGGCCGATCCGGCCACACGCGCGCATCTGATCATCGGAGCCGGCCGCACTACGATGACCGACGACATGCGGTTCGAGAACATCATGGCCGAGCAGATCGGCAAGGAGATCGACGCCCGCCGCACCATGCTCGCCGAGCAGGCCGACGCAGCCCTCAAAACGCTCGAATCGCAGATGCAGGCATACCAAGACGTGTACGCAAAGGACGATGACGCGCTGACCGCCACCGTCGCCGACTACCGGTACTACGAGCAAGAACTGGACAGTCTCTCGCATCTGGCCGCCAACGACGCGACCGAAGCCGAATACGCCAACAGCCTGCACAAACTGTACTGGGACGCCCTCACCCTGCAACGCACGCTCAAATCCGACGAAGCCACCATCAAGGAACAGCTGTCACGCATCAACTCGATGCTCAAAGGACAGCAATTCGGCCCCAAAGGCGGCCGACTGTCACTGAACGTCACCGTACGGCCTCCCGAACGTGCGTTCGGCACGACCCTGCGGCGCGTGACCGAAACGCTCACCGCATGGGAACAACAACCCGACGCCGACGTGATCGCCTTGCGCAAGACGTTCCGTTCCTGCCGTCCGTTCATCGACATGCTGCACGACCAGCTCGCACAGATCAAAGACTCCGGCGGCATCAAACGATACGGCGCACACGATCTCGACCCGCGCTGCCGGTCCTCGTTCTACGCGACCGTACACCATGAGGACGGGCCGGACGAGCGCATCACCTCCACCGGAGGCCGTTCCGGCGGCGCGCTGCAAGAACTCACCTCGTTCGTCTACGGCGCGGCGCTCATCTACCTGCTCGGTGAAGGCAGCGTGACCGGCGAACCGTCCTACACGACGCTGTTCCTCGACGAGGCGCTCATCAAAGCGGACGGCCGGTACACCAAACGCGCGCTCATGGTACTGCCGCGGCTCGGCTTCCAGGTCATCGTCTCCGCCCCGGAAAGCAAGACCGGCGAGATCCTCGAAGTGTCCACCAAGGCATACGTCACCTATAAGGATCCCGACACCGGACACACCGCGCTGCGCGAAGCCAGCCTAGAGACGACCGGAAGGAAGTGAGCGAATGCGCACGGTCAGGGACATCGCGGCAATGATCGGAGAACGGCTGTCGGCAAGCAGATACACTGCCGACGACACGTGGCCGTACACGGCGTCCGTGCAACTGCCGCCCAGACAGGCCGATCTCGAGGATACGGCACTCGCCGTGCACGCCAACAACAAGGAAATCCGGGATTGGACGGCGAGAACCGGTTGCGAGACGACCGTACAGCGCCGGCTCATCGGCGGCGTGACGGTCGACTTGATCTCGAATGTCACCGTCGGGGATGAAGCCGTCGCATTGCGGGCTGCGGATCGTGCGACCTCGGCTGAGTATCGCCGTGCGAGGCGGCGCATCGAACGGATTCATAATCGATTTGGTCATATCCCGGCGTCGGATGCGCTGGCCGCCGCACGGATGACGGACGCGGAGAACGATGTCGATTTCAAGCTGCTGCTGCACGTCGCCGATTACTGCGCATCGCACGACATCGCCGGTCTGCGGCCGCGCGCAGTGCCGCTTGCCGGGTTCAGCGCTAAATGGCTGGATCGCAAGAAGATGAAGCGTCGCAGGGCGGTGGAATTGCTGTGCGGCAAATCGTCTCTGGAATTGGATGATCGACCACAGGAGCTGCGGTTCCGGCACCTTGATCCGTCGCGCATGCAGTTGCCGGACATGGTGGCCGTTCGTCCTTGGCATGACGGTGCCGGACTGGGCATCCGGTATGTGGTGATCGTGGAGAACAAGGACACGTATCAATCGATGCCGCCGATCCGGGACGGACTGTGCGTGTTCGGTTCCGGCAAGGCCGCGGTGGATGGTCTGACATTGCTGCCGTGTCTGTTCGACGAGCGTCCGTCCGATCTTCGCGTGGCGTACTGGGGCGACATGGATTCGGCCGGATTCGAGATACTGTCGGCCGTCCGGCAACTGGGACTTGACTGTGACTCGCTGTTCATGGATCGTGCGGCATACGACCGGTACGGCATATTCGGCACGAACCACGACCAACACGACAAGCCGCTCAAACGCCAGCAGCCGAAACCATTGTCCGGACTGCGCGACGATGAACGGGAACTGTACGAGGCATTGTGCACGGGGACGGACATTCCGTACCTGCGTCTGGAACAGGAACGGATCCCCCTGTGCGATGCGGCGGCCGCGCTGTCGGCAATGGGATTCCCCGTCATGACGGATGGCGTGGCCGTCGCATGACGTCGAATGCCCGATAGCGTCACCATAATCGCCCGTTTCCCGTATTGCTTCTGATCCGGAGGCATGACCGTACGAAAACCTGTATGCCGATTTTGCAAGCGACGACGTTCGTGATTGACTGGAAACGTCGATGCCTGAATGACGATATCGGACACGGAGGGCGACATGGCTCAGCATATCGGTGAAACGCAGCGGACGACACGATCAAAGCGGCGAATCGGGGCGATTATCGGTGTTCTTGTCGTGATGGCGTCACTCGTCGGCGGCGTGGCGTCGATCCGACAGCTCAGAGGTCTGCCATGGGGATCTCTGGTTCGCTCGTCGGCGAATGGCGAGGAATCGGTCATGACGTCATCCGAAACGGAACGACGCTATCCGCGTGTCTCGAACAGCGTCGACTTCAACGACAACGGCACCGACGATTACGCCGACATCGTCGCCGGGGCGCGTGCGGACGCCGAACGGCATCCGACGTACGACAGCGGATACTATGAGGGAGGATATCCGCCGGATGATCGCGGGGCATGCACCGATACGGTATGGCGCGCGTTCCGTCAGGCCGGATACGATCTCAAGGCGATGGTCGACGCGGATATCGCGGCCCATCCGGACGACTATGCGGCCGTCGCGCCGAGTCCCGACCCGAACATCGATTTCCGACGCACCGGCGTGCTTGACGTGTTCTTCTCGAAATACGGGCAGACGCTTACCACGGATACGACCGATTACGCACAGTGGCAGGGCGGCGACATCGTCGTGTTCGAAACCAGTCGGCATATCGGAGTGGTCTCCGACAAACGGGATAAGCAAGGCACCTCGTACCTCATCCACAACATGGGTCAGCGGCAGCGTGAAAACGATTACCTGGCTTTTGCGAAACACATGAAGGTCACCGGGCATTACCGGTTCGACGCATCGAAGATCCCGCAGGATGTGCTGAAAGCCTGGCGATGAGCATCCGGCGGAAGCGAGTTATCCACTTATCCACATTTTTTCATGAGCCGGTTGCGCGGCGGAGCATGAGACGGATACAGTGAGGCAGATCGCGGATAACGGTATCCGCCTCTAGCCAACAGGAGCAACCATGGTCGATATGACGATAGGCGTCAACGCGGACGCCTTTGGCCTGTCAACAGGCGATGTCGCCTCGCAATTCAAGAAGTGGGATCCGACGTTCCACGCAAGGACGCAGCGGATCTTCCGCGCTTCCGGTGCATGCCGCGAACTCGGTCAGGACCGTCCTCTTTCCGAATCGGACGAGCGCGCGTTCCACGATTGGTTCGCGCTCGACTGTCGAATCCGACAGGTGACGGATAGAGACGCCTCATATGACGGTGCCCGATTCACGCTGACATATGACGATGACGGCATGTCCCCGTACCTGATGATGGCCGAGATGATGCACGAAAACGGATCGATCGGCGATCGGGCCATCCGCGATATGAGGGAAATGGACATCACCAATTTCGCATCCGCATTCGGCATCATCGGGATCGACGAAAGCGAGGGTCGGCTGATGCTCGAGGACCTGATGTGGGAAGGCGAGTACGACGTGGCCGTCACGGCGTCGAAAATGGCGCAATATGCGAGATCCAAACATCACGGCATGGTCGTCGGACGCATCGCCAAGATTCGCGGGGCATGGATGTTGTATGGCGATCCGATCTACGAGTCGGAACGTCCCGTATCGGTCTATGGGCTCAGGAAGCTGCATACGCTCCGGTGCATCACCGAAACGCCTGATTTCCTCGGTCTGAAAGATATGTTCTACGACTGGAGGGACACATACGGCACGTCCCGGGATGCGTCATAAGGCGCGGATCGCTCGTCGGGCATGTCTCGTGGTTGGAGGCGTCGTCTTGCCGGTGTCTTCAACCACGCCATGAAAGCCGGGTATTTCCCCGTCCCCGTTCACCCCATCCGTACGGGGGTGTCGCTGGGGGAGTCTTCGGCTAGACTGTTTCTCAGTCTTGTTCGTTGCACGAAAGGATACGCTAGTGAGTGACGTCTTCGATCTCTCTGCGGAGAAAATGCATGCCAACGGCATGAGTGACGTGTCGATAGCCCAGTTCAGGCGCCTGTACGACGTATGGCGCAACGAGGAGGCCAGCAGCTGGATCCGGGAGTCCGACGTCGAGCCGCTGACCGGGGTGCCGAGTTTTCATGACGTCTACGAGACCATCGACCACGATAAAGCCGTGGAGGCCTTCTCGAAGACCGCGTTTCTCAAGCTCAACGGCGGATTGGGAACCTCGATGGGACTGGCTTGCGCGAAATCGCTGCTGCCGGTTCGTCGCCACAAGGCCAAGCAGGTCCGGTTCATCGACATCATCGTCGGGCAGGTGCTCACCGCCCGCACCCGTCTTGGCGTGCCGTTGCCGCTGACCTTGATGAATTCCTTCCGCACCTCCGCCGACACGATGCGGGTGTTGCATCGCAACCGCAAATTCCATCAGGAAGACATTCCGATGGAGATCGTGCAGCATCAGGAACCGAAGATCGTGGCGGCGACCGGGGAGCCCGTGTCGTTCCCGGAGAATCCAGAACTGGAATGGTGTCCGCCGGGACACGGCGACCTGTTCTCCACGATCTGGGAGTCCGGACTGCTCGACAAGCTCGAGGAACGTGGATTCAAGTACCTGTTCATCTCCAACTCCGACAATCTTGGCGCCCGTCCGTCCCGTACGCTGGCCCAGCATTTCGAGAACACCGGCGCCCCGTTCATGGTGGAGGTGGCCACACGCACCTACGCCGACCGCAAGGGTGGCCATATCGTGCGCGACAAGGCCACCGGCCGCTTGGTGCTGCGGGAGATGAGCCAGGTGCATCCCGACGACAAGGCCGCCGCGCAGGATATCAAGAAGCATCCGTATTTCAATACGAACAGCCTGTGGCTGCGCATCGATGCGCTGAAAAGCAAGCTCGCCGAGTATGACGGCGTGCTGCCGTTGCCGGTCATCCGCAACCATAAGACCGTTGATCCGACCGACCCGGATTCGACGCCGGTCATTCAGCTCGAAACGGCGATGGGTTCCGCGGTGAGCCTGTTCGAAGGCGCGATCTGCGTGCAGGTCGACCGTATGCGGTTCCTGCCGGTGAAGACGACCGACGACCTGTTCATCATGCGTTCCGACCGTTTCCATTTGACGGACTCCTACGAGATGGAGGACGGCAACTACATCTTCCCGAACGTCACGCTTGACCCGCGCTACTACAAGACCATCGCCGATTTCGACGAACGGTTCCCGTACGGAGTGCCGTCGCTGGCCGCGGCCAACTCCGTCACCATCGACGGAGACTGGACGTTCGGCCGGGATGTGATTTTCTTCTCGGATGCAAAGCTTGCCGACCAAGGCGAGCCAAGCTATGTACCGAATGGCGAATACGTTGGCCCGCAAGGCATCGAGCCGGATGATTGGGTGTGACCGGACGGCCGTCATTGGTCGGCTGTGAGGAAAAAGACCACGCTTTTTTCGGGAAAATGACGCCGCCGCCGAAAAATACCTCTAATATAGAGTGGAGATATGCCACTGCGGCATACGCACTTATGACGAAACGTTAACGATACGTGAGGACTAATGGCAGAGGGAACCAACGGAAGGCGGCGTTTTTCCGACAAGTGGGGCAAGCACGAGCTTGATGTACTGGCTGTGTTGTCATCCGCGTTTCCGCAATGGCTCACCTCCCGCCAGATCGCACAGCGTGTGAAAGCCTACGCGGATTCGTATGGCGAGCTTGCGGATCAGGCCGCGAAGGCGGCGTTCGCCAAGCAGTTCCAGAGGGATCGCGCCAAGCTTGCGGCCATGGGCATCGCCATCGAATCACGCCAGCCGGAGTACTCGTCCAAATCCGAAGGCCAGGATTTCGCATCCTACCGCCTCCAGTTGGGAGACGAACCCCGCGTGCGACTGCATTTCGCCCAGGAGGACCTGCCCGTGCTGGCGGCGGCGAATTACCTCGCCCGCTCCATTTCGGTATCGTCCACCTCCGCGAAACAGGAGCAGCCGCAACAGCACGCCTCCCGTACCACACCGCGCGTTCCGCAGACCCCGATCCCGGGTCTGGGTCTCGATTCTATCGCCCCGGGACTGGGCACCCAGACCATTCCCGAAACTTTGGTCAAGGTGATCGATTCACGTCGGTTCGCCGCGACGGTGGACGTCGACGGCGAGCATATCAACGTGGCTTACACCGATTCGGACGATCTCGCGATGTTCGTGCTCGAGCACCCCGGTGCCTACGTGGTCAGTCCGCCGGAGGCCGTGGCCGCGTTCCACCGTCGTCTCAACGCGGCGGCGCAGTTCGTGCTGGCGGACGAATCCTCCGGTGACAACAGCGCCACCGTCGTCACGTCGGCGATCAGCAGTCATCACGACCGCTCCGCCGCGGATGACGATGACGATCCGGAACTGTCCAAGGCCCATCAGAAGAAGAGCGCGTCGTTCCAGACCGGCAGCGAGGTGGATCGTCGTCTGCGCCTCATGCTGTTCCTGTCCGCTCACTTGGGTGAGGAATACTCGCTGGCGGAGCTGGCCGAACGGTTCATCGGCAAGGCCAAAAGCGAGGACGAGCTCAAGAAGTACGTGAACGTGATCCACAAGGACATCAACACGCTGACCACGGTGTCCGACGACGGGGAGATGGCGGGCAGCCAGTTCTTCGACATCGATTGGTCGCTGCTCGACGCCGAGGGGATCGTGTCGGCCACGAATTCGCTCGGCCTGGAGCGTCTTGCCGGCATTTCGCCCCAGTACCTGAGCCTGCTGACCGCATCGGTGAGCTACCTGGCGCATTCGCCGTTGCTGCCCGAGGAACAGCGTGACCAGGCCAGGTCGCTGTACGAGCGTCTGCATGCGCATGTGGTGCCCGGGGAAACCCCTTGGCTGAGCCTGACCGGCTACGAACTCGAACCGCACAGCTTCTCCGCGGTCAAACGCGCGATTTCCACCGACTCCCTGATCGACATGGAATACACGGACGGCGCGGGTCGTACCCGGCGCAAGCTCGTCGCTCCTGCCAAGATCTTCGTGGACGAGGGCGTGTACTATGCGGCCGTGTGGACCGATGTGGCCGACGCGGCGCCCAAAGACAAGCAGCATCTGGTGGTCAAGGACACCCGCATCAACAAGGCCAACGGCAAACCGCGCATCTGGCAGGTGCTGAGGCTGGCCCGCATCGAGCATGTCGAGCTCGTCGCGCCGGTCAAGCCGATCAGTATCCCCGACGTGCCGGTAAACGAGCTGCGCAAATGGAGTTTCGACAACGGCACGGCCGCGGTGTTCATCACCGACCAGCCGGACCTGTCCTTCCCGAAGACGTTGTCCGGAGCCACCGTCGAACCATACGGCGACGGGCAGAAAGTGCATCTGACCGTATCGTCTGATTCGTGGTTCGTCGCGTTCTGCATCGCACATGCGCGTCATATTACGGCCGTCGCGCCGGAAACGTTGCGTACGATGATCGTCGCCCGCGCGCAACGCGAACTGAGTGTCATCCCGCACGAGAACGATGGCGTCGATGAGTAAACGCCGCTCATGAGACGCGGCACAGAACAAGACGAGAGGAAGATGCCATGCCTTGGTGGGTCTGGTTGATGCTGGTGCTGTTCATGCTTGCCATGATCGTGGGCGGCGTCGCATATGCCGCCGTTCATGCGGTACGGGCCATGCATGGCATCGGCGATGTGGGATCACGTATCGGAGAGCTGATAGACGACATGCAACAGCCGGATCCGACCGATGATGCGCCTGCAGCCCCCACGTTCACCCAGCCGCTACGCACGGCCGCGGACAGGTACGCCGAAGCCCACGTGGCGGTCATCGAACGGGAACACGCCACACGAGAACGTCATGCCCGCCAATGGGCCGAATGGAACAACAAGTAGGATCATGCCGCGTCATCACCGCACCACTTCCGACAATTCGTCCGCAACCTCCCCGTCTCCCTCGCAGCGGTACGCGGCCTTCCTGAAAACCAGGGAGCAGGCCAGGTCATTGGCCGCCCGGTTCGCGGCGACCCTGCCGTTCGATATCGATGATTTCCAGCGCAAGGCGAACGAGGCTCTGGAAGCCGGCCGCAATGTGCTGGTCGCCGCGCCCACCGGAGCCGGCAAGACCGTCGTCGCCGACTTCGCCATGTACCTTGCGCAGGAACGCAATGTCAAGGCCTTCTATACCACACCGATCAAGGCGTTGAGCAACCAGAAGTACCATGATCTCGTCGCCGTATACGGTTCCGACAAAGTCGGTCTGCTCACCGGCGACACGTCCATCAACTCCGAAGCCGACATCGTGGTCATGACCACGGAAGTGCTGCGCAACATGCTGTACGAGCGTTCGACCACGCTCACCGCGCTCGGCTACGTGATCCTCGACGAAGTCCATTATCTCGCCGACCGGTTCCGAGGACCGGTATGGGAGGAAGTCATCATCCATCTGCCGCAGTCCGTACGCATCATCGGATTGTCGGCCACGGTGTCGAACGTCGAGGATTTCTCGCAGTGGATCGCCTCGGTGCGCGGCGAAACGACGCTGGTCGTCTCCGAAACGCGACCGGTCCCACTTGAGCAGCATGTGCTGGTGCAGGCCGATGACCATACCGAACCGGAACTCATCGACCTCTACCAGCATGACGAGCACGGCCGTCAGACCACCAGGCTCAACGCGGAGCTCATCAACCGGCTCGACCAGCTCGACCGCAGGGCGGCACGTCGACGCGGCGAGGAACGTCCGGCCAAACGCGGCGGCAAGAACGGCAGAGGACGTGGCGGTGCAGGCGGACGGCCGGAACGCGGCAAACCGGAACGACATACGCCCAAGCGTTGGGCCGTCGTCGATGAGCTCAACTATCTCGATATGCTGCCCGGCATCTACTTCATCTTCTCTCGCAACGGTTGCGATCAGGCCGTCGAACAGTGCATCAACGCGGGACTGGAGCTGACCACCGAGGACGAGGTGCGTCGCATTCGTCGCATCGTGGACGAGATGGTCGAAGGTCAGCTCTCGCAGACCGATCTCAAGGCGCTCGGCTTCTCGAAGTTTCGCTTCGCGCTCGAGGAGGGGTTCGCCTCGCATCATGCCGGCATGGTGGCATTGTTCCGACAGATCGTCGAACGGTTGTTCGAAGAAGGTCTGATCAAGATGGTGTTTGCCACCGAAACGCTGGCGCTCGGCATCAACATGCCGGCACGGTGCGTCGTCGTCGAAAAGCTCGAAAAATTCGACGGCACCGGTCACGTGCAGCTTACGCCGGGGGAGTTCACCCAGCTGACAGGCCGTGCCGGCCGTCGCGGCATCGATACGATCGGTCATGCCATCGTCGTGGACCACCGGGGATTCCTGCCCGCCACCGCGGCCGCATTGTCCAGCAAACGCGTATACCCGCTGCACTCCAGTTTCCGGCCGACGTTCAATATGGCGGTCAACCTGCTGAACGCCAGCGACTACGAAACGGCGCGCGTCACGCTTGATCATTCGTTCGCCCAGTGGGAGGCAAACGAATCCGCATGGCAGCTCGAATCGCAGATCGACACGCTGGAAAAAGCCATCGCCGGGTACGAGCAGGCGTTCGTGTGCGATCACGGCGACTTCAAGGATCTCATGACGATCCGCATGCGTTTGTCCGATTTGGAAAAAGGCGAACGACGCAAGCTCAAGCAGACAACGTTCCGTACCGACAAGCAGCGATCCGAGGCTTTCAGCGATCTGGACCGCCGGATCGCCCAGCTCAAGGAGGCCGACCGGGATCATCCGTGCCGTAGCTGCCCGGATCTGCAGCAGCATCTCAAATGGGGACATCGGTGGGTGCGTGAAATGCGGGAGCTGGAACGTGTGCGGGACCGTTATGATTCCCGTACCGGCTCGGTGGCACGCCAGTTCGACCGTATCTGCGGTATCCTGCTTGGACTTGGCTATCTGGAACGCGAAACGACGGTCCCCGGAGCGACCGGCGCACAGACGGAGGGCTACCGGCTTACCGAGCACGGTCAGCTGCTGCGACGACTGTACAGCGAACAGGATCTTGTGCTCGCGCAGGCGATCTGTGCCGGCACGTTCGACATGTTGCCTCCTCAATGTCTCGCGTCGGTGCTGTCTTCGCTCATCTATGAAGCACGACGCGGCGGCGGGGGAGAGCCGCGCTACTATCCGGGCGGCTCGCAAGGACCTGTCGCATGGGCCGCCCAAGAATTGCGGGGCATCCACGGCGCGATCCGCATGGAATGCGAGGATGCCGGCCTTGAGGCTCCGGCGCAGCTTGACTTCGGCATCGCCGACATCATGTACGAGTGGGCGGACGGAGAGGAGCTCTCCGAAATACTGCGCGGTCGTGAACTGACCGGAGGCGATTTCGTGCGCAATGCGAAGCGTCTGGCGGACATGCTGCAGCAGATCGCCACGGCCGCGCCGATTCTGGGTTCCGTAGGCGAGAATCTGGCACGTACGGCGCATGAAGCGGCGGATCAGGTAAACCGCGGCATCGTCTCCTACTCGGGTGTCGACTGATGCGGCGCCCCTTGACGCCGTAACGTGCGGTTTTGACACGCCCGAGGGAATAGGTCGGACGTCCCAACTGTTCGATAACGTGGTACAGATTGTGAGCACAAGGAGGAACCCATGGCGGAACGCAGCCTCAGAGGCATGAGCATTGGCGCGAAATCGCTGGAATCCGATGAGAATGTCGATTTTGCGGCACGAACCGAGGTGGCATACGTGTGTCCGAAGGGACACCGGACGATCCTGCCGTTCGCCGATGGCGCCGAGATCCCCGAGGAGTGGGAATGCCGCTGCGGCGCCACCGCCCATCGTGAGGGCGACGGCGACCAGGAGCCGGATGAGATCAGCAAGCCGACCCGCACCCATTGGGACATGCTGCTCGAACGGCGCAGCGAAGAGGAGCTCAAGGCATTGCTTGACAAGCGTCTGCAGATGCACCGCGAGGGATGGATCCCCGATTACGAGTGATCCATGGCATGTGTGCATGTCGGTTACGGACGGCACGATGTTGAACAACACATGAACTGATGCCCGGTCATTATGGCCGGGCATAATGGTATCCGTTTGCGACCCGTCAATTTCGGTCGCGCCAAACAGGGGAGAGGACACCATGACCCAGAACCATCCGATGAACGTCGTGCTGCTTGATCTCGACGGCACGCTCACCCAATCGCATTTCGGCATCATCGCATGCGTCGTGAAGGCGTTCGAAGGCCTGGGCTTGCCGGTGCCGGATGACGACGAGCTGCATCGATTCATCGGTCCGGCCATCATCGAGTCCTTCAAGCGCAACCATATTCCGGACGACAAACTGGACGAGGCCGTGCGTATCTACCGTGAATACTATGCCGACAAGGCCGTGTTCGACGATCCGAACGATCCTGGCCAACTGGTGCCGGGACGCCTGTACAACCGCGTATACGACGGCATTCCCGAGCAGCTTGCCGCGTTGCGCAAGGCCGGATATTATCTCGCCGTCGCCACCTGCAAGCCCGAATATCAGGCCGTGCCGATCTGCGAGCATTTCCACCTGACCGACATGGTCGATGCCGTTTACGGTGCCAGCCGTGACAATTCGCGCCTCGACAAGGATCAGGTGATCCGGTACGCGTTCGAGCACATCGGATTCGACGGCGCCGCCGGAGACCGCGCGCTGATGGTCGGCGACCGTTGGACCGACGCCGATGGTGCCGCGGCGTGCGGACTGGACTGCCTCGGATGCGGCTGGGGATATTCGGAACCCGGTGAGCTGGTGCAACACGGATGCTATCGGATCATCGATACCGTGGCCGAACTGTCCGGCGCGGTCGAAGAGTATTTCGCCTGACCGCCCTGAACCGGGACGGTTGCATCAGGCATCATCCCATATGTCCGCGGCCGTGAGAATGTATCTGCGATAACCGATCGTTCGATTGTCTCACTGTCGTGGACATACGTGAACCTGATCGTACGGGAATGAACGTCAACGGACGAGAATAACCGTATATCCTATTATCCGATAATGTACGTTATGTCAGAAAAGCAATCGCTAATCTAGCTCATCCACTCGTCCCACCCGCATCTATTCCTACTTTCTGCGCAACATGCGCTCCATCTGAGTGCGTTCCGCACGTTTCGCCTGCACGAACATGAACGCCCACGCTGCGATCACCAGAATCACGGATGCCGCCGCACCGGCATACAGGAACCGCTCGTAGAAATCCATCATGGCACGGCCGATGTCATCTTGGATCAGGATCAGCGCCATGAACGGCACCGCCGCGAACACCACGGAGCACACCTGCGCGTATATGACGTTCCAACTGACCGTATCCACGTCGGGCCGACGTTCCCCGGACAACAGCTTCCCCCGAATCACGCAGATCATGCAAACGCCCGCGGACCACAGTGACGACAGCACCCACAGTATGATCGGCAACAGATCGACCATCATCCCTCCCCTGTGCAAAACTCGCGGTCGTCATTTTCATGGCATCGCACGTGAACGTGCCCGTATGATCGATGTGATCGATCATACCCGTATTCCATCGGATGGCCGTCCATCAGACGAATATGTCCGGCCCTTGCGTTGAGCCTGACGTACGGCAAGGGTTTTGCGCATACGCATCGCCGTCAATTCGTCGATCGGCCTGTTGCCTCCGAGCGATACCGACGTCGTCTTCAGATCGACGAATTCCTCATGAGCCAGCGCATCATCGATCTGATGCCACAGCGAGCCCACCGACACCGCGAACACGGCCTTGCCGCTTTGCAGCAGTTCGAGCATCTGTTCACTGGTCGTGCATTCATGGACGTGCTGGCCATCGCACATGATGGTGACGTTTTCCAGCTGTTCCGCGGTCCGCTGCGATAAGAACCCGATCGCAGCGGTCACGTTCTGCAGGTTCACGCCGACGTCAAGCAATCGCTTCGAAACGGCAAGGATCACCACATCCTTGAACGAGTAGAGCCGACGCGAGCCGGAGCCGTGCGAAGGCGTGATCGACGGCTCCACGATCTGTTTGCGCGCCCAGTAGTCCAGTTGCCGATAGGTGATGCCGGCGACTTTTGACGCCACCGTCCCCCGATAGCCACGTTCGGCGTCCCTCTCCCCCTCGACGGCGAACAGTTCTCCCTGAACGGCATGCGGTGCGCCCATGGCACGACTCCCCTCCGTCGTTCGCGTTTCCGGATGATGTCATGTGGATGACGAAGAAGACGGAACGACCATTATGCCCCCGAAGGCGCGGCGGTCAGGCGATCACGGCCGATTTGGTGAAGTACACCAGCCGGAACTTGCCGATCATGATTTCGTCGCCGTTGCGCAACGTGGCACGATCCACTCGCTGCCGGTTCACATATGTGCCGTTCAGGCTGCCCGCATCGACCACTTCGAACGTGTTTCCGGTGCGGCGGAACACGGCATGGGAACGCGATACGGTCGAATCATCGAGCAGGATATCGGCTCGAGGGTCACGTCCGACCGTGATCTCGTCCTCGTCGAGCAGGTATCGCGAACCGGACACGGCACCTCGCGTCGAAATCAGCAATGCGGTGCCGTCGGACAGACGCGCGATCGTATCGAGATCCTCCTGCGTCAGCGGACGGTCTCCGGTGGTCGTGATCGGAATGGTGATGGCGGGCAGACCGATGATGGTCGTTTCGCCCGCGGTGGGAATCGGATTAGTCATAGCTCTTAATTGTACCTACTATTCGACTGGCGTTGCGTACCGATATTGCCGTGCCGCACGCGTCTCATCGATTTTTACCTCGTCTTCGGTGACGACGGTGACGGTCGAACCGTATTTGACCTTGAGTCGGGATCCGACGCCCCCGGCGATGTTGACCGCATTCGCCAGCGCCTGCGGATCCCCGATGGCCTTGACCACATACGGGGTCTCCAGCGCCGTGCCGTCGCAGATCAGGCCGCCGTCCTCGGACTGCGCGATATAGGTGGAGGTGACCACACGGACCGAATTGACCGCGATCACTTCGGCTCCCGCATTGCGCAGTTCCTCAAGCAGCGTGAACATGGTGGACGCGTCCACGTCGGATTTGGTGCCCTTGGTGATGCGTATGGTCACGCCTTCTCCCTTGGCCGGCAGTCTGCCGGACAGGATGCCGTTCGTCTCCTCGTTCTGCTTGGCGATCTTCTGGGCGGCCGCCTGCTTGTCGGCCGTGGCCTTGAGCGAGTCAAGCTGACTGGACAGCTCGCTTTTGCGTTGTTCGAGGCTCTGCACCTGATTGCTGGTCTCGTTGATCAGGCGGACCAGCTCGTCCTCGCTCATGGTCTCGTACGTGGACTTCGTATTGTTGATCTGGATCATGTATGCGAACGACAGCAGCGCGCACATGACGGCGATCAGCACGCTGGTCAGCAGACGCATACGTGTCGCGTTCGCCTTAAGCGAACGTCGTCCGGATCGACCGCGTTTGCGCACCATCGGGAACGAGCCGGTTTCGGTGTGGTCGTTGGCCTTGTCCATCGCATGCTGGACGTGCAGCTTGGTGAGGATGTCCTGGGACTGCCGTTTACGCCGTGCCATGGATCAGCCCTTGAAGATGAACCGGCGGATCGCCGACACGTTCGAGAAGATGCGGATGCCGAGCACGACGATGACGGCGGTCTGCAACTGGGATCCGACGCCGAGCTGGTTGCCGAGAAACACGAGCAGCGTTGCGGTGACGACGTTGGAAATGAACGAGATCACGAACACCTTGTCGGAGAAGCTGCGTTCGAAATACGCTCGTGCGGCGCCGAGCAGCGCGTCAAGAGCCGCGACCACCATGATCGGCAGATATGGCTGCAATATCACGGGAATGGCCGGTTTGACGAACAATCCGACGACTATGCCGATGATCAATCCCAACACCGCAGCCATCTCATTCGTCCTTTCTCGTGTAGGAAAGATTGCCCAATGCCGCCGCTTCCAGTGTAAGCGATCTGGATTTCGAAACCTGCGGGTAGATGCCCGCATTGGCGAGCGAGGAATACAATGCCGGCTGCCGTTCGGACCCCACTGCCGTGGCCAATGCATCCCTGTCCCCTATCGCCTCGATCCGATAAGGGCTCTGCACGGGGTTGACCCCCACCATGATCGTCTGTCCTGCGGTGCGGATGGAGGTCTGCACGCCGATGCGATATCCGTTCACGGCGATCGCCTCGGCACCCGATTGCCATAGAAGCGAGACGAACAGCTGAAGATCGGTGTCGGACACCAAACGGATCTGCGTGGTCGTGGTATCGCGGTGATAGGTGCCGTCAGCGGACGAATCGTCCGCGGCGATGGGATTGGCGATCGTGAGCGTGACGCCTTCCCCTTTCACCTTCGACAGCCCGTTGACCAGTTCGTCCTGGATCAGCGTATCGCTTTGGGAACCGTCTCCCGACTGCTTGGACTTGGCGGTGACCTGGCTTTGCAATTCGGAAACCTCGGTATTGAGCTTGTCGACCTCGCCGTTGAGCCCCTCCAGTTCGTTTGCCCAGTTCTGGCGCACTTCCTTGCGCGGGTCGGTATGGAGCTGCTGGACGAACAGGCTGCTGCAGAAGCCCACGGCGACGCAGATGAGAAACACGATGACGCGGGTCAGCCACCGTTCCCATGCCGGTATGTTACGTTGCGTGGCGAGACGGGAATCGGAGAACAGCGGATCCATCGGACGGTTGGTCAGATCGTCGAGCAGCTGCAGGGAACTGTCATGCGCCTTGCGACGATGGCGACGGGATGCCTGACCGATATCGGATGGCAGCGCCGCATGATGCGCGTCGATGCCGGCGATGGAGGCGGAAAAGACCGCGCGTCTGTGCACCGACGCCGTCTCCTCCGGCACGGGAAACGAGTCGGGAACCACCTGGCCGACGAGGTCCGCCGGCTCCTGCGCACGCATCGGTTCGGACATGGGTCAGGCGGCCTTTGTACCGGTCTTCTCGGCGTCCGTCATCCGTACGGTTCCCGCATCGAGATGCCGATCCGCACGGATCAGCCCGAAGCCCTGGCGCAGGTAGATGTATCCGGCGAGCCAATACAGCCCCACGCCCCAGATGCCTGCCGCCAACGCGGCCAGATGCAGCAGGTCGACCATGGGATTGGTCCAGATGTCGCAGAAGATCAGCGCGGTGATCGAGATCATGAGCATTGCAGTGCCGGACTTGCCGACGAAATTCACCGGCAGGGGGCCGTAGTCATGCTGTGCGAGCCAGAGCACCTCGATGCCCATGAGCAGATCGCGAAGACCTACGATGATGATCATCCACCACGGGATGATGCCGGCAATGCCGAGCGCGAGCACGCTGCATAGGATGAGCAGCCGGTCGGCGATCGGGTCGAGTATCTGCCCGACCTTGCTGACCTGATCGAGCAGCCGTGCGAGGATGCCGTCGACGCCGTCCGAAACCGCGGACAATGCCAACACCGCCAACGCCTCGATCATGTGGTGCTGCGACACCAGCCCGGAGATGATCGGGATGGAAATGATGCGCAGCAGACTGATCAGGTTCGGCACCGTGACATAGATGTCCCGCGGTTCCGGACTGTACTTCTTGCTGAACTTCTGTTTGAGATCGATCATGCGCTCGGCGGACTACATTCTCGACGCCTGCAACGCCGTCACGATGATGCCGCGCGCCCCGACCTCGTACAGCTGATCCATGAGCTGGTTGACCTTCGCCTTGGGCACCATGACTCGAACGGCGTTCCACTGCTTGTCGTGCAGCGGGGAGATCGTCGGGCTTTCGAATCCGGGGGTCACGGCCACGGCGGCGGCGACCTTGGACACGGGGATGTCATAGTCCATGAGCACGTAACGCTGTGCGGTAAGCACGCCCTGCAGGCGACGGGAGAACTTGATGAGCCGTTCGTCCTGCTCGTCCAGGCGCGGGGACCGGATCAGCACGGCCTCCGAATGCAGGATCGGATCGGCGAAGATGCGCAGACCGGCATTGCGCAGCGTCGTGCCCGTGGACACCACGTCGGCGATCAGGTCGGCGACGCCGAGTTGCACTGACGATTCGACCGCGCCGTCCAGATGGATGGTTTCGGCTTCGATGCCGTGAGCGGTCAGATAGTCGTGCACGAGCTTGTCGAAGGAGGTCGCTACGCGTTTGCCCTGAATGTCCTCGAGCGTGCTGATCGGGGATTCGTTCGGAGCGGCGAAACGGAACGTGGATGCGCCGAAGCCAAGCTTCATGTGCTCCTTCGCCTCCGTGCCGGAGTTAAGCAGCAGATCATGGCCGGTGATGCCGACGTCGATGGTGCCGCGGCCGACGTACACGGCGATGTCGAGCGGACGCAGGTAGAACAGTTCGATGCCGTTGTCCGGATCTTCGACGACAAGCTGACGCGGATTGGAACGCAAACGGTATCCGGCTTCGGCCAGCATGTTCCATGCGGGCTCGGACAGCATGCCTTTGTTGGGCACAGCGATGCGTAGCATATGGTTTCCTCCCCTAGTGGACCGGATGGGCCGGGTCGCCTTATCGAAAACGGGAATCCCGTTTGCTCGTGCGGCAACCCGGCAATGGTCGTCGTCTTACAGGTTCTTGTAGATGTCCTCGAGCGTGATGCCGCGGTCGATCATCATGACCTGCAGATGGTAGATCAGCTGGCTCATTTCCTCGGCGGTGCGTTCCGCGCCTTCGTATTCGGCGGCGATCCAGGTCTCGCCTGCCTCTTCGACGATCTTCTTGCCGATGAAGTGCGTACCCTTGGCGAGCTCGTCGACGGTCAGGGAACCGGCCTGCTTGGCGGCAGCCTTCTCGCTCAGCTCGGCGAACAGCGATTCGAAAGTCTTCATGATGGGGCGTGTCTTCCTTTTCTTTGAAGATCAGGCGCGGAACGCGGCCTGAGCCTTGTCTCGAATGTCGTCGATGGCCTGCGCGGGGCTTTCGGCACCGTATACGGCGGAACCGGCCACCAGCACGTCGGCACCCGCCTCGGCGACGATGTGGGCGGTCTTCGGGCTCACGCCGCCGTCCACCTGGATCTTGGTCGCAAGTCCGCGACGGGTGATCTCGTCACGCAGGCGGCGCACCTTGGCCATCTGGTTGTCGAGGAACTTCTGGCCTCCGAAACCGGGCTCGACGGTCATGATGAGCACCATGTCGAACTCGTCGAGGATGTCGAAGATCGGCTCGACCGGTTCGGCGGGACGAACGGCGAAGCAGGCCTTGCAGCCCATGTCGCGCAGCTGGCGGGCGAGACGCACCGGCGCATGGGTGGCACCCATGTGGAAGGAAACGGATGCGGCGCCGAGCTTGGCGTACTCCGGGGCCCAACGGTCCGGATCCTCGATCATGAGGTGCACGTCGACCGGCAGGTCGGTGACCTCGCAGATGCGCTTGACGATCGGCTCGCCGAGCGTCAGGTTCGGCACGAAGTGATGGTCCATGACGTCGACGTGGACGAGGTCGGCGTTGGAGATGGCCTTGAGGTCACGCTCAAGGTTGCAGAAGTCGGCGGACAGGATGCTGGGGGCGATTTGAATGGTAGTCATGGTTGCCTATTCTATGGAGTCTGAGCGACGAACGACGCCATGTTCGCGCCGTGCGTCGGTTGTTCATCGATTGTTCGACTGGGATGCGCCGTGTTCGGCGATCGACTGGCGTTCGAGTTCGTCCGCGGTGACCGCGGTGAGACGCTTCGACAGTTCCGCGGAGCTTCCGCCGACCTGCCAAAGCACGACGAACAGGATGCAGCCGAGGATGAAGCACAGGATCGCGGTCCACACGTTGACGCGCAGGCCGAGGATGATCGTCGAGTAGTTGATGCGGATCATCTCGATCCAGGTACGACCAAGCCCGTACCACATGAGGTACATGGCGAACTGCTGTCCCGCCTTGAGCACGTTCCACAACCGGTGTCCCAGCCAGATGATGATGGCGGCGCCGATGAGATTCCAGATCATCTCATACAGGAAGGTCGGGTGGAACAGCGTGCCGGTCGGGCATGCCTGGCCGGCGTAGCAGATTTCGGTCTTGCCGATCGCGTCCGCGTCGTTGAGCTTGAGGCCCCACGGCAGGGTGGTCGGCTTGCCGTACAGCTCCTGGTTGAACCAGTTGCCGAGGCGGCCTATCGCCTGAGCGACCATGAGTCCCGGAGCGAGCGCATCCGCCAGCAGCGCGAACGGGTAATGCTTGTGACGGCACCACAGGAACGCGGCCAGAGCACCGACGGATATGCCGCCGAAGATGGCCATGCCGCCTTCCCAGACCTTGAGGATGTTGATCAGGTTGCCGCTGGGCGGGAAATACTGTTCGGGCGTGGTGATGCAGTGGTACAGGCGCGCACCGACGAGGCCGCATGGCACGGCGACCAGCGTGGTGTCGAGCACCTGGTCGAAGGTCCCTCCGACACGCTTCCACCGTTTCGTCAGGATAGCGACGGCGGCACAGATGCCGATCAGGATGCAGATCGCGTACATGCGGATGGTCACCGGTCCGATCTGGAAATACGAGAACGTCGGTGATGGGATATAAGCCAGGTTCATCGTGTGATGCTCGCCTCTCTACTCATGGTTGCCGCTGCCATCCTACCGCAGTACGGTGCGCCACCCCTGTATTGCGTGAGTATGCGAGGGCGACGCACCGGATGGTTCACCGTGCGTTGTGGATGCCGTCGGCGAGCGATTCGGCCTTGGTCGCGAGATCCTTGAGTCCTTCGTCCGGATCCTTCGCGGTGCGGTCGTCGTCGTTCAGCAGCGTGTGCACGAGCGCCGAGCCGACGATCACGCCGTCGGCGTACGCACCGACCTTCGCTCCCTGTTCCGGCGTGGATACGCCGATGCCGACGCACACGTTCTTCGCGCCGGCCTTGCGGGTGCGGGCGACCAGCGTTTCCGGCGAGGCGTCGATGGACGCGCGTTCGCCGGTCACGCCCATGCGGGCGGCCGCGTACACGAAACCGCGTGCGTTCTTCGCGACGACCGCGAGACGTTCGTCGGCCGAATCGGGCGACACGAGGAAGATGCGGTCGAGTCCGTGACGGTCGGAGGCTTCGATCCACTCCCCCGCTTCATCCGGGATCAGGTCCGGGGTGATCAGGCCGGCGCCGCCGGCATTCTCGAAGTCGCGGGCGAAGCGTTCGACGCCGTAATGGTAGATGAGGTTCCAGTAGCTCATGATGAGCGGTACGCCGCCGGCATTCGCCACCGTTTCGACGGCCTTGAACACGCCGTGGATGCTTTCGCCGTTATTCAGGGCGATCTGGCTGGCGGCCTGGATGACCGGCCCGTCCATCACCGGGTCGGAGTACGGAAGACCGATCTCGACCGCATCGACGCCGTGTTCGACCATCGTGCGCAACGCGTCGAGCGACACGTCCGGATTCGGGAATCCGTACGGCAGATAGCCGATGAACGCGGGCTTGTTCTCGGCCTTGAACGCATCGAACATCGCTTCGGTACGGCTCGGCTTGTGGCTGATGCCGAGGGGCTGGCCCGACGGCGTGGTTGCTGTGTTCGTCATGATATGTGTTCTCCCCTCGTTCTTTCAGGCCACGGTGTCGCCGTGGGCGCCGGTCACGTCGAGTGCGGCCGCCTGCTCGTCGGTCAGATAGCCGAACCACTTGCCGGCGGTGGCCATGTCCTTGTCGCCGCGGCCGGAGATGTTGACGATCATCACGGCCTTGTCGTAGCCCTTCGCCTTGAGGTCGGCTGCGGCCTTGTACGCGCCGGCGACCGCGTGCGAGCTTTCGATGGCGGGGATGATGCCTTCGGTCTGGCTCAGATCGCGGAACGCGTTCATGGCCTCATCGTCGGTCGCCCACGAATAGTTCACGCGGCCGATGTCCTTGAGCCACGCGTGCTCCGGGCCGACGGACGCATAGTCAAGGCCGGCCGAGATCGAATACGTGTCGAGCGTCTGTCCCTCGTCGGTCTCCAACAGGTAGCTCTTCGCTCCCTGGAACATGCCGAGCTGGCCGGTGCCGGGGGCGAAACGAATCGCGTGCTTGCCGGATTCGGGACCGTCGCCGCCGGCCTCATAGCCGTAGAGGTTGACGCGTTCGTCATCGAGGAACGCGTTCATGATGCCGATGGCGTTCGAGCCGCCGCCGACGCACGCGCAGATCGCGTCCGGATGGTCGATGCCGTACCAGTCGCGCAGCTGCTCCTTGGCCTCCTCGCCGATGATCTTCTGGAAGTCGCGCACCATCGCCGGGAACGGGTGCGGACCGGCGACCGTGCCGAGCAGGTAGTGCGTGTCCTTGACGTTGGTGACCCAGTCGCGCAACGCCTCGTTGATCGCGTCCTTCAGGATGCGGTCGCCGAGCGTGACCTCCACGACCTCGGCGCCGAGCATGCGCATGCGGGCGACGTTGAGCGCCTGGCGGCGGGCGTCGATCTGGCCCATGTAGATGCGGCACTTGAGGCCGAGCATCGCGCACACGGTCGCCGTGGCCACGCCGTGCTGTCCCGCGCCGGTTTCGGCGATCACGCGCGTCTTGCCCATACGCTTGACGAGCAGCGCTTGGCCGAGCGCGTTGTTGATCTTATGCGCGCCGGTGTGGTTGAGGTCCTCGCGCTTGAGGAAGATGCGCGCGTCAAGGCCGGTCTTGGCCTTGACCAATTCGGCAAAACGCGGAGCTTCCGTAAGCGGCGACGGACGGCCGACGTAGCGCTGCTGCAGCGTCATGAACTCCTTGTGGAATTCCGGATCGGCCTTGGCCTCATCGTAGACGCGTTCCAGCTCGTCCAGCGCGGTGATGAGCGCCTCGGGCACGTACCGGCCGCCGAACTGACCCCAGTACGGTCCCTGATGTTCGCTTAACGGAGTGGTTTCGGATGCTTTCACTCTTGCTCCTGCCTTTACTAGTCGTTCCACTGCAAGTTCATGATCGGCGGCCGTGGCCACGCCCTCGCCCACCAGCACGGCGTCCGCGCCCGCGCGGCCATAATCCTCGACCTCGACCGCGCCGAACACGCCGGATTCGGCGACGCGGATCACGTCGTCGGGCAGATTCGCCGCCAGTTCGTTGTATTTGTTCACGTCGACCTTGAGATCCTTGAGGTTGCGCGCGTTGATGCCGATCACCTTTGCGCCGGCCGCGACCGCGCGTTCGATCTCCTCGCGCGTATGCGTCTCGACGAGCACGGTCATGTTCAGCTCATGCGCGAGGTCGAGCAGATGCTTCAGCGTCGCGTCGTCAAGCGCGGCGACGATGAGCAGCACGAGGTCCGCGCCGTGGGCGCGCGCCTCGAAGATCTGGTAGTCGGTGACGATGAAGTCCTTGCGCAGCACCGGGATATGGACTGCGGCGCGAACCTTGTCGAGATCGTCAAGCGAGCCGAGGAACCGTCGTCCTTCGGTGAGCACGGAGATCGCGCTCGCGCCGCCCGCCTCGTATTCGCGGGCCAGTGCCGCCGGGTCGGGAATGTCGTTCAGATGGCCCTTGGACGGGGATGCGCGCTTGATCTCGGCGATCACGGGGATGCCGTCGGCGCGCTTGAGCCATCGTTTCGCGTCAATCGGGGCCGGGGCCGCCAGTGCGGCCTTCCTCACCTCGTCAAGCGATACGGAGCGCTCGCGGGCCTGCTGGTCCTCCAATGCGCCCGCCACCAATTCGTCCAGAACCGACATGATCCTCCCTTGTTGTGCGGTCGATCATGCGTCACTGTAAGCCACTTGCCCGGCCCGCGCCTTCCGCGTCCTACATTCTGGGCGAGTCTCCGTGACAGGCCGACTGCGGCGTGTTGTTGTCCGCACTGTGACTGCTATATTGCCCGTGACGCACAGCGGAGGTCACGAACCGGGAAGGAAATTGGGATGGACGACGCGTTGTTCGAAAAGGCGCCGGTGCCGAAAGCGTATTTTTCGCTGGCGATGCCGGTCGTACTCGGCATGCTGGTCACGCTGGTCTACAACATGGTGGACACCTACGTCATCGCGCATACCGGCGACACGAGCATGGTGGCCGGAGTCTCCCTGACGGCCCCGGTGTTCACGGTGATGATCGCGCTTGGCGACATCTTCGGCCTCGGCGGCGCATCCGTCATCTCGCGGCTGTTCGGACAGCGCCGCTATGAGGACGGCAAACGACTGAGCGTGTTCTGCTTCTATGCCGCCATCGTCACGGGACTGGTCATCGTCGCGTTCGGTCTCATATTCCGCGCGCAAATGCTCGTGTTGCTCGGCGCGACCGACGACACGTGGCGGCACGCGTCCGACTTCTATACGCTGATCATCATCGGTTCGCCGTTCATCATCGCGTCGATGACGCCCGTCAACCTGCTGCGTACCGAGGGCCACGCAGTGCAGTCCATGATCGGTTCGGTGGCGGGCACGCTGGTGAACATCGCGCTCAATCCGCTGTTCGTCCACGTATTCGCCTGGGGCGCCGCGGGATCGGCAGGCGCGACCGTGATCGCGAACATCTGCACCGACGCGTACTTCGTCTGGTTCCTGTTGCGCCGCAGCCCGAACCTGTCGATCGATCCGAGACTGCTGCTCGTGCGCGCCGACGCCGCCGTTCGGGGCCTTACGGGATCCGTGACGGCGACTCGCGTCGCCATCGGGCGCCGTCTCGCCCTCGACGCCCACGATATCCGGGGCATCCTCGCCATCGGAATCCCCGCGGCCATCACGAACCTGACGCAAAGCGTCGGCATCGTCATGGTCAACCTGTTCCTGCTCCCCTACGGCACGGACACGGTCGCCGCCATGGGCATCGCGCTCAAGGTCGTCATGATCGCCGTGCTCGTCTTCGCCGGTTTCGCGTTCGGCGCGCAACCGCTCATCGGATACAACTACGGGGCACGCAACATGCCGCGCCTGCGCGCGATCATGCGGTTCTCGTACGGATTCCTCTGCCTGTTCGCACTGGCCATGACGCTGGTCCTCAGCCTTGCCGACCGCGTGCTCATGCGCTTCTTCATCGCCGACGAGACGATCGTCACGCTCGGCGCCGGCATGTTGCGTGTGCAATTGCTGAGTCTGGTGTGCGTGGCGATCGTGATGGTGACGACCTGCACGTTCCAATCGGCCGGCAAGGCGACGGGCGCGTTCATCCTGTCGATCAGCAGGCAGGGCTTGCTGCTGGCCGTCACCCTGTTCGCCGGCTCGCGCATGTTCGGCTATGCCGGCGTGATCGCCGCGCAGGCCGTCGCCGATCTGCTCACCGCGGTGCTGGCGATCGTCCTGTTCGCGATGATGCTGCCGGAGCTGTTGCCGGGAGCATCATCGCGGAACAAGGCTCAGCGCTCGCGGTAGACCTTCGTGTACGAGCCTTCGGCGCGCGGACGCACGACGATCGAATCGATGTCCACCGTGTCGGGCTGGTTCAACGCCCAGCGCACGCATTCGGCGACGTCGTCGGCGGTCAGCGGATCGGGCACGCCGGCGTATACGGCGGCGGCCTTCGCCTCGTCGCCGCCGAATCGCTTGAGGGAGAATTCGTCGGTGTGCACCATGCCGGGGGCGATGTCGATCACGCGCACCGGTTCGCCAATCTGTTCGAGGCGCAGCACGCGGGCCATCACCTTCTCGGCGAATTTCGACGCGCAGTATCCGGCGCCGCCCTCGTACGGTTCGATGCCGGCCGTCGAGGAGATGACGAGCACCGTGCCGCCGCCGGGAGCCTGCTTGAGCGCGGGCAGGAGCTTTTGCGTGATGCGCAGCGTGCCGATCACGTTCAGCTCGTACATGTTGCGCCAGTCGTCGAGGTTCGCGGTGGCTACCGGGTCCTTGCCGAACGCCGCGCCGGCGCAGTTGACGAGCGCCTTGACCGGGCCGCCCGCCAGTACCTTGTCCACGGCGGCCTGCGTGCTCGCTTCGTCGGTGATGTCGCATACCTCGTAGCTGACCTTGTCGCCGAGCTCGTCGGCGAGCGCCTTGAGTTTGGCTTCGCGTCGTGCGAGTGCGACGACGGTCCAGCCGTCGTTGACGAGCGCGCGGACGCTGGCGGCGCCGATGCCGCTTGATGCGCCGGTGACGACGGCGCGTTTGGTGGTTTCCATTGCGAACCTCCTTTGTTTTGCGGGATCAATACCGCGGGTGTGATCGCTCACGGTCTTGGTGTTCATGATAGTCGTGCTCGACCGGCGGATGCGGTTGTCGGTCAGACGTTGCGCAGTCCGCGTAGCAGGGCGATTTCGTCGCGGTGCGTGGTTGGGGTTTGCTCCTTGGTTTCGAGGATCATGGGCAGGTTGGCCGTGCGTGGGTCGTTGACGAGTTGCGCGAAGAACGCAGTGCCGAGTTGTCCGTCGCCGATGTTGGCGTGGCGGTCCTTGTGCGAGTCGAGGCCGTATTGCGAGTCGTTGGCGTGGATGGCTTTGACGCGGTTCCATCCGATCGTGTCGTCGAGTCGGCGCAGTACGCCGTCGAAGTCGTTCAGAATGTCGTATCCGGCGTCGTAGACGTGGCAGGTGTCGAGTGTGACGCCGAGGTTGGCCGTATGGTCGACGTGGCTGATGATTGTCGCGAGTTGGTCGAAGTCGCGTCCGCATTCGGTGCCTTTGCCGGCCATCGTTTCGAGCAGGATCGGTACGGTGGCGTCTGCGTCGTCTGTGGCGAGGAGGTCGAGTACACGGTTCAGTCCGTCGGCGATGAGCCGGCAGCCTTCCTCGGCTCCTTGCCAGACGTGCGAGCCGGGGTGGATGTTGAGGTAGATCTCCTGTCCGGCTTGTTGGATGGGTGCGAGCAGTTCGAGGTCTTCGGCGAGCGCGTGGATGGCGAATTCGCGTTTGGCGGGGTCTTTGGCGGCGAGGTTGTACACGTATGGCGCGTGGGCGACGAGCGGCCCGTAGTGTTCGGCGATGAGCCGGCGTGCGAAGTCGGTGGCGCCGTCGATGGTGAGGGATGTGGATTTCTTGCCGTATGGCGAGCGCGGGAAGAACGCGAACGTGGTGCCGCCTTCGACATGCGAACGTTCGATGAGTTTGTTCCACCCGCCGCTGGTTGATAGGTGCGATCCGATGAAGAGTTCTGTCGTCATGTTTTGTCCTTCTGTGCTTGCGTGTTTCATATTGTTTGTCTTTACCGCCGTATGCGTTTTCAGCTATCGGTGTTGTTTTGCGTTTCCTTAAACCGTCTTGCTAACGCGGGGTCGTGGAAGCGCAGTGAGCAGTCGTCGGGTTTTATGTTGCCGAGTGGTTCGGCGGTTCCAAACCAGATGAGCGCGTTGTCGAATACGGTGAACTCGTTGCATGATTCGACCGTATGCACATGGCAGCCCAATGCTTGTAGGCGTGTGATGTTTCGCTGCGTTCTTGCTCGTGACGTTTCGGTTGCCGTATCCGATTGGCGTACGGTAACGGTTACTGTCACTCCTCGGTTGATTGCTTGCATGATTACGTCGTCGAGCTGGCTGATGCCTCGTTGGGAAAGGTAGCCTGCGTGGATGGCAATTGTCTGGCTGCAATGCGTGATGTCATTGCGGAATGCGTTGAGGAAATCGTTTGCGGTGACAAGGTTATTTTCTGCATCGGAGCGTGTATCGTCAGCGGGGACGAGTGCCTTTGCGCGGTTTTGCAAGGCATCGGTTTTGGCTTGGCGAAGCACGTTGTCGGAAAGTTCGTCTGACAGCAATGGTTCGTATCCTTGGCTGAGGTAGGTTTTCAATCGTTTGCGATACATGGTTGAGGACATGGGTACGGTTACGTCGATGTAGTCGTAGACGCGTACTTCTTGTTTGCCGTCGTTGTCGCGGTGGAGTCTGCCGATATATTGGGTGACCGCCGTTTCCACAGAAACCGGTGCGGCGAGCATGAGCGTGTCGAATCGTTTTTTGGTCGAAGCCTTCGCCGATGTAGCTGCCTGTAGCTACGACGGCAAGGCTTTCGTTCGGGGGGATTTGGGTGATTTGTTGGAGTTTTTCTTGTCGCGTGTTCTTCGAATCCGCGCCGTAGAGAAGCATCACGTGCTGGCAGCCTCGATGTTGGAGGCCGTCAGCGAGTACTCGTGCGTGTTCGACGCGTTTGGTGAGTACGAGTGGTGTTCTTCCTGCTTGGATGGCGGTCATGGTGTCGTCGAGGATCATGTCGTTGCGTGGTTTGCTGTCACATGCGGCTTGAAGGTAGTCATGGTAGGTGAATGGTTCGATGAGGTCGAGGTTGACTGCCGTGAAGCGGGGGATGAATCGTCGGACGAATCGTTGTGTTGTCATCTGGTCTTTGACGTCGACGGTGTATCGGATTGGCCCGCACTGCATGACGGTGATTGGTTGCATGCCGTCGTCTCGTTTGAGCGTGCCGGTAAGTCCGTATACGTATTGTGCGGTGGTTGCGCGTGCGATGGCTTCGGTGTCCACGGAGGCGACGTGGTGGCATTCGTCGAAGATCACCATGCCATAGTTGTTGACGAGTTCTTTGACGTGTTTCTCGCCTGGCATGCCGCTTCGTTCGAACAGGGATTGTGCGAGCGCGATGTCGATGATGCCGTTTGCTTCGTTCTGTCCTGCTCCAATTTGGCCGATGATATTGGGCTGTTTGCGGCTTATGCGACCTGTTTTGGTGAGTTTCGGCGGCAGTGTCATGTCGATGTCGAGGAATTGGCTGAGTCGCTCTTTCCACTGGTCCAGCAGTGATGATGAACGCAGTACTATCAGCGTGCTGGTTTTGCGTTCGGCGATGAGATTAGCGGCGACAACGGTTTTGCCGAAGCCGGTTGGTGCCACGAGTATGCCGTTGTCGTGTGCGAGCAAGGATCGTGCTGCGGCGTTCTGCCGTGGTTGGAGCGTGCCTGTGAATTTTACGCGGATGGGATTTCCGGCGTTGCGTTTGTCTGAATAGGTAACGGATGCTCCTGCGGAAGAGAGCAAGGATGTTAATGGTTCCTTGCATCCTCGTGGCAGGAATATCGTGTCTTCGGTTTCTTCTCCGCGGTAGATGATGCGTGGCTTGTTGTATACGGGTTGGCGCATGACTTGGGCCCGATAGAAGTCGGGGTTGGCGAATGCGGCAAGACGGCGTATCGCGTTGAGCGCCGACGCTGTCATGCCGGTTTTGGGAATCGCGAGCATGTTGCGTTCGCTGATGTCGACGGCGTTTGGCACATCGGAGGATGTTATCGTGTTCCAAGGCCGGGAATGTCCCGTTCGGGGATCGTCCGGCTTGTTGTGGTCCTTATGCGTGTCCGTTCGTGCAGTCGCGCTCACGGTCGAAGTGTCTTTGGATGTGCCGACTGTTTCCTCAACGGTTGTATTGAGGAGTTTGCCCAACGGCCCGTTGAGTTGTGATGCCAGTGTCGCGATTGCATTGACTCGCTCGGAGGTGACTCGTTGGATTGAGGAGAGGAACGACCACTGGTCCTCATACGGCTTGAACTGGTCATCCACGAATACGCTGTTGCCGCTGTCACGTGCTTTGCGCTGCAAGGGCAAAGCGATCAGGTTGCCGAAACCTCCGGTGGGCATCGTGTCCTGATTGGGAAACATGCGATCATATGATCGGAACGCAATGTGGGTCAGATCCGACGCTTGCGTCAAGAGTACGGAGCCCATGCGTCTCGCCTGCGCCGCGTCGACTTGTTCGGCAAAGAACAGCCACAGGTGTCCGCCGTCTCCTGATCGGGAACGTTCCACGGCCGGCTGCAGACCATGCTGTTCGCAAACTCGCCGTACCGCCGAGATCTCGCGCATCCAGCCGTCGTCGTCGAAATCGATGGCTAGAAACCAGACCTTCGAATCCTTGGACATCGGATACAATCCGACGACGTTGGTGAATCTGTCGTCGCGTTTGGTGAAATGGTCCAAGAGAACCTGATCAGTCAACGGTTTGCATTGCCGCCGTTCCGGTGGAGTGGGTATGCGCTTGCCATCGGCCAGTTGCGTCCACTCGTTCCATGCGGCCGGAGCATATCCGATCTTGCCCGTCTTCTTGGAAACAAACCCATGCGCATACACGTCATCACGACCACGAAACAACGATCGGAACAATCGCATTTTGCAGGCAGACGAACTATGCGCGGTGATATGCCCGTTCTCGATATCGCCATGTTGCGAGGGATCGGAAATCGTCTCTTGAACATACTGCGCAGAACGATTCGGCAATGGATCATTCATCGCCACCGGTGCTTGAAACTCCGGTTCGCCTTGTGCGTCAACGACATGTTGCCGCGGATTATTCGCATTATCGTCTGCTGCCGCATCCCTTGTTGAAGACGTCTCGCGCGGAACAGTGTCACGCGATTGTGTCTGCTTTAATGCGTCGGGCCAGCCGCTCCAGTCGGTGACGGCTTCGATGTTGTTGCCGTCCGGGTCGAGGACGAACGCCGCATAGTATCTGGGATGGTAGGCGCGTGGTCCGGGAGCGCCGTTGTCGGTTCCTCCGGCGGCGAGTGCGGCTGTATAGAAGTCACAGACGGCGGCCGGGCTGTCGGCGAGGAATGCGATGTGGGTGACCGGGCAGGCTGGCGTTGCGAATGCCGTGTCGTGGACGGCGTTTGCGGAACCGTCCGGTTGCGCTGTCGCATCCGTTGCGTCCATTGGCGACACGTAGAAGTCGGAGTGTGGCGTGCCGTCGTCGACGCCGAATCCGATGGTGGGTTCGTGGTGGGCTTTGGCGATGTAGCCGAGTGGTGCGAGCGCTTTCGTGTAGAACGCGATGCTGCGATCGATGTCACGCACCTTGAGCGTCAGATGATCAAGCATACTGTCACTGTAGCGCGGCATCTTGTTCTTATGCAGTTTGGAACGTTGGGTGCCGATTTGCATTGACATTGTATGAGTTGAATGCCCGTTAGGAACGATGTGGCGGATATCACCACGGCCAGAAGCCAAGTTGTAGGCGACGCCGAGCAATTCCGCAGCCGAACCGTTAGAGTGGATGGCGGTTTATCGGCATCCGTTTGGGGAGGCAATCATGGTGGATAAGGCGTTGATCATCGTGGACGTGCAGCCGACGTTCTGCGAAGGCGGCGAACTCGGCGTGGACGGCGGCAATGCGGTCGCCGATCGGATCGCCGCATACGTGAACGCGCACCGCGGCGAATACGCGTACATCGCGACGACGCAGGACTGGCATATCGAGCCGGGCGCGCATTGGTCGGAGCATCCCGACTACGTGGACACGTGGCCGGTGCACGGCAGGGCAGGCACGCCAAACGCCGAACTGCATCCGGCGATCCGCGCCCTGAACGTCGCGCATCATTTCAAGAAGGGCCAGTATTCGGCCGCCTACTCCGGGTTCGAGGGCATCGAGGACAACACGGACCGCATCCAGTCGCATGGCGAGGTGGAGACCGCGCAGTCGGCCGGGCATACGCTGGTCAACGCGCTCAAGGCGGCCGGCGTCACGCAGGTGGACGTGGTCGGCATCGCCGAATCGCATTGCGTCAAGGAGACCGCGCTCGACGCGCGCAAACTCGGCTACACGGTGACCGTGTTCGAGGACCTCACCGTGCCCGTCAGCGAGAAGCTCGGCGTCTCCGCCCGCAAGGACATGGCCGCCGCCGGCATCGCCCTGCGCCGTTCCTGACCGGCGGTTTGGAAGATAGGGCTTGTTTGATCTGCCGTCGTGTTCTGCTCGACGTCAGGAATGCAACGGCAGACGTGCGGACAGCGTCCATGTTGTGCCGTGCACGGTGTGGTCGAGCGTGCCGCCGATGCGGCGGATGTGCTCGGCTTTGGTGCGCAGCACGGTTCCGAAGTCCAAGGAGCCGTTGAAATTGCCGGAGCCGGTTCGGACACGGTTGAGGGCGGCCAACGTCGCCTGCCGGTCGTCAAGCGTGATGCGGATGGCGCAGTCGGCGTGCGGCCGCGCGTGCTTGGCGATGTTGTTGCCGGTCTCGTCGATGAGGTCGCGCAGCACATTGACCGCTTCGACGTCGTAGCGCTGCGGCAATGAGTCGGACAACGCGACGTCCGTGGCGAAGCCGAGCGCTTCGAGACGGCCTGCGACCCCGTGGAAATGATCGCGCAGCATGGCGGTTTCGCCGGCCGGGTCGCCGTCGGCGAGCATGCGGATGATCTGCAGTTCGCGCGCCGACGGCATGGCCGCTGCGACGCCGGCAGTCAACGTAACTGGTGTGGTCGGCAATGCCGCCGTACCGGTCTCAGGCCTCCATGTCAGAACAGGCTGGGCGGTTGAACCTGCTGCAATGGTCGAATCAGCGTGCGGCCGTCGTCCTCGGGGCCAAACGCGGCGACTTCGTGAAAGGCGAGATTACGTGACAACTCAGTGCCGCCGTTCTGCATGTCCGTCATCAATGACGCACCGGCAACCGCGCCGTCGATCGAACGGTCAAGCCACGTGCCGGCCATGTCGCGCGGCACGAGCAGCGGCATGCGGTCGTGCACCGCGGCCGGACCGTCCACGGCCTGACAGGTGAGGATCGTCGCGGTCAGCAGCCACGGCGCCGGGCTTTGCGGCTGCGGAGCGCGCCACCACGAGAACAGTCCGGCCAGGAACAGTGGAGCGTCGTTCGGCGCGTGGAAATAGTACGGTCGGCGGCCATGGTATTCGTAGTATCCGGAGGCGGGGATGATCGCGCGCATGGATTTGGCGGATTCCGCAAACGTGGGTTTGACGCATGCCGATTCGACGCGTGCGTTGTACGTGGGATACGTCAGCTCCTTGCCGGTGCTCCACGCCGGTATCAGCGACCAGTACGCGCCGGTCAGATGACGCTTGCCGTCCTTCCCTTCCGCCACGATGCCGATGGTCCGCTTGGGTTGGAGGTTGTACGACGGAGCCGGAAGCGCGACGGGATTCACGTCGTCTTCGTCCACGTCGAACCGGGCCGCGATCGCGTCCCAGTCCAGATCGGCCGCAAAACATCTGCACATGGCGTCAGCGTATCACTTGGCGAATCACCGCCGTAACAGTCTGGTCGCGGGAATCAGCACGATTCAGTCGAGCCGGTTCGCGTCGATGACCCGATCGTCCAAGAACCAGTAATCGTGAGGGTCACCACGCAGCGCACTGAACGGCACCGGCTCCACGCCGGCGGCCGCGGCCTTGTCCAACAAATACCGACGCACGATCCATGGATATTCCAGCACGCCGGACCGCAGCTCGATGATGCGTTCGATGGTCGCACCGGGTACGCCGAAATCGGCGCCGATCCGCTCCGCGGTCAATCCCAGCAGCGTCATGTTCTCGCGGAACTCGCGAATGGTCGCCGCACGCTGTTCGCTCGTCAACGACATGCCGCACTCCCCTACCAACCTATTGAGATCAAATATTCCAGTGTCCACGATAGCCGCACATGACATCCGCCGCGTTCTCAGCCGGCAGCGGAATGGTCTCGCGTCCGCCCGCCCGATCGCGGGAGAATGGTGGGGACGCGGTCGCGACATCTCCGTTCGATACTCATCTCGAACGATTGGTTCGCGACGCGTCGCGATGATTCCGCACGAGGATATGTCAGGTACGCAGGAAAGGACGACAATATGACCGATCGGCGCGTGAAGGTGGGCAACAGCGATCTGGAGGTGTTCCCGCTGGTTTTGGGCGGCAACACGTTCGGCTGGACGAGCGACGAGGCGACCAGCCGCAAGGTGCTCGACGAATACGTCGAAGCCGGAGGCAACTTCATCGACACCGCCGACGTGTATTCGGCGTGGGCTCCGGGCAACGCGGGCGGCGAATCCGAGATCATCCTCGGCCGCTGGCTGGCCGTGCGGTCCAACCGCGACAAGGTGGTCGTCGCCACGAAGGTGAGCGAGCACCCGCAGTACAAGGGCCTTTCGCATGACAACGTGATCGCCGCGGCGAACGAGTCGCTGCTGCGTCTCGGCACCGATGTGATCGACCTGTACTATGCGCACTTCGACGACAAGAACACGCCGCTCGAGGAGACCGCGGCCGCGTTCGACGAGCTGGTCAAGGCCGGCAAGATCCGCGCGATCGGATTGTCGAATTACACTGCCGACCGCATCGAGGAATGGTTCCGCATCGCCCGCGAACACGGCTATGCGCTGCCGGTCGCGTTGGAGCCGCACTACAATCTCGTGGCCCGCGGCAACTATGAGCGCACGCTCGCGCCGGTCGCCGCACGCGAGAATCTCGCCGTGTTCCCGTATTTCTCGCTGGCCGCCGGATTCCTGACCGGCAAGTACCGTTCCGCCGCCGATGCGGAAGGCACGGCGCGTCAGGGCATGGTCGCCGACTATCTGATCGCCGACGGGTTCGCGCTGATCGACGCGCTCGACGCGATGGCGAAGGCGCACGATACGGCGATCGCGACGGTCGCGCTCGCATGGCTGCGGCATCGCCCGCAGGTCGCCGGCCCGATCGCATCCGCCCGTACGCCCGAACAACTGCCCGCATTGCTTGACTCGGTATCACTCGACCTGGCCGCCGACGAGATCGCCACGCTCGACAAGGCGTCCGCACCGTTCGCCAAGTGACCTACTGACTCTCTGATTCGTCATCGATGACGGCTGAGGCGCGGATCCATGCACGGTTCCGCGCCTCAGCATCTCAATCTCGGTTTTCGTCCGGTCGGCTATTGCGGACGCGATTCGGCTTGGCATGCGACTTCGCCGTGAGCCGGGTCGACTCGATCTTCCACACCGTGACACTGTTCACCTGCGCGTCGGTGAACGTGACGTGCGGCATGTGCGCCTGGTGCGCCATAAGCAGCCGCAGGCCGCGTCGGCGGTCGTCGAGATCGTCCACGATCGAGGCGACGCCGTCGCCGACGATCGACGTGAACGCCTCGCCCCAGTTGCATGCGGTCCGCCCTTCGATCACCTCGCAGTCCGCGCGCATGGCGAACGATACGGTCAGGCGATTCCCGGCCGCGCGGATCGCGTCGAGCTTGCGCCCGCGTGAAGCCGAATGCATCCACAGCGTAAGGCCGCCGGTCGCCGGATCATAGTCGTACCCGAAGTTCAACGGCACGATCGTCAGCCCTTCGGCATCCACATACGCCATGTCGACGATGTCGCACCGGCCGATGATCTCAGCTATCTGTTCACGGTCGACGATCTCCCGGTCCGCCCGCCGCATACGACGATGTTCGCCGGCAACCGTACGCTCGTCGTCCCGTCGCTTCGGCCGCCGCGCAATGCCAACGGATTCGTCGTTGCTGCCGGTATTATCCATGCTCATCTTCGGTAGCTCCCGTCTTCGATCGTCATCATCGATAAGGAACATGCTATACCGCCGCCAGGTTCGCTGAATCGACGCCTTCCGTGTGCGGGACTCCCCGTCGAACCATCGATCAAGACGATCCGTAATCCGTAGCATCCGTTACCGCAACCGCATGTACTCGCCCGGGCAAGCATCATGGATCTCCTCGGTAATCAAGCACAACCGTGTAATGTCGGTATACGATTCCGTACACGCCGATTATGTTGGGAGATCCGATGAACGACATCATCGAAACCACGCGTCTGCTGTTGCGCCCGTGGAAGATCGACGACCGCGACGAGACGGCCGCACTGTTCAGGTACGCTTCGGATCCGAAGATCGGGATGTTGTGCGGATGGCCGCCGCATCAGGACGCTGAGGAGAGCATGCGGGTCATCCGCGACGTGTTTTCCCCGGCCGAGCACAACTGGGCCATCACCATTCGGGACATCGCGGCCACGGGAGTCGATGCCGACGTTGACGAGCCCATCGGATGCATCGAATTGAAGCCGCTCCGTCACATCGACGACGGACCGGACCGCGCGCTCGACGAACGCTACGCCCGATACGTCGGCGGCAACGCGTTGGAACTCGGCTATTGGATCGGCCGCCCGTTCTGGGGCAAGGGATACATGCCCGAGGCGTTGCGCGCCGTGCTCGGCTACGCGTTCGGCACGCTGCATGTCGACGCCGTGTGGGGCGCCCACTACACGGATAACACGCAGTCCGGCCGCGTGATGGAGAAATGCGGCATGAAAATCGCCGGCGAGTCGAAGCGCAACCATTTCCCGCTGATCAAGGAATACCACGACGAGACCCTCCGCATCATCACCTCCGCCGAATGGCAAGCGGAGTGTTCCCGTCGATATGATGTCCGTTGACCGGATTTGTCATGGGATGGTGGCGTATGTACGACAGGAGACGGTTCCGCCTTGCGGTGGTGGACAACGACCAGTTGACGTTGACGATGCTGACGTTGCTGGTTCGTCGTGATCTTCCCGAGGTCGACGTGACGTGGGCGTGCCGGCGTGGCCGGGATGCGGTCGCCCGCTGCCTGTCGGCCGATTCGCGTCCGGATGTGCTGCTGGTGGATATGTCGTTGGAGGGGTTGAGCGGCGTCGAGGTGTGCCGGCAGGTGCGTGCGGCGACGGCCGATGTCGCGTTGATCGGCGTCACGTCGTTCTCGCTGGAGCATTACGCGGCCGACGCGTTGGCCGCGGGTGCGCAGTGTGTGATGGACAAGGCGCGGGTGAAGGATGTCTGCGAGGCGGCGGTCGCGCTGGCCAACGGTCGCATGCCGCGCACCAGGTATGTGTCCGAGCTGACTGCCGCGCAGTCGCATGCGCTGCTCGCGAAACATGAAGGTACCGGCGCTGATATCGATTCCGCTACACGCTCGGCGACTGCGCCCGCGGCCGTTGTGTCTCTGACGGAGCGTGAGCGTGAGGTCATGCGCTTGTGCGCGCAGGGGCGCAGTTCGCGTGAGATCGGCGAGATGCTTGGCGTTGGCGAGTCGTCGGTGAAGACGTATGTGATGCGCGCGGCGAAGAAGCTGGGCGCGCGGAACCGGACGCAGGCGGTGGCCGAATGGCTGATGCTGCAGGATTAGTTCGCCGCGCGGGTGAGCGTGTCCGTGCCGCCGGTGTGGGGCCGGTCATGTGGTGCGTCGTGCTGTTGTCCGCGGGGTTGACGGTGTTGGAGATGGTCGAGTATCCCGCGCAGCTCGTGGCGACCACGGTGCTGACGGTCATACACATACTGTGTCTTTTGGTGTTGCCGTTCTATCCGCTGCCGATGAGCGTGGCGGTCGCGGTCACGTATGTAGGGTGCGCGTTCCTGCCGGACATGAGCGGGGCGAGTCTGTTCTACGGCATGTGGGTCGCGTTGGCGGCGGTCGGTCGATACGGCAGGTTGCGATGGTGGATGCTGATGCCGCCAATGATCGCCGCGGTGCGTTGGATGGTCGCGGCGCGCGCCGGCATCCCGTTCGGCGACTACGTGATGCTGCTGGTGTCGTTCTTCGTGGTGTACGCGTTCGGCCGCGCGATGTCGTGGAGAGCCGTGGCCGTGCAAGCAGAACAGGATCAACTGCGTTACGAGCGGGAGCGAGACCGTGTGGAGGCCATGCGCCGCGACGCACGGGCAGCAAGCCGGATCCATGATGCGGTGACGAACAATCTCGCATACATGGCCATGCGATTGGACTACGAGCGGTCGCGTTCAGCGAACGACGAACAACATACGGCGTTGTTCGATGATCTGTACCGACGCACGATCGACACGCTCGGCGAGGTGCGCACGGTCATCGACATGCTCGACGGGAACAGTGACGGCACTGATGCCACTGATACCGGGAAGGAACATGATTCTATCGGGAATGGTCACGGCGGCGACGATACCGAAAACTCGGTCGCAGCGTCTTTGCCTTGCACCGCGTTTCCTGATCGTATCCGCGACGTACTGGACCGTGGCGACCGATATCTGTCCCAGCTTGGTTTCGCTGGAGAGTCGACGCTGATCGACAATCTACCCGCGGGCAAGTCGACGGATGCGGACGATGTCACTCGCGAACGTGAGTCCGCCGTGATCGACCTATTGCGAGAGCTGTACACCGACATCGCGGTGCACGGCGACCCGTCCGGCGAATACCACACGGTCGTGCGCCGCAACCGTGACGGCCTGTCCGTCGATCAGGTCAACGACATCGCCGAACACTCCCTCCTGCCGGACAAGCCCCATTCAGGCAAAGGATTGTCCCTGCATCGCACCCGGTTCGCCGCTCTTGGCGGTTCGATCAACACCTCCGCCGAAGATGGCACATGGGTTCTGCACGCGACTTTGCCGTCCGATCCATCTCAGCAGTAAGACATACGATTCCAGACTCCCGAATCCGCTGTCATGCGATTGCTTGACAGCACGTTGTATGCGCGCACAACGCATGTCACTATGGAGTTCGCATCACTGGCGGCCTCAAACGATAACGGACGTTACCATTGTCGTCTTTGGTTGACAGGGATTGCTATAAGTGGCGCGATTCCCCTTCTGCAGTCATCATTGATGTATGGAAAGCGCCAAACCTCGAAGAGGAGGCCAATCATGGCCGATAACACTATGCAAGACTCCCGCAATGGGCACGCGGGCATAAGCGAAGGAAGGTGGCGTCTATTCGCGGCGGCGGGAACCCTTGCGCTGTATTCCGTCGTATTGGCCGTATGCGGCCTGATTCGGTACGGATGGAGTGTGGAATGGTTCTGGACCTCCGGATCAATGGCGGTCACGTTTCTGCTGCTGGGCGCCGGCTCGCTTGCCGCAGGAGGATTCGCATATCGCGGCAAAGTGGCCGAGCGGCTGGAACCGGATGCCCGTGACCGGTTGCTCGCCGATAGATCCGACGCTATCGCAACGAAGATAACATTCGTCATCTGCATCAACTTGTGCGTCAACATGTTCACCATCGCCTTGGTATTTGACATTCAGCCGCTGCAGTATCTGGCGTGGGGCCTGACATTACCTTGCGTGCTGTATGTGGTGGTTTCGGTCATCGCCAAAGATCTGTTGCGCAAGACACGAGAGACATGATGAGAAGGAGCGTTCTGATTTCCGACATTGCGCTGGTGTCGACATCAGCTACGCGACAGCATCGACACCGCGCAGTTGATGGCGGTCTTCGACCCAAAGAAATGATGGTTACCACTGTCTACCTCTGAAATGGAACAGTACCAGAAAGAAAGGATTCGAATCATGCTCATCATATTGACTGCTTTGTTTGCATGGTCGGCGCAGTTGTGCTTTTCCGCCTATCGGGATGCAAGGAATGGCCGATTGGAGCGGAATTACCAGATCGGCATCAAGACCCGTTGGACCATCGCCTCGGATGAAACATGGGAATACATACACCGCAAATACGTGTTCGTGTTCCTCGGCAGCGGTGTATTGGTCTCCCTGATGCCGGTGGACGTGGTGGTAGGCATGATCGCGGCCCGTGACATCAATACCATGAGCATGATCTGGTGGTGGATGCTCCTCGCTCTCGCCGCCATACTCGTCACCTGGCTAATCATCTGCGGGATCATTGCGAATCTCGACGCTAGGAAACACTATTTGGAATCGCAGGCATAGGGTCAGGGCTGATCCCGATGAGAAACCGCTTGTTTTTGTGATGAGTAACCCTGGCTAGCAATGATTACCGCCGTCTCATGTCTTCTTTGGACGACAAATACCTCTTCGATTGGCGTGATCCCGGGTGGGTAATCATCATGGAGGAGTGAGATGCAGTAATACGCAACCGTCCTTGGCCGTTCGCGATCGGGGACGTACACGCGACCGTGATCTACTGCGCCGGCGTCTCGTTGTTGCCGTCACTGTTGAACGTGCTGATACTCGTCGTGACGTTGCCGCATGGCCTATGACCTGATGGTGGGGAAAGCCGCGATCATTGTCATCGCCGGACTGTTCCTGACCGTGTTGAATACCGTCGGCAATGGCATCATCTATGGGATTGGCGATACCGGTCGCTTTGTGTTCCAATACCTGTTGTTGGCGGTGACGAACGGCATCGCAGTGCTGTCGCTGTCCTTGTTTGCAAGGAGCGTGCTGCTCGGCCTGTCCATCTACGTGTTCGTGCCCATGCTGCTCAAACCGTTCATCATCTATCTGATACCTGCCACGAATGAACTGTTCTATCCGGAGGCGATACGCGAGGCGACTGCGGTAGGCCATCCACTTACCGGGATACTGGTGTTGATCCTATGGCTGCTTGTCTTCCTGATCATGGGTTATGCGGCGGCAGTCAGACGCATATGTCGTCGGTAGTTGACATGCACGCATCACGTCAGCAGGCTGATATAAGATAATTCCTAGAGCCAGCCCTGCGGGGATATGGAAGTTGAGACCGGTGCTCCCGTGATTCACGGGACCCGGTCTCCGCGTATCTACGTCAATACAACCTGCTCGTCGATGACCTTGGTGTCGGTGAACAGATTGAAATCCTGCAAGCCCAGTCTGGTGTCCACATACGCTCCAAGAGCCTGATCCGGCAGCCACAGAAGCGGCTCGGCATCCCCTCGCATATGAGTGATTCTGATTCGCGAGACCACACCCATACGCTCCAGTTGCATTCTGTGCGCGTTATCCGCCTTATTCAGAACATCGGTCCTTGCTTCCAAGACCAGCTGTTCAATGCCGTAGCCCTCAAGGATGGGAAGCAGCCGTTCCAGACACTTGCGACGCGCACGTTCGTCCTTCATATGCGTCATCCGTTCGCCTACCACGATGATGTGAAGCGATTCCATGCCCTCCAAGGATTTGATTACCTCGTTTTTGAATCGTGGCGTCATATCGTGCCAGTGCAGTTTCTTCGCACCGGCGGGTTTCAACCGCATGAGTTCGCTTCTGATAGAGTCCAGATTCCCCTCGATCAGAGATGCGCCCATCAGATACCAAGGGTGATCCAGATCCTTGTTTCTGATGCTTTCGTCGCCCCAAGCGGTAGACAACATCGTGAACCTCCTGAAAGCGGTGCTGGCAGATAAAGTCATCATGATATCAGACATGACTGCGTATTCGGCCCGTTGCAAGCCTCATTGCAAGACGCTGCAATAGATCGTGACATTCAACGAGGATTCTTTCTCGGACAGCCGGTCACATGCCGTTTCGTGTCGTCTTTGGTTGACAGATGCTCCTCCGATTAGCGTGATCCCGCGTGAGCACTCATCATGGAGGGGTGAAACGCAGCAATACGCAACGACAGAATTCTCGCAACGGCATGACGGTTTCAGCGGCGGAACGCCGTCAGCAGACCATCATCGGAATGTTGACCGTCGCGATCATCGCCGTTCTGCTGGCCGTGTGCAGTGTTGCTCTGTATCGCAGCATGTCGGTCAATCGTTCCGCCACGGAGGACGCTCCGCAATCGGAACAGGCCGCACATGATGCTTTGCGTAAGGTCAAGATCAAGCCGCCGATCGCGGACGACCAAGGAGGCATCCTGATCTCCAAGAACGGGTACGGCAGCAAGATCGACGACGTACCGACCGTCGGCATGTATCTGGAACCGTTGTGCCCGGGCTGCGCATTGGTGAGCCGCACGCTCGATCCGACGATCAAGAGCATGCTGGACGCGGGGCAGATCAATCTCGATCTGCATTTCATGACGTTCCAGGATTACAAAAGCAGCGATGAGTATTCGACCCGCGCGTTCAACGCGGCCGTCACGATCGCGCAGCAGGACCCGAACCCCGACCATCTGCTCGGATATCTGATGAACATCTACGCGCAAGACTTTCAGCCCGGCGAACTCAGCGAATACCGCAACGTGACCGACGACCAGCTCAAACAACAGGCACTCGACGCCGGCGCAGACAAGGCAACAGTGGACAAAGCTTTCGATGGCCGATACCGGTACCGGGCATGGCTGAAGGCGGCGGACGATTATACGATACTTCGTCCGGAACTCTATGCTCCGGGCAGGAACGGCTTCTCCACGCCCACCGTCACGATCAACGATCGTCGCTGGCAGATGAACGGCGGCGATCTGAAAGGCAGTTTCCTCACCGCCGTCGGTCTGGACGAGAACGAAGTCGGCGATCCGACGGCCAAGCCAAAAATCTGATTGCAACACGATTGAATCGCGGCTGATGAAGTCGATTCATACCGATACCGGCGACCCCTCGAACGATGGCAACCAATTACCGTGCGAGGTTCTCTCTGATCGCGCGTAACGCGTCAACACACTGCATGGCCAGCGGCAGGAAGTATCGGCTGTTGATGCCGACGACACCGGCCTGTCCAGTCAGCGTGAACTGCGTCCATATCGCCACGTACACCAACGTCACGCAGCCCATGATCAATATCCAAGACATCAGCCAGAACAACAGGCGTTGTCGATCACGTCTCCATACGATGACGGTCAGCGTCAGGGCCGCAACGGTAAGCGTCCAAAACCGGAACAGCAGTGGCGGTTCCCACCATGACCAGCCCTGCAGGTGAATGATGCTGTAGAACATCCGCGGCAGGAACCTGTGCGGAGCAGCTAGCAGTTCCTGTTGCCGTCGCAGCACCTCGTCGTACGGGACACGCGACGGGTTCGTGGCGAACCCGGTTCCAAGTCTCAACCACGCCAGCAACAACATAACCGGCAGCACGCACCCGGTGACGAGGACAAGCCGTGAACGCATGGGCATACGACGACGGACGATCATCGGCAGCAACGCCATGAGCAGACACGGCGCATACGCGAACTTCGATAACGCCAGCACCCCGGTCGTTCCGGACAACAGCACGCAGTCGCCGACGCCGAGCCGATTGCCTTGCAGGCATCGGACCAGCATGCAGGCCAAAGGCAGCGACAGTGCGACCACCGTCGAGTCGGGAGAGAACATGAACGAATCCGGCACCGCCAGGCACACGGCCAACAACCCGGCCGACAGACGAAACCAACGGAGCGAAATCCCGTCCGGCAAGCGCAGTCCGACCCACACCGCCGCGAGATAGACGGCCAACTGGAACACCTCGGCGAGATAGAACCGCCACGTCGCGTCCAATCGCAGCAGCCGTCCGGCGGCGAAGGCGGCCAGCTGCGGCAGGTACGCGATCGGCGGATACACGGCGGTGTTGTCGAACGGCACCTCGCTGTGCTGTCCGTCGCGTACGGTGACGGACGAGGCGTTCACCAAACCGGATACGTAATGGCGATCGTTGGCCAGCGAGAACGCGACCACGTCATCGTCGACCCAGCCGCCCGTGTTGTGTTCCGCGTCGGGATGATAGTCGGACGCCGCGCGTACCGGGCGGGCGATCACGTCGCCGTTGAGCATCGCGTCCACACGGTACACGTGCGCCCACACGTCCGGTGTCGACCCCGGAGGGGTCAGCACGATGCCCAACACGCCGCACAGCGCCACCAACGCAAGCACGATGACCGTCGTTCGACGCTGACGCGACCGGTCATCGTGACCATTCGGATACGGATTCATGACAAACCACCACAGGACTCCGCGGATCGGCACCATGCCGGACGGATTCCATGATGACCGCCTATCCGGGATTCATGCCAATCGAAGCGGAATCCGTCATCTTCAGACGACAGCAGACAACGAGAACGCGGCAATCCGGTTGACCGAGTGTAATGTAATCCACATCGCAATAAGGGAGGGAGGCGACTATGCAGTTGATCGAGACATGGCTGGCGGACCCGGAGCGCGCGTTCGACCTGTTCGCGAAGTTCCCGGCGGAGGAGACGGGATTCGAGAACCCGGCGGCCGGCATGAGCCGTGAACGGTTCGCCGCATACGTGCAGGGTCTGCGCGACGAAGCGTTGGGCATCGGACTGCCGGACGGCTGGGTGCCGGCCACCAAATACATCCTCGTCAACGACGAAGGCGACTACGTGGGCATCTTCAACCTGCGCCACCGACTCACCGACTTCCTGCGCAACGGGCCGGGCCACATCGGCTACGGCATCGCCCGCGAATACCGCGGCCACGGCTACGCGACCGCCGGATTGAAGCTCACGCTCGCCAAGGCGCGTGAACTCGGAATCAAGGAAGCGTATCTGAGCGTGCACAAAACCAATCCGGCGAGCCTCGCGGTGCAGCAGCATTGCGGCGCGCGCATCGACCATGAGGACGAGCGGGAATACTACACTCGCATCGACACGAGCGAAGGAACAATGCGCGATGAGTGACGATACGACGATGTCACTCTTGCCGTTGCCTTCGGAATATGCGGATCTGCCGAAGGCCGAGTTCATGACGCCCGGACCGGAACGTGATCGGCTGGTCAGGCTGATTCTCGACGGCATGAAGACCGCCACGACCGCACTGCTGATCGACTATACGGAATGCGGCGATCCTCTGCCCCGCATCGGCGATCGTTCCGTACTGGTCGATTCCGACGGGAAAAGCGTGGCGATATTGACCGTCACCGACGTCACAGTGACCCGTCTGGCCGATGTCACCGACCGGCACGCGATGGCCGAAGGCGAAGGCGATACGACCTCGGCACAATGGCTGCGCACGCACGAGGCGTATTGGAACTCCGCTGAATATCGCTCCTATTTCACCGACCCGACGTTCCCGATCGACGACGACACCCTCGTCGTACTCGAACATTTCAAGGTCACCGAACGGCTCTAGCATGGCATAGAACATCGGGAAGGAAGCCTGATATGACGATTCGTATCACTCCGATCGAACCTCGATGGTTCGAGGAGAAGGCGCAAGTGCAGTCGCAAACATGGCGGGAACTCAACCAAGGCAAGATTCCGCAGAAGATCGTGGATGCCATTACCCCGCGGTTCGCGCTGAAACTCACCGAGGCCCACGCCAAGGATCCCTATCAGATCACGCTGGTGGCGCTTGACGGCGATCATGTGATCGGGTTCGCGGAACTGCTGCGCACGCCGCGTTCGCCGATCGATCGGCCCGAAGCGGCGGAACTTGCCTCGCTGTACGTGCTGGCAGACCGGCATCGGCAGGGTGTCGGGCGCCTGCTGGTCGAGGCCGGCAAACAGGCCATCGGCAACGACCGGTTCGTGCTCTGGGTCGCCGGGTTCAACGCCAACGCGCAGGGCTTCTATCGGCACATCGGCTTCCACGAGACCGGCCGTACTCAAACCGAGGATCTGGGACCGGAACTCGAAATGATCAACTACTGAATGTCGGCGAAGTTCGTCTCTTCGAGACGACGATCACCGGCAATATTGTCATGCGATTGATTGACAGACGGACATCTTGCCACTGATATGCCACGGAGCGTGGCCACGCGGTGTCAACCATCGTCGACATGAACATACCGCAAACATCGTTCCCGCTCCCATCACGGTTTATCATGGTTATATCAATCGTTGCGGGACGTATCGGTCAGACGATCCTGAAACGAAGCATCGTCATCATCGGTCATAGGAGACTTGCATGTACGTCGTTCTGGAATCCTTCGCATACGACTAAGCGGGTTGACGGCTCGTTTCCCCGTCTCTCCCCTATCGCCGCGGGCCGGTTCGGGCTCGCGCGATATGTCGTTATGCCTGATTTCCGAACGCATCCCATGAACGGAATCCGCGACTGCCATATTCGGTTGGCCGTCGTATGCCGTTCATGGCCGTCATGAAACGAGTTTCACCATGAACACCGATGTCCATTCACCCAACCAAGCCGTCCCCGACTCTGCACGCAGCCCCCGTTCCTTGTGGAGCCTGGCCGCGTATCGCAACTGGCTTATCGCCGACACGAGCGACGTGTTCGCGGTCAGCCTGCACACGTTCGCCATACCGTTGATCGGCCTCGCCCTGTCCGGCTCGACGTTCGTCTCCGGTCTGCTGGTCACCATCGAATCGGCCATAGGACTGATGCTGATGTCGATCGGCGGCGCGATCGCCGACCGACACGACCGCCGACGGCTGATGATCCTGCTCGGTTGCGCCGGCATGGGCCTGTCCCTTGCGACGACCGTCCTGCTTGCCACCGACATGATGGACACGACGATGTTCGCATTGTTCGTCGTCCTGTTCGCCGTGATGAACGGCCTGTTGGGACCGTCCAACGACGCGATGCTCAAGTCGATCGTGCCGATGGAACGCTTCGCCAAAGCACAGGCGATACGCGAGGCGCGCGAATCCTGCGTCGAATTGTCCGGCGGCGCGATCGGCGGACTGCTGTACCGGATCGCCGGATGGTTCCCGTTCCTCGCCTCCACCGTACTGTATCTGGCCGCCGCGCTCACCGCACTGATGCTGCCGAAGAAAACGTCACCCACACCCACACCCGCGTCGGAGGATGCGTCATCAGCAGACCGGCAAGGCGACGAACAACCAACCGCTCCGTCGTTCCTCATCCAGTTCGTCGAAGGCTGGCAATGGACGCTGACCAGACGGACGATCCTCGCCGCCATCGTCCAAGGCGCGGTCATCAACGTCGCCTGCTACGGGAGCATCATCGGCGTGCAGATCATGCTCGCCGCACAGGGCACGGACGCGGCCCTCATCGGCCTGGTAGGCACGGCCACCGGCATCGCGGCTCTGATCGGATCGCTGGCCGCCGGCCGGCTGGTCGACCACATCCCGACCGGCAGACTCATCATCCTCACCTTCGCCGTGTTCACGCTCGCGATGGTCCCGTTGCTGTTCACCGACTCGTACGGTGTGATCGTCTCGTGCATGAGCGTCGCATCCCTGCTGTTCCCCGCGTTGAACGCCGGCGAACTCGGCTTCATCTACGGGCGCACCCCGGACCACATGCAGGGCAGGGTGTCCACCGTGTTCGAAACCACGATCGGCGTTCCCGGAGCGTTGACGCCAGCACTGGTCGGCTGGCTGCTGCAAGCGCCCGAACTTGGTTTCCGCGCGGTCATGCTGCTCGTCGTCGCATGCGCGGCCATCAGCCTGATGCTCGCCTGCATTACTTCGACGAGAAACATCCCCCTGCCCGCACGATGGGAGCAAGCCGAGCTCTAAGGTACGGATGGCAACTGGTGCAGGGGGTCACAACCGCCTGCACCACGTCATGAACACATCTTCTATGCGTCTTGACAGGGCTGCAGGAGTCGTCGGTCATCATTCGAAGACGATCGAGGAATGGCGAAGCCTACGACCGGCCTTCGTAGAGGTAGAACGTTTCCGCGACTCCGCCTCGCAGGGCCGCCCGTCGCTCACGCAACCGGGACAAGCCCCGATGCTCGTAGAAGCCGACATTGCAACTCGTGTCGGTGAACAGAAAATACCGGTTCACTCCGGTATCATGGAACCGGCTTATCGCATGATCGAACAATGCGCGTCCTACGCCGTGCCCGCGCGCGGCATCGCCGACCAGCAACAACGTCACTTCCGCGTCGAACCGCGAGCGCAACCCGTGCAGCAATCGCGCGTCGACGCGAGACAGCGACAGCATCTCATGCAGTCCATGTCTTCCTTCGACGGACAGCAGCAACGGCATCGCCAAACCGATGACGCGCAGACGATGCCGTCGGGACCGATGCGCGCGGCGTGGTGCGCGCGGATACGGATCACTCTTGTCGATGCGCGTCGTGATGATGCCGGACACCGTGCCGTTCCGTTGTGCTGCGCGACGACGGCGTCATCCGAGCAATCCAGACTGTGGTGCAGGTCGATCATGGCGAGCCGGCGGGCGCATGACGGACTCATGCCGGGATCGTCGTACCACATGCGGCGCAACATATCGGCGATGACGGGATAGTCGTCGCGTCTCAACGTACGCAAGGTAATGGTTTTGTCGTTCATCGGGACCGCCTCGAATAAGTCGGGTAATGATGGCTGGTACCATGCAGCTTACAGAGAACGCATCGCATCAGCGGAAAGGAACGACCATGCAACAGCCGATCATGACCGACGAACGATTCCTGAGCCGGCCGTCCGGACCTGCGAACGAAGACGATCTGACCGTCGGCGTCGATCTGGCGGACACGCTTGCCGCGCACGCCGATTCGTGCGTGGGCATGGCGGCGAACATGATCGGCGTGTCCAAGCGGATCATCGTGTTCGCGGACGAGGCGACCGGACGGAACATGGTCATGTTCAATCCGCGGATCGTCGAACGATCCGGCAAATACGAAACCGAGGAAGGTTGCCTGTCACTGACCGGCATGCGCACGGCCGTCCGGTATGAGAGGATCACCGTCACGTACCAGACGCGCCGATTCCGCGAGGTCACCGCCACGTTCGACGGTTTCACCGCGCAGATCATTCAGCATGAGATCGACCACTGCGACGGTGTGCTGATCTGACGACGGATCGACGGATTTCCCGGAGCATTCGGTTGGCTGTGTCTGGCGCGCGACATCGAGATCGCCGGAAATGGTTATTCGCCGATGACGTCGCCGACCAGTCCGGAGACGATCGCCATGATGAGCGAACCGAGGACCGACCACCAGAATCCGTGGATGATCACGCCCACGTCGAACAGGGTGAGTGCCAGCCATGAGGCAAGTTCCATGAACAGCCAGTTGAGAATCAACGCGAACAGGCCGAAGCTCAGGATGGAGATCGGCAGGGCGAGCAGGTGCACGACGGGTTTGATCGACGCGTTGATCAACGCGAGGAACAGCGAGAACGCCGCGATGCCGAGGATCGGCGGTTCACCGACCGCCTCCATGCCGGGGAGCAGGGCGACCATGACGCCCGCAGCGATCGTCAATATCAGCCAACGAGAAATGAAATGACCCATATCATCTGATTATTCCATCGGGAATGTCATCGGAATGTGATCATGCCGATCAGGGGCTGGCCGTCAGTTACCGGGAACACCCCTCGACTGGATGTGCCGCGTTTGGTTCGTCCCAGCATACGAGATGATGACCCCCATGCTGTACCTTTTACCAAGGTATGCATGGGGGTCATTCTGGCTGATTGCGGCCGTGCGGTGCGTTACAGTTCGCGCAGCTGTGCGGCGATCTTCACCGCTTCGACGCTGGCCTCGGCCTTGTTGCGCGTCTCCTGCCATTCGGTGGAGGGTACGGAGTCGAGCACGATGCCGGCTCCCGCCTGCACGCTGGCCTCATGGTCACGGATGAACGCGGTACGGATCGCGATGGCCATGTCGAGGTTGCCGGAGAAATCGAAGTAACCGACGGTACCGCCGTAAATGCCGCGGTCTGCGGGTTCCAGTTCGTCGATGATCTCGATCGCGCGCGGCTTGGGCGCACCGGACAACGTGCCGGCGGGAAACGCGGACGTGAACACGTCGAATGAGGTCATGGCCGGGTTCACGCGTCCGGTGACGGTCGAGCAGATGTGCATGATGTGGCTGAACCGCTTGATGTCCATGAGCGACACCACTTCGACGGTGGTCGGATCGCACACGCGGCTCAGATCGTTGCGGGCGAGGTCGACGAGCATGATGTGCTCGCTGCGTTCCTTCGGATCGGCGAGCAGCTCCTTCGCGAGTCGCGCGTCCTCCTCCGGAGTGGCGCCGCGAGGGCGGGAACCGGCGATCGGGAACGTCATCGCATGGCCGTTGTCGACCTTGATGAGCGTTTCCGGACTGGATCCGATCACGTTGAAGTTGCGCCCCTGCGCGTCGGTGAGCGCCATGAAGTACATGTACGGACTCGGGTTGAGCGTACGCAGGACGCGGTACACGTCGAACGGATCGGCCGGCGAATCGATGTCGAGCCGCTGCGAGATGACGACCTGGAACACGTCGCCGTCGACGATGTGCCGCTTGGCCGCCTCGACGGCCTGCTCGTAATGGCCTTTCTCGGTGCGGAACCGCAGTTCGGGCTGGGGCACGGATTCGTCGAGCACGTTGACGCGCGCTTCCCCGGCCGTGGGAGTGGCCGCATCGCGCTGCATGCGATCAAGTCGCTTGACGGCCTCGTCGTAGGCGGCGTCGGCACGGGTCGGCTTGTCGTCGACGTTCACCGCGTTCGCGATGAGCCATACCGAACCGGAGACGTGATCGACCACGGCGATATCGGTCGCCAAGGCGAGCACCGTTTCCGGCTGTCCGGTCTCGTTCGGCGCCTCGGCACGCAGCGTCGGTTCCCAATGACGAATCGCGTCCCAGCCGACCGTGCCGACCAGGCCGCTGGTCAGGTTCGGCAGACCGTCCACATGGGGGGCCTTCAACGTTTTAAGCGCGGAGTGCGCGACCTCGATCACGTCGCCTTCGGTCGGCACTCCGGAGGGAACCTTGCCCAGCCAGTCGGCCTTGCCTTCGTTCGAACGCAACTGCGCCATCGAATGCACGCCGATGAAGCTGTAACGACTCCACGTGCCGCCGTATTCGGCCGACTCGAGGATGAACGTGCCGCTTCGTCCTCCGGCGAGACGCTCGTAGAACCCGACGGGGGTCAGCGAATCGGCGAGCAGCCGGCGCACGATGGGAATGACGCGGTAGCCCTCGTCGGCCAGTTCATGGAACTGTTCGCGGCTCGGCCAGGTCGCGCCCCATGTCAGATGTTCGACGCTGCACTTGCTCATGCGTTTGCCTCCCGCCGCGATTCACGTTCCTGCTGTATGGTCCGATGCCCTTCGACGCACGGCAGCGGGCCGCCTTCGAGGAAACAGCTGCGCTTGCCGGTATGGCAGGCCGCGCCCACCTGATCGACCTCGACGAGCAATGCGTCGCCGTCGCAATCCAACGACACCGATTTCACATACTGCACATGTCCCGACGTGTCGCCCTTGCGCCAGTATTCCTGCCGCGAACGTGACCAGAACGTGACCCGTCCGGTGGTGAGCGTGCGACGCAGCGCCTCGTCGTTCATATAGCCGACCATCAGCACTTCGTGCGTATCGTATTGCTGGATGACCGCGGCGACCAGACCCTTGGCGTCGCGCTTCAGTCGCTGCGCGATACGGGGGTCGAGCGTCGTGTCGTTATCGTATTCCATGTTCTCCGGTTTCCTTGTGATGACGATGATGACGAAACGAATTTCGCCATGACGTGTGTGTCTTGAGGTCTGCCTCGCCGTTCAGCGCACGGTGTATCCGGCACGGCGCAGCTCGTCCTTGACTTCGCCGATGGTGACCTTGCCGTAATGGAAGATCGACGCGGCGAGCACCGCGTCCGCTCCGGCCTCGATGGCGGGAGGAAAATCGGAGGCCTTGCCGGCTCCGCCCGATGCGATGATCGGGATCTTCGCTTCCTTGCGCACGGCGCGGATCATCTCCAGGTCGAAGCCCTGCTGCGTGCCGTCGGCATCCATCGAATTGAGCAGGATCTCCCCTGCGCCCAGTTCCTCGGCCCGCTTGGCCCACCAGATCGCATCGATGCCGGTGGATTTGCGGCCTCCCATCGTGGTCACCTCGAAACCCGACTGCGTATGCTGTTCGCCGCGCTCGCGTCTGGCGTCGACGGACAGCACGAGCACTTGGTTGCCGAACCGGTCGGCCACCCGGCTGATCAGCGTGGGATCGTTGATCGCGGCCGTATTGACGCCGACCTTGTCGGCTCCGCAACGCAGCAGAGAATCGACGTCCTCGGGCGTGCGCACGCCGCCGCCCACGGTGAGCGGGATGAAGATCTGTTCGGCGGTACGGGCCACCACGTCGATCATGGTCTGACGATGCGAGCTCGACGCGGTCACGTCGAGGAACGTGAGCTCGTCGGCGCCCTGACGGTAGTATTCGGCCGCGAGCTCGACCGGATCGCCGGCATCGCGCAGGTTCTCGAAATGCACGCCCTTGACCACGCGCCCCGCATCGACGTCCAGACATGGGATGACTCGTATGGCCAGTGACATATTCACTCCTGTGTTTGCGTGCGTACGTTACGCACAACAGGTTAGCGTGCAGTCGATGCGGTCGATGCGCGTGATTCCGTTACGTGGAACGCGACCACGCGCATCATGCCGTCACGGCAGGTTCGTTTCGATCCACTGCGCCACGCCGTCCTCGTTGTTGCTCGGGCAGACCGCATCGGCGATGTCGAGCACCTTCGGATTCGCGTTCGCCACGGCCACGCCCAAGCCGGATTCCTCCATCATCGCGATGTCGATCACGTCGTCGCCGAACGTGACGGCCTGTTCCAACGGCACGCCCAGCCGGTCGCACACGATCCGCAGCGCATGCGCCTTGTTGGCGTCGGGACTCATCAGCATCCACATCGTGCCCTCGGAGACGTGCACGTCGAAATCATCCGGAACCAACGGCCCCAGCTGCTTCCACTGTTCCTCGTCAGGGAACACGGTGATCTTGTCGGCCACGCCGTCCGGGATGTCGCCGTCCGAGAAATCCGTGTACCGCCAGGTCTGCGTCTTCCAGTACACGCTGACGTCGAAGTTCGTGTACCGCACGTCGTCCATGACGATGCCGACCTTGAGCCCGGGCAGTTCGCGCAGGAAGTCACGGCAGACCTCGCAGGCACGGGCGGACGGGAACCCGATCTTGACCAGATGCCCGTCCGCCGCCGGACGCCTGCCGGTGAGCAGGTCGAAATCGGAATGCGACGGATCGAAGTCGATCAGGGCCCCGTTCAGGTAGATGACCGCGTCGACCGGCAGCCTGTCGGCGAACGCGAGTCCGGTGCTGACCGGACGGGCCGTCGCGATCGCGAACCCGATGCCGTGGTCATGCATGCGTTCGATGGTCGCGACGGCCCGGTCGGTGATGGACCGCTGTTCGAACGTTTCTCCGTCGTGCAGCAGCGTGCCGTCGAGATCGGTGACGACGAGACGGAACCGGCCGCTGTTGCGCCCGTCGTCGAGGCGGCCCGTCACAGCAGACCCTCGCAGTGTTCGCGGACGATCTGTGCGGAACGATGGAGCTTGGCGAGCTCGTCGTCGGCCAGATCGAGTTCGACGATCTCGTTCGCGCCGTTCGCGCGCAGTTCGGTGGGCACGCCGAGGAACACGTCGTGTTCCCCGTATTCGCCGTCGAGCAGCGTGGAGACGGGTACGATGCGGCGCTCGTCCCATAGGATCGTCTGCACGATGCCGGCGACGGTGGAGGCGATGCCGAAGTTCGTGCCGCCCTTGGTCCTGACGATTTCGTCGCCGCGACGGCGCGTCTTCTCTTCGACCTCGGCGGTGGACACGGACGAGAACCGGCTTTGGTTGTCGGCGAGGAATTTCGCGAACGGCTTGCCGCCGAGCGAGACGGTGGACCAGGCGGCGAACTGGGAGTTGCCGTGCTCGCCCATGACGAAGCCGCCCACATTGCGGGGATCGAGGCCGGTCTCCTCGCCGATGATGGTCTTGAGGCGCGACGTGTCGAGCGCGGTGCCGGTGCCGAGCACCTGCGTGCGGGGCAGTCCGGAGCGCTTCCACGCATACCAGGCCATCACGTCGACCGGATTGGACACCATGACGATCACTCCGTCGAACCCGGAGGCCATGACATGGTCGATCACGTCGCCGACCAGGCCGACGGTGAAGCCCAGTTCGGCCATGCGGTTGGAGTTCGCCGGCGGCTTGCGGCCCACGGTGATGACGACGATGTCCGCATCCTTGCAGTCGGAGTAGTCGCCGACGCGCACCTTGACGTGACGGTCCTGGAATTCGCTGCCGTCGTCAAGGTCGCGGGCCTCCCCCAGCGCCTTGTCGGCGAAATGGTCGATGAGCACCAATTCGTTGCACAGGCCGTGCGTGACAATGCCGAACGCGGCCGTGGAACCCACCTGCCCGGTGCCTACGATGACGACTCGGTTGCGGTTTGCGGTGACCATGGGAATCCTTTCCTATCTCATAAAAATGAGCCATGACCGGCAAGGATCATGGCTCATGAACGACATCGAGGGGTGTCAGACGAGGTTGAACTTCGTCATCAGGCCGAGGGCGATGATGATCGCGACCCACAGCAGGGCGATGACGACGGTCCAACGGTTCAGGTTCTTCTCGGCGACGCCCGAGGAGCCGGCGTTCTGGGTCAGACCGCCGCCGAACATGTCGGACAGGCCGCCGCCCTTGCCCTTGTGCATGAGGATGAGCAGGGTGAGCAGGAGGCTGAAGATGACGACGATGATCTGCAGCACAAGCTTGACGATGGCCCAAGCGGACATATGAGAACCTCCAGTTCTAAATCACACTGCCCTATACCATAGCGCAAGGTACTGAACAAACGCGGATATCCGTATCACGAAACGGCATTGCGCCCATGCCAGGTCGGTCGTTCGCGCGTTTCATGAGGTCCGGATCCGTTCGCGTTCCCTCCGGTTCCTGCTGGAACCGACCGACTAACGGGACACCGCCTTGAGCGTAAGCCGCGCGATCCTGGCGAGTTCGTCGGCGTCCAGCGCGGCGCCGCCGATGAGGAAGCCATCCACGTCCGGCTCCCCGATGAGTTCGACGGCGTTGGCGGAGCTGACCGAACCGCCGTACAGGATGCGCACGGTCTGCGCGACGTCCTGGTCGAAGGTCGCGGCGAGATCGTCCCGAATCGCCTTGGCCGCGTCCTGCGCGGTCTGCGGGGTGGCGACCATGCCTGTGCCGATCGCCCACACCGGCTCGTAGGCGATGACGAGCTTCGCCGCCTGATCGCTGGACAGGTCGCGGGTGACGTCGTGCACCTGTCCGACCGCGAAATCGAGCTCGATGCCCTGCCGGCGCTCCTCGTAGCTTTCGCCGACGCACAGGATGGGTCGCATGCCCGCGGCGAGCACCGCGCGCACCTGGTCGACGATGTTCGCGTCGTCCTCGGGATGGTATTTGCGGCGTTCGGAATGGCCGACGATGACGTATGTGCAACCCAGGGCGGCGAGCATGTCCGCGGACACGTCTCCGGTGAACGCGCCCTGCGTGGTGACGGAGACGGACTGGGCGCCGTAGCGAATGTTCAGGTTGTCGGCTTCGACGAGCACCTGCACGCTGCGGATGGAGGTGAAGGACGGCATGAGGGCGATCTCGCAGCGCTTGTAGTCGAAATGCGCGTCGCGCAGCAGCCAGACAAGCTTCTGCACGAAATAGGTGGCTTCCAGATGGTCGAAGTTCATCTTCCAGTTGCCGGCCACGAGCGGGATGCGTGATGCCATGTATGCGTTCCTTTCGGCTGGATTGTCGTTGAAAAACCGAACGGCTCCCCGAGTATCAGGGAGCCGTTCGCGATCCTATCGGAAATTTACTCGAGCACCTTCAGGCCCGGCAGCTCCTTGCCCTCGAGGAACTCGAGGGACGCGCCGCCACCGGTGGAGATGTGCGAGAAGCCGTCCTCCGGGAAGCCGAGGTTGCGCACCGCGGAGGCGGAGTCGCCGCCGCCGACGATGGTGAACGCGCCGGCCTTGGTCGCGTCGACGAGGCCCTGGGCCACGGCCTTGGTGCCGTCGGCGAACGCGGCGATCTCGAACACGCCCATCGGGCCGTTCCACACGACGGTCTTGGAGTCGACGATCTTGTCGTGGAACAGCTTCTGGGACTCCGGGCCGATGTCAAGACCCATCTTGTCGGCCGGAATGGCGTCGGCCGGGACGACCTCCGGGGCGACCGGGGTGTCACCGGCCGGGAAGCCCGGGTTCACGACGATGTCGGTCGGCAGCACGAGCTCGACGCCGTTCTTCTCGGCGGTCTCGATGTAGCCCTTGACCTTGTCGAGCTGATCCTCCTCGAGCAGGGAGGTGCCGACCTCGTAGCCCTTGGCCTTGAGGAAGGTGAACACCATGCCGCCGCCGATGACGAGACGGTTGGCCTTGTCGAGCAGGTTCTCGATCACGCCGAGCTTGTCGGAGACCTTGGAGCCGCCGAGCACGACGGTGAACGGACGCTCCGGGTTCTCGGTGGCCTTGGACAGGGCCTTGACTTCCTTCTCGACCAGCAGGCCCGCGGCGGCCGGCAGATCGGCGGCCACGTCGTAGTTGGAGCCCTGAGCGCGGTGCACGACACCGAAGCCGTCGGAGACGAAGGCCTCGCCGAGGGCGGCGATCTTCTTGGCGTAGGCGGCGCGTTCGGCAGGATCCTTGCTGGTCTCCTCCGGGTTGAAGCGCACGTTCTCGAGAAGCACCACGTCACCGTCGTTCATGGCGGCGACCTTGGCCTGGGCGTCCTCGCCGTAGGTGTCCTTGGCCAGCGGCACGGTGATGCCAAGCAGCTCGCCGAGACGGGCGGCGACCGGAGCCAGGGACAGCTCGGGGACGACCTTGCCCTTCGGGCGGCCGAGGTGAGCCATCAGGATGACCTTCGCGCCTTCTTCGCGCAGAGTCTTGATGGTCGGCAGCGCGGCCTTGATACGACCGTCATCGGTGATCGTGGTGCCGTCCAGCGGGACGTTGAAATCGGCGCGAACCAGAACGCGCTTGCCCTTGAGATCTCCAAGATCCTTGAGTGTCTTCATGAATATCCTTTCCTAACCACGCGTTTCGGAGTATGCGCCCCGTCCCGCGGGAAGAGTGGTGACGTGGATACGCCATAAGCGATGATACAAGGCCGAACGAACAAAAACACCGCCATTCGCGCGAAGCGAGGCGGTGTTTTGCATGAAGAAATGCGTGCGGGACGATCAGAAGCTGATGCCGCGCGCCTTGGCGGTCTTGTCGGCCAGCTGCAGCAGGCGACGGATACGACCGGCGATCGCATCCTTGGTGATCGGCGGATCAGCCAGACGTCCGAGCTCTTCGAGGCTTGCATCGCCGTGATCAAGACGCAGCTGTCCGGCGGCCTTGAGGTTGTCCGGCACCTCGTCGCCGAGAATTTCGAACGCCTTGCGCACCTTTTCGCTGGCTTCGGCCGCAGCCTTGGCGCTACGACGCATGTTCGCGTCGTCGAAATTCGCCAGACGGTTCGCCTTGCCACGGGCTTCCCCGTCGGAGCGCTTGCCGGTCCATTCACGCGCGGAACGCGGGGCGCCCATGAGGTTGAGCATGCGTTCGATCGCATCGGGATCCTTGAGCGTCACGCGTTCCGAGCTGCGCAACTGCCGCGGCTTCGCTCCGATGCCCAGACGCCGGGCGGCGCCCGCCAAGGCGAGGGCCGCCTCGTTGCACGGACAGGTGATCTCCAGATAGCTGGCCTTGCCCGGGTCGGACAGCCCGCCGTGGGCAAGGAACGCCCCGCGCCACGCGGCCTTGACCTGTGCGATATTGCCGTTGACGATCTCGGCGGGCAGACCGCGCACGAGCTGCTTGCGACGGTCCAACAGGCCGGTCTGCAACGCAAGGGCGGCTCCGCCCCGATCCACGTGCACCAGATAACGCTGCACGGTGCCGCTCGGGGTCTGACGGGCGACCTGGGTCAGCACCGCTTCATGGCCGTACAGATCCTTGATGTTCTCCTGGAGCCACTTCGCAGCTTCCAACGAATCGAATTGGGCTTGCACGATGATCTGCCGCTGCACGAGCCTCAATCCGCCACCGAAACGAATCATCGAGGTGACCTGCGCCTTGCGGGCGGCAGGAAGTTCGTTATCGATTGCGGCGAGTTCGCTTTTGACATCATCCAGAAGAGCCAAGAGCCAACCTCCTACTTCCCGTTCTCTTCAACGTTTCGGCCTCAAGGCTGGGCATCAACCCACCGTGCCATCGGCTTACTGTGATATCTGATCACTTGGACAACTCAAGCGCATTCAATCGCACTTTGGTCGGTTGTTTCTCGCCATGTGGTCATCTCACATCGCCCCGGCACCCGTCCCTCTCCGGCTACCGTTCGCCGTGCCTGCGCTGCAGTTCGCGGGCGGAGACGCTGACGACGAGACCATGCGATCGCAGCCGTCTCGCAAGCTCTTCGCTCATCGCCACGGATCGGTGCTGCCCGCCCGTGCATCCGATGGCGATGGTGACGAAATGCTTGTCCTCCTGCGCATAGCCTTTCAGCGCGACGAGAATGGCATGCTCGTAGGCTTCGAGGAACGCCTCCGCGCCGTCGCTGCCGAGCACGTAATCGGACACCGGCTTGTCCTGCCCGGTAAGTTCCCGCAGGCTTGGCACCCAGAACGGGTTGGGCAGGAACCTCACGTCGGCCACGAAATCGGCATCCAACGGAACGCCGTACTTGAATCCGAAGCTGAAAATATGCACGGACACTGTCTTCGGACCGGAGCCGAGCAACGCTTCGTACAGTTTGGTCGACAGCTGGTGGATGCTCAGCGCGGACGTATCGATGACCACGTCGGCACGCTCCTTGAGGTTCATCAGGAGCGCGCGTTCCTCCTTTATGCCGTCAATGAGCCGGTTGCCGTGCTGCAACGGATGCGGGCGACGCACCGATTCGTAACGTTTGATCAGCACGTCGTTGCTGGCATCAAGGAACAGGATGCGGGTCTTGACTCCGAGGTCGTCCAGGTGGCTGAGCACGGCTGACAGATCGTCGAAGTATTCGCGCGAACGCACGTCGATCACGGCGGCGAGCTTGTGCACGCCGCTGCCGGAACGACCTCCGCCCTGAGTCATCATGTCGACCAGCGGCACCAGAAGTTTCGGCGGCAGATTATCGACCACGTACCAGCCCATGTCCTCGACGCTGTCGGCGGCGTGCGAACGACCCGCACCGGACATGCCGGTAATGAGCAGGACTTCGAAATCGTCCGCCGGAGACGGCTCGCTGTCGTTGGTCTTGTTCTCCGCTACGGGAGCGGGCGAATGCCATGCCGGTTCGTTCACAATGCCTCCTCAAGAGCCTCTCGCATAGGTTGTTCCAGCACCGCCATCCAGTCGCGCCCGTGCAACGCCGCCTCTCCTTGGGAGCCGGTCATGAGCCGCACCTGCAGGATGGCCTGATACAGCAGCATCTCCTCGCCTCCCATCGCCACGGCGCCATGCTCGCGCCATGCTCGGATCAGCGCACTGGGACGTGGGTCATAAACCACGTCCAGCAGCATTCCCTTGGGGCGGAATGCTCCGTCCGCGTCGATATCCCGGGCGATCGCATCGGCGGCATGTCCCGGAATCGTGCTGATGACGATGTCGGCGTCACGCAACGCTTCAGTGACATGTTCCAGCGTGATCTCATGCAGGTCGATGGCATCGTTTCCGGTGAGGATCCGGGCGAGATCGGGGTTCTTGCCCGGATGCCGGGCCGCCACGGTGATCGTGCCGCGGGACGCCGAGGCCGTGCCGGCGATCATGACCGACGCGGCGCTTACCGCCGACGCGGCCGTATTGCCGTTGCCTATGACGACGGCATGGGTGAGATCCCGATCCTCCAGAGACGGGCCGGGTCCGACGTCGCAGGCATGCCCGAATGCGTAGAGGATGCCCGGCACATCAGTGTTATACAGCGCAATGGCGGGACGACCGCCGTTGTCCGAGGCGGATGACCAGTCGAACACCGCCGTGTTGGCGACTTTCAGCAGCTTGGCCCATGCATCCTTGGGGGTGCCGTACGGCTGGATGGTCTTCTTGAGCGGCATGGTCAGGCTCAGACCGCGCCATGTCGGGTCGAGTCCGTTCAGGAAATCGCCGAGATCGGCTTCGCCGACCTCATGACGCCCATATTCCCAATCGTCCAGTCCCAGCGCACGATAGGCGGCATCATGCAACACCGGCGACAGCGAATGCGCGATGGGCTTGCCAAGCACCGCGCAACGGTTGGCGATCTGTGTCATACCCCCTCCTTCGTTTTGTTCCTCATCCTAGCGTAATGCGACGCCCGACTCGGCACATCCCCCTGCGAACGGGATGGCGCTTCGCAGTGATTATTGTCGCTGAGCGTGCAATGCCTGATATATGGCCTCGGCTTTGGCGCGGCCGACGCCTTTGACCTGTTCGAGCTCCTCGAGGCTGGCCCCGCGCATGGCGCGCACCGAACCGAAGTGGCCGAGCAGCCGTTTCTGATAGGCCTCGCCGATGCCCGGGATGTCGTCCAGCGCCGAGCGGAGCGCCCCCTTGCGACGGGTCTGCCGGTGATACGTGATGGCGAACCGGTGGGATTCGTCACGTACGCGTTGCAGCAGGTACATGCCCTGGGACTGACGCTTGAGGATGATCGGATAGTCGTCGTCGGGCACCCACACCTCTTCGAGCCGCTTGGCCAAGCCGCACAACGCCACGTCGTCCACGCCGCAGTCGGCAAGGGCCTTGGCTGCGGCCATGACCTGCGGCTGGCCGCCGTCGACGACGATGAGGTTCGGCTTGTAGGCGAAACGACGACGATCCGTGTTCTGCTGCACGATCGGGGACGTCATGCCTGATGAGGGCGTTTCATCGCCTTTGGACCGCGCCTCGCCATCCATGTCACGCGAACCGTCCGATTCGCCCGCTTCTCGTTCTCGACGCTCGTTGTCCATGCTTTCGCCGGAATCTCCGGCGACGTTGCCGTGCTTGAACCGTCTGGTCAACGTCTCGTACAGGGCGCTCAGATCATCGACCGCCCCGTTGCCGTCCTTGCCTCTGATGGCGAACCGTCGGTATTCGGATTTCTTGGCGATCGCGTCCTCGAATACGACCATCGAGGCAACCTGGAAGGCTCCGCCGACAGTGTTTGAAATGTCGTAGCATTCGATGCGCAACGGCGCCTGCGCGAGTCCCAGAGCCTTGGCCACATCGTTCATGGCGTCCGACCGCGCGCCCATATCGCTGATGCGACTCATTTTGCTGCGTTGCAACGCCTGATTCGCATTGTCCGCGGCACGTTCCATCAGTGTCTTCTTTTCGCCGCGCAGGGCGGTACGGATGGTTACGGCGGCGCCCCGCAGTCCAGACAGCCATGATTCGAGTTCCTCGCGGCGAGCAGGTTCGACCGGGACGATCACCTCGCGCGGAATCGGGGATATCGGCGCGAGCAGATCGGCGCGGCCGGTCTGCTCCTGACGCTCGTGGCGTTCCCGGGTCGCCTGGGCCCTGGATATGGCGTCCGTCGCGGTCATCGACTGCGTCGAGCCGATCGCCTCACGCTTCTCCTCGACCTTGGCGGAAACGTCGCCGGCACTGATGTGTCCCTCGTCCTCGCCCGCATACACCTGCACGATGAGATCGGCGATCAGTTCCGCGTCGTCGATGTCCTCTACCCGTTCGACGCTCCAGTTTCGTTCCCCTCGTATCGACCCGTCGCGCACATAGAACGCATGCACCGATGCCTCGAGTTCGTCGGAGGCCATGCCGAACACGTCGGCATCCACGTCCTGATCGAACACGACCGCGTTCTGTTGCATGACGGTGCCGAGCATCTGGATTTCGTCGCGCAGCCGAGCCGCCTTCTCGAATTCGAGTTCGGCGCTGGCCTCCTTCATCTCGCGCGTGAGCTGGGCGACGTATGACTTGCCAAGTCGTCCGGTCATCACGCCGATCAGTTGTTCGCACATACGTCTGTGTTCCTTGACGTCGATGCGGCGAACGCAGGGCGCCGAGCATTTTCCGATCGACGCGAGCAGGCAGGGACGTCCGGTCAGCTCGGCCTTGCGGAACACGCTGTCGGTACAGGTGCGTACCGGGAACGTGCGCAACAGCTTGTCCAATGACTTGCGCAGCTCCCATACTTTCGCATATGGGCCGAAATACCTGCTGTCGCGCCGTTTGCGGCTGCGCGTCACCCACACACGCGGATATGTCTCCCCCGCCGAGATCGCCAGGTACGGGTAGGTCTTGTCATCTCGGAACTGCACGTTGAACCGGGGATCGAATTCCTTGATCCATGTGTATTCGAGAGTCAATGCCTCCAGTTCGGTGCCGACGACCGTCCACTCAAGACTGCGCGCGGTAAGTACCATCGTCTGCGTGCGCGGGTGCAGCAAATATAAGGGCTGGAAGTAGTTGGTCAACCTGCTGCGCAGGCTTTTGGCCTTACCGACGTAGATCACGCGGCCTTCGCCGTCGCGCCACTTGTACACACCGGGCTGTGCGGGGATATCGCCGGTCTTCGGACGAAACAGATCACGGGTGTCCCCCAGCAACGGCGCACCATTCTTGTTGACGCCCATGGACGAATCGACCCCGACCATGTCCTTCTGCAGAGCATCTGCCGTCCTGCGCCACACATCGGGCGCATGCCGTTCAATGTCGTTGGTCATGGTGTCTCCTTCGTCATCGAGAACATCGCAGCCGACAAACGAATGCCGTCATCGTAATATGCGGTGGAACCGGGGACCACGGGATTGGAGGAACGGCCCTGGATGCAGCGAACGGGCAATGCATTCCCCGCGGAATCCCGCGTTCAAGGCCACATCTCAGTCGACGTTGTCCCGCAGCATCGGACCAAGGAACTTTCCGGTCCATGATTCCGCGCATTCGGCCACCTGTTCGGGCGTGCCCTGCGTCACGACCGTGCCGCCTCCGTCTCCGCCTTCTGGGCCAAGGTCGATGATCCAGTCCGCCGACTTGACCACATCAAGATTGTGCTCGATGACGATTACAGTATTGCCTTTGTCAACCAGCCCCTGCAGGACGAGCAGCAGCTTGCGCACGTCCTCGAAATGCAAGCCGGTGGTCGGCTCGTCGAGGATGTACACGGTCTTGCCGGTGGAACGCCGCTGCAGCTCGGTGGCGAGCTTGACGCGCTGCGATTCACCGCCCGACAGGGTCGGAGCGGGCTGGCCAAGCCGAATGTAGCCGAGGCCTACCTCGACAAGCGTGTCGAGGTAGCGGGAAATCGACGGGTACGCCTTGAAGAACGTTGCGGCTTCCTCGATGGGCATGTCGAGCACGTCGGAGACGGACTTGCCGTTGTACTTGACTTCAAGCGTTTCGCGGTTGTACCGCTTGCCGTGGCATTCTTCGCATTCCACATACACGTCGGGCAGGAAGTTCATTTCGATCTTGAGCGTGCCGTCGCCATGGCATGCCTCGCAGCGACCGCCCTTCACGTTGAACGAGAATCGTCCCGGTCCGTAGCCGCGTACCTGCGCTTCGGGCGTCTTGGCGAACAGGGTGCGGATCTTGTCCCACACGCCGGTGTAGGTCGCGGGGTTGGATCGCGGCGTACGACCGATCGGGTTCTGGTCGACGTGAATGACCTTGTCGCACTGGTCGACGCCTTCGACGCGGGTGTGCTTGCCGGGCACGATGCGCGCGCCGTTGAGCTTGTCGGCGAGTACGGGGTACAGGATCTGGTTGACCAACGTGGACTTGCCGGAGCCGGAGACCCCGGTGATCACGGTCATGACGCCAAGAGGAAAATCGACGGTAAGGTTCTTGAGATTGTTCTCCCGCGCGCCAACCACGCGCAGCTGTTTGGTCTTGCGAACCTTGCGGCGGTGATCCGGCACAACGATCTCACGCCGCCCGGCGATATAGTCGCCGGTGATCGATCGCGGGGCCTCCACGAGCTTCGATGCGGGGCCCGAATATACGACCTCTCCGCCATGCTCGCCCGCACCCGGGCCGATATCGACCAGCCAATCGGCTTTCTCGATGGTCTCCTGATCATGTTCGACCACGATCAGCGTATTGCCGAGGTCTCGCAGATGATGCAGCGTTTCGATCAGCCGTTCGTTGTCGCGCTGGTGCAGGCCGATGGACGGCTCGTCAAGCACGTACATGACGCCGACGAGTCCGGAACCGATCTGCGTGGCGAGTCTGATGCGCTGCGCCTCGCCGCCGGAAAGGGTCTTCGCCGCACGGGACAAAGTCAGATAATTCAGTCCGACGTCATTGAGAAAGCCGAGACGCGCACGAATCTCCTTGAGGACCTCTCCCGCGATCTGCGCGGCGGAACCGGTCAGCTCCAATCCGTTCACCCATGCGAGGCTCGCTTCGGCGGACATGTCGCACACGTCGGCGATCGACTTTCCATTGATGGTGACGGCAAGCACTTCGGGGCGCAGACGGCGTCCCTTGCAGGTCTGGCAGGGCACTTCGCGCATGTACGACTCGTAGTACTGCTTCATCTGGTCGGAGTCGGTCTCGTCGTGCCGACGCATGAGCGTACGCACCACGCCCTCGAACCCGGTGGAGTATTCGCGCATGCGCCCCCACCGGTTGCGGTAGGAGACCTTCACCTTGAAATTACGTCCGTACATGATCGCATGGCGCACGTCCTCGGGCAGATCCTGCCACGGGGTGTCGAGATCGAAGCCCATCTCGTCGCCGAGCCCCTCGAGCACATGCCGATAGTACTCCCCCGTGCCCTTGGTCAGTCCCCACGGTTCGATCGCGCCCTCGTTGAGCGTTTTGCTCGGATCGGGAATGACGAGCTCCGGATCGATCTCCAACGAATATCCGATGCCGGTGCAATCGGGGCATGCCCCATACGGGGCGTTGAACGAAAACGTGCGCGGTTCGATTTCGTCGAGTTCGAGCTGATGACCGTTAGGGCAGGCGCGATGCTCGGAGAACGGCTGGCGCCGTGCGGGATCGTCGGCGTCGCGATCCACGTAGTCGATGACGATGATGCCCTTGGCCAGCCGCAGCGCTGTCTCGATCGAATCAGTGAGCCGCTGACGGATTCCGTCCTTGGTAACAAGACGATCGACCACGACCTCGATCGTGTGCTTTTTCTGCTTGGCAAGTTTGATGTCGTCGCTCAGCTGGACCATTTCGCCGTCCACGAGCGCACGGGCGTAACCATCGCCTCGCAACAGCTCGAGCAGATCCTCGAACTCGCCCTTACGACCACGCACCACGGGGGCAAGGATCTGGAAGCGGGTACGTTCCGGGTTCTTCAGCAACGTGTCGACCATCTGTTGCGGGGTCTGCGCGCTGACGGGCTCCCCGCAAACCGGGCAGTGCGGCACGCCAGTGCGGGCGAACAGCAGTCGCAGGTAATCGTAGATCTCGGTGATCGTACCGACCGTCGAGCGAGGGTTGCGGTTCGTTGTCTTCTGATCGATCGACACAGCCGGGCTCAGCCCTTCGATGAAGTCGACGTCCGGCTTGTCCATCTGTCCGAGAAACTGACGCGCGTATGCGGACAACGATTCGACGTAACGCCGCTGTCCTTCCGCAAACAGCGTGTCGAAGGCGAGCGAGGACTTGCCCGAACCGGACAGTCCCGTGAACACGACCATGCGGTTGCGCGGGATCGCGAGGTCCACGTTCTTGAGATTATGCTCGCGGGCGCCCTGGATCGTGATCTTAAGATCATTGGGAATATGCGATATGTCCGCGATGAGGGCACTGTCCGTGCGACGCAGGGGGGCTTTCTTGATCTCCCGGGCAAGGAACGTGTCGCTGGTCATCACGCGTTCGACCACCACGTCGCCGCTCTTACCGTTTGCCGCGGCCTTCCGTTTTGTCACCATATCGTCGCCTTCCGTCTTCCATTCGCACGTCGTCGACCGTTTTCTGCGCTCCAGAATACATGATTCCACGACCGATTTCGAACGAATGTTCGACCGGCGTGTTGTGACTTCCGGCTGCTGTTTCATACGTAATTCATATACATATGAAACAGGATCTGACCTATTTCATATGTAATCATACTTCATATGAAATGAACGTGAGGCGAAAAACGGGGATAACGCCTTGTCTTACGACGCTCAGCGCAGCAAAGAACAAGCGTCGGACATGATGTCAACAAGCAGATCAATATCGGCTCGGAACTCGGCGTCGCAACGTCGCGACCATTCGAACATCGCTTCGACCAGCCCGGAAACGAGCATGGTAACGGCGATCGGGGAATCAGAAGATCGGCCCGATCCGACACCTCCACGATCGTCGCGCACGACATGCATGATCTTCGTCGTCCAATCCGGGATGCGAGAATACACAACCTTTGTCAACCCGTCGTCTGCGCGAATGATTCTCATGCGGACAGCCAACTCGTCCGCCGACGACTGTTCCATCTCCCCCAGCATGACGGACACGAAGGAACGGACGACGTCAACGGCGGAAGCATCCTTCCGGACGGATTCGCGACGGAACCGGTCCGCGAAACCGTCAGCATCGAACAATCCGATGACAAGGTCCTCCTTCGCGGGGAAATACCGAAACAATGTGATCGGCGAGACCCCGGCTTCGTCGGCGATCCTACGCGTCGTCACCGAGCTGTATCCGCACTCGTCGAACAGTCGCAATGCAACGGCATTCAACGAGGCGCGCGTCCGCGCACGCTTGCGCCTCTGCCATCGCGTACGGCTCGCGGCGGCCTTGACGGACACGCCACGCATGCTCCGACGGGATTCGACCCGTGCGGAATCTCCGACAGCCGTCCGATCCGGACCATCGTCCAACCGCGAGACATCATCACCCGCCCCAGTCATGGCAGCCTCCTCCTTGACGAAACGCCTTCCCTTATCCTAATTCCGCGCATCGTCCGGTAAACGCAACCTTGGAATCCACATGGAAAACGCATCGAGGACGGCGCGACGGCCATGCCGTCAACACTCAGCCGGATCGTGCTTGACGGCGACCTGGTCCTTGCCGGCCACGGTCCTGGTTTCCATGATCAACATGTTGTCTAGTTCTTTCCGACGTCGAGATATTTCGACAACATGTTGTGTTTGCCGTTCGGCCGTTTCACGTATCGGATGAGCGGCACGCACGGTATCGCGGGAGCGCGGTTGACATCATCCGCATCCCTCGTGTTCGGAGCACCCTCGCGCACGTCTTCGGCGGCCTTGCGCTCACACTCATAGACGGGATCGTCACCTTCATCCGCGACCGATCGAGCACGGAGCCTTCAGCATGGCGACCGCTCGATCTCCTTTCGCCTATCCATGCATAAAGAAAGGCCACTCACGGAAAACCGTGATGGCCTTGCAGTCGATATATGCAGGACGATCATAGTCACTTCAGGTATTCGTCGCCGTTGAAATAGCCGATGATGTCATTGTTATCGACGATGAGTCTTGGCGCGATGACGAGCGTGTGATGCGTGTCCTCCATACCACAGTACACCATGTCGTGTTCCAGCAGTCTGCTGTCGAAGAACATGCGCACGCCGTTGAGGAACAGCGGGCCGACCGTGCCGACAGCATAGCCCGTACGTTCCTTGACCAGGCTCGGAGCAGCCAGATGGATCTGTCGCAATCCCAGGGCGCGGCCGAGCTCGCGCCATCTCAGATGTCCTCTGGCGGATGCGACGACGGCGAACACGCCTTCCTTGGTTTCGACGATGTAGGTGGCCGCCGCCTTGGTGACGTCGAACACCTTCGCGCCTGACTCCAGATCGACGATCGCGGCCTCATGCTCGATGATCCGCGCCTGAACGGGATGTTCCTCAGCGAATTGCCTGATTTGCTCGTAACCAGCCACGTCGCATACCTCCAATCAACGAAGCCCCATGCTTACCGTTCTTCATTATCCATCGTCCCATCTTTGACGTCTTTAAAGTCGTGATAGCGCATGTTGCAGTTGCCGGCCCCCTATCGATCGATCAACGGCCGGCGCGCGCAGGCCGCACCTCGAGTCTGCCCATTTTGAGTACGACGCGATTGTCTGCGCAGCACCGTTGCGATTTCGCATCGATGCGCAGGTAAACGACGGAACCGTCATCTGCCCACCCATTTTTGGCAAGAACTTTCTGACGGGCACAAGAGACGGACACGACATCTCGCAGACACCTTCACCCGACGCGCACCGATCGGACATGAAGCAACGCACGCGGATTCTCCCATCACCCGCTCGCGGGCGAATCACCCGACACTCCAGACTTTAATTTCACGGACAGCGCCCTCGTGCCGACGCGATACGAACAGAAAACGTACAGACGACCCGCTGTTGCCTGCACGAGAGAACCGGCTCCGGAAACACGGCGGCACCGGCTTTCGAGACATCGTCCAGAAGACCGACGACATCTCCATTGACGATCCGGAACATGCGCTTGCCCCTCACGCCTTCACCCTGCATTAATCAATCGTTTACGCCGGACCGGCAACGTCTGGGAAGCAGTACATATAATAAAGTCGGGAGGATGGTGGTCAGCATGGCCGGATATCTCATGTACTCATGGAGCAACGGAATCGGCGAACTGCGGGATCCTTACGGACATCGCGTCGAAGTGCGCTCCGGAAATCAAGGAAGTGCGCTGAGCAAATGCCGCGAACTGTTCCGCCGCCGCTATCCGCGCTTCGATTCGGACGAAATTCGCGTCGTACGCAAGCACTGACTACGCATCGCCGCTCTAGACCAAGCGTCACATCCCTACATCCGCCCATTGCGACACGTCGAATTTGCATTTTCTCAATGATCTGGTAATTTATCTACTCGGTGCTTTTGCGCCATCGGACCATAGCGCAGTTTGGTAGCGCACTTGACTGGGGGTCAAGGGGTTACTCAGTCCAGCTGAGTAGCACCTGACCTGAGGGCTTGTGCTGACTGGGCTAAGGGCCGACGGCGAAAGCTATATAATTGAAGACAGACACGATTAGACACGATGACGGAAACACCTTCGGTGTTTTACCCGCTCAGACACGACGTGAATAATCAGTCATTCGGACCATAGCGCAGTTTGGTAGCGCACTTGACTGGGGGTCAAGGGGTCGCGGGTTCAAATCCCGCTGGTCCGACCAGAAAGCCCGGAATTTCAACGATTCCGGGCTTTTTCGTTTCTCTCTCCTCCCCCTCTTTTGCCCGCTCAGACACGATTCAGACACGATTCAGACACGATTTTCAGACACGACCAGACACGATGCCCCCATGACACGCCTCATATCGCTGGCGTGTCGTTGGTTCTCCCGGCGACTTTCATTTATCCGATTCCACCGGCTCATTACACTTTCTACACAATGCGGCCCCGCTCTCCCATCGTGGAGAACGGGGCCGTTTTTGTCGTTTCAGCCGGCTCTTCGACGCAGCAACGGCACGATGCCGCTCAACGTGACGTGTCCGTGTTGGTCGGGTGTGAGGCGCTTCTGGTGGATCCATGCGCGGATGGTCGAGGCCGGCAATCGGATGCCGGCCTTGGCGCATTCTCGGCTCAGCTGTTTCGGGGTGCCCTTCTTCTCGGATTTGGCGAGCTTGTCGAGCAGCCGGTCGGCCACGTAGGTGCGGTTGACCTGCGCGCCGCAGGAACGGCATTCGCCCATGTGGTCCCGTGGCGCGCCCCAGACGACGCCGTGCTCGCAGAACGGGCACGCGCCGAACGCCACCCTCGTGGCCGGTGGATCCACCATGCGGCTCACCCTGCCGGCCATATCCACGACGTCCCTCCACCATTCTCGCGCATCCGATGCCGCGAGCAATGGGTTGTCGTCGGAAAGGATGGCACGCACAAGTTCGGACACGCCGGCCGTTCGTCTCGCCGCCGGCGGGCAACCGCACTGGAGCGCCGCGAGCCGTACCAGCTCCTCCACTTGGCAGTAGAGTTCCCACGCCTGCTCGCGTATCAGCAGCGGCGCGTGCGCCGACCTGCTGCGCACGCCGGTACGGTCGCTGCCGCCGGTGCCGGCCTGACGTGAGGCGATCAGCAACAGGGCGGGCACGTCCACGGCGATTGACTGCAACGCCTCGCGAAACTTCCGGGCGCAGGCCGCGCACACGTTGAGCCCGCCCGCATGGTTGCCGTCATGGTTCACGCAGTATCGGGTCATGGCCGCACCCCTTTCACGTTGCCGAGGTGCTGGTGGAGCTGTACGCGGCTGCCGGTGTCCCAGCCGCATGAGCGCCACCAGTGGAACCGGCCGTCGTATTCGGTGACGATGAGATGCGGCTCACTCATGGTCGTCCACCTCGATCTTGTCGGCGTAGCGGATGTGTTCCTGCATGAGGCTCAGCGACGTGAAGTCGTGGCCGCACGAGCAGATGAACACCTTGCCCTGCTTGGCGGTGTCCACGAGACGATGGGTCATCAACGGGCGGGGCGCTTGGAAGGATGCTACGGGCATGAGGATGGCTTTCTCTTCGATGTGGGCGAGGAACTGCTGGGGGCTTCGGGTCTTGTAGCCGCACGTGCATTCGCGCGTGGTGCCGGCCGCGGTGCCGAACCCGCTCGTCACGGCGGGCTGGCGGAGGAACTGGATGGCGGCCGGGTAGACGCGGCGCAACCGGTGGTGCGTGGTCTCCGGCACGGGGATGACGCGCGGCCGGGGCTTCGCGTGGCGTTTGGGTGGGATGATGCTCATAATGGTCGCCTCCAAAGTCGGGTGAACAGTCGGACCTCTTCGTCCGACAAGCGGATATTCGGGTTCCAGCGTTCCGCCGTCCGCCGTCTGGGTGGTTTGAACGGCTTCACGCTGATTGGAGCCCGATAACATTCGTGGATGGCGAGGTATTCGCCATCCGGGTCGATGCCGCGGGCCCCGTATGGATCCTGCAGCGAGAACAATCCGCAGGAGCCGTGCCGGATGATGCGGGTGAACTGTGTTTTGGCAAGTTGGTGTCCGCTTTGTGAGCGGTGTTTTTCCGCAGGTGCGAGGTGGTGCCGATCGGCGAGACACGGTACGTGACCTGCGTGGCAAACGCCCATGGCCTCTCCTGTGATTGGGATCACGCGGACGGCGCGGACAGGGGCTGGTCCGAATGAGCCCCGTGCATGAATCCCTTGACTGGCGTCGCATGCCATTGGAACGGTTGGACGGCCACCGGTTCATCGCGGTCACGTCCAGCGGGCAGACGATTGACGGATGGCTCAAATACCATCCCCGCCTGCAGGCATGCTTCGACACGGACGATCTGCTGCTCGTGATCGGCTCGCATGCCGGAACCAATCATCCCGGCCATGACGTCAAGGCCGTCAACGTGCTTGACGAGGCACGCAGATGAGCATGAGCCCGAACGAGAAACTCGCCCGCATCCTCCTGCAACTCATCCGACCACGACTCGACTGGCAGGACGCCGACCCCGCCACACAAGCCATGTACCGGCAACGAGCCCAAACCCTACGCGCCGAATACACGCTCCCCGGCCCCCTCGGACGACGACCGCATGGCGCTCGCCGCCCGCGCGTGGAAGGAGGAACGGATGGGAAGCGAACAATGGTTATGGGTCGGCGCTCGCCGCCCGCGCGTGGAAGGAGGGCTACGTGTCCGGAGTCCATGACACTGGACGGCCTCGAGATCCCGGTCGCACCATCAACCCCTACACGAAGGAGCAACCAAAATGAAGGCGGCATTCCGCAGGATCATCACCGACTGGTACCAGAGGAAGCACGAGCCGGTCGACACGATCATCCACGCGCTCGAACCCTACGGCGTCCCCGAACAGGAGATCCGCGACCTGATCCACCAACTCGACCATCCCACGCCACCCCAACCGAAACACCCCGAGTTCATCGAACCCACACTGTTCGACTGAACCCCGAACAAAACGAAACCCTCCACCCGCAAGGGGCAGAGGGAACCGCGACCACAGTCCACTATAGCCGACCGAGCGGAGGGTTTCGAACACATGACCGAACACACGCCACCACAACAACGATTCGACGCCAACCTGCGTTCGCTGAAGGCCGGATACGCGCCGCTCACCCAGCTTGCCCTGCGCAAGGCCACGGTCATCCACGACACGGGCGGTCACGGCACGCGATCGACGGCACCGGTACCCATGAATCTGGGAGCATGGCAATTCCAACAGGACATCGACAAGCTCGTCCGCACCATGACCAAAGCCGCCCGCCTGCACCCACACCACGCAATGGACACCACCGACCTGCTCACCGGCATCATCCACAACCAAACCCACCTCACCAACAGACACGACTTCCCCGCATTGGCCGAACTTGTCGACCAGGCCGCAGTCCGGTTGGATCGCATGCTCAACCCGCCGCCGGGCACGAAGATGATCGGCTGGTGCCCCCAATGCGGATACGAACTGCGTTGCGACCCGCTCGAACTCGCATCCGGCTACAAGGCATGCGACCAATGCCACACCACACACAAAATCAAGGACATCCACCGAACAAGCATGGCCATGATCGCAATAGGCGGAGCACGAGGCACCGCCGCATCAATCAGCCGACTCCTCACACCATGGGGCATCAACATCAAAGCCAACACAATCTCACACTGGGGATCCCGCAACGTCATCAACCCCGTCTCCACCGACGAAACAGGATCACCCATCTACCTCGTATGGGACGTATGGCAAGCATCCAACCGCACCGGCCGCGGTCGCAAAACCCAACCCTGAACTGTCCACAAAACTTGACGACACCAAACTGTCCATGTACACATATCTACAGTGGTCATTTCCATCAAAGATGGCGATGGCACGCGGCGCTCGCCTCCGTATCTCAGAGGCTAGAGCGTATGGCCACGGTCATAAGGTCGCCGGTTCGAATCCGGCCGGACGCGGGCGCCGCACACTGCTTCATGGGAGGCTCCCCGATCGGGCGCGGCCGGGTCCAATCCGGCTGCGAATCATGTCCTCCCGCCAACGGCTTGCGTGCCTGAGAGGACTAAAGGGCCATCGCCTCGGGGCGATGGTGTGGAGCAAACGGCGGACGCCATGTGCAGTCCGGCACTCTACCGCGGCTTCGAATACCGCCCAAGCCACCAAGCAAAAAGAGCGGCGCTCGCGACAATCATCGCGGGCGCCGTTCGTATTCAGTCGTCGGTCTTTGGGTGTTTGCGTGGTCGGCCTCCGCCGACGCCTCGGCCGGGACGGTTGGCGTTCCATTGGTCGATGGTTTCGGGCTTCCAGCCTTTGGTGTCTCCGATGTAGGCGTCGGGTTCGGGTAGCTTGTATGCGCTGGCGTTTTTGACGCCGAGTCGTTCGCCTACCTGTTTGGCGCTGAGGTAGTGGCGGGCGTTCATCGTTCGTCGTCTCGTCCGATGAGTCCCGCGGCGAGTCCCATGATGCCGGCGGCGATGCCGAATCCGCCGCTGGTGATGGTGTTGTCCCCGATGGCCGCGCCGAGGGCGATGGCTCCGAACAGTGCGGAGATGATGCCGAAGATGACTGATGTTCTCATGATGGTTTTCCGATGGATTAGGATTGGCTCGGAGGGCTCCGGCTAATTGGTCTAGCCGGAACCCTTGTTTACTTCTTGTGCTTCGGTCTTCGCTTGACCGCCACGATGAGGGCGATTATTGCGATGACGTTGGCGATGATGTCGTTTGCGACGTCGAACCAATCCTTGATGCTCATCGGTGTTACCTCCTTTCTGCCTTGCTGGCATAACTATTTTATCTTAGATAAATAAGTTATGCAAGCCGGGGACACGCGACACGCTGATATACTCCAACGATTCCAAGGAGGGGATATGAAGAAGAACGCCCCCACCCTCAACCTGATCGTCACCGACGATACGACCTCCAGCCGGCTCGTCGACCTCACCGACCTGCCCGTCCCCGTGCACGTCACCCCGGACGGGCACGTGATCGTGGACGACCTCGCCCCCTACTTCCAGACCGCCGCCCAAGCGTTCGCCGACACGTGGACGCGCATGGCCGGACAACAAGGCCGGCCATGAGCAAGGGCAATCCCAGAAAACGCAACGGATGGCGCCGAAACCAGCTCGTCGCGCGGGTCCGCGCCGCCTATGACGTGTGCGCGATCTGCGGCAAGCCGGTCGACAAGAGCCTGCGCTCGCCGCATCCCATGAGCGCGGAGGTCGACGAGCTCGTGCCCGTGTCCCGAGGCGGCGACCCGTTGGACTTCGGCAACTGCCGGCTCACGCACCGTCGATGCAACCGATTGAAAAGCGACAAGAGCGACGCGTACGCGCGCGGCCTGCTCTCACGCCGGTCCGAACCGCCCGCGACCGCACTGCCGTTCACCACGAGCGGCGACTGGTAGCCGCCGACCCACGGGAGGACACCCTCCCACCCCGTCTCGCGGCCTCCTCGGGTGCAGGGCCGATCTCTCCCCAGCGTTCGCAACCGTTAACCGTTAACGCTCCGCGTCATCGTTAACGCCAGCAGAAAGGGGTGCCATGATGCCGATGAGAGCCTGCGCGTACTGCGGCAAGCCCCTCGACGCGAACATGTCTTCGAGGGCACGCTACTGCTCTGACTCGTGCCGCGTGCTCTCCTGCCGCAAACGCCGAAAGGCCGGCAGGCCGGTGACGCGGAAACCACAAACCGCAAAACGGGAGCCGAACCCAAAGCCCGAGCCGGCGCCGCAACTGGGGTCGCGCGAGTTCGAACGGATGATGGACGGATCCCTGGAGGACGACCTGCGGCACGTGCGCGACCGGTTGAAAACCATATTGGACGATCCGGGCACGCCAGCGACCGCGATCGCGAACATCGCCGTCCGCTACGTGCAGGTGTGCGAGAAACTCCACGACATGGCCGGCGGCGACGATGACCTGTTCGACCCGGACGACGATATGACGGAGGTGAACGCGGATGCAGGAGCGTCGATTGTCTGAGATCGCCCAGCATCTCGCCCAGCCATCGGGCATCGTCTCCAGTGATTTCACCCGGTTGAACCGAATCGCCGTGAAGGCCGGCATCCGCTACGACCTGTGGCAGCAGGGACTGCTCTGGTTGCTGTTCGCCCGCCGCCAGGATGGCAGGTACGCGTGCGGCGAGGGAGGCACCGTCGTCAGTTCCTGCCGTCAGATCGGCAAGACGTTCACGCTCGGCACCGCCATGTTCTTGAAGTGCATCCTGCACCCGGGGCTGAAGGTCATCTGGACCGCCCACCACACGCGCACGTCGGACGAGACGTTCGCCGACCTGTGCGACCTGGCCAAGAACAGGCTCCTCGCCCGCTACGTGGAACGCATCCGCAGGGCCAACGGCCAGCAGGAGATCACGTTCCGCAACCACAGCCGGATCATGTTCGGCGCGCGCGAGAACGGCTTCGGCCGAGGCCTGCACTCGGTGGACGTGGAGATCTTCGACGAGGCCCAGATCCTCACCGTGCGCGCCCTGGACAACATGCTGCCCATCGTCAACGTCAGCCCCGACCCGCTCGTCGTGTTCCTCGGCAACCCGCCCAAACCCGGCGACCAATCCGAGGTGTTCGAGGAGAAACGACAGGCCGCGCTCAACGGCACCGACGGCATGGTGTACGTCGAACTCGCCGCCGACCGCGACGCCGACCCCGACGACCGCGACCAGTGGGCGAAGGCCAACCCCTCGTATCCGAAACGCACCAGCGAGACCGCCATATTGAGGATGCGCAACCTCATGGCCGACGACAGCTTCCGCCGCGAGGCCCTGGGCATCTGGGACGAGACGACCGCCAGCCGGGCCATCGACCCCACGGCCTGGCAGGCCGCGACGATCGACCCGGAACAGGTCGACAAGACCGGCCTGATCGGCTACGCGCTCGACATGGCGCCCGACCGGTCGACGCTGGCGATCGGCGGCGCGATCCGCCACCCGGACGGCACCGTCCACGTCGAACTCAGGGAGTTCAAGGCCACCAGACAGCATGGCACCATGTGGGCCGTCGACCATATCGCCGCACACTGGCCCAAGACCGCGAGCGTCGTCATCGACGCCCAAAGCCCCGCCGCCGCGCTGCTGCAGGAGCTCAAGAGCCGGCATGTGCGGCCGATCGTCACGAACGCGCAGGACATGGGCCGCGCGTGCGGCATGTTCCAGGACATGCTCAACGCCCACAAGCTCACCCACCTGCCCGACAGGGACTCGCCCGCACTCGCCACGGCCGTCGCCAACGCGGTCACCCGACCCATCGGATCCTCCGGCGCGGTCGGATGGAACAAGATGGGCTCGGACATCGACATATCCCCCCTGGTCGCGGTCACCCTAGCCCTCTACGGGACCATGGTGACCAAACGCGACCCCAACCGCAGACAGGAGATGATGGTCTGATGGTCAGTGCGGACATGGTCGCCGCCGCGGGCGGCAAACCGTTCCTCGCCGCAAACACGCTTCCGTCGGCACGCTCCATCACCGGCGTGGACGAATCCGATTGGGACACCATCGAGGAACTGCTCAAAGTCTGGCATGACAAGATGGGCGGCAACGTGCTGCGCAGCCTGTACTACACGGCCAAGGAACGCATGCGGGACTTCGGGATCGCCATTCCGGAGAAGATCAGGACCGGATACATGGCTCCCGTCGGCTGGCCCGCGAAAGCGGTCAGGGCGTTATCCGATCTGAGCGCGTTCGAGGGCTTCTCCGTGGACGGAGGCTCCTCCGAAGGACTGGCATCGGACGTCGGCGAACTGTTCGAACGCAACGCGCTGGACTCGGTCGTCTCCCAGACCATCGTGAGCGCGTACACGCATTCGTGCGCGTTCCTGACCATCAGCCGCGACGCGGACGGGCTCGCGAAAGTCACGCCACGCTCGGCGGACTGGTCGTCGGCGATCTGGGACACGTACGACAACCGGATCGGCAGCGCGATGACCATCACCGACGCCGACCGCGACGGCACGATAACCGGGTTCAACGTGTGGCTGGCCGACAGGGTGTACGTGTGCCGCAAGAAGTCGGGCCGGTGGAAGGCGACCACGCTGGTAACGAACTACGGGCGACCGAACGTGATCGCGTTCTCCTACGACCCGCAGCTCAACCGGCCGTTCGGACGTTCCCGTATCAGCCGGCCGCTCATAAGCCTGACCGACGCCGCGTTCCGCACGATCGTGCGCATGGAAGGCAACGCCGAATTCTACGCGGCGCCGAAGCTCTGGTTCCTCGGACTGGACCGGGACGCGTTGGGCTCGGACAAGTGGACGAGCCTGATCTCGGCCATCAACGCGGTCAGCCGCGACGTGGACAACAACATCCCGACCCTGCAGCAGATCCAGCAGGCCTCCATGCAACCCCACAGCGACATGCTCAAGACGCTCGCGATGATGGTCGCCTCGGAAACCAGCCTGCCCGTCAACGACCTGGGCATCACCATGGACAACCCCGCAAGCGCGGAGGCCATGGCCGCGGCCGAACGCAAGCTCAGCCGCGAGGCCGACCGGCAGAACCGCCTGTTCTCCCGCGCGCTCAAGGACGTGGCCGGCATGGCGCTGAACCTGCCCGTCGAGGAACTCGCAAGGATCACGCCCGTATGGGCTCCCACCCGCGAGATATCCGACGCGGCACGCGCCGACTACTACGCGAAGGTCGCCGGCGTCAACAGTGATTTCGCGGACTCGGACATCGGCCTGATGAAGGCCGGACTCACGTTCGGCGAGATCCAATCGTTCCGTGCATACCAGCAGCGCAAACGCGCGCAGGACCGTATCGAACAGCTCCAACGGCAGGTCACGATGAGTAGGCAGGGAGGGGACGTTGAGCAGACCGAACCTTCCGCCGATATCGGACGACAGGCGGCGGCATCTGGAAACGGTGCTGGACCGACTGACCAACAAGTATCAGGATGATCTGGAGGCATTGGCGGAGGAGGCCGCCGACGCCGTCGAATCCGGGTTCGGCCGTGCCGATCTCGACATGACCGACGTCATGCGCCGATACGCGCGCGAGGCCGGCCAGTACGCGAACGACTACTACAACGTCGTACGCCGGGCCTACGAGGAGGAATACGGCGTCACGATGGAGGACTTCGTCACGGACTCCTATGACGCCGATCGCACGCTGTACCGCATGGTCGGAGGTTTCAACGGTTCGGACTACAACGGCCTGAATTACTCCCAGCTCACGGAGGGACGGTCGCGCGCGGGACTGACGGTGGACGACCTGTGGCCGAGCCTGCGGAACATGGACGACGCGATGCAGTTCGCCGCCGACATGGTCCGCGCGTCCGCACGGTACACGATGCAGGACAACATCGCCAAGGACCCCGCCGAACCACGTTGGGCGCGAGTCACCGGAGGCGTTTCACCGTGCGCGTTCTGCGTCATGCTCGCCGGGCGCGGCTTCGTCTACCACAGCAAGGACACCGCCCAGTTCGGCGGCAGCTTCCACGACGGCAAATGCCACTGCACCACCATCCCCGGATGGAAAGATGATGTCCTCACCCCGTCGCAGCAGGAATGCAAGACCATGTACGAGGCAGGCAAGGCCGCCGCCGGCAAGAACGCGCCCCGCAACGCCGAACTCGCCGCCATGCGCCGCATCTATCCCGACCGGCTCAGCGACGGCGTCACGCCGACACCGGACATCCGGTGGAGCCACAACGCCATTGCCCCGACTCCCGACGAGCTCGCCCGACTATCCGACTTCACCGTGCGCATGCCGTGGGACAAATACACTCCCGAGCAGAAGCAGAAAGCGCTCCGCGGGTGGACGGACGGCACATTCAAGGCCTCCAACGACGCACTGTTCGGAAATCGTGAAATGACAGATGAAATCAGTAGCCGGATCGATATCATCGACGAGGCCATATCGGACCATTCAGTCCGCCGGCAGTTCACCGTAGACCGTTACATGCGGTTGGACGTCTTCGACATCGACGAATTGGATCAACTCCCGACGATCCCACCAGGTCGGATCATCCGGCATAACGGGTATATGGCCACATCCCTCTTCGAGGGCGGCGTCAAGGTCGAGAACGACGGCGTTAGAATCACGACGAGAGTGCTGCTTCCTCCCGGATGCAACGCCATATACCTTGAACCGATCACCAAAAAGAAAGGGCAGGAGGAGATATTGCTTCCCCGCGGAACGTTCCTCCAATACGAAGGCTTCGGACGGATGAAGAACGGCGATCCCGTGATATATGCCAGATTGGTATGATTGAGATCATGGACGAACGCTTTGTAACCACGCCGGATCAGGTCACCGTCATCACCGATCCGGATACCATCGCGAGCATCCACGCCAAGACAGGGTTTATCCCGCCGTCCAAAGAGGAACAGGAATGGATCTCCAGCGAAGGAACGAAACGATGGTCCGTAGGAGACTACGTGTCATCGGATGAACTGAGAGCGGAATACGCTCGTAAGAAGGCGCTCGGACAGCTCTGACCTGATCTTATAACCATTTTTTCTGTTTATAACCACCCGCACGGGTGGTTTTTTTATGCCCGGAACGGGCCCGATCTAACAAGGAGAACACCATGTTCAACATGAACCAGCCCTGGTATCTGCGCATGCCGCGCCATCTTCGCTTCGTCGATGCGGGCGCGGACCCGGGTGGCGCCGATGGCCGCAACGGCGGACAGTCCGGAACGGGCGATACCGGCGACGGCGATGACGTCGACTGGAAGGCGAGGTTCGAGGCGGAACGCTCCCACGCTCGCGAGTGGGAGAAGCGCGCCAAGGACAACAAGGCCGCGGCCGACGAACTGCAGCAGCTCAAGGAATCGCAGATGAGCGAGGCGCAGAAGGCCGAGGCCCGCACCGCGAAGCTCCAGAAGGAGCTCGACCAGCTCAAGGCCGAGAAGCAGGCGAGCGAGTGGCGCGCGCAGGTGGCCGGCGAGACCGGCCTGCCCGTGGACCTCATCGTGGGTGATTCGCTCGAAAGCATGCAGGAGCATGCGAAGGCGATCGGCGAGTACGTCGCGTCGAAGACCGGCCGGCAGCTGCCGCGTGTCCCGGATCCCGGCCGGCAGCCGAACCGCGCCCCGTCCGACCTCGAACA
>NZ_WHZW01000006.1 GCF_010667685.1 Bifidobacterium aerophilum | reverse complement strand
TACGTTTTTCAAACAACACCACGCATGGTGCGAGCGTCAGCGTCGCCACTCAATCCATCAGTTAACTAAACACGGTGAACGACCGCACATACCACCGCGCACGCAGCCGGTCGCACCGCACGCGCCGCCGTTTGGCACGGTCGCCGCTATAGGCCGCCTTATAGAATGACGTGTTATGACCGGACAATCCCCCACTTCACGATCCACGCATGGCATGGCCGCGGCAACCCCGGCGCCGACGCCGTCCGCACCGCACGCGATCGCACGGGCTGCGACGTCGCCGCTCGCACGCATCGCCGCCGCGGCCCGCTGCACGCTCGCCGCGCTCGCATGCCTGTGGGTATCGCTGTGCGTCGCCATCGGACCGTTGTACTGGGAGGATCGTTCCATCGCCGACTGGTCCGGGGCGAACACCCTGTATTTCGCGCTCACGCTGCTGGTCACGGCGGCGTTCGTCGTCACGCTGGTACGTCGCGGATCCGGACGCCGGGCGCTGCCGTCGAACTGGCATCTGCCGATGGAATGGCGCGCATGGGGGCGTAAGGTCCGCGCGGGCCGGGTCATGTGCGAACTGCGCATCGCCGCCGCGGCCGCCGGCCGCCTGCTCACCCGCGCCACCGACCGAGGCTGGAAGATCCTCATCATCCTGCTTGTGGCCTGGCTGTGGGTGCCGGCCACGCTGATGAGCGCGTTCGGCGCCGACATCCGCTCGCAGGCGCGCGAATTCAGCTGGGCATGGAACCAGTGGACCGGCATGCGCCAGCCGTACATCGGCTTCTTCTCGTTCGTGCCGATGGACATCTACCCCACCGCGCACTACATGTGGCCGTCCGAGCCCACATACCTGACCGACCAGCACAACATCGTGCTCACGGTCATCTACGGCGCGGCCGCATCCGTCTCCCGATACCTTACCGATTCGAACGACGCCGGCTTCGTCGTGCTGTCCTTCCTGCAGTGGCTGTTCGCCGCGTTCTGCGTCGCCTCCGCCACGAACCGGTTCCTCAACCTGCCGTGGCTGCGGCCGACCTACGCGCTCGACGAACCGAACTACACGCGACCGGAACGACCGCGATACGAGCGGCAGGTCGACTTCACCCGTCCCGAACGCGGCACGACCGCCGCGCTGACCATCGCGAAAATCCCCCTCATGCCGTATCCGAACCGTGCGGCGGGCGGTTTCGCGCGGCTCGTCATCATGCTGTTCTTCCTGATCTGCCCGCTCGTGCTGTTCTCGACGATCTCGCTGACGAAATCACCGCTGTTCGCGTTCTCGTTCGTCTGGTGGTTCGGCGTGTGGTACGAGCTGCACATGACGTGGCGGCGCGGCATCAAATCCGCGCGCAACCCGCTCGGTCATCTCATCGCGCTGCGCAGACGGTCGCTGGTCGCGTTCACCGTCTCATCGTGCGTGATGCTGATCTCCGCAAAATACGCGTGGTACATCATCGCCGCGCAGATCGTGCTCGCCCTGGTCGCCGACCGACGCCGCTGGCGCACGTATCTGGTCGCGCTCGTGCTGCCGGTCGTCATCATCCACGGCGGCATCGCGGCGCTGATCTCGACCGGTTCGGTGATCGGCGGCGACCCGATCGAAAGCCGCGGCGTGCAACTGCAGATGATCGCGCGCGTCGCCAAGCTCAATCCGGACGGCATTCCGGCCGACGCCAAAGCCAAACTCGAGCCGATCTTCAATCTCGACCAGATGGCCGAGGCGTACTTCCGACAGGACGCCGACCCGGTGAAATCGTCGGGCATCCAGTCGAAGAAGGTGAGCTACAAGTGGCGTACGGTCACTCCGGACGACATGAAGGACTTCAACGCGGCGTGGTGGCAGATCACGAAGGCCAATCCGGTGATCGCGCTCGACGCGCTGCTCGCCGAATGCTTCGGCTATTTCAATCCCACCGATCTGCCGTATGTGTCGATGGACTATTACGTGACCAGCGACTATGTGCAGAAGACCAGTACCTGGCTCAAACTCGTGAACCATGACTGGCGCGAGTCGGTGGCCAAGTTCGCGCGCGCCTGGGGCACGATTCCGGTGCTCGGATGGGTGACGCACGGCAACTTCTACGTGACGCTGATGCTGCTGATCGGCGCGGCCGAGGTGGTGCTGCGCCGGTGGCGCACGCTGCTCACGCATTTCCCGCTGCTGCTGCTCATGGGCGTGATGGCCACCGCGCCGGCGAACAACTTCGAACGGCACATGCTGCCCGTCGCGTTCGTGTTCGGATTCGTGTGCCTGACGTTCTGGCGCGAATCGCGGGCGGCGCAGGGTGTCGTTGGCGCGCTGGTTGGCGCGCAGACCGACCTGCGCACGGCGGCAACGAACCAAGCCGGCAACGACTAAGCTGGTCTGACATGACGACGGAACGTATGGATGGGGATGGGTCGGACCTGCTTGATCTGATCACGTCGCATGGCGGCGATGTGCAGACCGTGGCGTTCGAGTGCCTGGCGAACGGACTGACGGACGCACGGACGGCGTCGCTGATGCATGTGCTGGGCTGGCCGGACGACGCGCACTGTTTCGCGATAGCCGGATTCGCGCCGGCCGCAGGCGGTGGCGGCTCTGGATCCGGTGGCGGAGATGCCGTGGCAGTGACGTTGTCCCGCCTGCGCAGGGCCGCGCATGACTTGGGCGGATCGTTGGCGATCGCGGGCACGCATGATGGAGTGTGCGTGATCCTGATCGCGTCGCGTGCGGCGGCGACGCCCGAGGTGACCTGCACGGCGATGATGGGCATGTTCGACGCCGATCGGCCGGTGGCGCTCGGTCCGGTACGTCTCGGCGTGGATGGCGCATCGGCCACGATCCGTGCGGCCATGGCCACGTTGGCGGCGGCTCCGGCGGTTCAGGAGTCGCGGGCCGCGCACAATGCGGGCAGACCGACAAGCGCCGCGCGCCAGGAGCTGAACCGATTGGTGCGGGCCGAGGACGCATTGCCAGAGCGGGCGCTGCTCGGCGATGAGGACGCGCGGCGTGAGCTGATCGAGGCGGTGTATGGAGCCTTGACGGCGGCCGGACCGGACGATCCGACGTTGGAGACCATATCGACGTTCGTGTTGTCCGGAGGATCGCTGGAGACCACGGCGAAAACGTTGAACGTGCACCCGAACACCGTGCGCTACCGGCTGAAGCGCGCCGCCGACACCACGGGATGGGATGCGGCCGACCCGCGCGAGGCATACGTGCTGCGCACCGCCATCATCCTCGGTCGTATCGCGCGGGGCTGATGGGCCTCGCCTTCCCCCGCCAGTCCTCATCTTCCACGGTCCTCGTCCCGGTTCCTTTCATCGATAAGTGGGGATTCCCGGACACAAAAATCAGTAAGTGGGGATTTACCTACCACGAAGACCGCCGAATCATGGTTTTCATGGTAGGTAAATCCCCACTTCCAATTTTCCTGTCCGGATTCTCCCACTTACGTGCCCTTCTATAGTCCGCAAATCCCCACTTCCGCATAGGAGACATCCGTGGATACGACGAAGCCCCATGCCGCGAGAATGCGACATGGGGCTTCAGTCAATCACCTATCGTGATGTCGAGGATTACCTCGCCAATCAGGCAACGGTCATCGGGTCGACCGGGACGCCCGGGTTCATCGTGGAGGTGATGGTCGCCTTGGTGACGTAACGGCCCTTCACGGTAGCCGGCTTCAGACGCTTGACCTCGTCGGCCACGGCCTTGAAGTTCTCGTCCAGAGCGGCCTCATCGAAGCTCAGCTTGCCGATGAGGAAGGAGAGGTTGCCGTGCTTGTCGACGCGGAAGTCGACCTTGCCGCCCTTGATCTCGTTGACGGCCTTGGTCACGTCCATGGTGACGGTGCCGGTCTTCGGGTTCGGCATGAGGCCACGCGGGCCGAGCACGCGGCCGAGACGGCCGACCTTGCCCATCATGTCCGGGGTGGCGACGACGGCATCGAAGTCGAGGAAGCCGTCGGCGACCTTCGCGATCAGGTCGTCATCACCGACGATGTCGGCGCCAGCGGCGGTCGCCTCGGTGGCCTTCGGGCCACGGGCGAAGACGAGGACCTTGGCGGTCTTACCGGTGCCGTGAGGCAGCAGGACGGAGCCGCGGACCAGCTGATCGGCCTTGCGCGGATCCACGTTCAGACGCAGCACCGCTTCCACGGTCTGGTCGAACTTGTACTCCGGCATGCTCTTGAGGAGAGCGATGGCCTCGTTGGCGGTGTAGAGGTTGTTGCGATCGACCTTCTCGGCCGCCTCGCGATACTTCTTGGAACGCTGTACCATTAGTCCTTCTCCTCTTCTCAGTCGGTGACCGTGATGCCCATCGAGCGAGCGGTGCCCTCGATGATCTTCATGCCGGCTTCGATGTCACGGGCGGACAGATCGGCCATCTTGATCTCGGCGATCTCGCGGACCTGAGCCTTGGTGACGGAGCCGACCTTGTGGGTCAGCGGGTTCTCGGTGCCCTTCTCGACGCCGGCGGCCTTCTTCAGCAGAGCCGCAGCCGGCGGGGTCTTGAGGACGAAGGTGAAGGAACGGTCTTCGAAGACGGTGATCTCGACCGGGATGACCTGACCCATCTTGTCCTGCGTCTGGGCGTTGTACGCCTTGCAGAAGTCCATGATGTTCACGCCATGGGAACCCAGAGCCGGGCCCAGCGGCGGGGCCGGGTTGGCCTTGCCGGCCTGGATCTGGAGCTTGATCAGCGCCGTGACCTTCTTTTTAGGAGCCATTGTATGGTTCTTCTTTCTATGAAGCGGTGATAGTGGCGGACGCCTTGGTTTCCCGCGGCGAACTCCTCCCGCAACCGTATGATTGCTGTGCTGTGCTAGCAGGCTTCCGGCACGCTTTGCCGCGGACCGAACGCCCTCCAGACACAAACCATCTCATTATGCCGTATCCGCCCGACAATACGCGCCCACCGTATTCCTCTGCGCGAACCAACGCCACAAGCCTGTTTTGCGTTGGTTTGCGCAGAGAAAAGGACGGCTAGTCAGTTCCAACGATCGGACATCGCGAAGCTGTTGTTCATGTGGTTGCTGGCCGTGTACAGCACGTCGTTCAGCAGCTTGGACGCGTGCTTGCGCAGGAAGTCGGCCATGCGGTCGTTCGACTCGCCGAGCACCGCGCTCGCCGGGCGCCCGTCGAGCGTGCCGTCTCCGTCGAGACGACCGTCGCCGTTGCCGTCGACGCCATCGTCGAATCGTCCGCTTTCGATTGCCGCATCGGTTTCCTCGACCAGACGATGACCGAACGTGCGCGTCCTCTCACGGAACGCGCCGATCGCATTGACCGTGTCGAACCAGTGCGCGTCGGCGATCACCGCGATGAGACGGTTCGTCCAGTACAGGTTGTCGGTCGAGACCTCCGGCGTGGTGTCGCGCAGATACGCGGGGGTGTCGGTGACGTTCGCGTAGAACGGCGCGGCCGTGGTGAACGGGCCGGAACCGTACGAGATCCACATGATCGCACGGCTGCACGCGGGCGCGTACGGCCGTAGCTGGATGGCGACCATGTGGCCGGTGCGGTTCACGCCGATCGGGCGGTAGCGGTGGCGCGATTCGGGCGTGCCGAGCGTGCCGTACGGGTCGTACGGCGTGTCTTCGAAGTGCGAGGCGAGCAGGAAGTCGACGTCTTCGATCGTCACCTTGTTCTCGGGCACACGGCACCACGGGATGTCGTCGGAGGACGGCGCATAGCGCGCGGCCGGCGAATCCCAGTCCTCGCTCGGGTTGAGATGACGCTGCATGTACCACGCGCGCGGCGTGTTGTAGATGTGGTCGCGCGGCGTGCTGTCGCCGAACACGGTGCGCGGGTTGAAACGGTCGGATTGCGGTACCGAACCGTCGGCGGCGAATCCGGCGCCCTGCGAGATGCGGCGCATCGCGCGGTCGAGGTGATGGTCGGCGATGAACTCGCGCAGGTCGGCGCTGCACAGGTATTCGAGCTGTTCGCCGAACGCGTCGGACAGGTCGAAGTCATCGATCCCAAGCTGGTTGGGGATCGTCGCGTAGCAGTCGTCCGGTACGCGACGGGCGATCCAGTGATGGCCGCCGATCGTCTCGACGTACCAGATCTCGTCCACGTCGGAGATGATCACGCCGTTCGATTCGTATGTGCCGTACGTTTCGAGCAGTTCGCCGAGCCTGAGGACGCCTTCGCGCGCGGTTTTCACATATGGCAGGACCAGCGTGATGATGTCCTCCTCGCCGATGCCGCCCGGCTGTTCGGGCTCGTAGCCGTCCTTGCCGGGTTCGCCGACGGCGGGCACGAGTTCGACGAACGGGTCGGCCGCGGCGACGCGCTCGTTGACGGAGATCGTTTCGGTCGCGCTCATGGCGACGTTGTGTTCGTTCGCGCCGGCTTCGGCGAGTACGCCGCGATTGGGCAGCACGTTCGGCACGATCGAGTAGCGGCACGGGTCGTCCGGCAGGTCGATCTCGACGTGACTGAGCACGCTGCGGTAGTGGCGCGGCTGGTCGGACGGGGCGACCGCGACGAAACGCTTGGGATCATAACGGCCGGAGCCGGAATCGTCGTCGCGGGCGATGATGGTCGAACCGTCGTAGCTGGCTGATTTTCCTACAAGAATGGTGGTGCATGACATGGCATCCACTTTAGTGGCTTGCCCGGCGGCTAGTCCCTCATTTCGAGCGAGGCGAAGCCGCCCTGATTGGACTTTCCTAGGAAAGTCTCGCAAAACGACCCGGGTACGAGAGGTTCGTCGGAGTACCAGGGAGAGTTTCCCAGGAAAGTTTCACGGGAGGATATACAAAAAACATCCCCGCACTATGGCGGGGATGTTCAAAGAAATGATCGCGATTGCTACTGAAGCTTCTCGACCTGGTTGAAGCCCAGCTCCACCGGCGTATCGCGGCCGAAGATGGACACGAGCACGGTGAGCTTCTGCGTGGTGGGTTCGACGTCGGAAACGACGGCGGCCATCGTGGTGAACGGGCCGTCGGTGACGGTGACCTGATCGCCGACCGCGTAGGAGACCTCGACGGTGCGCTTCTTGGCGGCCGCAGGCTTGTCGCCGGCCTTCTTGAGCGCCTCGGAAGCGATCATCGGAGCCATCATCTGGACGACTTCCTTGCGCGACAGCGGAGCCGGATCCTTGGTCGGACCGACGAAGCCGGTGACGCCTTCGGTTTCGCGCACGATGCGGCGGGCATCCTCATCCGGCCACATGCGGATCAGGACGTAGCCCGGAACGCGCACGCGGGTGATGACCTTCTTGCCCTTGTCGGTGTGCTTCTCGACTTCCTCCATCGGAACCTCGACCTGGAAGATCTTGTCCTCGAGGCCGAAGCTGACGATACGGGATTCGATGTTGGTCTTGACGCGCTTCTCATAGCCGGAGTACGTGTGCAGCACGTACCACTTGCCTTCGAGAGTGCGCAGCGACTTGGAGAACTCCTCGACGGCCTTGGCACCGGCATCCAGATCCTCGTCATCGGATTCGCCGGACTCGGCATCATCGGAGGATTCGCCATCTTCGGATTCGGCATCGGACGCGTCGTCGGCAGATTCCGCCGCCGGCAAGGTGACATCATCGGAGGCGGTCTCGTCCAGCTCGTCGTCAACGGGCAGGGCGTCGAGATTCACTTCGGGCTGCGCGTCGTCCTCCTGCGGAAGATCCGGCAGGGCGTCGAGGTTTTCGAGATTCACTTCGTCATTCATGCGTTATTTCACCTTCAGGTTGGTCCGCGATCAGCCGAACAGCCAGAGCACGAGCTTGCCCAGACCGAAGTCCATGCCCGTGACGAGCGCCATCAGGAACAGCACGAAAATGAACACGGCCAGCGACCAGAAGAACAGTTCCTTGGCGGTGGGGGTGACGACCTTGCGGAGTTCATCGATGATCTGCTTGATGAACAAGCCGATGCGCATGAAGACGTTGGGTTTCTTTGCCGTAATGGCCTTGCTTGCCTTCGCCATATCCATCCTTCGCTTGCAATCATCAAGAGACTTGGCAGGGAAGGCGGGACTCGAACCCACAACCTACGGTTTTGGAGACCGTTGCGCTACCAATTGCGCCACTTCCCTAGGTGAACTCTGCCATGCTAACGAACCTGTACGACAGGACGCTTGCGCCCGGCAAAACCGCCAAGATGGAATAGTAGCGCATGGTTTCGATTTCGTCCAGTCATAATGAAAATCCCGTGGCAAAACCACGGGATTCCAACGTTCTTACGGCATGTCTCAGTTTGCCCAGGAAGCAAACCGGCGCATGCCTTCGGCGAGCTGGTCGTCAGCGAGCGCGTAGGAGAAGCGCAGGTATCCGGGGGCGCCGAACGCTTCACCCGGCACGGCGGCCACATGGGCTTCGTCGAGCAGCGCGGCGGCCAGCTCGGAAGAGGACGCGCACACGGTGCCCTGCTCCCCCAGCGGACGGTTCAGCAGTCCGGTCACGTCGGCGAACGCGTAGAACGCGCCGGTCGGCGTCGGGCAGACCACGCCGTCGATGTCGTTCAACGCGGCGACGATCGCCTTGCGACGCACGTCGAACGCCTCGCGCATCGCGTACACGTCGTCGAGCGGACCGGCGACCGCAGCCAGCGCCGCGCGCTGGGACACGTTCGCCACGTTCGAGGTCATGTGTCCCTGCAGTTTGGACGCTGCCTTGGCGACCGGCAGCGGCGCGACGAGCCAACCGACTCGCCAGCCCGGCATCGCGTACGTCTTCGCCACGCCGTTGAGGATGATGAGCTGGTCGCGGCATTCCGGCACGGCCGCGCCGATGTACGTGGTCTTCGCGTCGTCGTAGTTGAGGTGCTCGTAGATCTCGTCGGAGATGATCCAGATGTGGTGTTCGACCGCCCACTTGCCGATGGCGGTGATCGTGTCGGGCGACCAGACCGCGCCGGTCGGGTTGTTCGGCGAGTTGACGATGATCGCCTTGGTGCGCTCGGTGCGAGCCGCCTCCAGCGCGGCGAGGTCCGGTTCGAAACCGCGGTCGCCGCCGGCGAACACGAGCACAGGCTTGCCGCCGGCGAGCTTGACGGCCTCCGGGTAGCTGGTCCAGTACGGGGTCGGGATGATGACCTCGTCGCCGTCGTTGAGCAGCACCTGGAACGTCGAGTACACGGCCTGCTTGCCGCCGTTGGTCACCACGACCTGATCGGCGGACACCTCGAAGCCGGAATCGCGCAGAGTCTTGGAGGCGATCACCTCGCGCAGCTCGGGCAGGCCCGGCGTCGGCGTGTACTTGTAGTTCTTCGGGTCACGGCACGCCGCGGCGGCCGCGTCGACCACATAGTCGGGAGTCGGGAAATTCGGTTCTCCCGCGCCGAAGCCGATCACGTCGAGTCCGGCGGCCTTCATCGCCTTCGCCTTCGAATCGACGGCCAGCGTCGCGCTGGGTGCCACGTTGTTGATACGGTCGGAAAGAGTCTGCCAATCAGCCATAGTCATGGCTTCTAAGATAAACCCGGCGCCCGATGTATGGAAGCGTGTCGCGTCGCCGGCCGCGGCATGAACGATGCGGCGGGTTGGACACGATGTGTGGTGCAATGGTGCTACAGGACGAGATCATCGAGGAGAGCCCATGACCGGTTCCAGCCATCATCCTTCGCGACACGGCGGCAAACGTCTTGGCCGGCACGTCAGCGAACGTTCGCATGCACGAATCGACGCGCGCCGGCATCGGGCGCATGTCATACTCGCCGGATTGCGCAATGCGGTGGCCGCGCTGTCCGTATTCGCGATCGTGTTCGCGATCGCGTACGGTGTCCCGCGATATCACGACAACACGGGAAGTGCCGCATCCGGCCGATCGTCACGGTCCGGCGGCGATGCGACTGCTCCCCGCGCATGACGCGCTCGACCGCGACGCCGTGCCCGATCTCGACCCCGGCGACATCACGATCGGAGTCAACGGCTCCGCCGTCACCTACGTGCTCAAGGGCGAACGATACGTCGAGGGCGGCGCGCACGCGATCGATCCCACGGACGGCGTGCTCACGCCGAAGATCACCGTCAACGGCACGGTCGACACGGCAACGCCCGGCGACTACGAAATCCAATACGTCGTACGGGATTCGCAGGGCCACGTCGCGGCAGCCACGCGCACCGTCAAGGTCGTCGAGTCGATGGACAAACAGTCCGGCGGCGTTCCCGTGCTCATGTACCACTATGTGTACGATCCCGCGAATCCGCCCGACGATCTCAACGCGAACTTCATTCCCACGACCTCGCTTGAGCAGCAGTTCCGATACCTCACCGAGCACAGGTTCTACTTCCCGTCATGGGCCGAGGTGCGAGCGTTCCTCGACGGCACGCATTCCCTGCCCGCGCGCAGCATCGTGCTCTCGTTCGACGACGGCGAGCCGAGGTTCTTCCAATACGGCCAGCCGCTGATCGACAAGTACCGGGTGCCGGTCACGTCGTTCGTCATCGGCAACGACGGAAACATGCTGCAGCGGATGAAGGATTACGCCTCGCCGTATCTGGAGTACGAGTCGCATTCGTTCGACATGCATCGCGCGGGCGGCACGATCGGCCATGGCGGACGCATCAGCGCGATGACGAAGGACGAGATCGTCGACGATCTCAAACGTTCGGAGCAAATGACCGGCTCGGCGCAGGCGTTCGCGTACCCGTTCGGCGACACGACGCCGGACGCGCAGGCCGCGGTGGCCGAGGCCGGATTCCCGCTGGCGTTCACGACGCAGTACGGCTGGGCAATGATCGGCGACGATCCGACGCTGCTGCCGCGCGTACGTATTCAGGGCGATGGATCGTTGGAGTCATTCATCGCCGCGATCCAGTGACCGCAACGACTGTGGCGAGGCAATATCGCCATGCTTTCGGCAAGTTGCCCCGCTACGAGGCGGTTTAGCGGGGCAACACCATCACGCTTTCGGGATTCCGCCCCGCTCAAGGCATGCTGAGCGGGGCGGAATCCCGAAGAAACCAGCGAACCGCCCCGCCTACACCAGCACGAGGTTGTCGCGGTGAACGAGCGGATGGGCGTATTCCTCGCCGAGGAAGCGCCTGAGCTGGACGGTGGTACGGCCGAGCATCTGCGGGATTTCTTCGGAATCGAAACCGGACAGGCCCTTTGCCAGATGCGTGCCCACCTCGTCGTCGATCCACACCGGATCGCCGGCAGAGAAATCGCCATGCACCTCGAGCACGCCCGCGGATAGCAGACTCGCGCGCCCGCCGCGCACCGCCGAGGCGGCGCCCGCATCGGCCACCAGCGTGCCGCGCGGATTCGCGGCGAACCCGATCCACAGCCGGCGCGATGACCCGCGCTGCTTGACCGGCGCGAACGCGGTGCCCACCGGGTCGCCCATCAGCGCCGGACCGGCGTTCACCGCGCTCGTCAATACGGCGGGAATGCCCGACACCGCGGCCACGCGCGCCGCCTCCAGCTTGGTGACCATGCCACCGGTGCCCACGCCCGAGGTCGGACCGGTCACCGTCACGTCGTCCAACGCCGCGACCACGTCGGGCACGAACGCGATGCGCCGCGCGCCCGGCTCGGACGGCGGTGCGGTATACAGCGCGTCCACGTCCGTCAGCAGCACCAGCGCGTCGGCCCGCACGAGATTCGCCACCAGCGCGGACAGCCGGTCGTTGTCGCCGAAACGGATCTCGTTGCTCGCCAGCGAATCGTTCTCGTTGACGATCGGCACGACGCCGAGATCGAGCAGTCGGCCAAGCGTGCGCTGCACGTTGCGGTACTGTTGCGGCCTGATCGTGTCCTCGGCGGTGATGAGGATCTGCCCGACACGCACGCCGAACCTGCCGAACGAAGCCTCGTACTGGGCCATGAGCAGACCCTGTCCGACGGCCGCGGTGGCCTGTTGCGTGGCGACGTCGGTCGGACGGGAGTCGAAGCCGAGCGGGCCGAAGCCGGCCGCGATCGCACCGGAGGACACCAGCACGACGCGCGCGCCCATCAGCGCGGCGCTTGACAGCGCCGCCACCAGCGCATTCAGCTTGGCCGTGTCAAGATGGCCGGACGGCTTGGTCAGCGAGCTCGAGCCGACCTTGACGACGACGGTCTGCGCGCCGGCGATCGCACGCCGCACGTCCGCTTCCGTAAGCATGGCCTACTCCGCGTCCTCGCCGCGACCGAACAGGCTGGTCTCGTCGTGACGGTCGTCGTCGATGGACGGGTCGGCCCAGTGGCCGGCGGCGCGTTCCGCCGCCATCGCCTCGCGCACGGCGGCGCGGGCGTCCATCATCTCGTGATACTGGCGACGACGTTCGGAGTTCGTGCGACGACGGCCTCCCGGCTCCTCGGTCTCCAGTCGCAGATCCTTGCCGCGCGCGCCCAGCTGGGCGCCATCCAGCATCTCGGCGCCGGCGGCGATCGACGGATCCCAATCGAACTCGACCGCACGGGCGCCGCGGCCGATGCGCACCTCGTCGCCCGGCCTCGCGCCCTGGCGGCGCAACTCGTCCTCGACGCCCAGCTTGGCCAGACGGTCGGCCAGATAGCCCACGGCCTCGTCGTTGTCGAAGTTCGTCTGCATGACCCAGCGTTCCGGCTTGGTGCCGCGCACCTCGAACCAGAACTGCGAACCGTCCGCGTTCTCGCGGCGTTCCACGGTGAAGTCGAGCGCATTGCCGCCCTCGTCGGCGCGGCGACGGCGACGGCCACCCTGTTCGAGCGGCTTGATGACCACGCGGGCCTCTTCCTCGGCCTCTTCGCGCTTGGCGACCTCGGCACGCATGTCGGCGACCAGCGAAGCCAGCGCGAAGCCCAGCTCCTTGAGTCCGGCGTGCGAGGCAGTGGAGATCTCGAAGACCTTCATGCCGAGCTTCTCGAAGTCCGGGCGCACGAAATCGGCCAGCTCCTTGGCTTCAGGCACGTCGATCTTGTTGAGGATGATGATGCGCGGGCGGTCCGGGATCGGGATCGCGCCCAGCGGCAGTTCGAGCTTGTCGGCATACTCGGCCAGCTCGTGCTCAAGCGCCTCGTAGTCTGCCATCGGGTCGCGGTTCGGCTCGAGCGTGGCGCAATCGATCACATGCGCGATGATCTCCGTGCGTTCGATGTGGCGCAGGAACTCAAGGCCGAGGCCCTTGCCTTCGGATGCGCCCGGGATCAGGCCCGGCACGTCGGCGATCGTGTAGCGTGAGTCACCGGCCATCACGACGCCGAGGTTCGGCACGAGCGTAGTGAACGGGTAATCGGCGATCTTCGGCTTGGCCGAACTCATCGCGGCGACCAGACTGGACTTGCCGGCCGACGGGAAGCCCACCAGCGCGACGTCCGCGATCGACTTGAGCTCGAGAATCACGTCGCGTTCCTCGCCCAGTTCGCCGAGCAGCGCGAAACCCGGGGCGCGACGGGTACGATTGGCCAGCGCGGCGTTGCCGAGGCCGCCCGCGCCACCGTATGCGGCCACGAAACGATCGCCCTCATGACGCAGATCGGCAAGCTGCTCGCCGGGATGCTTGGGTTTGCCGGCGGGGCCCTTGGCCTCGAAGATCACCGTGCCGACCGGCACGGGCAGGATCAGGTCGGATCCCTTGGAACCGTCCTTGGTGTCGCCCAAGCCCATCGTGCCGTTGCCGGCCGCGCGATGCGGCACGAAACGGTAGTCGAGCAGGCTGTTCGCGTTGCGGGTCGCCTCGAACACGACCGATCCGCCGTCGCCGCCGTTGCCGCCGTTCGGGCCGGCCAGCGGCTTGTACTTCTCGCGCTTGATGCCGGCGGAACCGTTGCCGCCGTCGCCGCCCTTGACGTGGACGGTCACGCGATCCACAAAATCACTCATATGTTTACCTTACGTGGGAGGGTATAGAAAAAGCCGCGTCCGATGGGGCGCGGCTTTAACGCTTGATACGCAGGTCTCAGGCGGCGATGACGTCGACGACCTTGCGGTCACGACGGACGCCGAACTTCACGCTGCCGTCGATGAGGGCGAACAGGGTGTGATCCTTGCCCATGCCGACGTTCTCGCCCGGGTGGAACTTGGTGCCACGCTGGCGGATGATGATGTTGCCGGCCACGACGGCTTCGCCGCCGAACTTCTTCACGCCGAGGTATTGCGCGTTAGAATCGCGACCGTTGCGCGAGCTGGACGCGCCCTTCTTGTGTGCCATGATCTGTTCCTTTCGGTCCTAAGCCCAAAGCCTGATGTCAGGCGATCGCCGTGATCTTGACGGCGGTCAGCTTCTGGCGGTGACCCTTGCGACGGGCAACGCCGGTCTTGTTCTTGTACTTCATGATGTTGATCTTGGGGCCCTTGGCCTCATCGTCAACAACCTCAGCCTTGGCGGACACCTTCGCCAGATCAGCGGCGGCCAGGGTGACCTTGGCACCGTCGACAACGAGGGCAACCGGGAACTCCACGGTATCGCCCTTCTTGGCGTCGAGACGGTTCACGAGGATCACGTCACCGACCTCGACCTTTTCCTGATGGCCACCGGCCTTCACAATCGCGTACATGCTCTGTTTCCTTGCTATGGTGTTATAAAGCTACTTGCCTGACGCACGCAAGCCGCTGGTCAGACACCGACTATCTAACGTACACCGACCCCTGTACTAACGCAAGTCGGATCCCGGGCGTGTCAAGTACGACACGCCCGGGGGCGTTATCCGTTCATCTTCGGTTATCGTCCGGGACTACTCCTCGCCGTCACCGTTGTTCGCGGCGACGGCGGCCGCGGCGATCGCGGCGAGCTTGGCCTTGACGTCCGGCGAGGATCCCTGCGGGACCTGCACGTCAGTGCCACGGCCGTGCTTGTTCGTCTTGATGAACGGGTCGCCGCCCTTCAGGGCGTACGGATCGTCGTAGTCGGCGTTCACGGTCGGCTCGTCGTGCAGGATGAAGCCGCGGCCCTTGCAGGTCGGGCATTCCTCGGAGAACGCCTCGACGAGGCCCTGGCCTATGCGCTTGCGCGTCATCTGCACGAGTCCGAGCGAGGTGACCTCCGCCACCTGGTGCTTGGTGCGGTCGCGCGCCAGGCATTCGACGAGACGGCGCAGCACGAGGTCGCGGTTCGCCGGCATGACCATGTCAACGAAGTCGATCATCACCATGCCGCCGATGTCGCGCAGGCGCAGCTGGCGCGCGATCTCCTCGGCCGCCTCAAGGTTGCACCGGGTCACGGTCTCCTCAAGCGACTTGCCCTTGCCGATGAAACGGCCGGTGTTCACGTCGATCGTGGTCATGGCCTCGGTACGGTCGATGACGATCGAACCGCCGGACGGCAGGTACACCTGACGTTCCATGCCCTTGCGCAGCTGAGAATCGATCTGCCACTTGTCGAACACGTCCTTGCCTTCGTGCTCGGCCGGATCCCACTTGACGAGCTTGTCGCGCAGGTCCGGGGCCATCGTCTCGAGGTATTCCTCGATGCGCTCGTACACCTTGTCGCCCTCGACGATCATCTGCTTGAAGTCGTCGTTGAAGATGTCGCGCACCACGCGGATCGCCACGTCCGGCTCGCCCTGCAGGAGCTTGGGGCGACGGCCGTGCAGGAACTCCTCGCGCTTGGCGTTGATGCGTTCCCACTGGCGCACGAGGCTTTCGAGATCCTTGACGATCGCCTCCTCGGACGCGCCTTCGGCGGCCGTGCGGATGATCACGCCCATGTCCTTCGGCGCGATCTTCGACACGATGTTCTTCAGACGGCTGCGCTCGCGGTCGGACAGCTTGCGGCTCACGCCGGTCATGCCGCCGGACGGCACAAGCACGAGGAAGCGGCCGGCGAGCGTGACCTGCGAGGTCAGACGCGCGCCCTTGTGGCCGATCGGATCCTTGGTGACCTGAACGAGCACCGGATCGCCGGACTTGAACGCAAGCTCGATGCGCCGCGGCTGGCCGTCGAGACGCGCCGCGTCCCAGTTGACCTCGCCTGCGTACAGCACGCCGTTGCGCGCCTGGCCGATGTCGACGAACGCGGCCTCCATGCTCGGCAGCACGTTCTGCACGCGGCCGAGATACACGTTTCCGACGGTGGCGACCTCCTGGATGTCGGACACGTAATGCTCGACGAGCACGTTGTCCTCGATCACCGAGATCTGCGTGTGGCGGCCGCGCTCGCGCACGACCATGAGACGTTCGACGTTCTCGCGGCGCGCGAGGAAGTCCTGCTCGAGGATCGTGGCCTGGCGGGAACGCTCGCGGCGGTTGTCGCGGCGACGCTGCTTCTTCGCCTCGAGTCGGGTCGAGCCTTCGATGTCGGTGATCTCGTCGATGTACTGCTGCTTGCGAGAACGGCGCGGAGCCAGTTCCTCCATCGCCTCGTCGCCGGACTTGGAACGGCGACGGCGACGGCGACGCGTGACGGTGGAATCCTCGGATTCCTCGTCGTCGCGACGGCGACGCGACGCACCCTCGTCCTCGGACTCGTTCTCGTCCGCATGCTGGTTCTGGGAGGTCGTCTCGTCGGCGGCGTTCTCGCGCTCAGTGTCACGGTCCTCGCCACGGCTGCCGCGGCGACGGCGACGACGCGAACGGGTCGGGCCTTCCGACAGGTCCTCTTCGGTGATCGGCGCATACGTGATGTCGTCGAACTCGAGGTCCTCCTCGATCTGCTCCACTTCGGCGGCGGCACGACGTTCCTGCGCGTTCAGGCGGCGCGAACGACGCGAACGGCCCGACGAGGACGATTCCTCGGCGGCCGTCTCGTCGGATGCGTCACGATCCTGTCCGGCGGGCGCGACGTTGGCGTTTCCGGCCGCATCGGTCACGACGGTCAGATCGGTCGAGGTCGCGCGGCGACGGCGCGAACGACGCGAACGACCGGCCTGCTCGTCATCATGACGGGTCTCGTCACCGCGGGAGGCGTCATCCCGATCGTCACGGGAGCGACGGTCCGACTCGCGACCCTGATGGTCGTCGGCATCGTCGAAACGGTCGTCACGACGGTCGGTGATCGCCGGCAGCACCGGCTCCTGGAACAGCAGCGACGTCATCGGCCGCGATCCGCGCGACGCCGATCCGCGACCGGACGGCAACAGGTCAAGCGCATCGAACGCGCGATCGTCGCCGGCATCGTCCGTCGCACGCGAACGCCGGCGACGCGGCGCGTCATCATCGGCACGATCGTCGCCGACGTTGAACGGCTCATAGTCAGAGGCCGGACCGCGGCGGCGCGAACGGCCGGACCGCGGTTCGTCGTCGCGCACGTCGTCCGCGTCGTCGAACGCGGCACGACGACGGCGGGTACGGGTACGGCGCGAGCCGGCGGCATCGTCGCGGTCGTCGTCGTGACCGCCGTGTTCGTCACGACGGTCATCGTGATCGGCTTCGTCGTCCTGCGAGACGACACGACGACGGGACGGACGCCGCACGGTATCGGACGCGGAGGTCCTGTCGGACGACCGCTCGTCCTCGGCACGGGACTGCGCTGCGGCCTCGACGTCGGCGACCTTCGGCTCCTCGAACAGCGGCGCGGCGTGCTCCTGCACGGTCAGTTCCAGCGCGGCGCCGGCCGCACCTGCGCCACGCACCACGCGACGGCCGCCACGACGGCGACGCGGGGCGGGATTGGACGACACGGACGAGCCGGACGACACCGACGGGGACGACGCCGGCTGAGTCGTATCGGAGGTATTGGATGCGGTCTGGTCGGTTGCATGCTGGGATGCTGCGGCTTCGGCTTCGCCGAGGCCCTCATGATTCACACTGGGCACGATGCTCCTCGCGACGTGCTGCAATCACGGCGCCTATGTCAAGCCCCATACGGTCGTCACACCGCGCTCTCACCGCGGCCGCGCATCTGTTGCGCCCATATGAAGCACCGGTCAAAAAGTCAATGCTGCGACGGCGGACACCGGCCCCGCGGAAAGAACCACGCGAGGGGATCGACGCCATCGGATGCTCGGCGGCTTGCAGAACCGCCATCCCTAAGTATGACACAAAAATTGACACACGGTGAACACCGGCGGAATCATGCGACAGTGCGCGCGTCGCCTCCGGCTCCGCAACAACGGACCTCGCTACGCTCGGACCCAGCATTACCTTCGCTCGCCTATCGGCTCGCTCAGACTGACGCTACGCGAAGCCCACCGGGCTTCGCGCTTAACGCGTCTCCTCCGGCCCTGCAATTACGGACTCGCCTACGGCGAGACTCAATCCCACCTTCGCTCGCCTATCGGCTCGCTCAGACTGACGCTACGCGAAGCCCACCGGGCTTCGCGCTTAACGCGTCAGCCATTCCCCCAAAATGTCGGTGAGAAGGGCGAGTTCGGATTCGGGGAGCTGCTCGTCGTGCTTGTGGGCGAGCAGCGGACTGCCCGCGCCGAGGTTCACGGCGGGGATGCCGAGGATCGCGAAGCGGGCCACATCGGTCCAGCCGAGCTTGGCGAGCGGCTCGCGTCCGGTGCGATCCTTGACCAGCCGCGCCAAGGAGACCGCCAGCGGCGAGTCCATGCCGGGGCGGGCGCTCGGCGACTCGTCCTTCATTTCGATGCCGAAGCCGGCGAACATGCCGCCGGTCGCCTCATGCTCGCCGTTGCCGAGTTCGGCGCCGCAATCCGCGCCCATCATGAGTGCCTTGGCTTCGGCGATCGTCTTGTCGGGCGCGAACCGGTAGTTGACGTGCACGCGGCATTCGTCGGGGATCACGTTCGTGCCCTTGCCGCCCGAGATCAGCGTGGCGTTGACGCCTTCGCGGTAGACCAGTCCGTCAACCTCCACGTCGGCCGGCTCGTACGCGGCCAGACGGTTCAGGATGTCGGCCGCCTTGTGGATCGCGTTGACACCCATCCACGCGCGGGCGGAATGCGCGGCCACGCCGTGCGTGATCACGTCGAAGCGGATCGTGCCGTTGCAGCCGCCTTCGATGCCGCAGTCGGTCGGCTCGCCGATGATCGCGAAGTCGCCGGTGATCCAATCCGGATGCGATTCGACGACCTTGCGCAGGCCGTTCTTCTCGGCCGCGACCTCCTCATGGTCGTAGAACACGTAGGTCAGGTCATAATTCGGGTCGATGCCGCCCTTGTCGGCGGGGATCCCGTTCAGCGCGGCGGCCAGATACAGCATCACCGCATCCGACGCCTTCATGTCGGTCGCGCCGCGGCCCCACAGCACGCGCTCCCCCGGATGCGCGGAGGCCACGTCCTCGCGAATCAGCGGATCGCCGGGGTCGAGCCAGCGCGGCGGGAAGTTGTCGATCACCGGCACCGTGTCGATATGTCCGGCCAGGATCACGCGCCGGGCCTTGCCGAAATCGGTGCTCGCCACCACCGTATCGCCGTGACGACGCACGGTCAGATGCGGCTGGCGACGCAGGAACCGTTCGATCGCATCGGCCAGCGGACCTTCGTCGTCGCTTACCGAGTATGCGCCCATGATCTGTTCGAGCAGCGCCGCCAGCGCCTGCTCGCGCGTCGCGTCCGCCTCGAATCCGAATTCGTTCACCGTCTGCCGTGCCAGTTCGTTCGTCATGCGGTTCATGGTAGCGGCTCGTGCGGGCCGGACGGACGCGGCGCCCAGCATGCGTACGCGGGATGGCCCGGCGCGCATGAAGCGCCCGAAACGAAGAAAGGCCGGAACCTTTCGGTTCCGGCCTTGACTGTGCCCCCGCAGGGATTCGAACCCTGGACACGCTGATTAAGAGTCAGCTGCTCTAACCAACTGAGCTACAGGGGCGTTGGTCAGTCGCCACGGTGTTTCACGCAGCGAGTGACTAATATACACGATTTTGCGTCAGACGCAAATCGGCTTCCGCGTGGCGTTTTCCAATCACGTTCGATCCGGGGTTTGCAACCACCTCACCGCTTGGTCTGGGTGAGCGGCAGCCAAGCGATCCCGGCTGCCGCTCACCCGGCCGGCCGGCGTCACGCCGACCGCTTCAACCACCACGCGATCAGCGCAAGCGCCGGCGCGTAAGCCCGGCGTGACATGTGCTTCGCGGCAAGCACACGATCCGGCACACGGTTGACCAGATCGAGCAGCGTATCCAGCACCATCTCCAGCCGTTCGCGGTTTTCGGTCGTCAACGCGACGCGCGTCGACGACAGCCGCACCGCCGCCTCCTTGATCAGCGAGCGATCGTGGCTGCCGTAATCAACCCGCTGTTCCACGTGAAACACCGCCGTGTTGCCCGTGATCAGGTCCAGCTCATCGATCACGAACGCGGCGATCAGGCTCGGCCCGTCCGCCGTCGCCAACGCGTTCGCGATCGCCGCCCGGTTGCGGGCGATCCGCACATCCCGATCCCGCTCGTCCCGAGCGGCCCGCGCCGCCCGTTCCAGCTCGTCCGCACTCGGCTCGCGGTCGGACTCCGGCGCGATCTTCCGCCCGCCCCGAGCCTGCACCGCCCGCTGTTCCCGAATCCGCCGCTCGCGGTCCGCCTTCTTCCTGTCCATCAGATCGTCGGTCAGGTCGCGGTAGGCTTCCATCACCTTTCGTCGCGGCATCGGGTGATGCAGCCGGTGAGGCGCGATCTGAAACGCCTGCCGGTCAAGGTGACGCCGAATCATCTCCGTCGCCGCGTCCAGGTCATCCGGCAGTCGGAACATGCCGAGATCGATCGTGCGCCGCGGAATCTCGGCGACCGTCGCGAGATCGGCGTCGGTCAGCCCGGGGATGCGACCGCGCCGGTTCGGCTGCGGGTACTCCCAACGCGAGCGGAACACCCCGGCCGGGTGAATGTAGAGTTTGAGATACGGCGTACGCGAGTCGCGGACGATGAGACCGGCACCCGTATCGGTGACGTCGGTGGTGCGGATGGACTGGATTCGTTCGGCGAGCGCCGATATGTTCATATGGTTTCCTTTCCTGCATGAGGGCGCACTACTCCCGGGGAACGGCCCCGAGGCCCTCAATCGCGTGGAAAAGAAACCTGAATTATCGCTTCATAGCGGCGAATACTATACCACGAGATACACGGACGCGCAACGTATGGGGCGGGCAACGATCGATCCCACCGTTCAGCTGGTCAGGTGGCGGTAGAGTTCCGGGTCGAGCGGCTTGGCCAGACGCAACGTGGACAGCGTCACCTTGACCGTGCCGTCGCCGGCGGCGTTCGGCTTGGTGGTAAGCGTCGGATGATCGAACGCAGCGACATGGCCGACGTAGTAGTACTTGCCGTCGGCCTCCTCCGCCTTGCGCATGACGAACAGCGGCACGAAATGCGTGCGCTGCCAGGCATCGGCATCACCCACCGCCGAAGCGCCCGCGCCAAAATCGTCGCGCACCCACTGGAATTCCGGCGACTGCGGCGTGCGCCCGTTCTTGCTGAAGTACCTCATCTCCTGCGCGTTCAGGAATTCGTCCTCGTACTGGCTGGCCGCATACTTCACGAAAATGGGCATCGTGTTGGTGTCCTTGTCCAGCAGATATCCGCCCACGTTCTGCGGCGTGTTCTCCTTCTTCCATCCGCACAGGCGCATGACGTCCGCCATCGAATACTTGCGTTCGTACAGGAACGCGCGATCGAACGTGCGTTGGTTCGCCTGAGCTTCGCGGAACAGGTCGCGGCAGTTGGCGAGTCCCGTGCGCAACGTGTCCGCGAAGAAGATGCGGAACGTGCGGTTCGCCGCGAGCAGCGCCGCGAACGCATCACTGAGACGATACGACAGTTCGCCGCTTTCCGTACCGACACCGATCGTCTCGATCAGCGGCTGCTCGCCGAACCGCTTGCGATTCGGCTTGGTGAAGTACGAATAGTCGAGCACGCTGATCGCGGAGTCGAATTGATCATCGGACAGATCGGCCTGTGGAAACTCGGTTCGGATGGCAGCGATCAGCGAACTGCGGCTCAACGATACGGACGGCCGCACCCACCCCGCGCCGGCCGCCGCAACAACAGCATCGTCATCGCCCGGCCGTTCGTCCGTAAACCGGCACAGCCGATCAAGAATCACCAACTCATGCGGTCGAATCCCCGGCAGCAGCAGTTCCGTCGCCATCTTGAGGATCGCATCTTCGACGTCGCTCACCGGTTCCAACTGATCCGCAAACGACCGTTCCCTGCGTTTGCCGCCGCCGAGGCTGTTCTCGCGCGAACGCACGAAATCGAGATAGTTGTTGCGTTTCGCGGCCAGCGTGTACGGCAGCGAAGGATCGTAGTCGTAGATGTCCATGAGCATCGGGATTCTCCCGAGTTCGTAGCGCACCTGACGGTACTGTTCGGACAGTTTCTTCATTTCGGACCAGTCCGCGGTGTCCAGCGACTTCAGCACACGTTCCTTGGCGATCGGGTCGAAGCTGATCGACGACAGGCCGATCGACTTGCGTTGCAGGTTGCGTCGCGCCCGGTCGCGGTCACCGGTGTTGCCGTACAAGGCGACGGGAATGAGGTAATTGTTGTTGTAGTTGCCGATGAAATCGATGACGACAACGCTGTCCTTATGCGGGAACTTGCGCAGTCCGCGGCCCAGCTGCTGGGTGAAGACGATGCTCGACTCGGTGCTGCGCAGCATCACGATCTGGTTGACCGCGGGAATATCGACGCCCTCGTTGAACAGGTCGACGGTGAACAGATAGTCGAGTTCGCCATCCGTCAGTCGCCGCACGTATTCGTCGCGCCGTTCGGGCGATATCGGCTTGCCGTCGGCATCCTTACTGGTCACGGCCGCGGTACGATAAAGGCGTTCCGCCTGCTGGTTCCACTGCTGATTGAACAGTCGCGACAGTTCGTGCGCCTCGTCCTGCCGGCTGCAGAACACCAGTCCGGTAACGGGCAGGTTGAACTGGCCGTATTCCTGCAGTTTGTCGATGATGTAGCGCACGCGCTGCTTGGTGGCGAGTTGGCCGATCTCGTATTTGAGTTGCGCCGACTGTTCCGTATCGAGACCGTGCGCGATGTCGAGACGGTGCGCGCTCTGGTTTGGATCGTCGTCGGACCCGAGATATTCCGCGACGCCGTAGTAGTGGAACGAGCAGAGCATGTTCTCGTCCAGCGCCTTCTGCAGGCGGATTTCGTAGGCGATGTTGTGGCCGAACAGCTCGAAGATGTTGATGCCGTCGGTACGTTCCGGGGTGGCGGTCATGCCGAGCATGAAATCGGCGTCCTTGAAATGGTCGATGACACGTTGATAGCTGTTGGCTCCCGCATGATGCACTTCGTCGACCAACACATAATCGAATTCGTCGGACGCGAACTGCTCCAACGCATTGTCTTTGCTAAGCGTTTGCACGGTAGCGAACACGTACCTGCGATCCTGCTGTTTGCTGGTGCCCGAATACAGTCCCAGCTCCGACTCGTCGCAACCGAGCACCTTCTGATAGGACTTCATCGCCGCCTTGAGGATCATCTGCTGCTGGGCGACGTACAGCATGCGTTTCGGACGGCATGCGCGCACGTCGAACGCGGACAGGTACGTTTTGCCGGTGCCCGTGGCGGATACGATGATCGCGCGATGCTCGCCCTGATCGCGCAGTTTCTTCAGGTTCGCCAAGGCCTCGCGCTGCATGGCGTTCGGTTGGATGTCACGGCTTTCGAGGGATTTGAGGATGTCGCGGCGCGGCGGCGCGTATTTCTTGAAGTCCTCCTCGTAACGTTCGATCCACTCCTCGGTAAGCGGCACCGAATCGGCCACCTGCGAGTCGATCTCCTCGCGGATCTGCCGGACCAGCTCGCCATCGGCGAGGGACGACACTTTCAGATTCCACTCGCGCTGCGTGTTCAGCGCGGCTCCGGTGAGGTTCGAACTGCCAACGAACAGTTCATAGTACGGAGTGCCGTTGTGCATGCGGCGGGCGAACACATAGCCTTTCGGGTGGAACGGCTGGCCTTGGCCCTGCGATATCGCGGCGGAACCGTCGTCGGCGCCTTCCCATACGCGCACATCCACGCCGGCGGTTCGCTGCAGGTGCAGCAGCTCCCAGAAGGCTTGCGGGTCGTTGAAGTGGTTCTTGGTGGAGGTGATCAGACGGCTGACGTGCGATGCGGAAGTAGTGGACGCGCTACCATCGCCGGATTCGGTATCGGCCACGGCATTGGCATGATGGCTGCGGAAATCCTCGAACAGGCTCAGTACCGCGCCGGTCGAGACGAACGCGACGGAGATGTCGAAGGATTCGCTGTTCGCGAGTGCGTCACTGATCTGGTCGTGCATGGTCAGGCCGCCGGGACGGTTGGAGATCAGCGTCGGCTTGTAGTCGTCGGCGGCGTTCTCACGCGGCTCGATGAAGCCGGCGATGGCGCTTTCGAGGACCGAATACGTCGCGTCATCGTACGGGTTCTGCTGTGCGAGCGGAAGGCGGGATTGCCGGTTCGTGTTTGGGACGTTCTGGACTGTGTCTGCCATGATATTCCGCTCCTGACTATGAGATCTTGTGCTGCGCCCCGTTGGCTCTCCGATGAGTTACGGGACCGGTACTGCTTCGGACTGGTGTGAAGGCTTAATGCTCTGCTCCCCCTGAAGGGGGAGCTGTCGGCAAAGCTGACTGAGGGGGTGACACACCCAACACATCAACTCCGACCAACCATTTAGCGCACCAGCAACTGCCGTTTCTTCGCGATAATACCAACTGCTTCCCTATCGACCGGCGCCCAATCCAATCGCGGCATCTCGTCCGGTTCCATCCATCGGATATCCGTATGTTCGGTGAGCCGAGGCGTGCCGGAGATGAGGTGACAGATGAACGTCGTCAATCGCACCGTGCCGAAGTCGTACGCGTATTCGCTGGTGCATACTTCATCGGCCACGTCGACCTCGCACAACAGCTCCTCTTCGATCTCACGATGCAACGCCTGCCGCGCTGTCTCATGCGGCTCGATCTTGCCGCCGGGAAATTCCCAATAACCAGCGAGCGACTTGCTCGGACCGCGCCGTGCGCACAACACCGTCCCGTCGCGCACGATCGCCGCGCCAACGACATTGATGATTCTTGGCTGTTCCGCTGCCTCCATGACTCACCAGGATACAACGCGGCATCCGCGCCCCATAAACCACGTGCGGCGAACCGCCTTGTCACGGTTTCAACGCTTGACGCGTGCTCCCTGCCGTTGGCCGGAACGGCAAGGAGCACGCACTGCCCAAATAGTGCGACGGTCTCCGGCCATCACGCTACCGAGTCGACGTCACCGGTCCGCGTCACCGGCCGTTCTGCCCCGCCGCATCCGCCCGCGGCGTGACGGCGCCGACATGACCCAGCCAGCATCCCAGCGGGATGGTAAGAGCGCCACCGATGATGAAGATGAGCCGCACATCGATCATGTCGGCCAGCGGTCCGAACACCAGCATGCCCAACGGCGTGCCGAAGGCCGTATGCGGCGCATGCCCAGAATGTGGGCCTCGATGCCCTGCGACCAGCATGACTGTCGGACGGCCACGGCCGTTCCGCTACTCACGTCCGACGCGTTCCTTGAGCAGTCTCGCCATGAGTTCGATGGCCTCGGGGTGCCGTGGTCGAAGAACAGGCTGGTGCCGGTGTCGAGCGCCGCGATGTCAGTCATTTCGTCGTCCGTGAGCGTGAAATCGAAGATGTCGATGTTCTGCTTCATGCGCTCCCTGTGCGTGGACTTCGGCAGGGCGATGATGTCGCGCTGCGTGAGCCAGCGTAGGATGACCTGGGCGGCCGACTTGCCGTAGCGCTCGCCGATCGCCGTGAGCGTGGGCTGCGAGAACATGCCGGACCGGCCTTCGCTGAACGGCGCCCACGCCTCCTGCGCCACGCCGTACTTGGCCATGGTCTCGTGCGCTTTGATCTGATGGTTGAACGGGTTGGTTTCGACCTGGTCGACCATCGGCGCGATCTCGTTGAACGTGGCCATGTCGGCAAGTCGGTCCGGCACGAAGCTGCTCACGCCGATCGCGCGGATGACGCCGGAAGAAGCGTGATTCCGGCCGCCGATCGAACGCAAGCCTCGCGAGAGCCGGCTCAGGACGCTCAGCATCCGACTCCTGCTTCCGTATGGCATAAGCCAAAAACCGTTACATGGGACCGTCATGCTTCTTTTGCGCCACGGTAGAGGAAAATCGACGAAAAACCGCTGCCGTGGCACGCATTTTTGCCACGGCAGGGAGGGTAAGCGGTTACTGCGCGAACCGGGACAACATGCGCCCTCGCAAAACCGCAGAATTCCGCCATTCTCGAAATGACGGGATTTCCCCACCATCACGACGCTTGCCACGGTAGCCCAGAATCACCTTAAATCCGCTACCGTGGCACACCAACGACAGGCATAATGCCCGAAAGAACCCGCATAAGCATCAGCCGGACCGACTTCCGCCACCGAGTCCAATGGCCGCCGAACGACCAGACCACCAAACACACAATTCGGCCTATAACCCGAAATCCGCTATTTTGGCAACAAAAAAGGTTTTCAGAAATCTCTGAAAACCCTGATAGCGAAGGATACGAGACCTCAACCTTCAGGGCGGTTCCACCTTACTGCCGCTTGGGGTTTGCGGGATTCATGCGCTCGCCTCGCCACCTCCGTTACCACGTCCACGGCGTATCGTGACGGGCTTTTACGGTGCTGCAGGGCGTGGGATGCGCGCAAACTCGCTGCGCCGATGGCCGTGTTGCGGCATCGCTTTCGCTGAATTCTACGCTGAATACACTGAATTCAGTTATTCAACACTGAATTCAGTGTATTCAGCGTATCGAGAACATTTTGGCGGATTGGAGCTCGCTATGGCGCATGAATACGGCAAAGAGACGTTGTCGTTGGAATTCAAGAGCGATCTGAAGCGCCTGCCTGATGATGACCTGCTTGATGCGGTTGTGGCGCTGGCGAACTCGGATGGCGGCACGGTATATCTGGGCGTCGAGGATGATGGCACCCCGACCGGACTCAATAAGGAGCATCAGGATGCGGTCGGCCTGGCGACGATGATCGCCAATCGCACGGTTCCTCCGGTCTCCGCTCGCACTCAGATTGTCGGGACCTCGGAAGTGCCGGTGATGCAGATCGATGTGCCGAAATCGCGTAGTGTGGTCTCCACTAAATTGGGCAAGGTGTTGCGTCGTCGTATGAAGGCGGACAGCACGCCGGAAAGCGTGCCGATGTATCCGTATGAGATTGCGACGCGCTTGTCCGATTTGGGCCGTTTGGATTTCTCGGCGCAGCCGGTGCCGGACGCGACCCGCGACGACTTCGATCCCCTCGAACGTGAACGCTTGCGCCGAATCATCGGTACTTACCAGTCCAGTGACCGTAATCTGCTGGAGCTTACTGACGAGGAGCTGGAGCAAGCCCTGCAGTTGACGGTGACCGTCGACGGCAAAGCCATGCCGACGCTGACCGGACTGTTGCTGTTGGGCAAGGAGGAATCGTTGAAACGTTTCGTTCCGACCCATCGGGCTTCCTTCCAGGTCATGTCCGGTACGGACATCAAGGTCAATCAGGATTACAGCGGGCCGCTGTTGAAAACCATCGAGCAGATCAACGATATGTTCTCCCCCTTGGAATCCGAGCGTCGAGCTATCCGTCGGGCTGTTCTCCACGATGGTGCCGGAGTTTGACCATAGGGCGTTCCGTGAGGCGCTGGTGAACGCGTTCGGCCATCGTGACTACACCCTACTTGGGCGTGTGCGCGTGCAATTGGACGATGCCGGACTGACCATCGCCAACCCCGGCGGATTCGTGGAGGGCATCAACATCCACAACCTGCTTACCGCCGAGCCTCACGGGCGTAACCCCTGTCTGATGGACGCGCTCAAGCGCACGGGGCTGGCCGAGCGTACGGGACGCGGCATCGACCGTATCTACGAAGGATCGCTGCATTACGGCCGCCCGTTGCCCGATTACACGGCATCGAACGAGCGCAACGTGTCCGTATATCTGCAGCGTAGCGCGCCCGACGTCGAATTCGTGCGGATGCTGGCCGAAGAGCAGGAGCGCACGGGTAAGACGATGCCCGTCAATGGTCTGCTGATTCTCAACATGCTCAAGAACGAGAGGCGTTGCACCTTCGAGACCATGCGCAGGGAGCTCGATATGAGCGAACAGCGTCTGCGCGCCATGCTCGGTCAGCTTACGGAGTTGGGCTTGATCGAAGGTTCCGGCAGTGGCTCCCGTCGTGCCTACACCTTGGGATCCAAGGTGTACGGGCGTGTGGGCAGGACCATCGAATACGTGCGTCAGACGGACATCGACCGTGTGAGGTGGCCGGAACTCATCATGAAATTGGCTACGGAACAGCATGGCGTCACGCGTGCGGATGTCATGGAGCTGCTGCACATCGACGCCAATCAGGCGTATTACCAGTTGTCCAAGCTTGTTAAGGCCGGGAGGTTGAAAGTCGTCGGTCGTGGCCGGTGGGTGCGTTATACAGTCATGTAGCGGTGCCGGTTGGCGTCAATGCGGTAGCTCGTCATCGCCGCCAACGCGGCGAGTGTCATATCGGCCATCAGTCGGGCAGGATGGTGCCGATGGAGAACAGCGCCGCGCCGCCGCCGAGGCTGACGCGGCCGTCGCCGACCGTGGCGTGGATGACGCCGCCGCGCGCCGAGGCCTGATACGCGGTGAGCGCGTTCTTGCCGAGGCGTTTGCTCCAGTACGGCAGGATATGGCAGTGGCCGGAACCGCAAACCGGGTCCTCGGGGACGTTGAGTTTCGGCGCGAACGAGCGGGATACACAGTCGAAGCCCGAACCCGCGTCTCCGGCTGCCGTGACGTTGGCCAGCAGACCGGGCAGGCCCTTAAGCAGCCCCTGGTCGGGATTGAGATTACGCACGGTCCGCTCGTCGGGCATCACGCACAGCAGGTCGCGGCCGAGCCACGCCTCAACCGGACGGGCGCCCAACGCCTGCTCCATCACGTCGGTGACCGGGGTGGGCTTCAGGTCGAAGGCGGGGAAATCCATGGTGAACACGTCGCCGGCCTGGTCGTCGCCATCACGCCCGTCGCTCCGCCGCCGGGTCACGGTCAGCACGCCGCTCATCGTGCGGAACCGCACCACGTCGGCGTCCGGTTCCACGAACCGCAGCACCACATACGCGGAGGCGAGCGTCGCGTGCCCGCACAAGTCGATCTCGCCGCCGGGCGTGAACCAGCGCAGATGCCATCCCGACGGCTCGCGTACGATGAACGCGGTCTCGGAGAACCGGTTCTCCATCGCGATGTCCGCCATGAGTTCGTCAGAGGGCCACGATTCCGGCAGGCATACCGCCGCCGGATTACCTTTGAACACCCTGCCCGTGAACGCATCCACCACATACTGCCGCATAGTCATACCTATCTCCCATTGCTTTCGTTGTCTACCGTCGGATGTCCGTCGCCATGAATCTCCCTCCCAAAAAACGAGGCGGAAGGCCGCAGGCCCGTCACACGAACACCAGCTGGACGAGCATCATGTACACGATGGTTCCGCCGGCGACGGACACCAGCATGCTGTGACGCCACCGATGCAGTAGCACGATGACAAGGACCGCGATCGCCTCGGGCGCCCCGTGGAATCCGGAGAACAATGACACGTCCTTGAGCGCGTACACCACCAGCAGGCCGGTCATCGCATGCGGCAGCACCCTGCCGAGATAGGTCACGGTTCTGGGCGGTCGGCGTGAATCGGGAAACAGCGTGAACGGCAGGAAGCGGGTGAGCATGGTGCCCAACGAGACCGCCGCGATGGTCACAACGGCCTGCCATGTGGTCATGGTCATCATTGTTCCTCCCCGGTTCGGATGCCGTGCTCGTCGTCCGCGGCTTCCAATCTCGTACGCAATATCAGGAACGCCACCAGCATCAGCGCCATGGACGGAATCATGAACCGGTCCGGGCCGAACAGCGCCAGACAGATCGCGGAGACCGACAACCCGTCCAGCGCAGACGCATGAGACCGCGCCGAATCCATGAAATCCGTGATCGCCAGGTGTGGGCGCGGGCGGCTGCCGTCGTCTTCCTTCCGGCTCCGGTCGTCATCCCACTGTTCAAGGAGAATCGACAGGAACAGGGCGGCGAGCACGAACTCGATGCCCTTGGTGTCGAACGGCAGCACGCCGCCGGCCAGCCAGCCCAACGCTATGCCGCCGAACCAGTAGGAGCGGCAGAGGGCGGAGACAAACACCATGAACCATCCCCGGTCGACCAGTGCCGGAATATGCATGCTGGAATCGATAGCGAACGTCTCATCGATCATCGTGAAGATCAGATACGGCTTTCTCCAGCCCAGGCCGCGGAATGTGTCCAGCATCGACAGGCCATAGAACAGATGACGTGCGTTGACCATGATCGCCAACAGGAACGCGGACCACGGGGCGAACGGGGACAGCAGCAAATTCACGGTGACGAATTCCATCGACCCGGCGAAGATGACATAGCCCATGGCCAGCGGGTACACGATCGGGAATCCCTTGGCATGCATAAGCAGTCCGTAGGATCCGCCGAAAAACAGGAAGCCGGCGGCGATCGGCAGCGTGGGCGGTAACGCGGCTCGGAACGCCGTACGCAACAACGCCATATCGGGAGATCCTTTCCTTCATTGATGTCCCCGTGCATGGGTCGAACAATCCAACTGCGCTGGACGTGTCCGATGGCGGCCATCGTATGACGGGCGCATACGATAAGTACAATCAAATCTGCTAATGGATGCATAAGCAATACTTATGCATCGTCTATGATGGACAATCATGGACAACCGGTATCTCGCCCTGCGGCGCATCGTCGAATACGGTAGCTTCTCCGCGGCCGCCGACGAACTGCGATGCAGCCAGTCGGCCGTCAGCCAGATGATCGCCTCGTTGGAGAAGGAACTCGACATCACTCTGCTCAACCGGCAGCGAGGCGGATGCACGCTCACCGAGGAGGGGCGGCAGCTCTACCCACTCATCGAGCGCTATGTGGAAGACGGTCTGCGTATCCGCGAACGGACCGACGAGATCCTCGGTCTCGATACCGGCGTGATACGTATGGGCACCATCGCCAGCATCTCCGCCCACTGGCTGCCCGGACTCATCAGTGGATTCCAGCAACGCCACCCGAACGTGCGGTTCGTCCTGCATCAAGGTGACTACACCACCATCCAGGAATGGATCCACAACGGCACCATCGACTTCGGATTCATCAACCCCGCCGCCGCGCGCGACGTACAGACCATCACTATCAAACGGGGTGCCATGCTTGCCGTCCTGCCACAAGACCACCCACTCGCCGCACTCGATCGGGTGCCGCTGGACGAGCTCGCCAAGGAACCCATGATCTTGCTGGAGGAAGGCCACTATTCCGAGCCGTTGGAGGCATTCACGTCAATTGGGCTTAAACCGAACGTGCGGCTGCGCATCCACGACGACTATTCGATTATGACCATGGTCGAGGCTGGATTGGGTTTCAGCATCCTCGCCGAACTCATCCTCCACCGTACCAGCACCAACTACAGACTCGCCTTACGTCCCACTGACCCGCCCGTGCAACGCACCATCGCCATCGCCTACGCCGATCGCGAAAGGCTTCCACTGGCGGCCAGACGGTTCATCGAGCACCTGCGCGATAACATCGACACGTTACCCTGAACTGATCTGCGAGCGATGTGTTGCATGTGTGCACACGAACGTAAAATCGTCTGATTCGCACTGACGTGGCATTCAATTGTGCCATGCCAACGCATTTTCGGACTTTATGCATTCGCATGGCACGAAAATCGTGGGATTCGGTCATCTTGGAATATGTGTCATGCCACGCCACTGCAAAAACAGTGAATGTGCGCGATTGTGCACATTGTGTATGCGCGGGCATGGATAACAAAAAAAAATGAATAAGGTGGATTATTGCTTTTCCCAAGCTCCGCAACCGTTAGAAGTGAAACCAGCTACACCGCTGGGAATGGTAATCGTTTGAGCGATTCCAGCAGACACAAAGTTATTGTCATATGAAATGCGGATGGTATCTGGTACTTCGTGTGAGCATGTACTTTGAGGGTCAAATGCTGGCGGCGGGATGAATATGGCAACGGGGATACCTGCGCATACGCAAGTATCCCCGTATTGCATGGTGCGATACCGGTATCTGCCGGGGCAGAAGGCGGCATCGCGGGTCAGGGAAGGAATCAGTGAGCCAGCATCTCGGTGGCTACTTCCTCCTTGCTCATGGACGCCGGGTAATACGTGGGCCAGTTGTCCATTTCCTTCAAGGTCTCTTCTTGGGAATCATTGCCCATGAAGATGTGGAAGTGCGCGGCCTTGGTTGGCGCGATGCCGTGATCCGAGAACTGCACGATCTTCGGTGCACCTTCGGGCGCGTCGCCGGTGGCGGTGAACAGATAGCGCACGCCGCGATTGCCCTTGGCGTAGTCGAGGATTTTGAAGCCGCTGTACTCATAGGTGGCGGTGGCCGTCTTGCCGCCTCGGGTGAAGCTCATCTGATCGCCCTTGATGGCGATCCTCTCCACATCGGTCTTATAGCCGGCGTCGTAGTACTTCGTGTATTCGGCTGCGGTCATGTCGCCCTTCTTGGCCTTGGCCTCCATCACCTTGTCGAGTGTGCCGTCTTGGAGCAGCGGGTAGACGGACTGCCACTCGCCCTCGTAGTCGGACAGGCTGCGGTCCTTGACGTCCTGGGTCAGGAAGTAACCGTTGGTGGTGTCGGTGGCCAGAGCCTGGTTGGCGATCAGCGTGAGCCAGCCAAGCAGCGTCTTCTGGTTCTCCGGCAGCTGTTCGGTTACGGAGATGATCGTCTTGTTGCTGGATTGCGCGGCATCGTTGAGTTTCTTGGCGAAGCCGTTCATTTCCTGCGGATTGACGACGAGCAGGTCCACGTCATTGCCGGAGACGATGCCCATGGCGTTCTTGAGGTCCGCCGCGGAGGGCTCGGCTTCGCTGTTCATCGCGTTCGTGTAAGTTGCGGGAGTCTTGTCGATTGCACCGATGTATTCCAGCAGATAGCTGATGATGGATTCGGTGGCCACATAGCGGCGCTGCACGTCGGTGGAGCGGGCCTTGTTCACCAGGGTCACGAAGTCGGCGTACTCGCCATTCCACTCGTTGAAGTGACGCTGAGCGGTGGCGGCGGTGGCGGAACTCGCGCCGGCCTTGTCCGTATAGGCGGCGTTGATGGCCTCGGCGGCTTTCAGCACGGCTTCGGGGCTGAACCACAGGTGCGGGTTCGTGGAACCGTGGTGATGATGATGTCCTTCCTCGCCGTCGGCGTGGTCGTGGTCATGCTCGTGCTCCTCGGTGGCGGTGATGCCCATGAGATCGCCCACGTTCACAACGGCCTGACGCTTGGTATCAAGCTGTGCTTTCTCAGCCCAGCCGTCATAGCCTGCGCCGTTGAGCACCACGATGTCCGCCTTGGCAAGTTTGGCCAGGTCGGATGCGGTGGCCTCGTAATCGTGTGGGTCGGCGGAGGTCGAGTTGATGAGCGAAGTCACTGTGGCGCAGGAGCCGCCGAGCTGTTGGGCCAAGGATCCCCATTGGTTGACTGAGGCGACCACGGTGAAGGTGGTGTCGCAGGAGTCATTGGTGGCGTCTGCGGCTGGGCTCGTGGTGTTGCCTACGGTTGATGAAGTCGAGCCGTTTGGCTTGAGGAAGGTGAATGCGCCGAGAATCAAGACGCCTAGTACGGCGCCGATAACGAAAGCGACGACAATGCCGATGATGGTGTTGCGTTTGGAGACGGTGGTTGTGACAGCGGATGCATTGCTGCTGCGCGCGGTGCTATCGGATGCACTGCCGCCAATCGGGCTGTCGGTCTGATGGTTCTTGGAGTGGTTGGTTGAGGGCTGGCTGGTATTTGGATCAGTCATGCTCTGACTTTCTACCTAATGTTTTTCTCTCGAAAATGCGTGTGGATATATGCGGATGGTCGGTCGATATGGTAGCGGCGGTTCGCGCCCGTGAACGGCGGCATGTGGAGGAAATAGGAGAAGAACACGTGCCGTGACTATTCGGGGCGGAGCCGCCGCTGTCATGTTGTTGCGAGACTTGGTGGATGTGGAATCCATCGATGGTGGTTATGGTTTCATATACCCCTTTCGTACGGCGGCGGCCAGATTCTGCGGAACCTGAGCCACTTCGCCTTCGGGCGTTCTGACCGTGGCCAACTGGGGTACTTTGGCCTTCCAATTGGCTCGGCGAGAATGCGTGTTGGCTCGGGACGTCTTGTATTTGGGAAGTGCCATCAGCCTTGCCTTGCCTTCCAGTGGGGATTCTTCTTGTTGATCACGTACAGGTGGCCGCGCCGACGGACAACATAGGAACCGTCTTTGCGAGCCAGTGAGCGGACTGATGCTTTGACTTTCATATCCGTTCCTTTCTTGTTGCGGATGGGGTGGGTTCGGACTACTTCCTGCCGTATCGGGCGTTGAACTTCTGCACCTGGCCGGCGGTGTCGAGCACCACGTTCTTGCCGGTATAGAACGGGTGGCTGTAACTGGACACCTCCACGTTGACGAGCGGGTAGGTGTTGCCGTCCTCCCAGTCGATGGTCGGCAGACTGTTGGCCTTGGAAACCAGTGTGGATTTGGTCAGGAAGTACTTGTCGGCGGAGCGGTCATAGAAGACCACGGGGCCGTATTCGGGGTGGATGCCTTCTTGCATGGTTATGGACCTTTGGTTGTGATTGATGGTTATTGGATTGCGGCCGCGCCGGTGAATCACCAGCTGGACTTCACCACGCCGGGCAGCTCGCCCTTGTGCGCCTTCTCACGCAGGTTGATGCGCGAGAGTCCAAACTTGCGGTTGTAGGCACGCGGGCGGCCGTCGATGGAATCGCGGTTGCGCAGGCGGGTGGGACTGGCGTCGCGGGGAAGTGCCTGCAGTTTGCGCATCGCCTCGGCGCGTTCTTCGGCACTCAGATGCGGGTTGACGCTGTCGCGCTTGTACTCGGCGCGGCGTTCAGCGTATTTGGCGACCATGCGTTCGCGCTGCAATTGCCGGTTGATCTTACTGGTTTTGGCCATGTCTGGCTCCTTCTCAGCGGGTTTCCCGGAACGGCACCCGTTTGCGGACCACCGGGTCGAACTTGATGAGTTCGAGGCGATCCGGTGTGTTGCGGCGATTCTTGGCGGTGGTGTAGGTGAAGCCGGTGCCTGCGGTGGATCGCAAAGTGATGACCGGACGTACTGCGGCGGATTTGCTTGCCATGATTGGTGCTTTCTATCGGGTGTCAGGGTATGGAGTGCGGATCGCGTCTTGCGCGCGTCAGTTGAGTTCCTGATTGCGCTGAATGCGCGCGAGGGCCGCCTCGATGCCGATGCGGTCGATGGTCTTTATGCCCCGGGCGCTCACGGTAAGGGTGACGTGGCGCTGCAGGGACGGCACCCAATACCGCTTGGATTGCAGGTTCGGGGCGAACGTTCGGCGTGTTTTCCTGTGCGAGTGGGAGACGCTGTTGCCGACCCCGGCGCGCGTTCCCAGAATTTGACATGTTTTGGACATGCCTGCGACTATATCATAATGATAACCATTATCAAATCAGAAAGGCTGTCATGATTCATCCGACATTGCAATCACAGGGAAACGCGGAGGGGAGCACTCCCGTGGTGCTGCTTACTGGCGCCGATCGGCTCAGCACCGACTCGGTGGCGTTCTCGCTTGTCGACTCATGCCCGTCTGTGTGTTCGATTTCCTATGACGTGCGTCCTAATGGTGCCGTGGAGTCGGGGCTCGACATCATCCGCAACATCGTGCGTCCGCAGGCGAGCGGGGTGGCGTTCGGCGAGTCCGACTCATTCGGGCTCGAGGAGTGTTGCCTGAGCTGCACCGTCAAGCATGATCTCGAGCGGGTGCTGGAGTCGCTGTGCGGGCAGGCGGGCGTATTCCTGGTCTCGTTGCCGGTGGGTCTTGAAGCGGCGCCGATCGCGCAGTACCTGGCCGATTCCTTCCGCATCAATGAGTGGGGCGAGTCGATGTTCGTGGGTGCCATCGCCAATGCCGTGGGTCTTGACGAATTCGAGGAGCGCTTCTTTGACGACGACCGGCTGTGCCTCTACGGCATGGGTGAGGCGGATGGCGTCTATGACGAGCGATCCACCGGCGCGGTGGTTTCCCGTTTGATTCGTGAGGCCTCGTGCGTGCTCGAATTGCCGGTGGTCGGTGCCGGTTGCCTGGCTCGCCATCTGGACGCGGACGGCGAATGCAAATGCCGCGACATCATCCGGGCGATCGCCTCGGCCGATGCGCTGATCTGCGAGGATGCCCACACCGTGGGGCTTGCCGATGTGGTGAGGAAGACGTCCGGCGTTGTTTCGCCGCTGCTGTGAAGTGACGTGTCAGGAAACGGCACTGTGCGGCAGCGCGCGATGGTGCGGCGCGGCATTGTGCCGAGGGGAGTGGACTCGCGCTATCGGGGAAGGCTCCTGGTATTCAAGGGCGCTTCGGTTCATGCCGAGGCGCCCTCTGCATTACTCTGGAAGGGAGTCGGAGAACAGTAAAGAATCGCACATAATCATAAAATCCCAAGGTTGTGCGGGAGGTGGGGCTCGATGTATTCCGGTTGACGGCGAGCAACTGCTGGACGCCGGTTGCAAGTGGTTGAATGTGGTCGTCGGCGTTGGGGTTGAGCATTGGCCTGCGGACTCCAACCTGTCGCGGATGGATGTACGGATGTAGAGGGGCCCTGCTTGGCAGGGAGGTAATCGGCTACGGGAAACCGCTTTTCCGTCAATCGAATGCGACGATGTGTCGCATTCCTGTGGATAACTGTGCCGTTATGGCTGTCCCGAGGCGTTCAGGCTATGGACAAGTCACCAGAAATCGACAATTCGGAGTGGTTTCCTGCGGTGATGCTATTTGTGATTGCTCCGTAGGTTCTTCGGGAGATGCGCCCGGTTTGATTGTCGTTTGCGGTTGAGGGTCTTGGGACGTTTCTTCCCTGCCTGTGGATCGCGTTGCGGATACTCCGGAGAAGAACTCGTCGGCGATGGTGATGTTGTGCGAGTTCTGGAAGCCGGCCGCCGTCGACCCCGGCTTCCCGGCCACGGTGAGTCTGACGAGGGTGCCCTCCCCCGCTAGGTACGGCCGATGCCGTCAGATTCTCGCCCCATATGGTCATGCTGATGCCCGGTGAGAACGTGCATGAGCATGACAGGTCATCGGCGTTCCTCAAAGTAGATCGGGGCCGGTCCGATTCCAGATAACGTCTCATCGCCCCGTACACTTCCCGATGGGTGCATTGTAGTAGCGTTCCAGCTACGTCGTGTTCAACGCCATTGTTCTTCTCCCTCTGCCGAACAGACGATGGCCCAATTCTATTTGACAGTGCGGATGCGGGCTCCTGGGGCGCTGCGGTGCCCCTGCGGAATAACCCAGCAAGGGGATGACCGGCTCGGTGAGTGAGCCGTGCAGAGGGAGCATGACATGGTGACGGACTACGGCGCTCCCAGAATGAGCACCCTATAACGACACCAGCACCCGTGGGAGAGACATGAAAAAAGCCGGAACCCTTTGAAAATCAAGGCTTCCGGCGATGGCGGAGGATACGAGACCCTAACCTTCACGCCCTCTCGTTCCTACTGCTGACTGGTGTTTCGCGTTTCGACGGTCCCGCGGACTCATCTTCGCGCTCATTCGACGTGAATGGGTGGGAGCCCGTTTCCGCATCTGGGGCGCTGTGGCGGGGCTTTCGCGGTGTTGTGGCATTGCCTTCGCTGAATTTAGCGTTGATTCAGTGTATCGCTCTCAGCCGATTGCGGAAGTGCTCCTAGTGGGGGTGTGGCTTTCTTTTCTTGGGTTGCTTGTGAAGCTTCAAGATGCCTGCACATTAAGCTGCATACCTAGGAACTTGACCGTGGAACCTAGGAAGTTACCTAGGAACCTAGGAAGTGGGTGTGGGCAAGGTTCCTAGGTTCAGGTGGAGGCTGAGTTCCGTCGGGAGTCCGCGGTTCCCGTCTCCGTCATTGTGCCCACGCCATGTCGGCGCGAGTCTTCGCATTACTTGCGGGATGGCTGCGATGGGGTGAGGATGCGCCATGTGCCGCGTCTGTCCGAGCCAGTGCGTTCGATGAAACCGGCCTCTTGCATTGCGCGGAGAGTTCTCCACACGGTGGTGTACGACACGCTTAGTGCGTTAGCCGCCTGTCGATATGTGATTGATGGATTGTTGCGCAGTAGCTCCAAAAGACGTTGCTCTCTGGTTACAGTTTCATTTACAGTTTCATTTACAGTTTCATTTACAGTTTCATTTACAGTTTCATTTACAGTTTCATTTGGATTTTTTTCCTGCTCATGGGGATCATGTACAGTCCCGGCCGGGTCGTGCTCGGTCTCATCGTGAGCAGGTAGACCGTCTTCGGCGGTGGTGCCTTCCACCCAACGCACGGGGACGAACGCCTCGAACACGTCGCCGTCGTCGAGCACGGGGTCCTTGCCGGAGTAGGGCTTCGAGTACTTGTACAGGTTGCGCATGCCGCTGCCGAGCTCGTCGGCCAGGCCGATGTTGCGGAAGAACTTCGCGATGAACGGGTTCTTGGACACCGGTTTGAAGCTCGTGATGGCGAGCTGCCCTTGGAAGATGGCCTTGGAAGCGTTCTCCGTGTGGACGCCGTCGTCCAGAATAAGGAACTTGGCCGGGTACGGGCTGACGAACTCGCGGTGGATCATCAGGTTCGAGACCAGCTCGCGGATGATGATGTCCCTGGGACTGACGGTCTGGTCGCCCTCCAGCATGAACCGGTCAGGTAGGTATCGCTTCGCGAACTCGGCGACCTGTGCCTGCGCCTCGATCAGGTTCGTGGTCACGATGAGCCGGTCGTCGTAGCGGTCCAGGTTCTCGCGGCGTACGATCACGTCGGTTTTGTAGGCGGGCGCGATGCGTGAGATGACCTCGTCCTTGCCGAGCAGCATCACGGCGGCGAGGTTGAAGCCCTCCTCGCCGGTGTCGTAGTTCACGCCGTACAGGTCGGCGCTGCGCATCAGCTCCATGTCGTCCATCTCGGCCCACGGATGACCGGGCGTCTTCAACGCGGCCAGTTTGCGTACGCGCGGCAGCAGGTCGAACCTGAAATCGGACGGCTTCAGGTACCGGTACACGCGCTGCTCGCTGAAGTGGTTCTGCTTGCGGATGTGCATCTGCGCGATCTGCGTCTCGCTGGTGATGCGTCGATCCACGTCGGCCACCCGGTCGTAGATCACATGCTTGAAGCTCACAACGGCAGGGCCGGCGGGAACCCACACGCGGATTACGAGCTTGCCGTCGTATTCGATGCGTTCGGTTTCGATTGCCGGTGCGACGTTGAACAGTTTGGGGTTGCCGATCACGTTCACGAGATTACGTTCGATGGCCGTGGCCTGTGAACGGCTGACGCCCTCGACGGTGCCGTCGTCGAGCACTCCGAGATATATTGACCCGCCGAACCGGTTGTTGAACGAGCATACCGTCTCGAATGTGTCCGCCTCGGGCTGGACGCCGCAGCGCTTGAACTCGACAGAGATGTTCTCGCCGTGCCCAAGCACGGTCGTAAGTTCCGCAGTGTCCATGTCGTCTCCCCGAATCGTCCGTCCACCCAGTGTATCGCGGGGTGTTTCGGTGTTTCGATTACTCCATCACGGCGATGCGTATACCACATTGCAGGACTCAACACGCCGATGAGAGCCGTTTTTGTCCAGGCCTCATGGTGTAATATAAGTAAGCCGTGTTGAAACAGCCGCAGGTATGTTTCAACACGGCTTACTTATATTACACCTAAGTCCCGCTTACAGCGGGCCCGGGGTAGAGGATGAAGCAATAACAGCGGCGGTACTTCTCTCGGGTGCTCTTTGAGAGTTGATGACAGTAAAACCCTTCCGCAACGAGGTGGAGGGTGAATTAAAACAATCAACGCAAGACGGAAGGAAAAGCGCGCCGGTCGGGCGCGCCTATGGAAGAAACGAGGGGGATGCGGCCGAACTCCCGGCTGTCGCGATAGCGGCGGTCGGGAGCCTGGGCCAATTCCCCCTCCATACGACACGAGGAAAGGAGGGGGAGAACGGCCGGGCCAGAAGGGTTCCATTGGAACCCTTGGTATGAGCCGTAGGCTAGGCGGCCCAATCGGGGCCGCCGCCGGTCACGGCGAACACCGCAAGGATGCGGAGCCGAACCAGACGCCACTGCCGCGTCGATTCCCGCACCGCCGGCCCCGGCGTCATGACGCACCGGAGCGTCATCCCGCCGGCTTCCGTGCTTGGAAACACGTGTTTGTGATACCACGACCTGTTCGTATATAGCGGCCTCCCTAGTCCGGATGGTTCGTTCGTCGGAGGCGCAGCCGGCGGCATGCCGCCGGCGACAGCGGCAACGCACACGTGCCGCGACTGACCGCAATCGCGCATTGACCTTGAGACCTGAGAAAGGGCCGCGCCTGCGCGCGGCCCCAGTTGGGGAAATGCAAGAGACGAGAACCGTGACTGATCCGTTGAGAGACGGGTGTGACGGCGATCGATCCTGTGAGGAGAAAGGGCCGCGCCTGCGCGCAGCCCCGATTCCGGAAACGCGAGAGAAAGCCGTGACTGATCCGTTGAGAGACAGGCACGATGACAGTCGATTCTGTGGAAAAGAAAAAGGCCGCGCCAGCGCGGCCCGGCTTCGGGAATGCAGGAAAGACAAAACCGTGTCAGGTCCGTTGAGAGACGGGTGTGACGGCGATCGATCCAGCGCAAGAAAAGTAGCCGTCAGGCTAGAAACGTCCGCATCGGCCCGACCGATGCGGCATGAATCCGCGCAGAGAGGCCGGTCGGCGGCGAAACGCCGATCGCCGAGCCCGCGGAAGAAAGGGAACTGCAATGACAGGCAATAGCGAATGGTCGCAATGTCAGCAGCCGAAAAACACGAAACGCAGCAAATGGCATGACGCCGCCTACTGGGCCGCAGTGAACGGGCTCATCGCCGGGAACCCGGCTCAGACGGCAAGCCAGGACGAACAGGGCGCCGACGCCGCGGCGCGATACGTGAGAGCAGAGAGGACAACGCTGTGAGCAATACGAACGACATGCAGGACGACATCGACGAGGCGGAGGCGATGTTCGATCGCCAGCTGGGCGAGCCGGATCTCGTCGCCGGTGCCCCGGATTCCGTCAAGAAGCCGGTCTCGGCTGACGTCATCATCCGCGAGGAGACCGACGCCGCCATCGAGGCGAGCCGGTCGGATATCCGCGAGGACAGTGTGCTGGAGGATGTCGCACGACAGACGGCGATGGACGCGATGCGTCGCATCACCGAAAGGGTCGAGAGGACCGTGAAGTCCGACGGCGGGCGTGGTCGACGCCGCGTTGTGGCCCCGCCGAACCCTTGGACGGCGGCGCAGTGCGCGGCACGGATCATGCCGCTCGGCAAGCTGCTCCTCGACGGCGTCTCCGAGGAGGACTACGTCAAGCTGGTCTCCTACAACAAGGCGAGCGGTCTGTACGAGCCGCTCAACGTCGACAGGCTGGCGGTCTCGTTCAACGCGACCGCCAACGGCAGCTGGCGGCGGGACTTCGAGTGCAACCTGAAGGTGGCCTGCCGGCAGGTGCGCAGGGAGAGCGACCCCGACCTGATCGCCGTCAACAACGGCATCGTCCGGTACTCCACCGGCGAGTTCATGCCCTTCGGTCCGGAGCATGTGTTCACCGGCAAGTCCACAGCCGATTGGACGGACCCCGCCACGCCGCCCTCGGAACCCGTGTTCGACGTGACCACCAACGGGGGCCAGCGCAAGCGGCTCGCCGTGTCGGACGTGTTCAACGGGTTCTCGACGGATCCGGACGTCGTGCGATTCCTGTGGGACGTCGTCGTCATGACGCTGACGCCGCTCAAGCACTGGGACATCGCGCCGATCCTGTACGGCGAGGGAAGCTCCGGGAAGTCGACGTTCATCGACATGGTCACGGGTCTCGTCGGCGTGGAGAACTCCACGCGCGCGCAGCTGAGCACGCTGACCACGCGGTTCGGGATGATGCACATCCTCGACAAGACGCTGGTCGCGAGCGACGACGAGAGCGGGACTTATATCGACGACTCCGGTCCGTTGAAGTCCGCCGTCACCCACGGCGAGGTGAACATCGACCGCAAGAACAAGATGCCCGTCTCGTACAGGCTCGGCTGCATGTTCGTCGTCGGTACGAACTCGTATCCGAAGTTCCGTGACCGGTCCACCGGCATCTGGCGACGCTTCCCGGTGGTGCCGTTCGACCGCGTGGTGCTGCCCAAGGACCGTGTGCCGGAGCTCGGCCGGCTCCTCGCCCGGCAGGACGTCCGCGATTGGATGATGTTCCACATGCTCTACGAGCGGCCGCGGGTGACTGGCGTGTCGCTGCCGGAGGCCGTGGCTAAGGCGAACGCCGAGTTCCGGGAGGCCATCGATCCGGTGGCGGCGTTCTGGGGCGAGTACCGCGACGCGTTCACGCGCGACTTCCTGCCGCTGCCGATGCTGTGGAGCGCGTTCAAGCAGTGGTATTCGCGGGAGTTCGGTGGCCGCGGGCAGCTCAAGAGCTCTCGCAACTTCTACGCCGAACTGCGGTCGCTGGTCTCGCGCGAGATGCAGGATCCGGCGTTGCCGGACAGTGCGAAGTGGGTGGAGACGGCCGACAAGGTGAGCGTCGCCGCGTGGGCCGCGGGCACCGAAGAGGCGATCGGCGACCTGTATCGGGACGAGGGCTTCCACAAGCCGCGCGTCGACCGGGTGATCCTGTCTCCGTCCACCGACCAGCTGGCCTTCTGGCTCTCACCCGTTGACGAGCTGTGGAAGAAGACCCGATGCAAGGGGTTTGTCCGCAAGTCGTTCCTCGTGGCGTACGAGGATCCCGATTCGCCGCTGCACGGCAAGACGCCGCGCGCCGTCTCCGAGGAGCAGAGCAAGGCACGGTCGGCGTCCTACCCGAGCAACGGCCGCGGCTGACCTCACGTCGAGAACCGGGTGTGGCGCACCGCGAGCGCCGCACCCCCACACCGATCAGACAGTGCCCGGCGCACGCCACCGCGCCGGGCTCCGTTCGCACCAACAAACCACACATGCCGGCGGTAAGATGCCGGCGGAAAGACAGCGACATGTCCAAGAACACCACCATCTACGATGCACAGATCAAAGCTGCGATGCGCAAGCTGGAACAGTTGAAACAACAACAGGCACAGGAACAGCACCTGCTCGACATCGCCCCCGAGGTCGTCAAGCGGCTTCGAGGCTCCGAGGTCCACTACGAAGGCACCGGCGACGAGATTCTTAAGAAGGTGATCGCCGATATCGAACGCCTGCGCGAGCTGAAGCGTGAGGAACGCAGCGAACGCGCCAGAGCGGCCGCGGCCCGTCGCGCGGCGAAGAAGAACCAAGCGCCCGACTGGCTCAAGTCGGATGCCGTCAACGTCGTGGTGGACGGGTGCTCGGACGACGATGACCCGCACGCAGACGACTACGCCGACATGCAGGCCATGCTGCACGAGGAGGCGGTTCAGGCCGCCGCCGCGGCTGAAGCAGCCGCGTCTGATGGCGATGATGCCGACAGGCCGATGAGCTGGGACGACATCGTCGGCGACTGATGTCGCAGGTGCAAGCCGGGTCCGAGTCGTCGGACCCGGCCAGCGCAGCTGGGGCGACCGCGCCTTGGCGGAGTCGTCCGCCGGGGCGCGGTTTTTGCTTTCCGCGGGAGAGCAAACCGCGGTGCGGCGGAAAGGGGTCGAGGGGAATCCCCTCGCGAGAGTGATATAGCGGTCAATTCCATTGGCCGCTATATCGCCTGCTCGCCATCCATTAGCATGCGCACTTGCATGCGCAAGAGTATAATGAGAATCGTTATATATAGGCGCATGGGTCAGCTCACGCAAGGGAGCATGGCGCATGCGGTAATGCTCGGAAAGGAGGAGCACTATGGTTCGTTCGATGGCTGCGCAGCGGTCAAGCGCCGGCACGCGGCGCGAGCCCGCGGACCGCCGGCTGACGGTGCGCTTCCCACGCCGTCGGTTCGAGCAGATCGACGTGCTCTCCGCGGGCATCCCGCGCGCCCGGTTCGTGCGCCAATGCGTTGAGGCGAGGCTCGACGAGCTCATGGGCGCACCCCATGAGCCGGTGGCGCAGCCGGCCGATTGGAGTCCGTTCAATGATCGTGAACTCGCCCGGCTCGCGCTGGCGGTGAACCGGATCGGCGTCAACTGGAACCAGTTGGTACGCGCCACCAACGCCGGCAAACCACTGCCGTCCGGCGCGTTCACAGCCGACGACGTGGCGCGCTTCGGTGAAGTGTGGCGCGACATGCGCCGTGTGTTCGCTGATGCCGGCATGCCGATGGGGTATGGCGAGTCGGCCGGGCACCGCAGGAGGCGAGAACGATGAGCTACACGTCGGTCCGTCCCGTGCGCAATATGCCGGCGCTGCTGTCGTATCTGCTGTACGGCTCTAAGGGCTCGGAGAAGTACAAGCGGCATCGCGCCGAGCACACCGATCGTGCGGCGTTCATCTTAAACGACGCCGGCAGCATTCGAGCATTCCGAGAGGAGTCCGACCGGCTGCTACGCAAGCACGGGCGCGACGTTGCAGCATACAGCTACGTGATGTCTTTTGCGCCGGACGAACTCGACGTACACAGCAAGGACGACTTGCGTCGATGCGGTGAACTCGCCTATGAACTCGGGAAGACGATGCACCCGGACTCGGAGAGCCTCGTCGTCGTCCATGACGACGGTGAGGGCGGCTGTGCGCACGCGCACCTCATCATTCTCAACCACGACCACCGGACCGGCCATGCGCTGAGCAAGTACAGGAACGCGCGGACGCTGCACGCGATCAACGACAAGACGATGGACGCGTTCGGCATGGAAACGATGAGCGGGCGCGACTCGTGGTCAGTGCGACGTGAGCGGGTCAAGGAGGGCTCATTCGACAGGTTGCTCGGCGACAGACTCATGCAGGCCGCACAGGCCGCTGATTCGTTCGACGAGTATGTCGCGAAGTGCACGGCGGTGGGCATCACCGTGGACGTCAACTCCGACGACAGCCGCGGCATCACGTACAGGATGACGTACGACGACGGGCGACGCGTGCGCAAGCGACGCCGACGAGCAAGCAGCTTGGCACAAGATTTCACGTTCGATGAATTGGCGGCACTGTTCGCCGCAAGGAAACACAACGAAGACAAGGAAAAGGAGAACACGATGGTGACACAACCAGAGGTCTACGTGGGCAAGTCCAAGAACGCAAGCGTCAACAATCCGGGCAGCGTGAAGCCCGAGGTGTTCGTCGCGTCGAGGATGGCCGATGACGATGACGACAGCACGCCGATCATGGAAATCAGCCGCGGGTGGCTTGAGGAGACATACGACGATCTCATCGGCGCGCGCAACAGGGTGTGTCGCGAACGGATGCGCACACTATCCGACGACGCGGTCTTGAAACGACTCAACGAGCATCGTACTAACGAGGATCTGCTGCGGCGAGACCTTGAGGACGCGAACCTGCGGATGGAGTGGGCGCGCAACCGATTCCGCCAGCTGAAGGCATCACAGCCGGAAAAGGTCCAAGGCCACGATGCTGTCGTTTGGATGCTTGACCTGCTCGTTGACAACAGCCTTCAACGCCGTGACTGGTTCGTACTGGCGGTCACCATGCTGCTGCGTGAGCAGTACGCGCAGCACATCGTTCGCGTGAATCGGCAGATCCGCACGCGGCATGATGCCGAGGTGTATGAGGCTCGTGCAGGGATGTGGTCGGCAGAGAAGCGCGCAAAGGCCGCCCGCGAGGCGCTTGATCAGGCCATGTCGGATACCCTCGTGCGCCGGAATGGCTCCGGCAAGTCGATCCTCAGGATCGCGCCGGTCCTCACGGAGGAGCCGCCACAGGATGATGAACCGCAATTCTGACAATCGCATGACGGCGGCACGTTCGGGGGGAAGCCGTCGCGGAGCGCCGGCCGGCCTGTAAGGCGAGGGCGGCGCGGGAATCGGAGTCGACGGAAGGCAATCGAACGAAAGGAATGAAATGAGACCGAGATGATGAAGCTCCCCGGGCGGCAACGCCGTCATGCGGGAGCATGACGAACAATGAGGACCGTGAATCCGCAACATGCGGATTCACGGTCCTCATTTTTTTCTTAACAGCGTAGCTGTCTGCGTTTTTCCCCGATCGGCGGGGACGTTTCCCATGGTGATGTCGGCATGAGAGGAGGCCGACGGTCGGGCGAGACGCCGACCATCTCCGGACGCCCCTCCGGTGGTTCCCGTTTGCTGTCGTACGTTCCCGTCCGTGTGTTCGGGAACGGATTTCGGAACCATGACAAACGGCTTGGTCGCAACGTTTCCAGCCGCATGGTTCCTGAGTTCTTCTTCTTTTCCCACCTAACTTCATAAGGAGAAAAAAAAGATTAAGACATATGCCCAATGCGGAAGGTTGGCCGATCGGGGAACTTGGGAACCAATCTGGGGTTGATGTCCGATAATCGTTGGGATTCCGGCGGTTATGGAGGGTTCCATAATGGCGATTCCTTGGGAGCGAGGGGAACGTATCCGGTTTTCGGGGACCGCGTCCTTCCGTGATCACGTGGTCCCACCTCCACCACGTTGCCATTGTGCGGACCGATGCGCCGATGGCCGTCACGTTGACGGGGTTCATTCCGAATACGGTCTGTTCGGATGGGGTGCCGCCCATTCCCGGCATCATCAGGTCTGCGGTGTTGGGGGCCGACACCCGCATCAGCCTGCCAGAGAACGGAACGGGGTATCGTCGTGAAAGGATTCGGCGACCGGCGCAAGTCGCAGGGGATCTGCCGTCGCGTGTCGTCGAACACGTGTGACGCCTACGTGGAGAACAGGGAGGCATGCCGCGATGAACGGAACGACTCATTCGAACGACGACGACCGTCCTGTGGCGGGTATGACGCTGTATCTGCACACACTCGACCATATCGTCGTCGATGCCGATGAGGGTCCCGAAGTCTACGACCGGGCTGCAAGCCACGGTGTGCCGTCCGTGTGGATCTGCACGCAGGGCGGTGACGTCGAGGGGCATGGCTTCACCGATATGACCCTCTCCATCCGTCTGAACAAGTTTGCCGCCACCGGATACCGGGTGCATGCCTACTACGGCGTGCAGGAGCGTCATGCAATGGACTGTCTCGACCGTGCCTGGGATGAGAATATCCCCGTGGAATTCGCGTTGTGAAAAGAGTGGAGGCTCCCTCGTGTTTGGCACGGTCTTCGTTGTTTTTGCATCATGACCGGTCGGAGGGAGCCTCCGGGCCACCCCTCGCGGGATGGAGTCATGCCCTTTTGCGCGGCCTTCGAGTTGTCTCGTTGGGACGATGTTGCGGGCATGGCATACGGTTCCGTCTTTTAGGGCGTTCTTGCGTTGTTTTTGCTATGACGACGTCCACGGAACCATATGCAACTATACGCTCGGAAGGGGGTCGTGTTGCTCGGCGATTCGCCGTGCGGACGTGCAGGTGCATAGGTCTGCTGGTTCTTTGGCATGCGGCCGCGGGGCCATGAGTATATGCGGGCGTCGGTGCTGTGGTGTTCGGGTTGTTGCCGTGCTGGTTTCGTGAGACACACCATTTGGCTCCCCCTCCCTGTGGTATGCTTACAACCAGTTATCAATGCAAACGGAGTGTTAGCGGACGCCGGTGATGTGTTGTCGGCGCATTTCCTGCGTTGGCGTTCCGTGGGTTGAGACGAGAGACATACGCCTGTTGGCAGGCGGGAAGGAAAAGGGAACCATGGTGGCTAAGCATGCGAGTGGCATCCGCAAGCGGGAGTCGCATCGTCCGGTCCACAAGATCATGACGGCGGGCCTGTCCGCGATCATCGCGGCCGGGCTCCTGAGCTCGACGGCCGTGGCGTTCGGCGCGACCGCGAACCCGGACGGTTCGATCACCGTCGAATCCGGCGACACCCTCAGCCAGATCGCCGAGCAGTTCGGCGGCGACTGGCACGACTACACCGGCTACCGGTCCGGCGACCCGAACCTGATCTTCCCCGGCGAACACGTCCGCGACTCCAAGAAGGCCACCACCGAGTGCAAGGTCACGATCGACTGGGCCGCCGAGGCGCAGAGGACGTACAACGGCGACTACGGCGTCGACCCGGTGCGTCATGACACGCTGGCCGGCAGGTACGGCGCCGAGGCGGCCGACAAGGTGCAGGACCTGGTGAACCTGATGGTCGCGGGCTCGTGGGCTCCGGGCCAGCCGCTGCCCGCGGGCTACGAGTCCAACGAGTGCCTTGTCTCCCAGACGACCGACGGCGACGATTCCGGTGCGAACACCGCGAACCCGTCCTCGACGCAGCCCGACACCGCCACGCAGCAGCATCATGCCACCAAGGTGTGGATCGTCGACCGCAACGGCCACTTCGAGCCGGTCTTCCGCGACGTGCTCGTGCACCACCAGGCGGTCACGCAGACCAGGGACCATGCGGCGGTCACCCGCACCGAGAGGGTGAAGGTGCGCGACGCGTGGGACGAGCAGGTCGAGCATCCGGCCGAGTACAGGACCGTCCACCATCCGGCGCAGACCCACGTCGAGAAGGTGCTCGTCTCCCCGGAGCACACCGTGCACCACGAGGCCGAGTACAAGGACAAGGTCGTCGTGGACAAGCCGGCATGGGACGAGAAGGTCGAGACCAAGCCCGCCTGGACCGAGACCGTGCACCATCCGGCCGAGTACGAGGACAAGGTCGTGGTCGACAAACCGGCATGGGAGGAGAAGGTCGAGACCAAACCGGCGTGGGATGAGAAGGTCGTGGATGTCCCCGCCCACGAGGTCGAGCACGAAGCCGTCACCCACACGGAGCAGAAGCTCGTCAAGGAGGCTTACGACGAGAAGGTCCCCGCCAAGTACGAGGAGAAGACCATCACGGACAAGCCTGCATGGACCGAGAAGGTCGAGACCAAGCCCGCATGGAGCGAGAAGGTGCTCGTCAAGGCTGCATACGATGAGAAGGTCCCGGCCAAGTACGAGGAGCGGACCATCACGGACAAGCCCGCCTGGACCGAGAAGGTCGAGACCAAGCCCGCGTGGAGCGAGAAGGTGCTCGTCAAGGCGGCGTACGACGAGACGATCCCGGCCACATACAGGACCGTGAACCATCCGGCCGAATACCGGACAATCACCGTTCCCGCCGTAACGCATACTGTCCATCACGAAGCGGTGTATAAGACCACCGTGGTATACATCGTCGGTGACGGTGCCGAGTTTCCGAATGCCGAACTGGCCGACCAGCATGCGACCAGCAATGCGCTCAAAGGACTGCCTTGCAACGTCCGCTCCGAGACACGCACCGTCATGGTGACACCAGCCTACGACGAGCAGGTCATCGACACTCCCGCAACCACCAAGCAGGAGATCGTCAAGCCTGCATGGGAAGAGAAGGTGCTGGTCTCCCCGGAGCACAAGGTCCACCACGAGGCCGTGTACAAGACCGTCGACCACCCTGCCGAGTACAAGACCATCGACCACCCGGCCGAGACCCACACCGAGAAGGTGCTGGTCTCCCCGGAGCACACGGTGCATCACGAGGCAGAGTACAAGACCGTCGAGCATCCGGCCGAGTACAAGACCATCGAACACGAGGCCAAGACCCACACCGAGAAGGTGCTGGTCTCCCCGGAGCACACGGTGCATCACGAGGCCGAGTACAAGACCATCACCGTCGTCGACAAGCCGGCCTGGACGGAGCATGTCGAGACCACCTACAAGACGATCCACCATGAGGCCGAGTACAAGACCGTCAAACACCCGGAAATCACCCACAAGGAACAGGTTCTCGTCAAGGCCGAATACGACGAAAAGATCGAGCATCCGGCCGAGTACAAGACGGTGCACCATGACGCGGTCACGCACGTGGAGCGCGTCAAGGTGAGGGACGCGTACGACGAGACCGTCCCCGCGAAGTACGAGGAGAAGACCGTCACGGACCGCGAGGCCTGGGACGAGCAGGTCCTCGTCAAGGACGCTTGGGTCCAGACCGTCCATCACGCCGCCGAGTACGTGGACAGGACAGTCGTCGTCAAGCCCGCGTGGCGCGAGACGGTCGTGGTGCGCCCGGCGTGGAGCGAGACGGTCCGCCGCGAGTCGGGTCGTCGCTGGGTCGAGCCGACCGGCCACTGGGAGTGGCGCTGAGCCGCAAGGTCAGACATCGCTGATGAAACGGAGTCCCCGTCGAGATAATCCCGACGGGGGCTCCGTTTTCGTGCGATAAGAACGCAACGGGGACGTACTCGATACAGGCGAGGTCGAGGAGAGCCGTCGTATGCCGTTCCTGCTTTGCATCTACAGTAGACGCGTCGAAGCGCTACTGGAGTCCGTCGAACAGGTCTTCGACCTTGATATCGAGTGCGTCTGCGATGTAGTAGAGCGTTGAGATTTTGGGCATGCGCCGCGCCTGCTCGATATAACCGATTGAGACGCGGTCCATGCCGACCAGTTCGGCGAGTTTCTCCTGCGAGTATCCACGCTCGCGGCGCAGGTTCTGTACGCGTCGGCCGAGACGCGTCAGATAGGCTTGGAAACCGTCAGTTTGCATATTGTCGATTGCATGACGTCGGCGGTCGCGAAGCCACTAACTCATAGTTAGCAGTTGCCTGTCTGTGGTGCCCGCTCTCGTGTGTAGAGGCCGCCGAGGGCCTGTCGCTCCTCACGCGTGGGCTTGTATCCGAGCGCAGAGAGCGCGTTGGCCAGCGGAATCGCCTCGCGTTCGATTGCTTCGCCGTCGAGCCACACGTACCAATCGATGGCGTCCTCGGCGTCCGCGTACAGCAGCGACAGCAGCGCCATGAGCGGGTTCGTGCGGATCATGGCGTGGAGCTCCCTGTCGAAACGCGCGCGGGAGACGCCTTCGTCGTCGTTGCCGGTGATGCGCAGCCACAGGCCCGTGGCGTCACCCATAGGGTCGGTGTACCGGTCCTCGAACCGGTTCGTGACGAATCTTGATGCCAGTAAGGCGACCGCGGCCTCAAGACTTTGCGGATGACGCTCCGACGCGATGATGCGCGTGATGAAATCGATGTGCCGTGCGCGGATGCGTTCGGCGATGATCTGGATATTGGCCATGAGGTCGGTCCCTTTCGTTCGGTTCGACGGGTGATGTGCCCGTCCTGTCGAACGTTGGGCCGTCGCGGCGTCGCCGCGGTTTTCCGCTGCTATGGGGGTGGTGGGTGTTGCCTTGTTTTCCATAAGGGTCCACGTGGGGGAAGCGGGGCCTTACGAGGCCGACGATATGAAGGCATGCAATGCGGGGTATTGCGGCATGGTGCCTGTTTCTGGGATCTCGTTCCTTTACGACGTATGGTTTCGCGATGTAGGGAACCGGTCATAAACGTTGTGATTCCAACGATTGTGGCACAGTGGCATGCTGACGGTTCCCTGGTCCTCCAGAATGGACGCCTCCCGCATATCACATATGCATATGTTGTGTTTTCTCTTTCTTATACAACAGAGGAAGTGGTAGAGGAACTCGGGAACCTGGATGCCTGCGCCCTTGATATTCCAACGGTTCCATTGGTTCCGCAACAGGTTCCGGAGTCCTTGTACAGGAACGCCGCCGCCCGATGTGTAACTACCTCTCGCCGTCCGCCGCCACGATGCCGCTCCTCGTGGACGGTGGACAATCGTCGTCTTCCAACGCGCGCCTGATCGTGGAGATGCCGACATGGTAGCTGTCGGCGAGTGATTGCAGAGTGCGGCCGCGTGACCGCAGCAGGCGTACGTCCTCACGCTGCTGCGCCGTGAGCTTCGGCTTTCGACCACCTTTGCCAGAGGCGTGCGCTGCGGCCAGACCAGCCTTGGTGCGCTCGATGACGAGTGAGCGCTCGAACTCGGCCAACGCCGCCATGAGGGTGAAGACGAGCTTGCCGTTCGCCGAGCTCGTGTCGATTTGCTCGTGCAGGCTCTTTAGTTCAGCGCCCTTCGAGTGGATGCGATCGACGAGATCGAGCAGATTTCTTGTGTTGCGTCCGAGCCTGTCGAGCCGCCACACGACCAGCGTGTCGCCTTCGCGCAGGTGGTCAAGCGCCGCGTCGAGCTGCGGCCTGTGAGCTTTTGAGCCGGAGACGCCTTCATCGGTGAAGATCCTGTCGCATCCGGCGGCGTGCAGCGCGTCGAGTTGGAGCTGTGGGTTTTGGTCAAGCGTCGAGACTCGCGCGTAGCCGATTTTCATATCTTCCTCCTTGCAGCGCAGCGTTATTGATAACCATTCTCATTTTACTCTCGATGTTCTTGCCATCCCATGCTTGGGGTCTGTGGCGCGATTGCCGTTTTTGCCGTTGCATGGCTGCATTTCGGCACATTCAATTCCGGCAACGAGAAACGGCAAGCTTCATGCCCATTTCCGACGGCCTTTCGCGAGTGGGCGGCTTCTCTGCCGCTACACGAACGTATTCCGGCAACATCAGACTCTTTGAACAAGCATCAGAAAAAGGAACTCCGCCCCATCGGGGCGGAGTTCTAGTGTGCTCAGCTTTCATTTACGCATGCCGGGGTAATCCCGCGACTGACCACGCTCATCACGATAGCTGCGAGCGTGCAGTCCTGATCGATGAGCAGCGCTGTCATCGCATGACGAACCGGTTCGGCCGTGTCGCGACCTGCGAGCCAAGCAAGGTACGCGATGGCTGCATGCGGCTGAACGGCGTACATTCTCGGCCATCCGGCCATCGTGTCCAACGTCTTCAGTGCGCATTCAAGTCGGGCGTTGTCGATGCGCGCATCCGGGTCTTTGAACGCACGTGTGAGCAGCGCGGTCATGCCCTCGCGGGCGCGTTCCGACCTCGGGTCGGTCGCGTAGGCGAGCATGTCGTCCACGTTCAGTGTGTCGTCGATGACCGTGGCGATTAGTGCGTCGCGCACTGCGAGTTGCATGCGGATCGCAGTCGCAAGGCGGATCGTGTCGTGCTTGGTGACGATGCCCGCGCGCTGCTCGCGCAGCGCCGCCAACCAGTCCGTGAATGCGGGGCGCAGGTACTTGGCAAGGGCTTCAGCCCGCCCTTCAGCGGTCAGCCGCTCGCCGAGCATCTGCATCTCCTCGTCCAGTTTCTCTTGCGTCGGCGCTCCCTTCGCGGTCTCGGTGATGTCGCTTTTCTCGATGGTTATGACGGTCATGGCTTCTCCTTGTCGAAATGACTTTTATTGGTCACATCAACATTCGCGCCGGCTTGCCGGCGTTTTGGGAAAAGCCATAACCGCGGGTGTTCAGCCCAGTCCGGCAGCGTCGAGCACCTCGTAGCGGTCGTACTTGTCCGCGTCCGGCACCGGTTGCGAGGTGTCCAGCCAGCCGTAGTCGCCAAGCTCCACGTAGCCCGACGCAACATCATCGCGACCGTATTTTGCAAAATCGAAATATATGTCGAGACTACCGTCGAGTATCGCGTGACGCACGTCGGGATCGCGGTTGATTTTGTCGTATCCGTAGCGTTCTTCACGGTCTGGCGTGTTCTCGATGGTGACGTTATTCGGTAGATCGTAGGGCGAATACGCCATGTCATCCAGTTGAAGAATCGCGTTGCACAGCATCAGCGCGTCCGACGCGCCCGGAAGACAATAGTCGATTGCCAGTTCAAGCCGGTCCCAGTCCTCGTCGGTTGCCAAATGCTCCTTCGCCAACGTGGCCAGAGCGTTAAGCTCGTCGAGGTCTTGGTATTCGTAAACCGTCCAATCAAGACGTTTCAGAAGGCCGTCTTTTTCGAAGTCGTGAATCGCGTATTCGTCGTCGGCACCGTGCCATTGGAACACACGCTCGTCCAGAAAACCGTCGAGCTCGTCCTGCGACACTGGCAACGTAATCCAATCGCCACGCATGAAGCCTGCGTTGTACGCGGCGAGATTAGCGACATAGACACGAATCTCATAAGGGGCGATGTGGGACGGAACGATGGACGTCGGGTTTGATTGCATGATGGTTCCTTTCGTGAGATGGAGGTGCCTCGGAAAGGCCATCGGCGGCCGGCAGGCCGTTTCGCCCGCGCGACCGCCGATGTCCGCTTATCGTCGCCGTGTCAACCTTCGACGTACTCTTTCAGGGAGCGGTAGGAGATCAGGAAGATGTGCCCCGACTTGCGGGCCTTGATCCTGCCCTCTCGGATGAGCCGATACACGCTCTTGCAGTTCCTGAATCCGAGCAGCCGTGTGGCCTCGGCCACGGTCACGGACAGTGGTTCCAGTCCCGGATACAGGGTCCGTCTTCTGCCGGTCGTCGTGCTGTCGTCTTGCCTGTATGCTTCCAGTGTTCCTCGGGTCATGGGTGTTCCTCTCCATATGGTGTTCTATGTGTCTGTTCATGCCGGCTCAGCCGGTCGAACCGTTCGCCGCGTCCAGCAGTGCGATCGTGATCTCCGTCTGGACCGGTGGGGGCAGGCGGTTCAGGAGCTTGGGCCGCTGCTCCGGCTTGAGCCCTCTGATGACGGCGAGTCGTGCCGCGGGTTCCATGCCGGTGACGAGGGTCGCCAGCTGGGAGAATGCGTCGTCAGTGTTCGTCGCGCCGCCGGCGCGGTCTTTGGGCGCTGGCTCGTGCGCCGGTTCGGTCTCGCTGTGCGGGGCGAGTCCGGCCGATTCGGCTTCGGCGTTCATTCCCGCCAGAATCTTGCCGGTTTCGTCACTGGTGAGGTGTTGATAGTGCATCGCCGTCCTCACCTGCGTGTGGCCACCCTGCGCCATCACCGCGCGGATGCTGTTCGTGTACGAGGCCGTGCGCGTCAGCGCCCGGTGGCGCAGGTTGTACAACGGCGGGGCCAGGGCGTCCACGCGCGGTACGGCTCTGCGTGCCCTGTAGTAGGCGTTGCGCAGCGTCTGTGATTTGACGTAGGTGTGGCTGCGCTGCCCCGTGAACAGCAGGGCCGCGGGCCTGTCGTCCACGAACCTGTCGAGATGCGCTTGGATGACCGGCACGAGCCACGCCGGGATGCGTTCGTCTCGTATGCTGCCGCGGGTCTTGGGTTTGCCGGCGATGACGATCTTGCTGCCGTCGCGGCTGACCTCTTTCGCGTTCTTGGTGACGTGCACCGTGCCGCCTTGACCGTCCGCATCGAGTGCGATGTCCCGTCGTTGCAGGGCCAACGCCTCGCCGGGGCGCAGCGCGAGCTGTCCGCACAGGTAGATGGTCAGCGCGAGGCGCGGCGGCATCGCGTCGTGGATGGCTTTAAGCTCGTCCATGTCGATGTCGACGTATTCGCGGTCGCTGTCCGGTCTGGGCACTCGGATCCGTATCGGGTTGCGTTCGAGCAGCGTCTGTCCGCTCGCGTCGAGCGGCTTCTCGCACGCCTCGGCGAATATGCCCGACAGAAGCTCGAACACGCGGCGTTTGATGACCGCGCCCTCGCCTGCCTTGCCGATCCTCATGCTGGCCGCCCATCGTTCGATGTCGTCGGGCGTGATGGAGGCCATCGGCAGCGAGCCCAACACGGGCAGCAGATGATCCCGCAGATACTGGCGGTACTTCTCTCGCGTGGTCTCCTCGATGGGTTCGCCGTCTCGTTTGACCCGGTGCTCCACGTAGTCCGTGGCGTACTGGGCGAACGTGACGCGCCGCGCGAGCCCTTCGTTGCGGGCGACCTCGGGCGGCTTCCAGATGCCCTGCTGGATGGCCCGTTCGGCGTCGTTGAGCCATTTCTCGGCCTCGGTCTCGAAGCCCTCGGCGAAGCGCTTCGTGTAGTACTCGGGCAGCATGCCCGGCCACTTGTAGTATGCCTCCACGGGAGGCTTGTATTTCGCTTCGATGTACTTCCGGCCGGATCTGCGGCTCGTCTTCAGTGAGACTGTGCCGAACCGTCTTCTTGCTCTCGCCATTGTCCGCCGCCTTCGTGTGGAACGTATCGTGGATCGTCTGTGGGGGACCGTGGCTCGTCAGTGAATGACGTAAGGTCCGCGGTCCATCTCCCCAAAACCTCGACCGCCGGCTCCCACGGAGCCGGTTCTCCATGCGGGGTATTCGACGGGACGATGGCGAACGGTCATATCCCTTCTGGGGATGTGGCTTATCGGAGAAACGACGTGAAGCATGGCGATGCCATACGAATGTGATGGAATTGTGATGGCGTGAGTGCGCCCGGGCGACGTGAAAAACGCTCACGTATGCGCTCACGTATGGCGAGGGGAAAACGGTCCCGCATGGCCGTTGGCGGAACGGCGACGCCGCCCGCCCAACAGTCCGAAAACGTTGCAATTCCGCCGTTTTCTCGGCATTCCGGCAACAAAAAAGGGCTTCCAGATTTCTCTGAAAACCCTGTTGGCGGAGGATACGAGATTCGAACTCGTGAGGCTGTTACACCAACACGCTTTCCAAGCGTGCGCCATAGACCACTAGGCGAATCCTCCATTCGTGTTACCTCAGCGCGAACGCGTCAGCACACAATTTGGATATACTAGCACGATATTCGGAATTACCAAATCAAATAGGCGGAGGATACGAGATTCGAACTCATGAGACCTTCACGCCAGCACAACCACAGATAGTCACAAACCGCGGTTTTCCAACGATCAGCAGACCTCGCAACCATAGATCACCCTCATCATACAAACAATGGTCTTCGGCGTGTCACAAGACACTCCGAAGACCATATCACCAGCCGAATCGTCAGTCGTGCCGCATGCCGCACGCCGCCGACAGCCGTCATCGTCAAACCAGCTGGTCAACGACCGTCAGACCATCGGCGGCAGACACCCAGCCACCGGCTATCGCACGACCTTCGGCCATCGCACAATCCCCGGCCATCGCCGGACCTCCGATCAGTAGTTGTTCGAACCCGGACCCTCAAAACGCACCACGAAACCGCGCTCATAGTGCAGGAACACGTCCGCGCCGTACCGATCCACGTCGCGGTGCGTGAACAGCATGCGGATCGCGAACGCGGTCTGCACGTCCTCGGGCAGCTCCTTGAACGCCTTGTGCGCATCCCAGCCGGTCGTCGGCGACACCGCACGGTCCGGCACGTACGCATAGCCGTAGCCGTCCTCGTTCACATACCCCATGAACGGCAGGTCCCATGCGTTGTTGTCGGCCAGCGCCTGCTTGAAGTCCTCGACGGCGGCCAGCGCCTTGTCGTCGATGCCGAACTTCCTGGCGACCTTGTTGGCCTCCGCGGTCTTCGCCGCGGCATCCTGGCCGAACATCGACTCGTCCACGACGATCAGTTTCTCGTTTGCCATGATCACTCCTTACGAACGCAGTCAAACAGTTACGCAAACCGGACATGATCATGTTATATATAACACGTAAATCATCCGGCATATCACTGCGATTATGACGTCGCCCCTCGCGACACCATTTACGATATCACTGATCCCATGTGCGAAAATCCTTGCAAATGTGCGTTTCTTCGCCTTCGAGCACATTATCCGACATACCCACACATTGATACGTATACCATATTCAACCATGTTCATATACACAAAATAGAACATGATGAATGTTCGCTTCTGCGGCAGCGCGGCGTGTCTTCCGTGACATTCACACGAGCATTAGGTGGCGAAGTTGCGCACATACTCCGTTTCCTACCGACCGGTAGTCAACGACGCGGTACGCTCGGTGCAGTTGTGTGACAGTAGGGAGATGAGCATGGCCGAACCAGGAGACCAGCGATGGCGCGTGGACGACATACGCGACACGTCGATGCAGACCCGCCTGATTCCGCTTTCCGCCCTTGAGGACGAAGGATTCGACGTCGCCGACGACTCGGCGAACGGGACCGGCGCAACCTCCGCCACTCCCCCGCAACCGCTTCCACCGAGCTTCTATCCCACCAATACCGGCCGCATGCGTCCGATCATCCCCGCGCAGGCATCCCCTGCCGCGCCGGCATCGTCCGTCATGGCCGCTCCATCGACGCCGCAGCCGGCTCGATCCGGTCACGACAGCACCCCGCAGACCGCACCGTTCAGTTCCGTAGCGCCCCGCACGCCAGCGACGGCCGCGAACACGTCCGACTCGCTCTCCAGAATCGCGCAGCCCGCCTCGGATCCGGACAACGAACCGGGCGCCGCAACCGATCAGACGTCGGCGCCGCCCCATGTCCGGATCAGTTACTCGCTGCAGTACCGCGCGCTGCATCCGCGCGACTAGGTGCGCGACCACCGCGCTTGTTGACCGCGCTGTCCGCACTCACTTGTGATACGGCTCGTGCGCGTTGATCTTGTACGCGCGATAGATCTGCTCAAGCAGGATGACCCGCATAAGCTGATGCGGGAACGTCATTTTCGAAAAACTCAGCTTGTAGTTCGCGCGACGCAGGATCGCGTCGTCCAGTCCGATCGAGCCGCCGATGACCAGCTGGATATGACTCACGCCGCGCAGTCCCAGCTGGTTGATTTCGTTCGCGAGACCTTCCGACGTGAGCATCTTGCCGTCGATCGCCAGCGCGATCACGTACGCGTTGTCACGCAGATGACGCGCGATCCGTTCGCCTTCCTTGGCTTTGATCTGCCGTTCGACGCCCTCGCTCGCACGGTCCGGGGTCTTCTCGTCGGCGACCTCGATGATGTCGAGCTTGCAGTAGCGGCCCAACCGCTTGCTGTACTCGGCGATGGCGTCGCGCAGGTACGATTCCTTGACCTTGCCGACGGCGATGATGTCGATCTGCATACGTTCTCCTTATGATCTGCCGATTATGGCCGACTCACGCAAAAGGGTAGCCGGCAAAACCGGCGAATCCGGTCTGCCGACTACCCTCGGTCACCACTGTCCCGATATCGGGAACGCGTCACTTCGCGATGAGCGGGAGCACCTGCTCGTCGAATGCGGTGAGCGCGGTGTCGATCACGTTGTGCATGTCGTAGTACTTGTACGTGCCCAGACGGCCGCCGAACACGACCTTCGGCTCGGCCGCGGCCTTCTCCGCGTACTTCGCGTACAGCGCCTTGTCCTCGTCGGTGTTGATCGGATAGTACGGCTCGTCGCCGCGCTCCGCGAAGCGCGAGTACTCCTCCCACACCACGGTCTTCTCGTGGTTCTGCGAGTCGTGGCGCTCCGGGTTGAAGTTCTTGAACTCGATCGCGCGGGTGTACGGCACGTCCGCGTCCGAATAGTTCATCACCGGGCAGCCGAAGTGGTCGTCCTCGTCGTAGCGCACTTCCTTGAAGTCGACCGTGCGCCACTTGAGGTCGCCCAGCTCGTAGTCGAAGTACCGGTCCACCGGGCCGGTGTACACCACCGGCACGCCCGCGGCGAGCAGCGCCTTCTTGTTGTACGGCTGGGATTCGTCGAAGAAATCGGTCTTCAGCGACACCGTGATGCGCGGATCGTCGATCATGCGCTCCATCCACGCGGTGTAGCCGTCCTTCGGCAGACCCTCCCACGTGTCCTTGAAGTAGCGGTTGTCGTAGTTGAAACGCACCGGCAGGCGCTTGATGATGTCGGCCGGCAGGTCGGCCGGGTCGGTCTGCCACTGCTTGCCGGTGTAGTTCTTGATGAACGCCTCGTACAGCGGGCGGCCGATCAGCTGGATGCCCTTGTCGTTGAGGTTCTGCGGATCGGTGCCGGCCAGCTCGCCCGCCTGCTCCTCGATGAGCTTGCGCGCCTCGTCCGGCGTGTACGACGCGCCGAAGAACTGGTTGATCGTGCCCAGGTTGATCGGCAGCGGGTAGACCACGCCGTCATGCGTCGCGTACACGCGGTGCACGTAGTTCGTGAACTCGGTGAAGCGGTTGACGTACTCCCACACGCGCTTGTTGGACGTGTGGAACAGGTGGGCGCCGTACTTGTGGATCTCCGCGCCCGTCTCCTTATCGAAGTACGAGTACGCGTTGCCGCCGATGTGGTCGCGCACGTCGATGATGTGCACGCGCGCGCCCGCACGCTCGACCGCCTGCTGAGCCACCGTCAGACCGAACAGGCCCGCGCCGACGATCACCAAATCCGGATACTGCACGTTGTCCGTCATAACCATAAACCTTCCATGCACGATGTTCGTTTCCCCAGCAGTCTATCGTATGGGGGCTATCGAACGCGTTCTCGAACACCCGCACGGACGCACGCCGCCGCGCACGGACGCACGGCCGGCCGCATATGCAAGGACTCCCCCGACCGGAGTCAGGGGAGTCCCATCAACAATCAGCGACAATCAGCGAATCGCGTAATCGTCACGCATAGATGTTGCGCGGACGCATGTCCGACGGCAGACCCTCCAGCAGGTGCATGACCGAACGCGATTCGAATACGGAACGGATGCCGGCGGCCAGCAGCGGCGCGACCGACAGGACGGTCATGTTCGGCAGGCGCTTCTCCTCCGGCACCGGCACAGTGTTCGTGACGATGATCTCGCGCGCGCCGCAGTCGCGCAGGCGTTCGATGGCCGGGCCAGACAGCAGGCCGTGCGTGGCGACGAGCGTGACGGACGCGGCGCCCGCGTTGCGCAGCGTGCGCACCGCCTCGCAGATCGTGCCCGCGGTGTCGATCATGTCGTCGACGACCACGCAGTCACGGCCCTTGACGTCGCCGATGATGCCGTGCGCGGTCGCATGGTTCGGACGCGTCGTGTCACGCGTCTTGTGGATGAAGGCGAGCGGCAGGTTGCCCAGCTTGGCTGCCCACTGCTCGGACACCTTGATGCGGCCGGCGTCCGGGGAGACGATCGTGGCGTGCTCCATCGGCACGTTGTTGCGCACGTAGTCGAGCAGCACCGGGGTCGCGGTCAGATGGTCGACCGGACCGTTGAAGAAGCCCTGCTCCTGCGCGGCGTGCAGGTCGATCGTCATCATGCGGTCGGCTCCGGCGGCGCGGAACAGATCGAAGATCAGACGGGCGGTGATGGGCTCGCGGCCGAGGTGCTTCTTGTCCTGACGCGAGTAGCCGAGGAACGGCGCGACCACGGTGATGGAGCGGGCCGAGGCGCGCTTCATCGCGTCGATCATGATGAGCTGTTCCATGATCCACTTGTTGATCGGCTCGGTGTGGCACTGCAGCACGAACGCGTCCGCGCCACGCACCGGCTCGGTGTAGCGCACGTACATCTCGCCGTTCGCGAAATCGTAGGCCGTGGTTTCGAGGACCTCGGTTCCCATGCACCGCGCCACTTCCTCCGCAAGTTCGGGGTACGCGCGACCGGTCACCAGCACGAGTCGCTTATCCGGTGTGCCTTCGAGAATCGCCGACATGATCCGCCTTCCACAATCGTCAGTCACCGCACGGTCGCAGCCGAACGGTCGAGAAAATAGCCGTCTCCCAATATAACAACGACGGTGTATGTGACGTGCCGCGCACGATGCGGCGCGATCCCTGCCGCTGTCGCGCGGTGACGATACTCTATACAGGTTGCCCGCATGCAAGTGCGGGAACGCGTATACACACTCCTGCCACGGAACGTCCGTGGCCGAATAGTCCGAAGGAGGTGGGTGATGTCTGCGCATAAGTACGAACTGATGTTCATTGCCGATCCCGAGCTGGATGAGCGCGGTCTGAAGAAGCTGACCGAGCAGTATCTGGAACTCGTCACCAAGGAAGGTGGTTCCGTCGAGAACACCGATATTTGGGGACGTCGTAAGCTCGCTTACGAGATCGCCGGCAAGACCGAAGGCAACTACGTCGTGGTCAACTACACCTGCGAGCCTGCCGTCAGCGACGAGCTCGACCGTGTGCTGAACCTCAACGAATCCGTGATCCGTACGAAGATCCTTCGTAAGGACGCCAAGTAAAGCTTTCCTCAGCGCAAGCTGAACGTGAGCCATCACGCGTAAGTAAGGTAAGAAGGTAACGTCATGGCAGGCGAAACGATCATCACCGTGGTCGGCAATCTCACGTCCGACCCCGAGCTGCGAACCATCGGTTCCGGCGCGACCGTCGCGAGCTTCACCATCGCCTCGACGCCGCGTACGTACAACCGCAACTCCGGCCAGTTCGAAGACGGCGCCGCGTTGTTCATGCGCTGCTCCGCATGGCGTGATCTGGCCGATCACTGCGCGCAGACCCTGACCAAGGGCATGCGCGTGATCGCCCAGGGCCGTCTGCAGCAGCGCTCGTATCAGGCGCAGGACGGTTCCAACCGCACCGTCGTGGAGATGCAGGTCGACGAAATCGGCCCGTCGCTGCGATACGCCACCGCGCAGGTGACCCGCACGTCGAGCGGCCAGGGCGGATTCGCCGGCCGCGGACAGAACGGGTTCAACGGCGGCGGTCAGGCTGGCGGCTACTCCGGAGGCGCCGGATATGCCGGCGGCAACGGCGGTTACCAGAACGGCGGCTATCAGGGAGGCGCGGCGTACAACACCGGCGCCCCGACCCAGGCCCCCGCTCCCGTCCAGTCCGCTCCCGCACAGCAGGCTCCGGCGACCGATCCGTGGTCTTCGGACGCCTCCGCGAACAGCGGATTCTCGACGTTCGGCGGCAGCTCCGATTTCGGCGGCTCGTCCGAGGAACCGGAGTTCTGATCCGCACGACTCACGCAACCGGGACGCATGCGGGATACGCGCGACAGGGCTCGCGCCGCCCGCCGTCCCAGCTCACGAAGCACAACAACCTAACGTTTTAAGGAGAACATCATGTCACGTAAGAGGCCGCAACCGCCGGTCAAGCCGTTCAAGAAGAAGCCGAACCCGCTGAAGGCCGCCAAGATCACCGAGATCGATTACAAGGACGTTGCGCTGCTGCGCAAGTTCATCTCCGATCGCGGCAAGATCCGTTCCCGTCGTATCACCGGTGTGACCGTGCAGGAGCAGCGCGAGATCTCGAAGGCGATCAAGAACGCCCGCGAGATGGCCCTGCTGCCGTACGCCACTTCCGGCCGCTGATTTAGGAGGTAAAGGAACATGGCTGATACCAAGGTTATCCTCACCACCACCGTCGCCAACCTCGGTCACTCCGGTGACGTCGTCGAGGTCAAGGCCGGCTACGCCCGCAACTACCTGTTCCCGCAGGGCCTCGCCTTCGCGTGGACCAAGGGTGCCGCCGCCCAGATCGAGGCGATGAAGCGCGCCCGTCTGGCCAAGGCCGTCGCCACCCGCGAAGAGGCCGTCGCCGCCAAGGAGCTCATCGAGGGCACCACCGTCGAGATCGCCGCCAAGGTTTCCGAGTCCGGCAAGCTCTTCGGCAGCATCTCCAACGACAAGATCGCGATCGCCCTGTCCGACAAGGCCGCCGTCAACCCGAAGAACATCGAGGTCGAGCCGATCAAGACCACCGGTGACTTCCCGGCCAAGGTCGCCCTGCACCCGGAGATCACCGCGTCCTTCTTCGTGAAGGTCGTCGCCGAGTGACCCGTTCCGGCGGTTCTTTCCGCCGGAACTTCCAGACTGACACATATATAACAGTCTGAGCTTAAGCATCTGCCCCTTCGGGCGCGGGTTTCCCGCGTTCGAAGGGGTTTTTCGTATGCGATACACGGCGATACACGATGCGATGCCGGACGTATGCCCGTATGCGACGCTATACGGCGCCGCATGAGGCTGATTCCGACGGATCCTAGGATGTTCGGACGGATCCCGCAACGGCGCGGGAACCTGGAAATACGGAAGATATGAAAAACCTCCACGCACCCGTCAGAGGCCACTTACCCTTGCTGCATTCCTGCCCTGGGGGAGTTGGGTGACATAACGCCACATGGAGGCTTTCACTAGTGTACATCATGCCCCGACAAAATCCGGGGCAACGACACGGACATGTTCGCATACGAAACGCATACGAAAAAGGCTCCGGCCGTGATCAGCCGGAGCCCTGCGCCTGTCGTCTGCCGGAACCAGCCGGCCGGCGACAGGCCTACGGGATCATGCGACCGGAACATCCAACCGCATGATCATTGCCGTCAGTGACGACGGGTCGAAGCAGCCGTACGGCGACGAACCTCGAGGAGCGCGCCCGCGGCGGCGACCGCCAGCGCGACGCCGGCGGCGAACGGAGCGACGGAAGCACCGGTGTTGGAGAGATCGGCCTTCTTGTCACCGTTGCCGGTACCGGTCTGGACGCCCGGCTTCTTGTCGGAGCCCGGGTTGGTCGGGTTGGTGCCCGGCTCCTCCGGCTTCGGCTTGTTCGGAGCCGGCTTGGCGACCAGCGCGCCCTGGGCCGCGGTCAGCGCCTTCTCGGCGGCGTTGACCTGCTCCTGGGTGGCGTTCGGATCGTCGTACACCTTCTGGGCCTTGTCGCGGGCGTCGGCGAACACCTTCCACGACTCGGCGGTGTAGTCGGACTCCTTGGGCTGCTTGGCGGCGTCGAGCGCGGCCTTCAGCTTGTCCTTGTTCACTTCGGGCGTGACCTTGACCAGACCGTCGAGAGCTTCCTGCAGCTTCTGGGCCGCGGCGTTGACCTGCTCCTGGGTGGCGGACTTGTCGGCGTACACCTTGTTGGCCTCTTCAAGCGCGGCCTGCAGGGCCTGCCAGGAAGCGTCGGTGTAGGCCTTCTGGTCGAGCGCGTTGGCCTTGTCGATCAGCGCCTTGAGCTGGTCCTTCGACACGGCGGTCAGCGAATCGACGTCGAACGTCGCGGTCGCGTCGGCCGCGTCGGGGGCCTTGCCGAGCGTGTGCAGGGTCAGGGTCTTGAGATCCTGGAGCAGCGGCTCGGCGGCCTGGTGCACGGCCACGGTGGTGCCGTCCTGGTCGTCGAACGTGCTCACGCCCGCGTCCTTGGCACCGGCGTCGCCGAACCACAGGTCCGGGTCGTACGCGTCGAGTTCTGCAATGTCGGTCGTATCGGCGATGTATTGGTTCTTCGCGTTACCGGCCGCGTAGAGCGATTCGGTCTGTCCGTAGAACTGCACCGTCGCGCTCGTGTCCTTGGCGGTGAAGCCGATGGCGGAGAGCTTGACGGACAGCACGACTTGGTTGGAGTCGTTGATGTACGCGTCATCGATCGCTTCCTGATCGACAACGCTGAGCAGGCGGCCGGTCTTCGGATCGACCTGATACGTGACGGCGTACGCGGTATCGGCCTGCGTGTTGCCGACGGTGTTGACCACCGACAGCAGGAACTGGCCATACGGCGTGGCGAAGACGATGTCCGGCATGAACACGTTGCCAAGGTGGTTCCAGGTCTTATCGGTAACGACACCGAAGTTGAGCACGCCCTGGGACTTGTCGGCGAGCTGCGGCGCGGTGGACGAATATCCGATTGCGCGGATGTCCGCGGCGGCGAGACTGCGCTGCGCGACGATCGGATCGCTGTCCTTGTCGCCGTAGTAGCCGTCGACCGGATCGGAGATGGCGTACACGAGCGGCGTGGCCTTGGACTCGTACGCGGCGTCGCCCTCGCCCTGCTTGATGCCGTGGCCGGAGATGACGAGCTTGGTGTTGCCGTCCTCGCTCTTCTCGTACGTCGCGGCGGTTTCGGAAACCGGCTTCGGCGCGGCGGACACGACGACGCGCAGGCCGAAGGCGTCCTTCTGGTCGGCGTTGGCCGGGGTCAGCTTGACGATGCCGCTGGCGTCGGTCACATAGCTGGCCGGCAGGCCGGCGACTTCGAGGGCCTTGGTCGGGTCGGCGGAGTGGGTGAGCTTGGACTGGTCCGGGATGCTCAGCGTCACGTCGAACGTGGCGGTGCCGTTGGCGGGAACGGTCACGGTGTCGGCGCTCAGCTGGTACTCGACGCCCTCGGCCGCGACGCGCGGGTCATAGGAGACCTTGTACGTGCGGTCCTCGCCGGTGCGGTTGGTCACGGTGAAGGTCTTCTTGGCGGTGTAGCCGTCCTTCTTGACCTGCACGATGCCGAACTGGCCGGTGACGGCTGCGGTGTTGTCGGAGCTGACCTGCACGCCGTTGTTGACCGCGGCGTACGCGTCGATGCGGCCGGCGCCCACGCGCAGCGGACCGTACGCGACGGAACGGTCGGCGGTGAGCACGTCGTGGTCGGCGGTGTTGATCATCTGCGCCTTGACGGTGTAGGCGTCCCAGTCCTTGTGGGCGGAACGCACGAGCGCGGCGACGCCGGAGGTGAGCGGGGTGGCCATCGAGGTGCCGCTCATGACTTCGGAGCCGACGCCGGAACCGGCGGAAGCGGAGATGATGCCGACGCCCGGGGCGGCCACGTCGGGCTTGACGGTGCCGTCATAGGAACCGTGGATGCCGCGGGAGGTGAACGAGCCGATGGTGTCCGCGGATTCGGCGGAGTAGTCGGCGTTCTCGCTCAGGCGCAGGCTGGAGGCCAGCTTGACCTTCAGCGTGCCCGCGTCGATGGCGGCCTGCAGGTCCTTGTTCTCGGCGGCGTCCTTGACGAGCTGGAGGCCCGGGATACCCGCGTTGCCGGCGATGCCGGCCTCGGGGATGTTGCTCTGCGAGCCGAAGAGGATGCCGATCGCGCCGGCATTCTCGGCGTTGTTGAAGCGCATACCGGAACCGCAGTTGACGGCCGCGTCGTTCCATTCGACGTACGCGATGTTGCCCTTGACGGCGGCGGCGTCCTCGGCGGAGTACGCGGCGCAGCCTTCGAGGTTGTCGGCGGCCTTGACGCGCACGACCTTGCCCTCGACGTCGAAATTGCTGAGGTTGGCGTAGTTCTGCGAGTACTGGCCGGCGAGCTTCTTGCCCTTGAGCGAGGCGGGGCCATCAGTGACCTCGATGGCGTCCTGCAGGGTCTTGCCGGTCTGGCTGGCCGCGACGGTCAGCGCGCTGACCGCGGTGCCCGGGGCGCCGGTGATGTCGGTGACGTCACCGTCGTTGCCGGCGGCGATCACGGACAGCACGCCGTCCTTGGTCAGGTTGTCGACGGCCTGGTTCTCCGGATCGTCGGAGGCGCCGAAGCTGCCGCCGAGCGACATGGAGACGATCTCGATCTTGTCGTCGGCGGAGGCCTTGAGGTTGTGTTCGGCGACCCAGTCGAGAGCGTCGAGCACGAGGCCGGTGGTGCCGCCGTTGTCGCCGAAGACCTTCAGCGCGTACAGGCCGGCCTGCGGGGCGGAGCCCGGTCCGACCTCCATGCCGGCGACGTCGCCGTCGGTGAGCTTGGTGTAATCACCCTTGTACTGCTTGCCGTCGGCGGTCACGCCGTAGCCGGCGACTGAACCGGAGACGTGCGTGCCGTGGTGGCCGCCCTTGCCGTCGATCGGGTTGGCGTCCGGCTCGGCCGTGTCGATGGTTTTGCCGTTGGCGTCCTTGGAACCGTAGGTCGGGCCGGCGAAGTCGTAGCCACCCTTGAACTTGGTCTTGTCGAGCAGCTTGCTCAGCGTCGGGTCGGTCAGCGGGTCGGCCTTGGATGCGAGCGCGGTTTCGTAGGCCGCGGTGGTGCCCGCGCCGCCGAAGTCGGCGTGCGTGTAGTCGAGGCCGGTGTCGACGACGGCGACGTTCACGCCCTTGCCGGTGTTGCCGGTCTGCGTCCAGGCCTTGACGGCGTTGACGAGCGGGTCGCTGTTCTTGTTGGCGGGCTTCTCGTTGCCGGCGGCCTTCTGGGCGGCGGCGTCGGCCTGCTGGGCCTTGGCGTTCTCGGACGAGGTGGTGTCCCCGGTGGACACGGTGGTCGCGGTCTTCGGCGTGATGGCCGAGACGGAGATCACCTTGCCGGACTGTTCGGCGAGCGTGCGCAGCGCGGCGGCGTCGGCCTTGACGGCGACGCCGGAGATCGCGTACGACGTGGTGTACAGCTTCTGCGCGTTCGCGTCGATGGTCTTGAGCTGTTCGAACACCTTGTCGGCGGTGGTCTCGGCCTTGGCGGCGCTCTGCTCGCCGACCGCCGCGGCCTTGTCTTCCTTGGCTTCCTGCGACATCGCGGAACGCTGGCGGTTCAGCGAGTCCAGTGCGTTCGTCTTCGCTTCGACACCGGATTCGCCGGTGGTCTGGATGAACGCGGTGATGTTCCCCTTCGCGCCGAGCACCTTGGCAGACAGCTGTCCGCGCAGGGTGGAGACGGCCTGATCGATGTTGTCGGGATCGACGGTCTGGTCGGCGTTCGCGACGGCGGGCACAGCGCCCAACATCGCGACACTGGCGGCGATCGCAATCCAGCGTGGCCATTGCTTGTAAGCCATGCTTGTATTCCTTCCCCTATGGAGCTCGCCCTGCGATAAATATGGCGAGTTAGGGCAAACTATAGGCCTCTTCACCGTTCATTCACGTAACTTGTCCATTGCACTCAGGACGTTCACAGCCGTTCCCCAGACACTCCGGCCCTTATGGGAGTAAGCGTTTTCCAATTATTGGGGCATCTCAGCCAAATGTGTAAATTCAGGAAAAATTCACTTTCCACCATCTGGATGTCTCGCATATCGGCCCTGAATTTCAGGGCGGGACGTTACGGTGGAAACCATGGTTTCACAGTCACGCACTATTTCCAGCGGATCGCACCGGTCGGCGCACGCATCGCGCCATGCGGGCGCGCCGTCGAACGGACCGGCGCAACGCCGGCGTTCCGGCGCGCGCCACGGGTCGCACCGCGCGGGCGGTTCACGCGGAACCAGGCGTCCCAACAACCGCAAGAAGCGTTCTATCCTCAAGCGGGTGCTCATCGCCATCGGCATCCTGTTCGCGGCCGGAATCGTCACGGGCATCGGCGCATTCGCCTATCTGTACATCACCACGGAGATCCCGCAGGCCGACAAGATCGCGCTGTCGCAGAAGACGACGGTGTACTACGCGGACGGCACCACCGAAATCGGTTCGTTCGCCGAGCAGAACCGCGAGATCATCTCGTGCACCGACCTGCCCGACTACGTCGGCAAGGCGATCGTCGCATCCGAGGACCGCACGTTCTACACGAACAAGGGCATCGATCTCAAGGGCATCGCCCGCGCGCTGGTGAACAACATCACGACCGGCTCGCGACAGGGCGGCTCGACGATCACCCAGCAGTACGCGGAACGCTACTATCTGGGCGAAACCACGTCGTACCTCGGCAAGGCGCATGAGGCGATCCTGGCGCTCAAGCTCGCGCAGGCGCAGGACAAGAACGAGATCCTGTGCAATTACATGAACACGATCTACCTCGGACGCGGCGCATACGGCATCCAGGCGGCCGCGCAGGCGTACTTCAACAAGGACGCGAAGGACCTGACGCTGCAGCAGGCGGCGATGATCGCCGGCATCATCCCCTCCCCCTCGTCGTGGGACCCGGCCGTGAACTCGGCCATGGCTACGCAGCGCATGAAGCGCGTGCTGAACATCATGCAGGAGGACGGCTACATCACCGCGGCCGAGCACAAGAAAGCCGCCACGTTGCCCGACACGATCGAATACTCGCCGAGCAACGTGTTTTCCGGATACAACGGCTATCTGCTGACGACCGTGGAGAACGAGCTCATCAATTCGGGCACGTTCACCAAGGACGACATCGAAACGGGCGGATACAAGATCGTCACCACGCTCGACAAGGACATGCAGTCGGAGATCCAGACCGTGGGCGACACGCGCCCGGACGGCATGCCGTCGTCGATCCAGGTCGGCGGCATCGCGGTCGACCCGCGGGACGGCACGGTCAAGGCGATGTACGCCGGCAGCGACTACCTGACCAACCAGTACAACAACGCCACGCAGGCGAACTTCCAGCCCGGATCCACGATGAAGCCGTTCGCGCTGTTGGGAGCCGCGCAGGAGGGCGTGAACTTCAACACGCTGTTCAACGGCAACTCGCACCAGCACTTCGCCGGCGTCGAGAACGACGTGAGCAACGCGCTCGAACTCAACTGGGGATACATCAACCTGTATCAGGCCACGGCGAACTCGGTGAACACCGTGTTCATGGACGTCAACGAGCACCTGACGCCGCAGCGCACCGCCAAGATCGCGCATGAGGCCGGCATCGAAAGCGACATCGACGAAACGTCGCCGTACAACGTGCTCGGCATCAACGCGAGCACCGTATGGGATCTGGCGCAGGGCCATTCGACGATCGCCGCGAACGGCGTCAAGAACACCTTGCACGTCGTGTCGAACGTGACCGATTACAAGGGCACGGAAGTGTACAAGGTGACCGCGGCCAACGAACGCGTGTTCGACGCGAACGACTGCGCGCTCGTGCAGAAGGCCATGCAGGGCACGACCGTGAACGGCACCGCGACCGGCGTCGCCGCGACGTTGGGACGAGCGGTGGCCGGCAAGTCCGGCACGGCGAACGACGAGACCGCGGCCTCGTTCGTGGGTTACGTCCCGCAGCTGCTCAACGTGTGGGCGATCTGGAATCCGGACGAGAACGGCTCTCCGCAGGTCGTGCCGGAATTCTCCGGCTACGGCGTCTCCTCGACCGGATATCCGGCGCATCTGTTCACCGAGTTCATGAGCCAGGCGCTGGCCAACAGCGAGGTCATCGCGTTCCCGACAGCCACCGACGACGGCAAGATCGGCGGGCCGGACGGCACTTGGGGCCTGGGATCAGGCTATGCGTCCGGCTCCGGCACGTCGGGCAACTCGGGCAACTCAAACAATTCCGGTTCCTCGGGCAACTCCGGCTCGAACGGCAACCAGTCCGACCAGCAGACGGAATCGGACAAGCAGAATCAGGAAGATACGTCCGGCGACGGGCAGTCGTCCGGCGGTTCCGGATCCGGCAGCGGATCGGGTTCCGGATCGAACGGTTCCGGCAACGGTTCGGGATCGGGCAATGGTTCCGGTTCCGGCAGCGGATCCGGCGGATCGGATTCCGACAACGGTTCGGGGTCGGGCAACGGCTCAGACTCCGGCGGATCGTCGGATACCGGCGGCGGTGCGTCCGGCGGCACGTCTGGCAACGTGAACTGATCCGTTCACGCCCGCCGGACTCGCGCCCCGACAACGCAAGTGGCCTCCCTCGATTGAGGGAGGCCACTGTTGTATCAGTCGCGTATCAGTTGCGACGCGCTGGACACAGCATGCTGACGGATGTCAGCGTTCCGACGAACAGTCCAGTGAACTGTTCGTAGCCGGAGCAACATCAGTTGCGACGCGCAGGGCACAGCACGCTGACGGATGTCAGCGTTCCGATCTATTCACCGCGGAGATGATCGCCTTGAGCGAGCTGGTGATGATCGAGGAGTCGATGCCGACGCCCCAGATGATCTGGCTCTCCGCGTCCTCGCCGACCTGCGCCTCGACATACGAGGCGGCCATCGCGTCGGTGCCGACGGACATCGTGTGCTCGACGTAGTCCATCACCGACACTTCGATGCCGAGGTTCGAAATCGCGTTGATGAACGCGGCGATCGGACCGTTGCCGATGCCCGACAGCTCGCGCACGACCGGTTCTGCGGCGTTCGCCGCGCCCGCGCCGCGGTCGAGCAGTTTCGCCTTGAGCACGGTGTCCGAACCATCCTCGCCGGAGGAGACCGACACCTTGAGCAGCTTCAGACGACCCCACTGTTCGAGGCTCTCGTCGCGGGTGTCGCCCACGACCGCGCCGGCCGCCGTCGCGCCCGACTCCTCGACCGGCAGGTACTCGTCCTTGAACAGACGCCAGATGTCCTCGTCCTTGACTTCCTTCTTGGTGTCGTCCGCGTACTTCTGCACGATCTTGTCGAACTCGACCTGCAGGCGCTTCGGCAGATCGAGGTTGTGGTTCGTCTTGAGCAGGTACGCCATGCCGCCCTTGCCGGACTGCGAGTTGACGCGGATGATCGCCTCGTACGTGCGGCCGATGTCCTTCGGGTCGATCGGCAGGTACGGCACGAGCCACACGAAGCTGTCGAGATCGGCGCCGGCACGGTCGGCGGCCATCTGACGCGCCTCGAGGCCCTTCTTGATCGCGTCCTGATGCGAGCCGGAGAACGCGGTGAACACGAAGTTGCCCGCGTACGGGTGACGCTCGGAGATCTTGATCTGGTTGCAGTATTCGACCGTCTTGCGGATTTCCGGCACGTTCGAGTAGTCGATCTGCGGGTCGACGCCCTGCGTGAGCAGGTTCAGGCCGAGCGTGACGAGATCGACGTTGCCGGTGCGTTCGCCGTTGCCGAGCAGGCAGCCTTCGACGCGGTCGGCGCCGGCGAGCACGCCCAGTTCGGTGGCGGCCACGCCCATGCCCTCGTCGTTGTGCGGGTGGAGCGACAGCACGATCGAATCACGGTCGTTCAAGTTGTTGGAGACGTACTCGACCTCGTCCGCGAAGACGTTCGGCGTGGTCATTTCGACCGTGGCCGGCAGGTTGATGATCATCTTGTGATCCGGCGTCGGCTTGATGACGTCGATGACCGCATTGCACACCTCGACCGCATACTCCGGCTCGGTGCCGGTGAACGACTCCGGGCTGTACTCGTAGTACAGGTCGATGCCCTTGGCCTCGCCCTCGAGATGCTTGCACAGCTCGGCCGCGTCGATGGCGAGCTGCTTGATCTCGGCCTTGTTCTTGCGGAACACGACCTCGCGCTGCAGCACGGACACGGAGTTGTAGAAATGCACGACCGCGCGCTTGGCGCCGCGCAGCGCCTCGTAGGTGCGGCGGATGAGGTGCTCGCGGCACTGCGTGAGCACGACGATGGTCACGTCGTCCGGGATCAGTTCACGCTCGATGAGCATGCGGATGAAGTCGAAATCGGTTTCGGACGCGGACGGGAAGCCGACCTCGATCTCCTTGAAGCCCATGGAGACGAGCAGGTTCCAGAAGCGCAGCTTGCGTTCGGAATCCATCGGGTTGACGAGCGCCTGGTTGCCGTCGCGAAGATCGACCGAGCACCAGCGCGGGGCGCGCTCGATGCGCTTGCCCGGCCACGTGCGCTGCGGGTAGTCGAACGGCACCTGCTTGTCGTAGGCGGCGTACTTGTTGTACGGCATCTTGCTCGGCTTCTGCGGGTCGCCGATGAAGCGCGCCGGAGGCAGCAGCGGGTCGTTGTTCCCTCCGTTGGACGCTGCGGCGACCGCCGCGAGATCAAACACTGACGATTGATCCTGACCCATCACTCCTCCTTTTCTTGGAATTGCGCCGGTGGTTCAGCCCGGCCGTATCGTTTACGTGTACGTAACATGTACAAACTTTCATCATACCGGCCCCGCCCCGGGAAATCGCCGTAATCTCGGGATTCGGCGCATGAGTCCGGCCAAGCGCTCCGACATGCATCACCATGTGAAACGCACGGTTGCGCAAACGTGATGCTTCCGCGCGGATCGCGGACATCGTCCGATGACGGGCCGCTCGGCACGGTTAGATGGGGTGCATGACACAGCCTTCCGATTTCGCGCAGCCGGCCGAAGCGCACGCCGGCCCGACCGCCGCCGCCCCCCGCACCACGTCCGCGAACGAATCCCATTCCTCTGCCACGCTTCGGTTCCGCGAGGACGGCACGTTCCGCGTGCTGCAGATGGCCGACATTCAGGACGGCCCGAACGTCCATCCCGACACGATCCGCATGATCGAAGCCGCGATCAAGGCCGCCGACCCCGATCTCGTCGTGTTCACCGGCGATCAGATCCGCGGCTACGATCCGGCGTACATCGACACGTTCCTGCGTCGCCGCGGCGAGAATCCAGGGGCGAAGGTCCGCCTCGTCACCGAGGTCGAGGCGAAGCTCAAAGGCATCCGGCGTCGCATCGACGCCCGCCGCAACCCCGATCTGCCGCCCGTCGCGGACGTGGCCACGCTCGACGATCTGCTCGACGACACCCGTCAGAAGGTGCGCGACACGTTCAGCGGATTCCTCGGCCCGGTCGTCAACGCCGGCATCCCGTTCGCCGCGACCTACGGCAACCACGACTTCCAATGCGGCATCCTCGCCGACGAGCAGGACGACATCTACCGCGAATATCCGGGATGCCTGAACCCCGCCGACTCATTCGAACCGGGCACGTTCGCGCTGCCGGTCGCCGCCTCCGACGGCTCGGGACACATCGCGATGAGCGTGATGATGGTCAATTCGGGCGACTACGCGGGCAAGCCGGAGGAGAACGACGCGCAGTATCCGCGCTATGTCGCCAATTCGCGCGGTCTCGATCTCGCCGACTCCGACGGATACGGCACGCCGAGCGACGAGGCGATCACATGGCTCGGCGACGTGCAGCGCGAGCTGGCGGACCGCAACGGGGACGGCCGGCCGGTGCCGTCGATCGCGTTCCAGCACATTCCGCCGCAGGAGTTCTACGACTGCCTGACCGAAGTGCCCGCATGGACGCCGAACGCGGTCGAGGGCGCGCGCAACTACGCCGGACACTGCTACGTGCTCAACCATGAGATCTGCCGGCCGGGATCGCGGCTCGGCGAGGCGATCGGCTGCGCGGACGAGAACGTCGGCGAGGTCGACGCGATGCGCGACGCGGGCGGCTATTTCGCGCTGTTCTGCGGCCATGACCACAAGAACTCGTTCGTCGGCCACGTGGACGGCATGGATCTCGGCTACGCGCCGACCTGCGGATTCGAATGCTACGGTCCGAAGTCGCGCTACCGCGGCATCCGCCTGTTCGAGTTCCGCGAGGACAATCCGCGCAACTACGTGACGCGCATGCTCACTTGGGGCGAACTGGTCGGGCGGTATTCGAGCAACGAGGTGCGCGTGTTCTTCGAGGACCACTGCGTGACCGGGGCGATCAGCCTGCGCAACGAGCTGCGCCGCCCGCAGGTGTTCGCCGGCGTCGCGCTCGGCACCACCGCCGCGTTCGCCGCGATCGTGCATGCCGTGTTCAGGCAGATCGGGCCGGCCAGGCGGTCCGGCAAACGGACGCGACGCTAGCGATCCGCCTTGGCTCCCGGGTCAGAGGGAGCCAAGGCATCCGCAGGCCGGCATGGGTCGCTGCCTTTCATGGCCTTTGAGCGAGATCAGAGCGGAAAACCTACTGCCGGTCATACGCGGGGAACACCGACCAGTCGTACGGTTCGTCGACCAGGTAGTACACGGTCTCACCGCTGGGCGCCGGCTTCATGCCGACCATCGCGTTGCGGTAGTCGTTGTCCGCGGAATTGGTTGGCACGAACGGATTGACCGTCGTGATCCACTCCCCCGCCGGCTTGCTGGTCACGTCGTACAGCGTGCGGTCGCGCACCAGCACGAACGGCCGCGAATCGTCGACCGGCGACTGGTCGAGCGCCTCCGACAACGCGCTGCGGTCGAAATATCCGGTCTTCTCCACCTCGTCCACGTTGGCGCCGGCCGCGAAGTACACGAGGAAATCCTTCATCTCGAACGTGAGATCGCCGTCGCAGGTCTGGCCGGGAGCGCCCGTGAACACGGCGTCGCCGCAGTTCGGCAGGCCGTTTCCCGCGTACAGTTCCGCGACGCCCCAGTTCTTGTCGAGTCCCTGGGCGAGCAGATGGTTGCGCATGGGAAACTGTCCGGTGGGATTGTCCGGATCGGCTTCGAGCAGCGCGCCACCGATGTCGTGCGCGAAATTCGTCAGGTCAAGCCGGTCGTCGGGCTGTGCGGGATCGTCGCCGTTGAGCACGAGATAGTGCCCGTTCGAACCGTCAGTCGATGTGCGGTCGGTCAGCGTCAGGCATTGGCCGGCCGTATCCGTCACCGGAGTGCCGGGCGACGTGCCGGATTCCCGGGTCACGTCGCGGCAGTACGTGCCGGCGATCGCGGCCGTGGTCACGCCGGATGACGCGCCCGTGCGCACCGCGCGCAAGCCGTTCAGGTCGTCGCGCGGCTCACTGAACACATCCTTCGCGCCGGTCATGTCAACGCCGTAATACAGGGTGACCGACTGCCCGTCGGCGAGTACCGAACCGGGCACGGGATCAGTGGCGACGACCGTGCCGAGAGCGTCACTGGACGAGAACCTCGGTTGCAGATTGACCGCATGGCCTTGAGATTCCAGCGTTTGCCTGGCCTCGTCGGAACGCTGGCCGATGATGTCCGCGCCGAGCACGCCTTTGCCGTTGTCGTTGCCGACGGCCGTGGCGACGCCGACGACGATGGGATCGCCCTCGCTCAGCGCCGTGCCGGGTGCCGGGTTCGTGGCGACGACCGTGCCGGCCGGATGCTTGTCCGTATCCGATACCGGCATGCCGACGTAACTCACGGTCAGGTCCATGCCCTTCAGATACGCGGGCACGTCCCCGACGTCGCTGCCGACGATGTCGTCCGGGACACCCGGGCCTCGCGACACGATCAGTGTCAGGTCATCGGGCAGCGAGTCCTCGGTGATGCGATAGCCGGCGTTGGTCGTGCCGCCGTATCCGAGCAAAGCACCTTCGGCGGCTCCCGAGAACCGGTAGCGGGTGGAGTAGCTGATGGAGCGATGCAGCCGGTCGATGGATGCGATGACGTCGGCGGCCATGACCGGATCGTCGGCGTACGGCGTCGGCTTGGGCAGCGTGTAGGACGAGATGGGTGTCGTGTCGTCTGCCGGCGGAGTGGACCTGATCGGCTTGAGGAACGCATACAACGTCAGGCTGGCCGCCGTCACGATGATCATCACGATGGAGAGTACCGCGGCAATGATCTTGTTCCGCCTGTTTTCGCGGGCCAGTTCGCGGGATTCGCGCGATTCGCGCACTTCACGATCGGCATCCATGATGACCTCCTCGTCAGCAACGGATGCCTTCAGTATATTCTTCGACGGTTCTCGGCATGCTGACGAGGGTAGTGGAACTGGTTCAGCGGAACAGGCTCACCCCGCGCCGGGAGATGCAGTAGGCGTTGCCGAGCCATGTATGACGGGAGTTGGGCCATACCGCGCCGAGCCGCGGGGCGTTCTGGCTCATCCAGATGCTGGGCACGCGGCCGTCGGCGCTGCGCGAGCCGAGCAGGTTGAACCCGTTCTTTTCGAGCAGCCATTCCGGGTGCTGCGTGGCGATCGCGAGGCCTTCCTCAAGGGTGAGCGGCGTGCGTTCGTCGGAGTCGATGAGCTTGCGCGCCACGTCCGGTTCGCGGTTGATGTAGCAGGTGCCGGTGTGCGGTTCGACGGCCAAGTAGAACGGGCCTTCGGGCGGCTCGAATCCGTCCTGCGGCAGGAAGCTGGCGATGTCGCGCGGCGGCATGGTGGTGAATCCGGCCATGCGGTTGATGCTGGTTCGGGCGATCAGCGATTCCGGCGAGACGAGTTCGCGCGTCGGGATCAACAGGATGTCGCGGCCCAGACGGTACCGAGGATCGTCGCTGTCCGGATCGCATCTCTCGAGCGCGGCGATCAGCGGACGCGCGAGTGCGCGGAACGAGGCGGCGGAGATGTCCGCCACGTCCGGGTACCCCAACGCCACGAGACGGTCCAGCTGCTTGCGTGCTTCATCCGATGCGATCGACATATCTCCCAGCCTACCAGCGGCTCGGTCGGTCATCCCTCAGCCGGTTCCTCATCATTTCCCATCACGACCGTAACTGAGTCCGCGTCACACATTTCGATCCGGATTCGGTCATCTCCACATTATTTCAGACCGTAACTGAGTACACGTCCCATCATCGTGACTCAGTTACGGTTGTCTCCGGACGAATAACGACCGTAACTGAGTCCGCTTCGTCATATCCGAACTCAGTAATGGTTGTCTTGTCGTCTATAACGACCGTGACTGAGTCACATATACGGAACACGGACTCGGTTACGGTCAGCAGGCCTCACCCCGGCCGCCACGCCATACGGCATCCGGCCAGCATGTGGGAGCGCGCGTGCCGTTATGCGCCGCGGTTCGTACAATGGTCGGCAACTCGCAGTTCGTAATCCGCACAAACACAGGGGTTGGTATGTCCGAAAAACTCAAGGTCGGCATTCTTGGCGCGACCGGCATGGTCGGCCAGCGTTTCGTGACGCTGCTCGAGAACCATCCGTGGTTCGAGGTGACGACGCTCGCCGCGTCCGCGCACTCGGCCGGCAAGACGTACGAGGAGGCGGTCGGCGACCGTTGGAAGATCGAGACGCCGATGCCGGAGTACGCGAAGCATATGACCGTGGTCGACGGCGACGACGCGGAGTCGGTCGCGGCCGGCGTGGACTTCATGTTCTCGGCCGTGAACATGCCGAAGGACCAGATCCGCGCGATCGAGGAACGGTACGCGAAGACCGAGACGCCGGTCGTGTCGAACAACAGCGCGCATCGTTGGACGCCGGACGTGCCGATGGTCGTGCCGGAGATCAACCCGGAGCATTTCGCGGTGATCGAGCACCAGCGCAAGCGTCTCGGCACGACGCGCGGCTTCATCGCGGTCAAGCCGAACTGCTCGATCCAGGCGTACACCCCGGCGCTGGCCGCGTGGAAGGAGTTCGAGCCGCGCGAGGTCGTCGTAAGCACGTATCAGGCGATTTCCGGTGCGGGCAAGACGTTCAAGGACTGGCCCGAGATGGTGGGCAACATCATCCCGTTTATCTCCGGCGAGGAGGCGAAGAGCGAGAAGGAACCGCTCAAGGTGTTCGGTCATGTGGACCCGGAACTCGGCGAGATCGTGCCGTTCGACGGCCCGCTGCGCATCACGTCGCAGTGCATCCGCGTGCCTGTGCTCAACGGCCATACCGCGACCGTGTTCCTCAACTTCGGCAAGAAGGCCACGAAGGAGGAGCTGATCGACCGGCTCGTCAACTACACGTCTCAGGCCGCCGAGCTCGGTCTGCCGCACGCGCCGAAGCACTTCATCCAGTACCTGACCGAGGACGACCGCCCGCAGGTCAAGCTCGATGTGGACTATGAGGGCGGCATGGGCGTGTCGATCGGCCGTCTGCGTGAGGATTCGATCTTCGATTGGAAGTTCGTCGGCCTGGCGCACAACACGCTGCGCGGCGCGGCCGGCGGCGCGCTCGAATGCGCCGAAATGCTCAAGGCGCTCGGCTACATCACCAAGAAGTAGGCGCGCCCAACGGCAATAGCCGCAATGCACATACGACGAATCCCCGTCCGGAATCAAACCGACGGGGATTCGTCGTAGTCGGGCCGGCTGCCCGCGCATTGCGCACACCACTTTCTTGTATAGAAGAAGTTTTCCGCGTTTTTAGAATTTCTTCTTCCATGGAAGAAGAAATTCTAAAAAATTGATATACTTTCTTCCATGAAAGAAAGTAAGCCGCTGATTGATCGCTCTCGCTACCTCGATCGCATCATGCCGTTCATCGGGGCCGACGATGTCATCAAAGTGTTAGTCGGACTACGCCGAAGCGGCAAATCGGACATGCTGCGGCTCATCCAACAACGTCTTCTCTCCGAAGGTCGAACCCCTAAGCAGTTCATTTCCCTGAACTTCGAAAACTATGCTCTCGCCAAGTATCACGATCCCGACGTGCTCTATCCGTATCTCATGGATCGAATCGACGCCATCGACGGCAAGCCTTACATTTTTCTGGATGAGGTACAGGAAGTGCGAGGTTTCGAAAAGGTCGTAAACTCACTACGCGCTACAACACAGGCAGACGTGATCATCACCGGATCGAATTCCACGCTGCTGTCCGGCGAACTCGCCACCTACCTTGGCGGCCGATACGTGCAGTTCGAGATTTTCCCATTCGGATATGCAGAATTCCGCGACGCACGGCAACACATCCACGGAAATGACTCTTTTGACGCATTCGTCCAAGAAGGCGGCATGCCGTTTGTTGCCACCGGCAGTTGGAGCGAAGAAAGCCGTCGTACATATCTGACGGACATCTACCGTTCCGTCGTGCTTCGCGACGTGGTTCGACGCCATAGCATCCGCGACGTGGCGCTGTTGGAACGCATTGTCATGTTCGCCATGCAAAACACCGGCAATGTATTATCCGCAAACGCCATCGCCGCATATCTCAAGGCGGAACGTATTGAAGTCAGCACGCAGACCGTCATCAATTATCTGGAATACTGCCGCGAGGCATTTCTGCTGGAACGTATGAATCGTACTGATTTGGCCGGCAAGCAGGTGCTGAAAACACTGCAGAAGTACTATGTAGCCGATCATGGGTTACGTAACGCAATCATCGGCGACGGCACCGCACAGATACAAGGCGTGTTGGAAAACATGGTTGCGATGGAAGGACTACGCAGGGGCTATACGGTTTCCGTGGGCACAGTCAATGACAAGGAAGTCGACTTCGTGTTTGACAAAGGCGCCCAACGTCGATATGTACAGGTGACGTATCTTATCGACAGTGATAAGACCGCCGAGCGCGAGTTCGGAGTATTCCGAGACGTTCCGGATAACTACCCGAAAACCGTGGTGTCGATGGATCCGATCCTGCGCCCGCGCGACGGCATCGAACACCGGCGCATCGACGAATTCCTTCTCGCCGAAGATTGGTGATACGGCACCTGAGAAGCTTCGTAACTTGCATGAGGATGGGCCAATGCATTTGAAACATTTTGATAACGTTAAACGTGTGGAGTGGGTTCCTGCGGTTCGTTGGGAATTAGCATTCACCCCTCTTGATAAGCTTGATGCCTGGCACGTCCATACACAGCACATGTTGGGAATTAGCATTCACCCCTCTTGATAAGCTTGCAATGAGATTTCACCCAGCGAAGCATCCGTTGGGAATTAGCATTCACCCCTCTTGATAAGCTTGTCCCACGCGGGCGCGGATGACCGCGGTAGTTGGGAATTAGCATTCACCCCTCTTGATAAGCTTGATCACTTCTTGAGAGGGGCTGTTTTCTGCGGCTTACAGCATATTTTCACGATCAAAAAAAGCGTGAACAGCTCAGGCGTTTCCGCATCATCCAACTGCTCCGAATTAGAAAATCGTAACGCCGATGACCACTGATGATCACTGACATGTAGGACACGCACATATCCTTGTGCAGGTAACGCCGCTTTGATCATCTGCACCGTTGCGCGATTGCCCGCCTGAGTGGGCGTATATCTGGCATAGACGGAGTACTGCACCATACCGTAGCCCATATCCAGCAGCATGTTTCGAAAATCAGTAGCAGCATTACGCTGTTGCTTGGTCTTGACCGGCAAATCGAACATCACCAAACACCACATACCGCCGCTATCCTCATCCTTCTTCATTTCACTCCCACATATTCAGGCACGGGAAGCCGATCCATACGCCCTTCGCAGTACAAAACCATATTGTTGCGCAAAATCGTTCAAAGAACTCGGAATCGTCAGACCGGTACCATTCATCTGCTGATTGATCACCTCCACCAAATACCGTTTGACACTCCTTTCAGCAAGAGATGCCTCCGAGCCCAGTTCAGCAACCCGACGATCAATTGCCGGGCGATACGGTTCCAACAGATCATCGGCTAAGCAAAAATAGTTTCCCCGATTATGGTGGTGCATTCCCAATGCGGGAATAAGCCCGGCAGCAATAACAGCTTTGACCGCAAACCCCCGCAATACCGTATATGCATAATCCAATTGCGCATTACGGCCGACACCTTCGCCGGGCATGCGATGAAAATCCTCATCTGCCGGGAACATGAACTTCCAATACTCCCGTGCCGCATGCCCTTCACAATTCGAGGGATCTCCGGATCTTACCGAAGCAGCGATGCCTCGCAATATTCCACCTCCATCAATGCCGAGCGAGTCCAGGCAAGCGGCCTGTCCTCGTATCTTTGCTTGCACGATTCTGCCCCATGCATTCTTCCGACGCGGCAATGTCATATCCGACTGAGCCAACTGACGTTGCGTGACAGTAGTCGGCGTATCCGTCCAAGCATGCAGCGCCGCATCCGGTATCCCACGCCAGTCGCAGAGCATAACCGATACTCCATGACGAGCCATTTCATGCAATGCGGCTGCAGAACATGACACCTTCAACCCAAGCAACACCACAGCGGTCTGCGCCAACGGCACATCCGCAACCGTGTCGTCATCATCACGTTTCACACGCATATTGCCGCGCGTATATGAGATATAGCCGGACATTTCCGTGCAATCAATGACCCGCCATTGACCTTGCATGGCTCAGCCTTACTGAGACCATCGCCACGAGCACGGCATCCCCGCTCGTGAATGCCAACGAGGTTCGGCAAAGGCATTACGACGCACCACAACGGGGAAAGAACTTCCAAGAGCATTTACCGTAGAACGCCAGCCTTTTCCTTCCACTATCTTTCGAACACTCTCCGGCAAAGAAGACATTTCCGGAATATTCTTCAACCCTTCGGAGGCCAACAGTCGGGGACGCATTATTACATGCATGTTGGATTCAAAGCCAACGAGTACCCAAGTACACCGAACAATATCCGCAGAATCAGAATCGCCACACCACTCAGCAAACTCACCAATCTGGCCACTGAGTTTGCTACGCGAAAAATGCACGCGAATCTCGTCCCCAACAACCAGCCAACCAAGATACTCTGCGCATCCATCTTGAATCGCCTGTACGGTACGAGGCTCTCCCCAGCGCATCGATACCGACTGCGGAGGCAGCGGCACCGAGAATAAATCATCGCCATGGTCCTTCAATAAATCCACTTGAAACACGCGAATCATGCCATACCAAGGCTTACCGTTTCGTTTCCAGCAGCGGTACACACGTGCATGGTGAATTGCCGAACCGATGTCGGAAGAACCTCCACGGACGATAATCCGCGCCGACTGACCATCAAAGAAATTCACCTCATCATCAGCCGAATACGTAGTACCGTGCACGACGATTCGTCTCATGTCATCAGATGGCAAACCACTCTTTACGTCATAATCGGGAAGACGAGTCAACGCACACCATAACGCAGGCGTAGAGGCGCGGCGAATCAAGTCGGCGCTCATCGCATCTCCAAGATGAACGCTCTTCAACGCTTTGACGGTCGCATCGTGCGCTATCGAATTCCCAAGCTGCAACCTTACCGACTGTCTTACGGCCACTCGATCGCAGTCAAGAGCCTCATTAAGCAGTTCAAGTAACATCTCCATGCCAATACGCCACCGCTGGAACAAACCGTATTCGTCGCGCCCTTCATACGGGTATTCCTTCCAACTACGTTCGCCTTCGGCCAGCCGTCCCGAAATCATCTGAGCCTCACGTATCGAATCACGTTCGAGCAGCATCTTTGCTACAGACGGCCTCATCAGCGCGATTACAGAAGCATCCACCGCATGATGCCGACGATCGAGACGCGTCTTGTATCGGGCGCCAAAGAAATGGATGCGACCCTCCAATCCGCTTGCCCGTCGCGCTAGGGCTGTGACACGACCTTGGAAAACCAGTACCGTAACTGCGACATGAGGACGCTCCCTGTCATGTTCAGCAAGATACCGTTCCGCATTGAAATACCAGTCAATACGACGATGCAACTCATCGGCCATCCACGCGACCGATTCGATGGAACGGTTATCAATCGGGGCATCGTCTTCGGTCTGCTTGAGACGAGTCTTAACCTCTTGCTTAAAACGACGCCAAGTCTGCGGAGTATCAGCGTTCCTGTCATACAGCATATGGTCAACCCTATTCAACGCATCCTGTAGACTGACGCCACGTTTTTGCGCCTGCTCGGTTTTTGCCCACACCGAGAACAACGTTTTCGATTTGGATCGGTTGCAATCAATACATACTGCAGCCAGATTGGCACGAGTGTTCGTGGACCCCACGCCTTTGCGTGGCACGATATGATCCATTTCGCACGTGTCAAACGTAATCGGCCGGCCGCAGTACAGACATTGGCCATTCTGGCATTGTATTGCTTCAAGCCTGCGGATATCCGACGCACGGACACGGTCACGGTGTTCAGTTTCCCGCAATTGCGCAGCTATTTTAGACCGATATACACTCCGATTCCCCGTACGACGTTCATATTGTCGCGCAGTCGCCACTGAGTCGAATGCAGAACGCACATGCTCGATCTGCACAGACACGGGATCGCCCCAGCGACCACTACAATTAATTATCCACTGATTGACGATCTTCACTACTCGGTCCACCGAAGGATTGCCCAACGGCGCACCGATCGGATCCGCTGGCGGACGCCAATAATCAGACACGTGGAACAATGCCTTGCGCGCAGCATGAAGATCATCATCGGTAGTCAGCATGCGTTCGGTGAGCTTTTGCAATGTCCTCTCACCATATGCAGCACGGCCTGACGGCAAATCGACTGAATCCAGTTTAGCCAGCCCATCGTCATCCAACGAATCGATAAACTCAATGGCTTCAGAATAACTAACATCTTCATAGACATCATCAAAATCTACAGTGTTGGACAATAGTCTGATCATCGACTCCCGTGCAGCATCTGACACTTCCGCCCACCACCGTCGTAACGGTTTGGAGATCTTCCTGTCAGCTTCGCATATTCGTTGAAAAGACGTCATCCTTGGCGGGATGTTTGCAATGCGTTCTTCACCGTCGCCAGCCAATCTGCCAACGCCTCGAATCTGATTCCTCTCAATTCCAAGATGAGTCGCGATATCCGCCCAGGTGATGTCCTCCGCCGAATCAGAGGAAAGCAATGCATATGTCGACCGCTTCTCACCAAGCGTCAACGACCGTTCATGTCCATTCTCTCGAATGCGGAGATTTGTCAGCACATTCGCGATACGATACCGCTGGAACACTAATGATGCTTTTAATGCGCGCAGTTGAGAAGCATCGAATGGATCACGCCCGACCCGCTTTTCGGCAGCTCCCCGAGGTGACACTGAGCAGAATACATAACGAAATAGCGGCTCCCACTCTCTTTTAGGTATGCGCTGCACTGAGAAAATGCGCTTCAACTCATTCGCATTGTCTTCCTGCATCAGTTTCTGCGGCAATAGTCCCTCACCGTACTTGGTACTGGTCCGCAGACGCGGCGATTTCTCATATCCTGCCGACAATACAGAAACGACGAGTTGAGCAGGTGTGAAATCCTCATTGAGAACATGTCCTATACGCTGTTCTGCTCGTGATTTCAGCTCAGCATGCTGACCCGAGTACGGGTTGTCTGCCAACAACGATTCCACGCGATGGTATGGATTGCGCCATCCCCTATGCCGAGCGATATGACGTATAGCGATGGACAGATCCTCGCGACGAGTGGATTCATCCTCGATGAAAGACCCAGCCAATCGCGCGCGGACATGCCACTCTTCAAATGGCATGCTCAATGATTCAGGATCAATGAGCGGATATCCGAGCTGCGAAAGCTTGGCGTCAAGATGGTCGAGACGCTCACGACGTCTACGCACCATTCGTCTCGCCCGCCGACTCACGCCAGAGATATTTTTCCGAGTAATTGCTTCTTTGCTCTTAGTTGGATCAACTCCTCCGTCATGAATGACCGACTGCGCATTGAGAATGCGCATAGGCATGTCGTCATCATCGACCTCTATCGCGGCTAATCCCACCGAATTCAAACCTACATCAATTCCGATTCTGTAACGTGCAGTATGCACCTGCCTCATTTTCCTTCGAAGTCTTGGGTTACAGAAATAGTACCGGAAAAACGGGGCGGACTATAGTCCGCCCCTGACAGAAAACCTGCCGAGCAATCAAAGCGGCTAACTTGTCCGCTCTTATTGAGAATTAGCGTTTCTCAGTCTACTACACAAGACAAGCAGCCACGCCCGACTCAGATGTCCGAAAAGAAAATCAGCGACCGGTGCCGCCGTAGACGACGGCTTCGATCTGGTCGGAATCCAGGCCGTACGCGGTGTGCAGCGCGCGCACGGCGTCGTTGAGCTGTTCGAGCGGCACGAGCGCGGCGATGCGGATCTCGGAGGTCGAGATCATGAGCACGTTGATGCCCTTTTCGCTCAGCGCGGTGAAGAACTTCGCGGCCAGACCGGAGTGCGTCTTCATGCCGACGCCCACCACGGCCACCTTGCCGACGTTCGTGTCGATGTCGAACGAGCGGTAGCCCAGCTCGTCGTGCTTGTCGAACAGCACGTCCTCGACCTGCTTGACGGTCGATTCCGGCACGGTGAACGAGATGTCCGCGGTGCCGACCGACGCGCCGGCCTGCACGATCATGTCCACGTTCACGCCGGCGGAGGCCAGTTCGGTGAACACCTTCGCGGCCATGCCCGGCTCGTTCGGCACGCCGCGCACGGTGGCGAGCGCTTCGGAACGGTCGTGCGCGATGCCGGAGATGACCGGGGCCTCGGGGCCGAGGTCGGGGAACAGGTCGCCCATGGACTTGGCGTCCTCGTTGCTGACGGTGGTGTTGTCGCTCATGATGATTGCCTTACTCGTGAAAGTCTGAAAGTCGGTGATTGTTACGTTCGGTGGTACGTGTGGCGGCCCGGACCGCGGTCAGTCCAGGTTCGGCAGCGTGCGCGGATCGACGCCGTCCGGCACGACGAGCGTGCCCGGCCGATGCGAGAAGGAGCTGCGCACGTGCAGCGGCATGTTGAACCGCTGCGCGTATTCGACGCAGCGCAGCGCGAGCACCTTGGATCCGCAGCTGGCCATTTCGAGGATCGCGTCGTAGCCGATCACCGGGATGCGCCGTGCGGTCGGCACGATGCGCGGGTCGGCGGTGAAGATGCCGTCCACGTCGGTGTAGATCTCGCAGATGTCGGCGCCGAGGGCCACGGCCAGCGCGACGGCGGACGTGTCGGAGCCGCCGCGGCCGAGCGTGGTCGCGTCGCCCTTCGCGTTGATGCCCTGGAAGCCGGCGACGATTGCGACGTCGCCCAGCGACAGCGCGTTCTTGACGCGATCCGGCTTGACGGCCTTGATGTGGGCCGCGCCGTAGCGCGCGTCGGTGAAGAAGCCGGCCTGCTGTCCGGTGAACGAGTGCGCGCGGTCGCCTTCGGCATGGATGGCCATGGCGAGCAGGCTCATGGAGATGCGTTCGCCGGCGGTCATGAGCATGTCCATCTCGCGCTCGGGCGGGTTGGAGTCGATGCTCAGCGCCTGATCGATCAGGTCATCGGTGGTGTCGCCCATGGCGGAGACGACCACGGCCACTTTGTTGCCTTTTTTCTTCGTCTCGACGACGCGCTTGGCCACGCGCTTGATCGAATCGGTATCGGCGACCGAGGAACCGCCGTACTTCTGCACGATGAGAGCCACTGCTGTCCATTCTCTCTTGGGATTACATTGCCGCCTATTCTACGTAAGCGGCACGATTATAAGGATCATGGCATCATTGCCATGAACGCGCACCCATCATGCGGACGCAATGCCTGCCGCCCGAACCGTCTACTTCGGCCAGCCCTTGGGCGTATGCTCCAGCGACCACACGCCGAGACGATGCGAGAAGCTGCGCTCCCACTTGGCTTCGAGCTCTTCGGGGGTCAGTCGGTTCTCGGCCTTCTTGAGGCGGTTCATCGCGTTCGTGTGCGTATCGTCGAGCAGCCACTTGCGGATCACGAAGTTCCACACCATGACCACGGCGGTGGCGATCAGCTTGCCGACGTTCGTGCGCAGCAGGTATTCGGCGTGCTGCGACACGTACGCGTCGTGGTTCATGCCGTACGTCGAGATCCAGATGATCGCGTCGTTCATGAGCAGGCCGACCACGGCGGCGGCCACGAAGATCACGATCTCCATCCAGCGCGCCATGTCGGGACGGTGCTTGAACACGAACTTCATGCTCGCCAGATAGTTGAAGATCAGGGAGATGATGAACGAGATGGTCGCGGCGACCACGTTGTGCATGTGGAACACGCCGACCAACAGGTTCAGGATGCCCCAGTCGATGACGAACGCGATCACACCCACGATGCCGAATTTCATAAGCTGCGCAATCAGTTTCTTCACGGGAAACATTTAACACGTTGCGTTTGACTCGGCCCGATCAGGTGCGGCCGGACCGGATCGCGCGCGGTCGTGCGCGATTAGGATGGAGGGTGACGTTAGACCCATCCGATCAAGGAGGAATCATGCCCGTCATTCACACCCACGTTTCCGTCAAGACCACGCCCGAGCAGCGCGAGGCGCTCAAGGCCGCGTACGGCAAGGCGATCAGCGCCGTGCCCGGCAAGTCCGAGGGTTGGCTGATGTGCCCGTTCGAGGATGACATGCCGATCTACTTCGCCGGCGACGACAGCAAGCCGGCCGCGTACGTCGAGGTGAACGTGTTCGGACGTTCCGTGCCGGGTTCGGCTTGGGAGAAGCTGACCGAGTCGATCATGGCCGCGCTCGAGGGCACGCTCGGCATCCCGCAGGATCGCACGTACATCCGCTACACGGCCACCACCGACTGGGGCTGGAACGGCGGCAACTTCTAGTCGCTCACCTCACCTGCGGGAAGCCTCCGGGCTCCCCGCTTTACGGTTCGGGGCGGCAACTTCCGAGTTGCCCGCAATCACAAATGACCTACGCGGGTCAGCGCGGGCGTGAGGCGGCGACGCGACGCGCCTGTTCGGCGGTCGCGTTGATCCGCGCCAACGCCTCGCGCTGATCCGCATTCTGATGCCGTTCCGGCTCGAACGCACCGTAGCGGCGTTCGACGGCCGTGCGGATCAGGAAATCCGCGACCGCCGGGTTCTTCGGCAATAGCGACCCGTGCATGTACGTGCCGATCACGTTGTTCACGCGCGCGCCTTCGGTATGGTCCTCGCCGTTGTTGCCGCAACCGTCCGCGTCCACCCGGCCGAACGGACGCACGCCGTCGCGCAGGAACGTCTGTCCGGAATGGTTCTCGTAGCCGATCACGTCGCCGAAATCATCGCTGTGTTCGACGAGGTTGCCGATCATGCGCACGTCCTGGCCGACCGTGTACGCGCCGATCACGCCGATGCCGTCGAGCCGCGTGCCGTCGACCGTCTCGAAGTACTCGCCGAACAGCTGGTACAGGCCGCAGATCATGAGCATCGGCACGCCGTCGGCAGCCAGATCGCGCAACGTGTCCGCCCGCAGGAACAGGTCGTCGATGATCTTCTTCTGACCGGTGTCCTGGCCGCCGCCGCCGAGGATCATGTCGACGTGGTCCGGCCATTCGTCGCCCTGGTTGTATGCGGTGACGCGAGGCTCGTAGCCGTAGAGCGCGAGCCGGCGCGTGACGGTGAGCACGTTGCCGGAGTCGCCGTAGATGTTCATGTCCTTCGGGTACAGGGACATGATGTCGATCGTGGTCATATTAAAGCTCCTTGAAAGAACGACTGCATCACTGGCCGACGCCGGCGTCGGCGACGTCGGCGATGCGGGCGAGCGCGGCGCGCACCTTGAGCATGGCGGTGTACGTGCAGTAGATGTGCTTGCGACGGCCGGGCCGCGCCGGGTCAGGCCTGACGAACGCGGCGAGCGCGGCGTCGATGTCGGTGTCGACCGCACCGACCGGCACCCGGTCGTATTCGAGGCGCAATGCCATGTCCCACGCGCGCATGCCGGAGACCTGTTTCACGCCCGTTTCACGCAGGCTGGTGAAGTCGACGTCCCACAGCCAGCTCATGTCGCGGCCGTCGGCGTACTCGTCGTTGATGACGATCATCGTGTCGGTATCGGCGTTCGGCGGGAAGCTGGCGAGCGAGAGGCGGAAGCCCATCGGGTTTTTGACGAGCAGCAGTTCGGTCGGCTGGCCGTTGACGTCGATGACCTCGCCGCGGCCGAATGCCGGCGTGACATGGGAGACCGCGGCGAGCAGGGTTTCGATGCGGGCCTCGCGTACCAGTTGGACGCGTTCGAAGAGGTCGCCGTCATGCTCGATGGCCGACCGCAGTCCCGCGAACGTCCGCTCGCGAGGGGTTTCCTCGCGCGGGCCGCCAATGCCGCCGCATACCGTCAGGATGCCGAACCGTTCCGCATCGGCCTGCACCGCGCGCACGACGGCGAGCGCGGCGGCGGCGTTGTACAGGTTGTACACGCCTTCGAGCCTGACGGTGGTGGTGCGCGGTTCGGATTCGCCGGCGATGAGGAAATCGGCCTCATGATCGCCCACGCGGGTGAGGGTCACGTCGGCGGGGAGCGCGGCCGTCGCGGATACGGACCCCCTCAGTCCGGCTGCGCCGGACAGCTCCCCCTCCCGGGGGGAGCAAGACTCTACTGGAGGCTCTCCCGATGCTCCCCCCGGGAGGGGGAGCTGTCCGCGCAGCGGACTGAGGGGGTCGCTGGCTTCCGCCGTCGCCGCTCCTTCGACCGCGACCGTGGTCGCCATGTCGTCGTCGGACGGGAAGAACGCGCGCAGGTCGTCGCTCAGTCCGAAATACCGCACGTCGGCGCCCGGCTCGCGCACGAGATCGGCCAATCGCGCGATGCGCGGGTCCTCGCGGTTCAATACCACCGTGCCGGTCGTCGCCTCGGCCACATGGCCGAGCAGGCGCGCGGTGTTGTCGATCTCGCCGAACCGGTCGAGCTGGTCGCGCATCACGTTGAGCAGCAACGCATACCGCGGCTTGACCTGCCGCACAAAATGCACGGCGTACGCCTCGTCCAGTTCGAGCACGGCGATGTCGGCGTCCAGCCGGCCGCCGAGCGTCACCTGTTCCAGCAGTGCGGAGACGACGCCGCGCGTGAAGTTCGATCCGGTCGGGTTCGTGAACACGCGCAGTCCCAGTTCGGACAGCATCGACGCGACCATGCGCGTGGTCGTCGTCTTGCCGTTCGTGCCGGAGACGAGCACGACGCCGAGCGGCAGTTGGGCCAGCGTGCGCGCGAGGAATCCGGGATCGATCCGTTCGACGACCTTGCCCGGGAACGCCGAGCCGCCGTGACGGGTCAGTCTTGCGGCCTTGCGCACGAGCTTGCCGATGGCCGGCGTCGCGAAGGAATTCCATGCCTTGCCGTCACGCGCACGTGCCGTATTCGTGTTGTCGTTCGCGTTGCCGTGATTGTCACGTCCCATCGTCACACCCCCTGGCTGTTGTAATCCTGCGGCATGTTGTTGAAGCGGGAACGGTCGCCCTGGAAGACCAGATGGAAGGTTTCGGTCGGGCCGTTGCGGTGCTTCGCCATGATGATGTCCGCCTCGCCGGGCCGGTCCTCCTTGTCGTAGAAGTCCGGACGGTGCACGAGGAACACCACGTCGGCGTCCTGTTCGATCGAGCCGGATTCACGCAGGTCGGACAGCTGCGGCTTCTTGTCGTTGCGCATTTCCGGACCGCGGTTGAGCTGCGAGAGCGCCACGACCGGCACTTCGAGCTCCTTGGCGAGCAGCTTGAGCGCGCGGGAGAACTCGGACACCTCCTGCTGGCGGCTTTCGACGTGCTTGCCGGAGGTCATGAGCTGCAGGTAGTCGATCACGACGAGCTTCAAATCGTTGGTCTGCTTGAGCCGGCGGCATTTCGCGCGGATCTCCATCAGCGACATGTTCGGGCTGTCGTCGATGAACAGGGGCGCGTCGTGCAGCTTGTTCCAGAAGGTGTTGAGCGTGTTCCAGCGCTCCGGCGTGATGTCGTCGGCGCGGCGCATCGCCACGAGCGGAATGTTCGTTTCGGCCGAGATGATGCGCTGTGCGAGCTCGACCTTGCTCATCTCGAGGCTGAACACGATCGTGGTCATGCCGTGGTGCAGCGAGGCGGCGCGCGCGAAGTCGATGCCGAGCGTGGACTTGCCCATGGCCGGACGGCCGGCGACGACGATCATCTGGCCGGGCTGCAGGCCCTGCGTCACGTCGTCGATGTCGGTGAATCCGGTCGGCACGCCCTTTTCCATCTGGCCGTTCTGCAGCTTGTCGAGCTGGTCGAGCGCGTCGTGCACGACCGGGCCGATCGCCTGGTAGTCCTGACGCACCTTGCCGACGGACATCTCGTACACCTCGGCCTGTGCGAGGTTGACGACGTCCTCGGCCTGCGATCCTTCGGCGGAATAGCCGAGCTGGGCGATCTTGGTGCCTGCGGCGATCACGTTGCGCAGCACCGCGCGCTGGTGCACGATGTCGGCGTAGTACGTGGCGTTCGCGGCGGTCGGCACGGAGGCGACGAGGCTGTGCAGGTAGTCGGCGCCGCCGACCTTGTCGAGGTCGCCGTCGGCGAGCAGCTTGTTGGCGACAAGCACCACGTCGACCGGCTGCGACGCCGAGAACAGGCCGATGATCGCGTCGTAGATCGTCTGATGCTTCGGCTGGTAGAAGTCGGTGACGTCGATCATCTGCGACACTTCGCCGATGGCGTCCTTGCTCATCAGCATGCCGCCGAGCACGGCCATCTCCGCGTCGTCGTCGTGCGGCGGGACGCGGTCGAACAGCGCGTCGCGCACCGGCGCATCGCCGCCGGTGCCGCCCGCCGCGGAACCGTTGCCGCGGCGGTTCTCTTCCCAAGTGTTTCCGTCTGCCATAGTCACCGAGTATAGAGCGCCCTCGGCATACCCGGCCGTTTTTTACCGGCGTCTACCGAGCGGGCAGAGCCGGCAGAGCTGGACGGGTTGGCCGGGTTGGCCGAGGGCGAACGGCTTGCCGGCGGCGGTCTACCGCACCGGCCGCGGTTCGAATCCGGTCTTCTCGCCGATCACGCGGATCGCGTGAGCGTCTCGTTCGGCGAACGTGCGGTCGTCGAGCATGACCACGCGGTCGGCGTACGGCGACTCGTTCAGCACCTTCATCAGCGTTTCGTGGAACCTGTACCGGTCGGACGCCCACTGCATCGCACGGAACCCGTCGTCCACGTATTCGGTGACGGGCGGGATCACGAGCACCAGATCGGGCCTCTCCTGCCGGATCACCATGTCGAACGTCGAGTCGAGCCGCGCGGCTTCCTCGGGCGGCAGGTACCGTTCGACGTAGGTCTTGGTGACCATCGCGTCGGTGTCGAGGAAGACGATGCCGTGGTTCGCGTCGGAGGCGAGCGCCTGCTCGTTCTGCGCGAACTTGCTCAGGATCAGCCGCTGGTAGTCGAATGCGGTGAGCTCGTCGTCGTCCACGTTGCGGGCCTCCTCGAACTCACGCGCGTATTCGACGGCGATCGGGGCGTCGAACAGCTTCGACAGGCGCGTGACCATCGTGGTCTTGCCGACGGACGCGCTGCCGACGACGAGCACGATCGTCGTGAATTCGCGGCGGAACGTGTGGTTGATGACCGGCCAGTATGCACGGTTATGCGGGGCGGCGCAGATCGTGCGCTGCAGTTCGTCGGAACCGTCGACGAACTCGCCCACGGACCAATGGTCGTCGCCGTCCCACGCGTTGCGCAGCGCACGGTCGACGTCGCGGATGTCGGTGACGACCGTGAACGTCGGCTTCGCGGCGACGGAGGCCGGGTCGATGGCCGATCGGACGACGTCCTTGAGCTGTTTGATCCACGCGGGCGCGTCCGCGGACGTTTCGGTATCGGACCAGATGAGTTTCTTCGGGCTGATCGCCGGATCGTCGTTGAACGCCTCGCGCAAGTAGCGGTAGCGGTTGCGCGCGCTCAGGCCGGTCAGCGAGTCGAGGCCGATGCCGTCGGCCGGGTCGGGTCGGGAGGCGAGCACGAGGATCACGCCGTCGTAGTTCGAGGCGAGGTCGTAGATGCGACGTTCCAGACCGGCGTGCAGCGGGCTGAACCGGCTGACGAGCACGGCGAAACGCGAACCGGCCAGCGGCGCGGTGGACAGGTTGCAGCTGGGCATCGCGGATCAGGCCTTCGCGACGGCGGGTTGGGCGGCGACGGGCTGCTCAGAGGCACGCTCGGCCGCGGCGGAGACGCTGTCCTTGTGGAACCACACCCACGTGCCGTAGAAGCCGTTGACGAGCATGACGACCTGCAGCACGAACATCGACATCGCGCCCGGGCCGCCGGCGGCGAGCTGGTTCCACCAGATGACGACCTTGATGACGTCGAGCAGCAGCCATGCGATCCACTGCGAACGGTAGCCGTAGGTCATGAGCACCTGGCCGATGATGCCGAGCGGCAGCAGCGTGCCGTCGAGCCAGATCTGCACGCCGCCGGTCGCATGCGAGGTGAACACGACGATCAGGTAGACGGCGACGGTGAAGACGACGGCGAGCAGGCCCTGCCACCAGGTGATGTTGCGGGCCTTGACCTCGGCCGAGCCGACGGCGGACGCGTCGGAGCCGGCGCTCTTCTGGCGGTCGAGCTGGCGCTGCCAGACATACACGCCGACGAACTGCATGACGACGTAGAAGATCTGGGAGAAGATGTCGCCGACGAGGTGGTTCAGCACGGCGACCCACAGCCAGGTGGCGCAGCCGAGGAAGCCCCACAGGTAGTTGGTCAGGCGACCGCGGTCGACGAGGATGAGGTTGAAGACGATGCAGATGCCGGAGATCAGGCCGATCCAGTCGGCCAGACCGTAGGAGCCGGCGAAGACGAAGGAGATGATCTGCGCGAGCAGCATCACTGCGATGAGCAGGAATTCGCCGGGCTTGAAATCGGTCAGTTCGCGCAGCACGCGCTTGGGGTTGACGGCGTTCCTCACGCCGTTCATCAGGTCGTTCATCGGTACCTCTCTCCGTGGGCTCCGCGGTGTCTTGCGTTCGGTTCGCGCCGCGGATGATATGTCATGGATCATGTGTCACGGATACGGTACAACGAGATATAGTCACAACGACTATTAGTCGTCCGACTGTCGGACGCCCCACCTCCGAAGCCCCGAGCAAACGCAGCCGTCATCTTCCGTTCACAGTGGCGCCATCGGCGCGACACGCACGGATTGTGCAATGTGGATAAGAAAATCGAGTTATCCACATTTCGGGGATCAACCTGTGCACAATCCACCGAGTTATCCACATATTGGGGATAACTCGGTGCATAACTTGGGGATAACCCGTGGATAACCGATTGCGCGTGGACAATCCATTTGCCTTTCACAGGTCAATGTGATATAGGCCACATGCGCACATTAAATGCCGCAACAAGACACAACACGACCGCAACCGCCGATACGGAACGCGGCCTCTCCATTACCGTCTCCCGCACGCATCACATTGAGCACGGCAATTGAGTACGGTAGTGGATCATGACCATCACGAACCGCGACGACCAGCCCTCGTCTCGCACGCCAGCGGCCTCGGCGCAATCCGGCGACACTCCCGCTCCGCCATCCGCAACGTCCGCCTCCTCCTTCGCATCCGCGAACCGGCGCATCCTCGCGCTGGCGATCCCCACGTTCGGGCAGCTCATCGCCGAGCCGGCATTCATCCTCATCGACACGGCCATCGTCGGACACATCGACGACGCGGCACTGGCCGGACTTTCGGTCGGTTCGACCATTATTCTCACCACGGTCGGCCTGTGCGTGTTTTTGGCGTACGGCACCACGTCGCAGGTGGCGCGGCTGATCGGCTCGGGCCGGCGACGCGAGGGACTCGAGGCGGGCATCGACGGATTGTGGCTGGCGCTGGGCATCGGCATGGTCGTTTCCGCCCTGCTGTTCACGGCCGCCGGGCCGCTGTGCGCGGCGATGGGCGCACGCGGGGCCGTGCTGGCGAACGCGGTCGCGTATGTGCGGACCGTGGTGTTCGGGTTGCCAGGCATGCTGCTGGTCTATGCGGCGAACGGCATTTTCCGCGGACTGCAGAAGGTGCGGATCACGCTGGTGGCGGCGGTCGCCGGCGCGGTCGTGAACACCGTGCTCGACGTGCTGTTCGTGTTCGGGTTCGGATGGGGCATCGCCGGCTCGGGAGCAGCGACGCTGATCGCGCAATGGTTCATGGGCGCATTTCTCGTCGTGCCGGCGTTGCTGTGGGCACGGTCGGACGGCGCGAGTTGGAGGCCTCGGCCGGGCGGCATCATGCGCACGGCCGGCGACGGCGTGCCGTTGTTCGTGCGCACGCTGGCGCTGCGCGCTTCGATGGTGGGCACGGTGGTGCTGGCCACGCATATGGGAGTGACCGTGCTGGCCGGATATCAGGCCGTCAATTCGAGCTGGAATTTCGTGATCAACATGCTGGACGCGATCGGCATCGCGGGGCAGACGCTCGTCGCCACGGAACTGGGCGCGGGCCGGCGCGACGGCGCCCGGGCCATGACCCGTGTGGCGGGGCGCGCCGGGTTGTTGTCCGGAGCGGCGCTCGGCGTCGGGCTCGCCGTCATCGGGTCGGCCGCGGCGCCCCTGTTCTCCCCCACGCCCGAGGTGCGGCACCTGATCGTCGTGGGATGCCTCGTGCTGGCCGTGTTCCTGCCGCTCGGCGGCTGGATGTGGGCGCTTGACGGCATTCTCATCGGCGCCGGCGATTACCGGTATCTGGCCATCGGCTGTACCGTGACCACCGCGATCTACCTGCCGGCGCTGGTCGCCGTCAACGCGCTGGATGGCTGTCTCATCACGGGCGATACCGCGCGAATGGTCGCGTTGTGGGTCATCATCAACGTGCTGTTCGTCGGCGTGCGGGCCGTATTCAACGGTCTGCGCGTCCGCACCGATCGTTGGATGCGCTGATCGCACCGCCGCAATGAGCCGGTTTGACGATCAAGAGGTTAAAACCGGCCCCGTCAAAGACCGGATTCAGCCTCTCGATCGTCAAACCTCACATCGTTTCGCAAACCTTGAGGCAGGTTCCTCATCCCGCAAGGGTCATTCCGCAAACTCTGAGGCAGCGCGTTCGTCGCACCGCGCTATTTTGGAGCGGAAACGGAGGTCCGGAGGCCTGTTTGAACGAGGGCACTGCCTCAAGGTTTGCAGAAAGACCTCGCCCGCCGAGAAAAACTGCCTCAAGGTTTACGGATTGCACCTCACATGTGGTACCGCGTGGCGTTGTACATGGCCCTCACCAGCGATTCGCGCCACTTCGACCAGCCATACTGCTTGGTGATCTGCTCGCCCGCGGTCGCCCCGAGCGACGATCCGTCGGCACGGGTCAGATCGAACAGCATGTCGAGCAGCACCGGATCATGGTCAAGCCGTCCGGCCAGGTCATCGCCCACCGCCGGATCATTGGGGTTGCGTCCGGTCGCGAATTCGGACAGCGTCAGGTGCTCCCGCACGAGCAGCGTGGCCCAGCGTACGATGGCGGGCGAGAATCCCATACGCTTCAAAATCACCGGCACATGCTTCGCGCCTTCGGCCGCATGATCGGTCACGAACGGCCGCTTGCCGATGTCGTGCAGCAGGCCGGCCAGCAGCAACGCCGTGTAATGATCGTCGTCATACCGCTCGCCGGGCGCCGCGGACGATTCGCGCGTCAGTCGCGTCACCACCTCGATGCTGTGACGGTCGATCGTATACCGATGCGCGGCGGACGCGCTCGGACGGTTGCGGATACCCAGCCATTCGGGGATCCATCGCCCCGGGATGTCGACGAAATCGATCTCGTCCCACACGTCGAGCAGCGCCGGCCCCGATGCGAGAAGCCGCACGAACAGATCGCGCGACTCGTCGTTCCACACCGAATCGCGGATCGGGCACCTCCTGAGGTTCGTCAGCGTGGCCGGGTTGATCGGCAGCTCGAATTCCGCCGCCGCCACGGCCGCACGCAACGCCAGCGCCGCATCCCGCGACGGATCCGCCCCCGGCGCGAGCACCACCTCGCGTTCGTGAGACACCACCCCCGGCGCGAGCACCTCGAACGTCGGAGCCTCTCGTTTGCCGCCGGCGCGCGGGTTCATCATTTGGAAGAACGAGAATCTGGGCTTGTCATGCGTGAGCGAATGCCCGGCGCGCGAGGCCGTCGAATCGAGCGAGAACGCGATCGTGCGGCCGAGACGCGCGAGCCTGGTCTGCAGGTCCTCGACGGATTTCGCCTCGCGTTCCCCTTCGGGCAGGGTCGGATCCGCGAAGCCGAGCATGGCGGCGACCTTGGCCTGATACGGCGGCAACAGCAGGTTCGTGTCCTTGTTCGCGACCAGGTGGATGCAGTCGCGCACGTCGAGCAGCGCCTCGACGGCCGCGTCGTATGCGCCGTGCGGGCGGTCGGCGAGCCATGATGCGGCGAGCGCGGACACGAGTACGGAGTCGCGCAGTCCGCCGCGCGCCTCCTTGATGTCGGGCTGGTTGAGGTATGGCAGCCTACCGAATTCGGTCAGTCGTTTCTCGGCGGATTCGAGCAGTTCGGGCAGGCGCTTGCGCGCGGCCTTGCGCCACCGTTCAAGGATGGATGCGGCCGTGGCGGCGATCAGTCCGGTGTCGCCGGCGAGCGGCAGCACGTCGAGCCATCCCATTGCGGCGGGCAGGTCCTTGTCGGTGACCGCCTCGCACTGCTGGCGCGTGCGTACGGAGTGGTCGAGGTCGAGTCCGGAATCCCACATCGGATACCAGATCTTGTTGGCGAGTTCGTTGAGCTGGGCGTCGCTGACGGCGTGCGGCTCGTAGATGATGACGAGGTCGATGTCGGATGACGGTCCGATCTGGCCGCGTGCGAGCGAACCGACCGCGGCGAGTCCGATGCCGGTTGACGGCACGTCGAAGGAGACGCCGGCTACCGCTTCGGACCACAGTTGCCGCAAGGCACTGACCGCCAGTTCGGTGCGCGCCTTGCGTTTGGCTGCACCGTCACGGTAGATGCCGTCGTCGTCGGGCCGGCTGAGATCCATGAACCGTGCCTTGAGTTTGTCGACCGCCGAAGCCATTGCCGCTTCCTTCCGAAAATGGTGTGATAATAACTGACTCGCATCTTCTGGATGCTCTCCCTGATAGGGGGATGCTCATTGCTCTACTGCTGCGACCTGATGCGTTATGCTGCTCCCCCTGCCAGGGGGAGCTGTCACCGCAGGTGACTGAGGGAGTCAGACGCCAACGCCCCAGACCCCCTCAGCCTCGCTTTGCTCGACAGCTCCCCCTGCCAGGGGGAGCAGGCCTGACGCGAGAACAGCCCCCGCCAAGGAGCCGGGTACGAAACGAAAAATCCCCGCACGGCGTGACGCTGCGTGCGGGGATCTGTCTTACTGATGCCCGAACCGGACGAACGCTCGGCCCGGGAGTCTGTTAGATCGCGGCGGAACCGGTCTCGCCGGTACGCACGCGGGTCACGGAGTCAAGCGGCGCGACCCAGACCTTGCCGTCGCCGATGGTGCCGGAGCCGGCGGACTTGACGATCACGTCGACCAGGGTTTCGGCATCGGCGTCGTCGGACAGGACTTCGATGCGGATCTTCGGGATCAGGTCCACGGTGTATTCGGCACCGCGGTAGACCTCGGTGTGTCCGCGCTGGCGGCCGTATCCGTTGGCTTCCGAGACGGTCAGGCCGTGCACGCCGGCTGCGGCGAGCGCTTCCTTGACATCGTCGAGCTTATGGGGCTGGATGATAGCGGTGATGAGCTTCATCTCACCTCACCTCCTTGAGAACAGAGCTGGCGGTTCCAGCAAAATCGTACGCGCGTTCGCCCTGATCGGCGAGGTCGATTCCACCGACCTCCTGGGCTTCGGTGACGCGCCAGCCGATGGTCTTCTCGAGCGCGAAGGCGATGATCGCGGTGATCACGCCGGAGTAGAGGATCGCGACGAGGGCGATGACGATCTGCACGACGAGCTGCTTCCAGTCGCCGCCGGCCAGCAGGCCGGTGCCTTCGCCGAAGAAGCCGATGAGGACGGTGCCGGTCAGACCGCCGACGCCGTGCACGCCAACCACGTCAAGGGAGTCGTCGTAGCCGAGCTTGAACTTGAGGCCGCAGGCGAGGCAGGTCAGGATGCCGACGATCGCGCCAAGCACGATGGCCCACAGCGGGGAGACGACATCGGCGGCCGGAGTGATGCCGACGAGGCCGGCGACCATACCGGAGGCCGCGCCCATGGCGGTGTAGTGTCCGGTGCGGATCTTCTCGGTGAAGCCCCAGGAGAGCATGGCGGCCGCGGCTGCGGCAGTGGTGGACACCCAGGCGTAGCCGGCGGTGCCGTTGGCGCCGAACGCGGAACCTGCGTTGAAGCCGAACCAGCCGAACCACAGCAGGAAGGCGCCGAGCATGACGAACGGGACGTTGTGCGGGCGGATCGGCTGCGTGCCGAAGCCCTTGCGCTTGCCGATGATGAGGACGATGATCAGCGCGGCGACTGCGGCGTTGATGTGGACGACGGTGCCGCCTGCGAAGTCGTGCGCGGCGGCGCCGATGGCCTGGGAGATCGCGCCGGTGCCGGACAGCAGACCGCCGTTCCACACCATGTGCGCCATCGGGGCGTAGTCGAACGTGATCCACAGGGCGACGAAGATCATCCAGGTGCTGTACTTGACGCGTTCGGCGATGGCGCCGCAGATCAGGCCCACGGTGATCATCGCGAACGTGGTCTGGAAGGCGACGTCGATGCTGCCCGGGTAGTTGCCGTCGGTCTTGACGGCGGTGAAGACGCCGTCCTGCGCGACCATCGAATCCTTGAGCAGGAAACCGGTGGCCGGGTCACCGAAGATTCCGCCGATCGAAGTGCCGGCGTACGCGATCGACCAGCCCCACAGGGTCCAGATGATCGCGGTGACCGACAGCGCGGCGGCCTCCAGCATCAGCATGTTCAGCACGGCCTTGGCACGAACCATGCCGCCATAGAAGAACGCCACACCCGGCGTCATGAGGAAAACCAGGGACGCGGATGTCAACATCCATGCAGCATTTCCGGTGTCCATGTCAACCTCCCTCTCTTTGTCTTGTCCGCCAGCCCGTTGCACGAACCGAGCGGTCGGGTAACTCTTGCCGTTCCCCTTGTCGGGAAACTCACACATCGTATGGAACGCCGCACGTGTTGTGGAAACGTTACGGAACGTTACGCGCATGTAAAACGAGGGAGGACGGATCGCGGCCGGCGCGCGGGCGTGACCACGTACGGGGACGGCGGATTTTCGCGGATTCGTTCGCGCGGGCGATCCGGCGGATGCCGATGTTACGAAAAAACGTCCGCATCCGATTTCTCGGGTGCGGACGTTTCACTGTGCGGACGTTTACCGTTCTCGGCTCCCGCGGTTGAGAGGGAGCCGAGGCAGCCTTACGCGAGTATGCCGTCGACGAAGCCTTCGGGGTCGAACGGCGCGAGGTCGTCGGGGCCTTCGCCCAGGCCCACGAGCTTGACCGGCACGCCGAGCTCCTTCTGCACGGAGATCACGATGCCGCCTTTGGCCGAGCCGTCGAGCTTGGACAGCACGACGCCGGTGATGCCGATCGCCTCGGCGAACACCTTGGCTTGGGTCATGCCGTTCTGGCCGGTGGTCGCGTCGAGCACGAGCAGCACTTCGTCGACGGGCAGGTTCTTTTCGGTGACGCGGCGGATCTTGCCCAGCTCATCCATCAGGTTGGCCTTGTTCTGCAGGCGACCGGCCGTGTCGATGATGAGCACGTCGGCGTTCGCCTCCTTGGCCTTCGCGCTGGCCTCGAACGCGACGGACGCCGGGTCGGCTCCGTCCTTGTCGGACCGCACGACCGGCACGTTCACCTTCGCGCCCCATGTTTCGAGCTGGTCCGCGGCGGCCGCGCGGAACGTGTCGGCCGCGCCCATGACGACCTGCTTGCCTTCGGCGACGAACAGTCGCGCGAGCTTGCCCGCGGTCGTGGTCTTGCCGGTGCCGTTGACGCCGACCATGATGATGACGGACGGCTTGTTCGCGCCGTCCTTGTCCGCGTTGAGTCGACGGTCGACGTCGCGGCCGACGAGGTCGAGCAGCTTTTCCTTGAGGCTCGCACGGACTTCCGCCGCGTCGGCCTTGCCGGCGATGCGGGCGTCCTTGCGCAGTTCGTCGACCAGCTGTTCGCTGGCCTCGGCGCCGACGTCGGCGAGCAGCAGCGTGTCCTCGACGTCCTCCCAATCGGATTCGGACAGGTTGTCCTTGGTGAGGATGGAGAACAGCGCCTTGCCGAACGGGTTGGAGCTGTTGGCGAGCTTGGCCCTGAGCCGCTGGATGCGCGAGACGGCCGTTTCCGGGGTTTCCGCGGGCTTCGGCGCCGGCTCCGCAACGGCAACCTGCGCAGCCTCGGCCTCTTCCTTCCCTTCCGGGGGGAGGTGGCGAGCAGCGCCGGAGGGGGTCTCATCCGAACCGCCCGAGCTTGATTCCGCGGCCTTTGCACTCTCCGCCACAGCGGCCTGAGCCTTGCGTTCGGCCTCCTTCTCGGCCGCGATCCGGGCGTCGGCACGCGCCTTGGCCTCATCCTCGGCACGCTTGAGCGCGGCCTTGCGCGTGCGGTCGTTCCACACGCCCCACGCGATCAACAACACGGCGATGGCCACGACGGCCACAATGCCGATAATCACATTCGTATCCATGGTTCCAGCCTAAAAACCGCAAGGGACAGGCCGTCGTTACACTGGTGGGCATGGCCAATGCTTCCCGTATGACATCGTTCCAACGCCGCGAACAGCTGATCCAAGTCGGTCGCGCGCTGTTCGCCGCCAAAGGCTTCGAGGCGGTGAGCGTGGAGGAGATCGCCGCCAGCGCGAAGGTGAGCAAGCCGATCGTCTACGAGCATTTCGGCGGCAAGGAAGGCCTGTACGCGGTGATCGTCGACCGCGAGATGCGCGCGCTGACCGGCACGATCACCGCCACGCTGTCCGAGCCGGACGTGCACCCGCGCCAGATCGTGGAAAAGGCCGCGCTGGCGCTGCTCACGTACATCGAGGAGAACGCCGACGGCTTCCAGGTGCTGGTGCGCGATTCGCCGAGCACCGATCCGGCCGGGTCGTTCAGTTCCCTGCTCGGCGACATCTCGCTGCAGGTCGAGGACCTGCTGACGGCCGAGTTCAAGCGGCAGAAGCTGTCGACCAAGGGCGTGCCGTACTATGCGCAGATGCTCGTCGGGATGATCGTGTTCACCGGCCAGTACTGGGCCGACCGGCCGAAGGTGAGCAAGGAGCAGCTCGCCGCGTACATCGTCGATCTCGCGTGGCACGGCCTGTCCAGGCTCGATTCCAAACCGGAGCTGCGCTTCGAAGGCAAGCGCGCGAAGAACCGCCCGGCGCCGGCCGCCGCGCACGCCGATGCGGCGACGTCCACGGAAACGCCGGAATCATCGATGTCGCAGGAAACGTCGCCCGACGGCACGCGGGACGATTCGTCCGACTGACCGTCACCCACGCGACCGACCGGACGGCCGGCTTCTTCGTCCCATCCGGGAACGTCCCCCCCCCCGGCCGCGCATCCGACCGAACGAACGCGTCCCCGCCGCGCCCCTGCCGCATCCCCGCCGCAAACGGTCGTTCATGCCGCGAAACCGGCCGATCATGCGCGATCCTAGCGTCACATAAGACGCTGGTGGTAGGTTATGTGAGGAAACAGGAGAACGCCCGCCGCATGGTGGCGGCGAAAGCGGCACGGCGCACGGCCATGCCATACGGCATCGAGGAGACCATGACCCAGACGGCGAAGCAATCCACGGCAACCCCCACGCTCACGTTCATCGTGCCCGCATACAACATGGAGGAGTATCTCGAGCGTTGCGTCACCTCGCTGCTGCAGGCGTCCGACACGCATGACATCGAGGTCCTCATCGTGGACGACGGCTCGCACGACGCGACCCCGGCCCTCGCCGACACATACGCGAAGCGCTGGCCGGCGAACGTGCGCGCGATCCACCAGCCGAACAAGGGCCACGGCGGCGCGGTCAACACCGGCATCGCCAACGCGCGCGGCGCGTACGTCAAGGTCGTGGACGCGGACGACTGGATCGACTCGCAGTCCATCGACACGATGATGGACACGCTGCGCTCGCAGCTGTCGTCCGACAGCCCGGTCGACATGGTCGTCTCCAACTACGTCTACGACAAGGTCGGCAAACGCCGTCTGCACACGGTCAACTTCCGTCATGCGATGCGCGCGGGCGAGATCCTCACGTGGGACGATCTCGGCCATTTCGGCCTCGCCGAGTACATTCTCATGCACGCGCTCACGTTCCGCACCGAGGTCGTGCGCGCATCCGGCATGGTGCTGCCCGAGCACACGTTCTACGTCGACTTCATCTACGCGTACCAGCCGTTCACCAAGGTGCGCACGATGATCTACCTCGACATGCCGTACTACCACTACTTCATCGGCCGCGAGGGCCAGTCGGTGCAGACCGACGTGATGATCCGCCGCGTCGACCAGCTGCTGACCGTCAACCGCTGCATGCTTGAGGCGACGCCCGAGCCGGGCACGGTGCCCGACGGCCTGTACAAGTACATGATCCATTTCCTGTCGATCGAAAGCTGCGTGGCGTCGGTGTTCCTGATCCTGTCGCGCGATCCGGAGAACTACGAGAAGAAGAAGCGGCTGTGGGCGTCAATCGAGGCGCATTCCCCGGCGATCTACCGCGACGTGCGACGCAAGGTGATGTCGCGCGCGATCAACCTGCCCGGTTCGGTCGGTCGTTGGATCGTCCGCCACGGCTATCTGATCGCCGAGCACGTCGTCGGCTTCAACTGACGGACTGCGGGCGCAGGCGGCAGACGGCGGGCGGGGCCAGTTCCTTTCCTTTTCCGGATTCTGCCCCGCTAAGACCTCCCCTCGCGGGGCAGAGTCCCGATGATTTCCGAGCTTTACCCCGCTGAGACATCTCCTCGCGAGGCCAATTCCCGACGATTTCCGGATCCCGCCCCGCCAAGAGACTGCCTCGCGGGGCAGATCCCGGAAGTCACCGGCATCCGACCCCGCGCACCGTACCGGCGTCCCCTGTGCATGGCACCACCATCCCAGTGGCGGTTTCCGCTCGCTGAGGGTATGGTGAGCGAGAGAAAACCGCCACGCATACCGCCAAAGAGGGAGACGCCCATGCAGTTCACCTGCGCAGGAACCACCGTGCTGTTCGATGAGGAGACGCTGCGGTTCACGTTCCGCCGCGACGACGCCGAATGGTCATGGCGCGAAGGCTTCGTGCCGACGATCGCGACGGACCATGGCACGTTCGCGTTCACGGACGCGACCGCCGTCACGCACGAACACCGCACGACCGGCACCGGCGAAGGCGTGCGCAGCACCTACCGCGGATTCGGCGACGCCGCCGATTTCGCCTTCTCCACCTACGTATGGGCCGAAAAGGCGTCCGGCGACGTGATCTTCGAATGGATCCCGCTCGACGAAAGCGGTCTGACCGTGACCCGCATGGACTGGCCCGGCGAGATGGCCTTCGACGGCGCGGACGGCCGCGACGAAACGCTCATCACCCACGAGCAGGGCGTGCTGATCCCCAACGACTGGCCGACCGCTGTCAGCTCCGCGCACGGCGACATCTCCTTCGACGGACGTTTCGAGACGGCGGGCGGCTACATGCCGTGGTACGCGCAGATCCGCGGCGGTCAGCCGAACCACCCCGGATACGTCGCGATCTGCGAGACTCCGTGGAACGCCGGATACACGATCGAGCATCCGGCCGGCGGCATCGACGCGACGAACGGCAAGACTGACGGCGAGCATGTCGGCACGCGCATCGGCATGTGGTTCGAGCCGAGCCTGGGCCGCATGGACTACCGCCGCATCGTGCGGTACCGCTTCCTCGCGAACACCGATCACACGGCCGCCGCGAAGGCGTACCGCGCGTACGTCAACGAGCGCGGACGGCTGCGCACGCTGGCCGAGAAGGCGGCACGCAACCCGTCCATCAAGCGGCTCATCGGCGCCTCGTGGGTGCATGTCGGCATCAAGACCGTCGTCCAGCCGGATTCGTCGTTCTTCGACCCGGCCGATCCGGAGAAGAACAACAAGCTGACCACGTTCGCCGCGCGCGAGCGGCAGATCGACACGCTGCACGAGCTCGGCGCGGGCCGCATCTACCTGCATCTCGACGGCTGGGCGGAGCCGGGCTACGACAACGGCCATCCCGACTACCTGCCCGCGTGCGAGGAGGCCGGCGGCTGGGCCGGCATGAAGTCGCTGGTGGACGACTGCCACCGTCACGGCGACCTGTTCGGCACGCACGACCAGTACCGCGACTACTACTTCGCGGCACCCACGTTCGACCGCGACAACGCGGTGCGTCTGACCGACGGCACGAACCCGGAGCATTCGCGCTGGGCCGGCGGCCATCAGACGTACCTGTGCGCCGAGCTCGCGCCCGACTACGTGCGCCGCAACTTCGGCGAGATCGCCGCGCACGGCGTCGAGCTCGACTGCGCCTACCTCGACGTGTTCACCTGCAACGAGGGTGACGAATGCGCGAACCCGGAGCATCGCATGAGCCGCCGCGACTGCTACGCCAAGCGCGCCGAATGCTTCGAATACCTGCTCTCGCATGGCATCCTGTCGAGTTCCGAGGAGGTGTCGGACTGGGCGGTGCCGAGCCTGGTGTTCTGCCATTACGCGCCGTACGACTTCCAGATGCGCGACCCGTCCGCGCCGCGTCAGGGCGTGCCGGTGCCGCTGTACAACCTCGTGTATCACGACTGCGTGGTCGAGCCGTGGATGATGGACCGCGTGATCGGCGGCGACGACTACATGCTGTACGCGCTGCTCAACGGAGGCGCGCCGTACCTGGTGCGCGACCCCGCGTACGCCGGCGTGGACGGCGACATGGACGAGGCGCAGCGCGCGAAGGCCGAGGACGACATCGAACGGTGCAACATGGTCGCCGCGCTGCACGAGAAGGTCGCCATGAGCGAGCTCGTGCGGCATGATTTCGTCGACGGGGATCCGCTGGTGCAGCGTTCGACGTTCGCCGACGGCACGGTCGTCACCTGCGATTTCCACGCGCAGACGTACACGGTGGACTCGGCGGCCGCGGCGGCGTGACGCCGGCCGTTACTGTGCGCAAACCAACGCAATCGGCCCCTTCTCCGTTGGTTTGCGCACAATACGGGCAATAATGCACATGGTCGCAGGCCAGCAGCGCCGCCGATAACGGTCTATAGGCAATTCATATAGCCACACCGTCCACGTTATGTTCTCTGTGGGCTAAGGTGGGCGGCGTCGACGTACTATCGACTGGTTTTGTCGTACCCGGAAACGGTCGACGACAGAGATGACCGAGGTCCGCCACGCCACGCGCGGCCGGCAGGACAGGGAGGACGACATGATCGAGATCAGGGGCGTGAGGAAAAGCTTCGGCGGCACCACCGTGCTGGACGGAGTCGATCTTGACATCCCGCGCAGGAACGTGGTGACCGTGATCGGCCCGTCCGGCTCCGGCAAGTCCACGCTGCTGCGCATCCTCGACTTCCTCGAACACGCGGACGCCGGCACCATCGACTTCGGCGACGGCGCGGTGGACCTGACCTCGACCAAGTCGGCAGACATCCGCAAGGTCCGTTCGAAGATCGGCTTCGTGTTCCAGAACTACAACCTGTTCCTGAACAAGACCGCGTTGCAGAACGTGGCCGAGGGACTGATCTACGCGAAGGGCGTCAAGGCCGACGAGGCGAAGCGGATCGCACGCGAACAGCTCGACCGTGTCGGCCTCGCCGATTTCGCGGACCGCTATCCGAGCACGCTGTCCGGCGGCCAGCAGCAGCGCGTGGGCATCGCCCGCGCCGTCGCGCTCAACCCGGAACTGCTCGTGCTCGACGAACCGACGTCGGCGCTTGACCCGGAGATGGTCAACGGCGTGCTGGAGGTCATCAGGCAGCTCGGCTCCGACGGCATGACGATGCTCATGGTCACCCATGAGATGCGCTTCGCCCGCGAGGCATCCGACAAGGTCGTGTTCGTCGAGGGCGGTTCGGTCGTCGAGCAGGGTTCGCCGGAACGGATCTTCGAGCATCCCGAGCAGGAGCGCACCCGCGAGTTCCTGTCGTCCTCGAATAACGTGCTGATCGTTCCCGCCGCCGGATCGGCGGGCGCTTCATCCTGATCGCCGATCCGACGTGAACGGCGATCGGATCTGATCACTGTTCACGGTTTCGACACGACGACACCAGATCGACACAACGTCATCATCATTCCCACATATGTATCACCACTGATCAAGACACGGTAACCAAGAAGAGAGGGTTTTCATCATGTCTCAGCATCACGGCATCATCCGCAAGGCCATCGCGCTGGCCGCGGCAGCGGCAGCGCTCGTCTCGCTCGCGGCGTGCGGCTCGTCCACGTCCGGCTCCGGCTCGACCGGTTCGTCCGACGCGTCCGCGCTGGAGCAGGTCAAGTCCGCCGGCAAGATCGTGTTCGCCACCGAAGGCACCTACGCGCCGTTCAGCTACCACGATTCCAGCACGAACGAGCTGACCGGCTACGACGTCGAGGTCGCCAAGGCCATCGCCAAGGAGATCGGCGTCAAGGCCGAGTTCGCCGAGGGCAGCTTCGACTCGCTGCTCGCCGGCGTGGACGCCAAGAAGTACGACACGGTCGCCGACCAGATCAGCGCCACCGACGAGCGCAAGCAGAAGTACGACTTCTCCGACGCCTACACCTACTCGTACGGCGTGGTCGTCACCACCAAGGACAACCCGAAGGGCGTCTCCTCGTTCGACGACGTCAAGGGACTGAACGCCGCCGAGACCGGCACGAGCAACTGGAACAAGACCGCCCAGGAGAAGGGCGCGACGATCGTGCAGGTCAACGACTTCGGCCAGGCCGTCGAGGCGCTGCAGTCCGGCCGTGCCGACGTGACCCTCAACGACGGTCTCGCCGTGCTCGACTACCTCAAGCAGAAGCCGGACGCGAACATCAAGATCGCCGCGAAGTCCGAGAAGACCCCGGCCGCGCAGCTGCCGTTCCGCAAGGGCAGCGACGACCTGGTCAAGGCCGTCAACGACGCGATCGCCAAGCTGCAGAAGGACGGCACGCTCAAGTCGATCTCCGAAAAGTACTTCGGCGAGGACTTCTCCACCGCCGACTGACGAACGGCCGTCGGCCGGCATGGCTTCCGCACACGCCACAAGCACACAGTTTCCGCACAACTAGGCAAAGGACGACACCATGGACGCACGGGTATGGGGAATCGTCATCGATTCCTTCACGAAACTGATCATTCCCGGACTGACCGTGACCATTCCGCTCACGCTGGTCTCGTTCGCGATCGGCCTGCTGCTGGCCATCGTCACGGCGCTCGTGCGCGTGGCGAAGGTCCCGGTGGCCTCGCAGATCGCCTGGCTGTACGTGTGGGTGTTCCGCGGCACGCCGCTGCTGGTGCAGCTGTTCGTGATCTTCTTCGGCCTGCCGTCGATCGGCGTCACGATCCCCGCGCTGCCATCCGCCGTGATCGCGTTCTCGCTCAACGTGGGCGCCTACGCGGCCGAGACGCTGCGCGGCGCGATCCTCGCCGTGCCCAGGGGCCAGCTGGAGGCCGGCGAGGCGGTGAACATGCCGTACGTGACGATCATGCGGCGCATCATCCTGCCGCAGGCGTTCCGCTCCGCGTTCCCGGCGCTGTTCAACACGTTCATCGGGCTGGTCAAGGACACGTCGCTGGCCGCGAACATCACCGTCGTGGAGATGTTCATGGCCGCGCAGCGCGTCGTCGCGGTCTACTACGAGCCGCTCGCGCTGTACATCGAGGTCGGTCTGATCTACCTGCTGTTCTGCACAGTGCTCACCTGGCTGCAGGGCTACTGCGAGAGGCAGCTGGCCAAACATTTCTGATCGTTTCCGATCAGGACCGACAGCCAATCGTTCACATTGCGTGAAGGCCGCATCCCCGGCATTGTCCGGCGGATGCGGCCTTTGTCATACGCGGCGCATGCGTCATACGGAGCAAAACGTCAGCGTCGTCGCTGGCACGGCCGCCGATTCACGCAACGGCCGGACGGAACGAGTCGCGGCAATCAAGTCCCGCACATGACCGTACGGTAACGCGCGCACCCGAATAACGTCGTATAGGCAACGCGTATAGCCACGCCGCAGCCGCCGCTCGGCGCATCGGCTAGGGTCGTTCGTATCGCAGGACAGCACCGCATTCGTTCGCAAGGAGAGACCATGGCCCGTTACGGATTCGACACCCAGCTCGTGCACGGCACGCGCGTGTACGACGACCCCGCCAACCCGGTGAACCCGCCGGTGTACACGGCGAGCACGTTCGCGTTCCCGACGGCCGATTCGTCGCCGCAGTGGGATTACGCGCGTTCCGGCAATCCGACCCGCCAGTTCGTCGAAACGCAGATCGCGCGTCTCGAAACCGCCGGATTGGACGAGGACGCCGTCGCCGACGTGCGTTCGTTCGCGTTCGCGTCCGGACTGGCCGCGATCCATGCGATCCTGTCCACGTTCGCGCCGGGGGACGTGATCGTGGCAGACAAGACCGTGTACGGCGGCACGTACTCGCAGCTGCAGGATCATTTCACGCGCTGGGGCATCGTCGTGCGTCTGGTCGATTTCGACGACGTTGACGGCGTGGAACGCGCGGTCGCCGGAACCGGCGAGTTCGCGGGCGCGGACGGAGCGGACGGAGCGGTTGCGAAGGCCGTGTATTTCGAGGCGCTCACCAATCCGCTGCTCGCGTTGCACGACGTGGCCGCGGTCAGCGAGATCGCCCACCGTCACGGCGCGATCTCGATCGTCGACAACACGTTCCTGACGCCGTATCTGCTGCGTCCGCTGGAGTTCGGCGCGGACGTCGTGCTGCATTCGGCGACCAAGTATCTTGGCGGCCACTCCAACGTGATCGCCGGTCTGGCGACCGTGCGCGGCAAGGATCTCGCCGACCGCGTGTACTTCGCGCAGAACCGTCTGGGCGGCATCCTGTCGCCGCGCGACTGCGAGGTGCTGCGCACCGGCATCCAGACGCTGGCGCTGCGTCTCGACCGCCAGAGCGCCAGCGCCGAGATCGTGGCCCGCACGCTGGCCGATGACGATCGCGTCAAGACCGTGAACTATCCGTCGCTGGCCGAGGCCGGTTCTCCGACCGCCGAGGCCGCGCGCACGCTGGGCGTCACGGCGTTCGGCGGCGTGCTCTCGTTTGAGGTGGCGGACGGCATCGACCCGCTGGCCGTGCTCGACGGCCTGCACCTGTTCACCCGTGCGGTGAGCCTGGGTGCGGTGGAAAGCCTGGCCGAATACCCGGCGCGCATGACGCATTTCGAGATTCCGAAGCCGCAGCGTCTCGAGTTCGGCATCACGGACGAGCTGCTGCGTCTGTCGGTCGGCATCGAGAACGTGGACGACCTGCTGGCGGACCTGCGTCAGGCGCTCGACGCGGCGGCGAAGTGATCGGACCGTCGACCATCCGGCCGTTTCCTCAGGCAGCGAACATCGCTGTGTCCGTCCCGAACACGCCTCGCGAATCGACTACAATCAGGCAACACAAACGAAAGGGGCAACACATGACCAACAGCAACATTGACGTGTACGGCGCCGACTGGTGCGGCGATTGCAAGCGTGCGAAGGCCGCTCTGGAACGCTTCGGTGCGGCGTATACGTGGCACAACATCGAGACCGAGGACGGCGCGGCCGACCGTGCCGTCGAGATCAGCGGCCAGAAGCATATCCCGGTCGTGCAGTATGGCGACGGCGCGTTCCAGGTCGAACCGTCCGCGACCGACATCGAGAACAAGCTCAAGGAGCTCGGTCTGCTCGCCGCGTGACGCGGGTGGCGAGATAGCGTCACGAGATAGCGTACGGCGCGTGACCGTTTCGCGATGCCGCCGGTTTTCCGGCGTTCGCAAGGTGGTCACGCGCCGTTTCGTTAGCGTTCTCATGAAATTCTCAGGGAACACACACGACTTCCTAAAGTAAGAGGGGTTAACTATATTTCAGGTCGCAAGGCCGATATAATTGAATCCCTTCTCTCTCTTCTTTCTCTTCTCTGTAAGCCCGGTCGCAAGACCGGGCTTTCTGCTTTCCTGTCTGGTCTCGGCCGTCTTGGCGTCGGCGCCGAGACAACTACCGATCAGCAGTTCAGCACCGCATCCCCGCGCGTGACGCCCAAGCGTCCACGTAAAGGAAAAAGCCCGGCCGGGGAGGCCGGGCTTGATGAGAGAAGGAAGAAGAAAGAAGAAAGGATTTTCAGTTATAAGGTGCGGCCTTGCGGCCGTGACTCCATATAACCGCCCCAACTTCAACGCAACGTTCCCATTACCTGAAAAACCCATGAGCAACCGGCGAGAATACCCCGCGGAATCAGGATGCCGGCGTTCGACCATTGTTCTACTGATGAATTTGCAAGAGTTCTACTGATGAAATATCATTAGTTCTATTGATGAATCTGCAAGCATGCTGCTGATGAATCCGCAAAGGAAGGCACGATGATACCGAGAACCTTGGCCGAACAGATCCCTTCCATGCTGTCCTGGTTCCCGGTCGTATCGATTACGGGTCCCCGTCAGAGCGGCAAGTCCACCCTGGTCAGAACGCTGCTGCCCGATTACGAATACGTCAATCTCGAAGACGAGACAACGCGGCTCAGTGCGCTGAACGATCCGGTCGGGTTCATCCGATCCCACAACGATCGGCTCATCATCGATGAGGCCCAGTATGCGCCCGGATTGTTTTCCCAGATCCAAGTTGCCGCGGACGACCGGAAGACGATGGGCCAGTACGTGCTGTCCGGATCACAGAATTTCCTGATGGAGAAACGGATCGGACAGTCCCTGGCCGGCCGCGTCGGCATGCTGCAGCTGCTGCCGCTGTCCTATCAGGAGGCGGCATCGTCGCAGGAGGATTTCGACATCGACGACTTCATGTTCCACGGCGGCTATCCTCATCTCTACGACGTTCCGACCCCGAACGACGTGTATTTCCGCGACTATGTGGCAACGTATGTGAAACGGGATGTTGCGGACTATCTCGACGTGCGCAATCTGTCCGATTTCAATACGTTCATCCGTTTGTGCGCAGAGAACGCCGGCGCCATGCTGAATCTCAGCGCACTGGCAAGGGATACGGGGATATCGTTCAATACCGCAAAGGGATGGCTCTCCATATTGGAGGCGAGCTTCATCGTGTTCAGATTGCAACCGTATTCCACCAATTCGCGCAAGCGTCTTACCAAAACGCCCAAACTGTACTTCTACGACAACGGCCTGCTCAACTATCTGCTGGGCATCCGTTCCGCCCGAGAATTGCAGGACGATCCCAAACGCGGGGATATCTTCGAGAACCTGATCGTCTCCGAAACCGTGAAACGGTATGCGAACGCGAACAGGGAGGCCGATCTGTGCTTCTACCGGGACTCCGCACAGGCCGAGATTGATCTGATGGACCTGACACGGCGCCGCTCTCCAGAACTTATCGAGGTCAAGTCCGGAATGACGCCACGACCCGACTTTTTCAAACATCTCGCGACCATCGGAGAAGACCTGAACGTGCCTCCCGAACGACGCACGGTGGTCTATCGCGGAACGGAAACGTTCTCCACCAAAAATGGACGATACGTCACCGCAGAAGACTATCTGCGCAACGCATAGAGATACACTCGCCGCTCACCGACAACGTCATCGTCGATTTCGCCGGCGGAGGAGACTCGATCAAAGGTACCAGGCAAAGAAAAAGCCCGGCTGGGGAGGCCGGGCTTGATGAGAGAAGGAAGAAGAAAGAAGAAAGGATTTTCAGTTATAAGGTGCGGCCTTGCGGCCGTGACTCCATATAACCGCCCCAACTTCAACGCAACGTTCCCATTACCTGAAAAACCCATGAGCAACCGGCAGGAATTGCATGACAACCGGGAATTCGCCGAAGCCCCGACAGCCTCCGCCTGCCTTCCCCTCGCATTCCCGCAACGCCGATTTGGATTGTCTGACGGAAGTGTGTATCTTGGTGCTGTTGCCCCTCTAGCTCAACGGTTAGAGCAGCGTCCTTTTAAGTCGTGGGTTGTGGGTTCGAATCCCACGGGGGGCACCGCAAAGCCCTTGGAATCATTGAGATTCCAAGGGCTTCGTCATATCCACCGACCATTGGGCGAACGCATTTCGGGCAACATTGACACACGGGCCGCCCGTCACAGCCACAACGGACATGCTGTCCTGGGACGGACCCGGGAAAGGCCCGTCACTCGCCGTCAACGACGGGGAGCCAGTCGGCGTAGCCTTCGGCGGCCATGCGCGAGCGTGGCACGAACCGCAGCGCGGCGGAGTTCATGCAGTAGCGCAGGCCGCCGCGGTCGGCGGGGCCATCGGTGAACACATGGCCGAGATGCAGCTGCGTTTCGGCGGTGCGCACCTCGATGCGGTCGCGGCCGGGGATGCGATGGTCCTCATGCTCGGTGAGCGATTCCGCATCGATCGGCTTGCTGAACGCCGGCCAGCCGCATCCGGAGTCGAACTTGTCTCGCGACGAGAACAGCGGCTTGCCGCTGACGATGTCCACGTAGATTCCCGGCTCGAATTCGTGATCATATTCGTTCACGAATGGTCGTTCGGTGGCGGCGAGCTGGGTGACCGCGAACTGTTCGAGCGTCAGATCCCAGATCTTCTCGACGTACTTTTGCCGGTTCTTCACGTTCATGATCGCCGCGATCGGAATGTGACAGTATCCGCCGGGATTGTTGATCAGATAGTCCTGGTGCCGGTCCTCCGCCGGGTAGAAATTGCGCAACGGTTCGATGAGCACGGCCGGACGCTGCGGCTGACGGTCGACGAGCTGTTCGAGCGCGGCGATGTACGCGGCCCGCTGCGACTCGTCCGTGTACCACATGCCGGTACGGTACTGTCGACCGCGATCCTCGCCCTGTTGATCGACGGAGAACGGGTCGATGACTTCAAGGAACAGCAGCGACAGCGTGCGCAGGGTGACTCGGTCCGGATCGAACACGACCTTCACGGTTTCGGCCGCATCCGTCACGCCTGAGCAGACCTGTTCATACGTGGGCGATTCCGTCTGGGATTGAGCATATCCGACCGTTGTGTCGGTCACACCGTCCACGTTCTGGAAATACCGTTCCAGACCCCAGAAACATCCCCCGGCGAAATACGCCGTCTGCGTCGCGCGTTCACTCATGTGGCTTACGTTACCCCACACTCCGTATCGCCGCGTGGCAGAAAGCGCTCGCTCTCCACTCGTTCAGTGAGCATTATCCGCCGCGAGACGACGATGTGATTTATCTGACATTTCAGATCCCAGCGCCACGCCAAACCGCCGTCCCCTCCTACGACACGCTTACTGCCGACACGATTCCAAACACTACATCTAGTGTCACAGCACTCGACACGCCACAAGAACTAGTGGTCACGAAGGAAACATGTGGTTGTACTATTGGTCAACTGTCACCGACCGCGTAACGAAATCACAGGGTACACGGGACTCACTCGATACGAAATGGAGGCAACCATGACCGTCACCGTCTTCACCAAGCCGCGCTGCCCGCAGTGCGATGCCACCAAGCGCCAGCTCACCAAGCTCGGCGTGCCGTTCGAGACCGTCGACCTCTCCGAGAACCCGTCCACCCTCGAACAGCTGCAGCAGGCCGGCTTCAAGCAGGCGCCGGTCGTGATCACCCCGGATTGCTCCTGGACCGGATACCGCCCCGACCTGATCCGCGAACTGGCCAAGGCCGGCGCGGCCCGCCCCGTACCGGTCGCCGCATGACCGGCGCCGTCGTCTACTTCTCCTCCGCGTCGGAGAACACCACCCGCTTCGTGGAGAGCTGCCGGTTCGACGAGCTGGGCATCGCGACCTACCGCATCCCGCTGCGGACCGGCGACGGACCGCTCGCCGTACGCGAACCGTACGTGCTGATCGTGCCGACGTACGGCGGCGGAGTCGTCGCCAAGGCCGTGCCGCCGCAGGTCAAGCGGTTCCTCAATGACCCGGACAACCGCGAGTGGATCCGCGGCGTGATCGCATCCGGCAACACGAACTTCGGCGAGGCGTACGCCGCGGCCGGCCGCATCGTCTCCGCGAAATGCAAGGTGCCGCTGCTGTTCACGTTCGAACTCATGGGCACGCCGGAGGACGTGCGCAAGACCCGCGAAGGACTTGCCCGGTTCTTCACGCAACAGTAACGCCGACCGATCGTTCTTCACGAAAACCACCAGCGCCGTCCGTAACCTTCACACCACGACGACCAATCCCGTCGTCCTTCACGATTCCAGCATCAACACTCACGAAAGAGCAACCATGCCCATCGCCTACGATCCGTCCACCGACTATCACGCGCTCAACGCGATGCTCAACCTGTACGACGAGCACCACCGCATCCAGTTCGGCAAGGACAAGGAAGCCGAACGCGCGTACGTCACCAGCGAGATCGAGCCGAACACCAGGCACTTCGACTCCACCGCCGAACGCCTCGCCTACCTGATCGGCAACCAGTACTACGAGGCCCGCGTCTTCGAGCAGTACTCCCCCGAGTTCCTCGACTCGTTCTACGCCCGCGCGGCCGCGAGCAACTACGAGTTCGAGACGTTCCTCGGCGCGTTCAAGTTCTTCCGCTCCTACGCGCTCAAGTCGTTCGACGGCAAGCAGTACCTTGAGGATTTCCCGCAGCGTTGCGCCGCGGTCGCGCTCGCACTGGCCGCCGGCGACGAGAACGCCGCCGTCAGTTACCTCGACGAGATGATCGCCGGCCGCTTCCAGCCGGCCACGCCCACGTTCCTCAACCTCGGCAAGGCGCAGCGCGGCGAGCCGGTCAGCTGCTTCCTCGTGCGCATCGAAGACAACATGGAGTCGATCTCGCGCGGCATCAACGCAGCCCTGCAGCTGTCCAAGCGCGGCGGCGGCGTGGCTCTGTTGCTGAGCAACCTGCGCGAGCTGGGCGCCCCGATCAAGCACATCGAGAACCAGTCAAGCGGCGTCGTGCCGGTCATGAAGCTGCTTGAGGACTCGTTCTCGTACGCGAACCAGCTCGGCGCGCGCCAGGGCGCCGGCGCGGTGTACCTGAGCGCGCACCACCCCGACATCATGCGTTTCCTCGACACCAAGCGCGAGAACGCGGACGAGAAGATCCGCATCAAGTCGCTCGCGCTCGGCGTGGTCGTGCCGGACATCACGTTCGAACTGGCCAAGCGCAAGGCGCAGATGGCGCTGTTCAGCCCGTACGACGTGGAGCGCGTGTACGGCAAGCCGTTCGCCGATGTGCCGATCAGCGAGAACTACGAGAAGATGATCGCAGATGATCGAATCCGCAAAACATACATCGATGCACGCAAGTTCTTCACCACGCTCGCGGAACTCCAGTTCGAATCCGGCTACCCGTACATCGTGTTCGAGGACACCGTCAACCACGCCAACCCGATCGACGGCCGTGTGACCATGTCTAACCTGTGCTCCGAGATCCTGCAGGTGCAGGAACCGAGCGCCTACAACGAAGACCTCACCTATGCACACGTCGGCCGCGACATCTCCTGCAACCTCGGCTCGCTCAACATCGCCAAGGCGATGGACGGCGGTCTCGGCAATACGGTCGAAACGGCGATCCGCGCGCTCACGTCGGTCGCCGAACAGACGAGCATCAACGCGGTGCCGTCGATCCGCCGCGCCAACGAGGAGGGCCACGCGATCGGTCTCGGCCAGATGAACCTGCACGGCTTCCTCGCCCGCGAAGGCATCCGGTACGGCTCCGACGAGGCGCTCGACTTCACCGACATGTACTTCATGACCGTCGCCTACCACGCCTACCGCGCGTCGCACGACCTCGCGGTGAGCCGCGGCCGAGCGTTCGCCGGCTTCGAACGTTCCGCGTACGCGAAGCCGGCCGGTCAGGGCAATTATTTCGACAAGTACACGGACGGCCGCCGCTCACTGGAGCCGCGCACCGACCGCGTGCGCGACCTGTTCGCGAAGTACGGAGTCGCGATCCCGACCGCGGACGACTGGGCCGCGCTGCGCGACGCGATCCTTGCCGACGGCATCTACAACCAGAACCTGCAGGCCGTGCCGCCGACCGGCTCGATCTCGTACATCAACCACAGCACATCGTCGATCCACCCGATCGTCTCCAAGATCGAGATCCGCAAGGAAGGCAAGATCGGCCGCATGTACTACCCCGCGCCGTACATGACGAACGAGAACCTCGAATACTTCAAGGACGCGTACGAGATCGGATGGAAGGCGATCGTCGACACGTACGCCGAGGCGACGCAGCACGTCGACCAGGGCCTCTCGCTCACGCTGTTCTTCCCCGACACGGCCACCACCCGCGACGTGAACAAGGCGCAGATCTACGCGTGGCGCAAGGGCATCAAGACCCTCTACTACATCCGCATCCGTCAGCAGGCGCTGGAAGGCACCGAAGTCCAAGGCTGCGTCTCCTGCATGCTCTGATGGTGCGTTATCCGCGTTGCTCCTCGGTCGCGGTACTGAGTACCGCTTCCCTCGGTGCGCCTTGATACCGCACACATCAGAACATTCTCGACAGTTCCTGCACCGGCAGCTCTGCCGCGGATGGGGCGGGGCATACGTTGCGCGACACACTCAAGGCCGTTCGGCCAAGCCTACGGTCTCGCAACATATGCGCCACCCCATCCGCTCCGTAAAAAGCAACGAAACGCAATGAAAGAAGACTCATGTCGAAAACCATCTATCGCGCACTGCTGCGCCTCACGGCGCCGGAGGAATTCGCCGATCGAGACGAACGCGACAACATCGACGAACGCGCGGAACAAGTCAAATAGGCAGCTGAACAAACGCAACGTCACACAACGCAGCCGAGCGAAGTCGGCCGGTATATGTTGCTCGACCGTAGGCTTGGCCGAACGGCCTTGAGTGTGTCGAGCGACATATACCGGCCGACTTCGCGGCCACCGCACCAAACCGTTCGATTCAACGGTCAACAGCAAGCGTCATCGTAACCAACCAAACGACCAAACCTACAAAAGGAACCCGCACATGGCACCGATCACCGTCCCGCGCAAACCGCTCAAGCTCATCGACCGCGTCTCCGCGATCAACTGGAACAAGCTTGAGGACGAGAAGGACCTCGAGGTCTGGGACCGCCTCACCGGCAACTTCTGGCTGCCCGAAAAGGTCCCCGTCTCCAACGACATCCCCAGCTGGCAGGCGATGAGCGAGGAGGAGCACACGCTCACGATGCGCGTGTTCACCGGACTGACGCTGCTTGACACGATCCAGGGCACGGTCGGTGCGGTAAGCCTCATTCCGGACGCGCTCACCCCGCACGAGGAGGCCGTGTACACGAACATCGCGTTCATGGAGTCCGTTCACGCGAAGTCGTATTCGAGCATCTTCTCGACGCTGTGTTCGAGCGAGCAGATCGACGCGGCGTTCGCTTGGAGCGAGGAGAACGAGTTCCTGCAGAAGAAGGCGCAGATCGTGCTCGATTACTACGAGGGCGACAGCCCGCTCAAGCGCAAGGTCGCCTCGACGCTGCTCGAGTCGTTCCTGTTCTACTCGGGCTTCTACCTGCCGATGTATTTCTCGAGCCATGCAAAGCTCACGAACACGGCCGACGTGATCCGCCTGATCATCCGCGACGAGGCCGTGCACGGCTACTACATCGGCTACAAGTACCAGCGCGGTCTGGAGCTGGTGGGTGACGCGAAGCGCGAGGAGCTGCGCGAGTACACGTACGACCTGCTCAACGAGCTGTACGACAACGAGGTGGAGTACACCGAGTCGCTGTACGACGGCGTCGGCCTGACGGAGGACGTGGAGAAGTTCCTGCGCTACAACGGCAACAAGGCTCTCATGAACCTCGGCTATCCGGCGCTGTTCCCGGCGGAGATCTGCGATGTGAACCCGGCGATCATCGCGTCGCTGTCGCCGAACGCGGACGAGAACCACGACTTCTTCTCCGGGTCCGGCTCGTCGTACGTGATGGGCAAGGCCGAAGAGACCGACGACGAGGACTGGGATTTCTGATTCGTCCGACACCGGCCGTCTCTGCGTCTAGTCGTCGGGCAGACGTTCCCACGCCGGCAGGTGGTGCAACGCACGGATGATGTTGCACTGCGCGAGCAGATCGCCGTCGGCGGAGCACATGGTCGGGTACCACATGCGATGGCGCAGTCTGGCGGCCGCACCCTTATCCGGACCGCGCAGCAGTGCCGCCTCGCTGCTGCCATATTGGAAATGCAGATGGCTGAGCAGACCGCCCTCGTCCAATTCCGCGCGCGCAGGCATCGGATCCATCGCGATCAGCACGCGGAACGGGCTGCCGTCCGGCGCGGAATCGGCGTGGAACACGTAGCAGGGCTTGCCTTCGAGGCCACGGTCGATCATATGGTCGAGCTGGTAGGCGTAGCGGCCGATCACCGTGGATTCGTCGCTTCGCCATTCGAGCGCGAACCCGTTGCCGGCGTTCTCGCCGTATTCCAACGGTTCGATATGCCATCCGGCTATGGGCACGTGGCGGTTGGCCCGGCATGTGGTGCGGCACGCCCAGCGCCAGAACCGTCGCATGCTGCCGCCGAAGAACGGCAGCATGAGCGAGAACGCCGACCGTCGGCCGCGCATCGCCGCCTCCGATTCGGTCCACGCGCGTTCGATGGCGGGGTCATGGCTGTCGATGAGCCGTTCGAAGCTGATCCAGTCGCCCGTCCATTCGCTCACCGTGAGACCCGAAGCAGCGGCGTCGGCCTGTGCGACGGCCTGATCGTCGTCCGGCACGGGGTTTGCGGGTTGCGCGATATTCGTCGCAACGTTCTTCACGGGTTCCGTCATATCGTCTCCTTGGTCAGGCTCGGACTGCCGTCCATGTCGATGATCCGGTCGCACCACAGCGCGGCGAGTTCCTCGTCGTGCGTGACGACGAGCACGGCCTTGCCGTCGTCCGCCAATCGCCGCAGCAGCGCGCCCACCTGCATCATGTGCGCGCGATCGAGCCCGCTGGTCGGCTCGTCGAGCACGATCAGCTCCTTGCCGCACATGATCGCCGACGCGATCGCCAGCCGCTGCTTCTGCCCACCGGACAGGCTCATCGGGTGACGGTCCGCGAATGGCAGCAGATCCAGTGCGTCCAGCACGCGGTCGGCCTGCTCGCCAAGCGTTGCCGGGTGAAGATACGGCATGCGGGCGGCCTCGGCAGATTGCGCACCGGCGATTCCCGAACCGGCGGTTTCCGTGTCGGGTACGGCCGCCAGATCGATTGGCCGACGGATCACGTCGTCCGCGTCACCGAGCCCGAGCAGCAGTTCCTCACGCGCGCTGTCGGCGAAGAGCTGGTAGTTGACGTCCTGCATGACGAGGAATCCGGCACGGGTGAGCGCGGCCGGCCTGACGGAACGGCCATGCAGCAGGACCCGCCCGGCGAGCGGCTTCTGCAACCCGCACAGCGTGCGTACCAACGTGCTTTTGCCGGCACCGTTACGGCCCATCAGTCCGATGATGTCACCGCCGTACAGCGCAAGATCGGCGACCTCGCGGCGGAACGCACGCCGATAGCCGACGACGAGATCGTGCGTGGCGATGATGGCGGCACCGTTCGGCGATTGATGTTCCGTTTGCTGCACAGAAGGATTGGCAAGCACGGACGCAGCAGACGGATGCCGACTTGCCGAATCAATGACCGGACCGATCGGCGATGTGACCGGCATATCGGACGCCGTTTCGGTCTCTGCGTTGACCGCCGCGATGACCGAAGGCTGCGACGTTCCCCGTTCTGAGGGAAGTCCGTCGTTGAGTCCGCGAGCCGACCGTGGACACCCGGCCGACATTCGCCCAGCCATCTCGGCGACGTCCGGCGCGCCGCCGGTCACACCAACTTTCGCTCGCAACGCCGCGCGGTACGGCGCGAGGTCGAGCGCGCGCAATCCCCATAATTCGAGCTGTTCCGCGCCCAGTTCGGCAAACTCGGCGGCCGTGTATTCGCCCGCCACCGCACCGTTCTCGAATCGCACGTACCGGTCGATCAGGTCGGCGCACCACGCGAGCCGGTGTTCGGCGATCACGACCGTCACGCCCGCACGTTTCAGTTCGGCGACCATGTCGTGCAGGTCGCGCATCGCGGCCGCGTCGAGATTGCTGGTCGGTTCGTCCATGACGATGATCCGCGGGCGCAGCATCGTTGCCGAGGCGACCGCAAGCCGCTGTTTTTCGCCGCCGGACAGCTTGAAGACGCTGCGGCCGAGCAGATGACGGATGCCGAATCGTTGCGCGGTCTCGTCGACCCGCTCGCGGATGGCCGCGGACGGCATGCCGACGTTCTCGCACGGGAACGCAAGTTCGGACGTCGTATCGGCGTTGAAATACTGCGTTTTCGGGTTCTGGAAGACGCTGCCGACGAGCGGCACGAGCGATTCGATCGGCACGGGAGCGGCAACGTTCGCATCGCGCGCGCCGGCCGTTGCGTCGCCCGACGTATCACCGTCGCCGCCCAGCCCGCAGACGACTTGCGTTCCGGTCAGCGGACCGTGGAAGAAATTCGGGATAAGACCGTTGATGAGCCGCGTGATGGTGGTTTTGCCGCAGCCGGACTGCCCGCACAACATGACGGTTTCGCCGGGACGAACGGCGAGGTCGACGTGGGTGAGGGCGCGATCGGTGGGAGATGCCACGTTGCCGGATACGGGGTTTGCGACGGTAGGATTGACAGCCGCAACGCCGGCGTCATCGTGCGCGTATCGGAATGACGTGTCGGCGATCGCGATGATGGAATCAGCTGAGGTGCCGAACGGTTGGGATGGTACGGCGGAAGTAATGGACGATGACGATGCGCTCACAGCACGCCTCCGATCGCGAGCGCCAGCGGCACAGTGCACACGGCCATGAACGCCCAGTCGAACCAGCTCATGCGGATCACGGTCATACACGTGTGCTCGCCGGCGATGCCGAGTCCTTTGGTGAGCGCCGCGACAGACAGGTCGCGCGACACGATCGTCGCGTTCATGAGCAGCGGCACGAGGATGAACTCCAGTGATTGCACCGGATGACGCACCAACGCGAACCGTCCGGCCGCGATGCCGCGCAGGGCCATCGCGTTGCGGATCTGCCGATAGTCGTGCACGATGGTCGGGAAGAACCGGATGACGACCATGCAGGGGATGACGATCGCCTCCGGTACGTGCATGCGCCGCATCGCGCATACGAATTCGCTGATCGACGTCGTGGTGAACGCATACGCGCCGGTGATCAGGCACGGCATCATCATGCGGATGCCGACCGACAGCAGTCCGGCGACGTGGCCGGCGGTCACGGCGAACGTCGCCGCGCCGCCGTCGTTCGCGCCGCCGTCCATCATGCCGATCAGTGATCCGCCGGAACCGCCGCCCGCGCCGTCCAGCGTCACCGCGTCCGACCATAGTCCCAACCCGAGCAACGCGAAGTACAGCACGGCCAGTCGCAATCCGTTCTTCCAACGTCCGGCCGCGAACAGCGGCAGCAGGAACAGTGCGACCATGATCGCCTCGCCGCGCGTGTCCACGTGGAAGAACAGCAGCAGGTTCGCAAGCAGCAGCAGATACAGTTTCGCTCGCGGGTCGAGACGGCGGGACGCGGCGGTGACTGGCATCAGGCGATGCCGGCCTTGACGAAGTGCTTCTTGAGGATGCGCTGGCCGAACCAGCCGCCGATCAGGCCGCACACGAGGATCGCGGCCATCGCCACGAAGAACGAGCCGACGCTGATCTGTGAGAACAGGTCGTTGATGTATGCCGCGCTTTTGCCGCGCGCTTCCAGGGAGGCGACGTACGCGTCCTTCATGAACCACAGCGGCAGGATCGGGCCGGTCAGGCCATAGCAGAACACGACGTAGCCGATGAGGATGGTGACGCGGTTCTTGTAGTTGCCGATGCGGGCGATGAGGTCGCCGGCGAGCGGGAAGACGACGCTGGCGACGAACGACAGCGCGAAATGGCCGGACACGAACAGGAACAGGCCGATCACGACGCCCATCACGGTGATGCCGCCGAACTTGCCGACGCGCGCGACCGACAGCATGAACACCGGTCCGCAGATCAGCGCGGCGACGGCGGGCAGGAAGATCGTACCGGCGCCGGCGATGAGCGTGGAGACGAGCGTGGCGACGCACACGCACACGAAGTACAGGGCGGTGAAGATGCCGATCGAGATGAGGTCGGGGACGGCGAGACGGGAGGATTTCGGGGACTGGACGGCGGGCTGGTTGGGCTGGTTCATGCGATCTCCGATGCTGTGCATATGACGTCCGCGTCGACGAACCGCGCGGAACGGACAAACTCCACCCAATCTATCGGGCTTCGGCCCGCGACACAATACCCCCCGTTCCCAGGCGATATCGTCTTCTCCTCAGCCGTCCCACCCTCGTGGCGGTTTTCGCTCACCGGCATCCCCTCAGCGAGACATTTCCGCCACGCGTCGACTCGGCCGCGCCGCTACGCGCGCCCGGCCTTGGACGGGTCGAGGTGCATGGTCTGGAAGCGGTTCGCCATGAACTCGTTGTCGAAATGCGTGGCGAAGAAGCGCGAGACCGGCGAATCGGCCGAAATGCCCGCCAGCCGCGAATACCACGCGTCCAGCGCCATCAGGGTCATCGTCGCGTCCACGACCATGAACACGAAGAACACCAGCGTGAGCATGTATCGCCACCGCCACGGGATCCGCTGGATCATCGCCAGCAGATGCGGCAGGATCAGCTTGATCCATGCCAGCCCCAGCACGCCCCAGAAGAACATGAACTTGCCGGACGTGCGTCCGTCGATCGACAGCCACTGGCCGGTGTAGTCCCACGCGGTGATGCCGAACGCGACCTCCATGAACCAGCTGGTCAGGTATTCGAACGTGCCGCCGATCACCGCGCTCGCGCAGAAGATGAGCAGCCAGTTCTGCCGCCACAGCCGGTTGAGCAGCACGGTCAGAATCACCGCGCCGCAGCCGTAGATCGGCGAGAACGGCCCCCACAGCAGTCCCGCGCGATCCTGCCATTCGCCGCCGTACATCGCCAGATGGTAGAGAGTCTCGACGGTCAGACCGAACACGCAGCCGACCACGAACAGCCAGAACAGGTTGAAGAAGTCGAGCGAGATGTAGCCCTTGCCGCTCAGGTCGCGTCCGGGCATGCCCTTGGCGAGGCCCTCCTCGTAGGCGTCGCGCTGGTCCATCTGCCAGAGGGCGGTTTTCAGGCGGCGTTCCTCGCGCAGCGCGGGATCGACGGTGATCGACAGCGTGACGAGGATGATGAGCTGGACGATCGGCTGGAGCAATGGCGAGGCGAGGCCGTCGAGCATGACGACGAACAGGCCTTCGGCGATGGTCAGCGGGATGAGCGCTTCGGTCCAGCGGGCCGCGTGCCGGCGCCGGTTGAGGATCAGCAGGACGCCGAACACCATGAGGATGACGGTGGTGAGCGAGTTCACGCCGGCCGACAGCCAGCTGAGGATCGCGGTGAGGCCGGGCTGGCCGATGATGACCGTGCCGGATATGAGGTCACGCACGACGTCGATGACGGCGAACGCGATGCTCGGGATGGTCGACAGTCCCTGGATGATCAGCAGGACGCCGTAAACGCGGGCGACGAGCGGCAGCCGGCGGTCGTCGATGTCGACGACGCCGTCGCCGTTCACGTCGCCGGGGATCGGCTTGTCGGTTTCGGCCGCCGCGTCCGCCGACGTGTCCGGTTCCGGCTTGACCTCCCCCGGGATACCGATGATCGGCGCGATGTCCGACGCCTGTTCGGCCCGCTCGCCCATGACCGGATCCGCCGCGGCCCGTTCCGCACGCTCGCCCGCTTCGGCGACGGACGGCTTGCCCAGACCGGCTCCCATCGGGTCGGATTCGTTCGCTTCGCACTGCGCTGGGGTTTCGCTCATGGCATCCACGCTAGCAGCGCCGCCCAACCGCGTGCCTCTGTCGGACGCCCGACGAAAGACGATCCACCCCCGGATATACACTACGTGATGCGTAGCGCTACGCAATCCGTAGCGCGCAAGAACCATCATCCGCGACCAACCGCGTCAACCCATCCACACGAGAAGGACGACATGAGCAATGTGCTGAAGATACTGCGCCGCGACGCGCTGCGACTGCTGCGCGTGCCGACCGCATGGATCATCATCGGCGGCCTGACCGTGATCCCCGCCCTGTACGCATGGTTCAACATCGTCGGGTTCTGGGATCCGTACAGCAACACCAAAGGCGTGCAGGTCGCCGTCGTGAACAACGACAAGGGCACCGACGACGCGATGCTCGGCACCCTCAACCTGGGCGACCAGCTCGTCGCCCAGCTCAAGGAGAACCACGACCTCGGCTGGCAGTTCGTCGACGAGGCCGAGGCTATGCGGCTCGTCGAATCCGGGCGCAGCTACGCGGCCATCGTCATCCCCAAGGACTTCAGCGCGGACATGGCCGGCGTGATCACGAACGGCGAGAAACGCCCGACGCTCGAATACTACGTGAACGAAAAGGCGAACGCGGTCGCCCCGAAGATCACCGACACCGGCGCGTCCACCGTCGACACGCAGGTCAACAACGCGTTCGTCTCCACCGCCAGCGAGGTCATCTCGAACGTCGTCAACCAGGCCGGCGACAAGCTCGGCGCGCAGATGGACGAGACGACGGCGCGCACCGTCAAGCAGCTCACCGACGCACAAGGCAGGATCACCAAGGCACGCAAGTCGATCGACGACCTCACGAAGACGCTCGACACGATCCCCGACAAAACCAAGGACGCCCGCACCACGCTCGCACAGGCCAAGATCGTCGCGGCGAACGCCGGCAGCGCGCTCGCATCCACATCGCAGCTCATCACCGACACGCAGAACACGGCCAACGCCTTCGTCTCCGACTCCTCCTCCGCGTTCGACCAAGGCACCAGCCTGCTCTCCCAGGCGAGCGCAAAGGCCAACCTCGGCATCTCCTCGCTCGCGTCCGGCATGACCACCGCGAACGGCGTGGTCGGCGACGCGCTCGACGGCGCCAAGCAGACGAACGACGCCACGAAATCCCTTATCGAACAGCTGAAAAAGCTGCCGTCCACGATCGTTGTCACCGACCTGATCAACCGTCTCGAAACGCAGAACCAGAAGGTCGGCGATTCGATCACGCGACTGCAGGCGCTCAACAGCGACACCGGTTCGCTGATCGGCACCACGGCGAACGCCGCCGACTCGCTGAACACGGCCACGCAGACCACGCTCGACGCGACCACGTCCGCACGCAAGACGCTGTCCGGCGACGCACTGCCAAAACTCAACTCGGGCCTGACCTCGCTGTCGCAGACCGCGACCACGCTCGCCGGCACCGTCACCAGTCAGGACGCGCTGTTCAGCCAGACCGAAACCGTGCTCGACCAGCTCGACCAAGCGGCAAAGGACACGAAAGCGGCCCTCAAGCAGACCGACAAGGGCCTCGCCACGATCGAAACCAAGCTCGGCACCACCGCCACCGATCTGAGCGCGCTCGGCACCTCCAGCGCGCTGTCCGGCCTGTTCGGCACCGACGGCAAGCTCGACGTCTCCGCGATCTCCGAGTTCATGCTCTCCCCCACCGTGCTCGACACGAAAACCGTGTACCCGGTAGCCACGTACGGTTCCGGCATGGCACCGCTGTTCACGAACATGGCGCTGTGGGTGGGCGCGTTCGCGCTGATGGTGATCGTCAAGCTCGAAGTCGACGACGAAGACCTGCCCGAAGCCCCGAACGCCACCGAACGCTATCTCGCCCGTTTCCTGCTGCTCGCCGTCCCGGCCGCCGCGCAGGGCGTCATCACGACCGCCGGCGACCTCATCCTCGGCGTGCAGACCGTGAACGCGCCGCTGTTCGTCCTCACCGGCGTGATCACGTCGCTCTCCTACCTGAGCCTGATCTACATGCTGTCATCCACGCTCATGCACGTCGGCAAGGGCCTGTGCGTGGCGCTGATCATCGTGCAGATCCCGGGCGCGTCCGGCCTGTACCCGATCGAGATGATGCCGCGCTTCTACCGCGTGCTCTACCCGTTCTTCCCGTTCACGTACTCGATCAGCGCGTTCCGCGAGACGATCGGCGGCTTCTACCAGACCCATTGGATCCGCAACATCGCCATGCTGTTCGTGTTCGCTGCCGTCTCGTTCGCGATCGGACTCGCCGTGCGGCCTCTGCTCACCAATCTCAACCGCCTGTTCGCGCGGCAGCTCGCGGAAAGCGACATGTTCGTCGGCGAGGAGGTGCACATGCCGGACCGTTCGTTCAGCATGGCGCAGGCGATCCGCATGCTCGCAGACAAGGACGTGTACCGCGCCGGCATCGAACGGCGCGCGGCCGCGTTCATGGCGCGCTATCCGCGGCTCAAACGCGGCGCGCTCGTGGCCGGACTCGCGGTGCCGGCGATCCTTGCGGTCACGTTCTCGCTGGTGACCGGCGCGAACGGCGCTGTCGGCATCAAACTCGTCGCCCTGGCGACATGGATCATCTGGATCCTGCTCATCATCGGCTTCCTCATGACGATCGAGCTCATGCGCGACAGCTTCGAACGCCAGACCCGACTCGGCACGCTCAGCGACGAGGCGATCCGCGAATTCCTGTACACGGGTGAACGCGCGAAACGCCGCCGCCATGCCAAGCCCGGCGCCCCGGCGACCACGCCGCTGCGCGAGTCGCTCGCGGACACGCAGCCCATCGAACCGCTGCTCGGCAACCTCGCCGAGCTCGCCAACCGTCTCAACAACTCCGATCACAAGGAAGGCAGGCACGCGCAGTGAGCACGATCCTCAGACTGTTTCTCGGCGACCTGCGCCGCATCACCGGCAACGTCGTCTCGATCATCATCGTGATCGGACTGGTCACGATCCCCGGCCTGTTCTCGTGGTTCAACATCGCGGCGAGCTGGGATCCGTTCTCGAACACCGGCAACCTGAAGTTCGCGGTCGCCAGCGTCGACGAGGGCTACCAGTCCGACCTGATCCCGGTGAAGATCACCGTCGGCGACTCGGTCGTCAACGCCCTGCGCGCCAACAGCCAGCTCGACTGGACGTTCACGAGCGAGGCCGACGCGATCGACGGCACCAAATCCGGCGAATACTACGCCGCCGTGATCATCCCGAAGGACTTCTCCGAGAAGATGATGACGTTCTTCACGTCCGACAGCGTCGACCACGCGAAGCTCACGTACTACACGAACGAGAAGATCAACGCGCTCGCGCCGAAGGTGACCGGACAGGGCGCCGACCAGGTGGCCGCGCAGATCAACGAGATGTTCGCCGAGACAATCACCGGCACGGCGCTGTCCATCGCGTCGAGCCTGATCGACCGGCTCGACGACCCGCAGGCCACGCAGATGCTCGGCACGTTCAACGCGAAGGTCGGCGATTTCGCGACGACGCTGACCGACACGGCGTCGATGCTGACGATGTACGGAACGCTCACCGATTCGGCAGGCTCGCTGATGTCGAGCTCGGTCGACCTGATCGACACGGCGTCCGACTCGGCCGATGCCGGCAAGAAGCAGATCGACGCGGCGAAGTCGGGCGCCTCGTCCGTGACGGCCGCGCTGGACTCGGCGTCGGACGCGCTGTCCGACGCGCTGGCGACCAGCGCGGACAGTTTCGACGCGGTGTCGAGCAACATCGACGCGGTGTACGCGAGCGCCGGCCAGTCGACCGCGGATCTGGCGACGTCGCTGCGTGCGCAGGCCACGAACGTGGACGAGCAGCGCGCGCAATACCAGTCGATCCGCGACACGATCGCCGCACTGGATCCGAACACGACGATCGGCGCGGACGTGCAGACCGCGCTGCTGGACGGGCTTGACCGGATCATCGCACGGCAGACCGCGCTGCGTGACTCGCTCAACGGCGCCGCCGGCGATCTGGAAACGAAGCAGTCGAACGCGCAGGCCGAACGTCAGAAGATCAAGGATCTCGCGAACCAGGCAAAGTCGAGCGTCACCTCGGTCAAGTCGCAGTTCGACGATTCGCTCAAGCCGCAGCTGAACTCGCTGGCGGCGTCGGTCAAGGACGTGACCTCGACGCTGGAATCGTCGTCGGCGTCCGATGCGATCGGCGACCTGCGCAAGGCGTCCGACTCGGCCGACGCCAAGCTCGCGGACGTGAAGGCGACGCTGAACGACACCGCGGCGACGCTGACCAAGGCGAGCAAGCGGCTGACCGATTTCACTGCGAAGATGAAGACCGCGCTGAACAGCGGCGACATGGGACAGGTCAAGGAACTGCTCGGCTCGGACACGGAGGCGTTGGCGGCGACGCTGGCCGCGCCGGTGCAGCTCAAACGCAAGGCCGTGTTCCCGGTCGCGAATTTCGGCAGTTCGCTGGCGCCGCTGTACACGTTCCTGCCGTTGTGGGTCGGCTCGCTGCTCATGGCGGTGACGCTCAAGACGTCGGTGTCGCGGCGCGTGCGTGACGAGCTCGAAGCAGCCGCCGGCGGGCGTCGAGTGCGGGCGCATCAGCTGTATCTCGGCCATTACGGCGTGTTCGCGACGATCGCGCTGCTGCAAAGCACGGTCTCGTGCGCGGGCACGCTGCTGTTCATGCGCGTGCAGGCCGTGCACCCGTGGCTGTTCATGCTCGACGGCTGGGTGAGCTCGCTCGTGTACTCGTTCTTCGCGTACACGATGGTGGTGAGCTTCGGCAACGTGGGCAAGGCGATCGGCGTGCTGTACCTGGTGGTGCAGATCTGCGGGTCGGGCGCGGCGTACCCGCTGCAGATCCTGCCCGATTTCGTCTCCGCGCTCAGCCCCTGGCTGCCGGTGACGCATTCGGTGACGATGGTGCGCGCGGCGATCGCGGGCATCTACGCGAACGACTACTGGATCGCGATGGGCAAGCTGCTGCTGTTCGTACCTCCGCTGCTGCTGCTCGGCCTGTTGCTGAGGAAGCCGCTTGTCGGGTTCAACAAGTGGTACGTGGCACAAGTGGAAAGCACGAAGCTGCTGTGAGCGGCCGTCGCATCGGCACCGTCAGCTTCGGTAACAGCTCCGGGGCGCAAGAGAACTAGCGCCTGCTCCCTAGCGCTATCATCCGCCCCTTGATGGAGCACCATCACTTGCTCCCTCCTGCACCAGGGGAGCTGTCAGCGAAGCTGACTGAGGGGGTCAGTATCCGCTGCACCCGCCATATCATGAACGTAACGAAGAAGGAATCATGACCGATTCATCGCATGCAACCGCGTGCCCGCCTCGCGCCGCTCGCACGCGCGAGGCCACGGATCGCAAGATCGCGCAGGCGACGCTCGACATTCTCATGTCGGAAGGCATCGGCGCGATGACCATCGAGGAGGTGTCGCGCCGGTCGGGCGTGGCGAAGACCACGATCTACCGGCGGTATCGCAACACCGACGACCTGCTGCGACACCTGCAGATCGAGGCGGTGAGCCTGCCGGAGTTCGGGCAGTTGGAGACCACACGCGAGGGTCTGCGCACGTTGCTGGAACGCGTCGCGGCCAGCTTCAACGACGAGATCGGTCTGAAGGCGGTGGGCGTGGTGCTGTCGACCAGCAACCAGGCCGTGCACGGGCTGGCGCGGCAAATTCTTGACCCGGCGCAGCAGCGATTCGCGCAGTTCATCGCGCGGGGTGTGGAATCCGGCGCGTTCCGCGCGGACGTGGACGCACGCTTCCTGTTCGGCACGACGCTTGGCTCGATGCTCGCCGCCAAGGCCCTCGCCCCGGACGCGGCCGCCGACTGGCCCGAACGCATGACCGCGCTCCTGTGGCCGGCGCTCGAAAGGTAGGATCCGTCACACCTTGCGCGACGACAGGCATTTTGCGATGGTGCGACAGGATATCTTGTCACGCCGTCGCAAATGCAGCGTATTCGTCAAGGTGTGACAGAAAAATTGTCACACCTTGACGAATCCCCGTCACAGATGCAAGGTGAGACAACGGAATCCCTTGAAATTCCAACAATCCTCAATAACGCAGAGGAATGCCATCTGTCACACCATCCAAAAATGTCGCACTTTTTCAACAGTGCGACATGAAATCCGCGCCACGCTTCTCCCGCAATCACCGTTCTACGGAGAATCTACGGCGAACAAACCCTGCCGCTACTGAATGGAAGCCTCCTGGCGGGCGACTTCCAAAGCGGCGTTGAACGCGTCGGTGGTCCAGCTGGCGCCGGCGACCGTGTCGACCTTCAAATCCTTGAGCGGCTGGCCGTCGACCACGCCGTTGATCGCCTCGGCGAAATCGGTCTGATGCTTCTTCGAGATGCTCGTGAACGGGTGCCCGACGATCTCCACCTTTTCGACGTTCTGATCCTTGACGGTCACGTGCACGTCGATGGTGTCCTCGCCGATCGGACCGTACTGGCCGTTGACCGAATACGTGCCGTCCGCGTAGTTGCCGGTGTCCTTCTTGTCGGATTTCGTGCCGGTGTCGCGGCTTCCCGCGCCCGTAGAACCGGACGACGAGCCGGAAGACGAATCATCGCCCGAGTTCGACTGCTCCTCCTGCGACTGTTCGGTCTCGCCCGAATTGCCGGAATACTCGTCGTTCATCGGCGTGGCCTTCGGCTCGCCGCACCCGGCCAGCATCGCGCCGGCCACCACCAGTCCGGCCGCCGCAACGACCGCGGACTTCTTCAACGTGTTCTTGTCGTTCATGCCCGCAACCTTACCTTATTCCGCATCCTCAGTTCCGCCGGTTTTCGCGGCCTTGGTCGGGTCCGAGAAACCGATCGCGGTCTCGCCGGTCTGCGCGCCCTCGACCTGGGCACCGGTCGACGCCGGACGACCGCCAGCCGCCTCGTACGCCTTCCGCGCGGCCTCGTCGTTCCATTTCTCGCCCACGAGCACGCCGTGGTTGAGCATGATCTCGCGTTCGGCGCAGCTCGCCACGAGCGCATCATGGGTCACGACGATGATCGTCGTGCCCTGCTCGTGCAGCTGGCGGAACAGGTCGAGCACGATCTTCTCGTTCTTCTCGTCGAGGTTGCCGGTCGGCTCGTCGGCGAGGATCAGCTTCGGATCGTTGATGAGCGCACGCGCGATGCACACGCGCTGCTGCTCGCCGCCGGACAGCTGGCTCGGCAGGTGGTGCGCGCGATCCTTGAGCCCCACGCGATCCAACGCCTCCAGCGCCTGTTTTTCGTCGACGACCGAGTGGTAGTACTGCGCGACCATCACGTTCTCCACGGCCGTCAGATGCGGCACGAGGTAGAACTTCTGGAACACGAGTCCGATGAGGTTCTTGCGCACGTCCGCGAGCTGGGATGCGTTGAGGTCCTCAAGTTTGCGGCCTTCGAGCTTGACGGAGCCCTTCGATGGCGTGTCCATGCAGCCGATCATGTTCATCAGCGTGGTCTTGCCGGAGCCGGACGAGCCGACGATCGCCAGCCACTGCCCGGCCGGCACGGTCAGGCTCAGGTCATCCACGGCATGCAGGTCGCCGTAGATCTTCGAGATATGGTCGAGTTCAAGCAGCATATCCATGATGTTTCCTTACGTTGGTTTATTCCTCGCGCAGCACGACGGCCGGGTCGATGCGCGTGGCGCGGTGGACGGGCGGAATGCTCGCCACGACCGCGACGAGCGCCGCGAGCAGCACGGACGCGACGCCGAGCCACCAGTTGAAGCCGATCGACCGCTCGAATACGGCCACGCACAGCCATTGCGCGAGTCCGTAGCCGATCGCGGTGCCGAGCAGACCGCCGATGAGGCCGTACATGGCCGATTCGACGTAGAATTCGATGCCGATCGCCGACGAGCTCGCGCCGAGCGCCTTGCGTAGGCCGATCTCGTTGCGCCGCTGCGAGACGATCGAACTGATCGTGGTGCCGACGCCGACGAGCGTGAGCACGAGCACGACGAGCGAGACGATCCAGAACAACGTCTGCAGCATGGTGATGATGCGCGTGTCGGATGCGGTGATCTTGGTGACCTGCTGCGCCTTGACGTGCATGGACGTCATGTCGTTGATGCTTTGCACCAGCGCGTCGAGATCGCTTGCGCCGGCGGAGTATTCGATGACGTCGACGCCGCGCGTGACGCCGGTGAGCTTGTTGACGTCGGAGGCGGTGGCGTAGATGATCGAGTCCTCGCTGCCGCCGGTGTCGACGATGCCGGCGACGCGGAATTCGGTGCCGGACGTGTCCATGATGTCGCTGGAGACGCGGCCATCCTGCGTGGGCTGGCCGGAGGACTGCTGGGACTGCGATTGCGACGACGACGCGCCGGTGGAGTCCGTGTTCGCGTCTTCGGCCGACGTTGACGACGAAGACGACGCATTGTCGGATGCTCGATAGCCGATGGTGATGCGCGAGCCGACCTTGAGGCCGATCGCGTCGGCGATGTCACGGCCGATGAGCACCTTGCCGTCGGACGGCCACGAGCCGTCGACCACCCAGTGATGGTTGAGGTTCTTCACCTGCTTGGCGTCCACGCCGGCCATCACGTACGGCGCGGCGTTCACGCGGACGTTCTCGTAACGGTAGGTCGCGTGCTTTTCTGAGCCTTTCGCCGCGACCATTTCGGTGGTGTGCTCGACCATTGCCTCGTCGATGCCGGCCTTGTCGGCCGACGCGGTGGACGAGGTCGGCGTGACGATCAGGTTCGCGCCGTACGCGCGCATCTCCTCGTTCATCTGCTGCGGCACGGCGATGCAGATCATCGCCAGGCAGAACAGCGTGGCCGCGCCGACGAGCGACGCGACGACCGCCATCATCGCACGCGAACGCCGCCGGAACACGGCGCTGAACAGCATGCGGAAGAACATCCCGGTATTCGTCATCTCACCACTCCTTTCCGTTCATCGCGATTCCCGGCTTCCGACACGATCCAGAACTCACCGGCCATGCAGCACCTCCGCGGGACGCAGGCTCAGGATCGAGCGGATCGACGACGCGGACGCGACGAGCACGGTGATCGCGAGCAGCACGAACACGAGCACGAACACCATCGGCCGCATCGTGATGCCCGAACCGAACACCACGTGCCCGATCAGCTGCGCGACTCCAGAACCGAGCCCGGCACCGACCACGGCACCGAGCAGCGCGATCGCCGCGGTCTCGGCCATCATCAGCCGCGACACCGCGCCGTCCGTCGCGCCGATCGCCTTGAGCAGCGCCAGTTCGGCCGACCGCTCCCCGATCGAGGCGACCATCAGGTTCGCCACGGCCACGGCCGCCGCGATCAGGCTCAGCACGGTCATCAGGATCATCACGGCCTGCGTCTTCTGCAGGACGTTGCCCTGCAGCGCGGCGACCTGCCGCACCTGCTTGGCGACCGCGTCCGGGATCACCTCTTCGATCTGGTACGCGATCGAGCTCGGGTACGCGGTGCAGTACCACGTCTCCCAGTCGTCCTGGCTGAGCGCGGCCGGGTTCTGCGCGGCCTTGCGCGCGAGGTCGTTCTCCGGCGTGGTCAGGGCCTTCACCTCGATCTTGTCGGCCGCGTCGGGCAGGTCCGCGAGCACCTGCGCGACCGAACTCGACAGGTACAGCGAGCCGTTCTCGTCGTCGCCGGAATCATAGATGCCGACGATCGTGATCGGCTGTTCATTGTGCTTGCCGGACGCGGTGGTCTTCTTCAACGTCACGGTATCGCCGATCTTGACGCCGAGCTGTTGCGCGAGCGTCGAGCCGATCATGCCCTGATCGGTGTCGTCCTTCGGCCACGCGCCCTCGATCTTCCACCACGAGCGCATGCCCTCGACGCCGACTACGGTCGTCTCGCCGGACGCGAGCTTGAGCTCCTTGTTGAACCACGTGCCGACGATCGGCACGTTCACCGACGCGCACGACGAGCCGGCAGCGCCCGAGTCCGTGCAGTTCGCCACCGCGGAGGCATGCACGTTGAGCTGCGGCGCGAAGTTGGTGATGTTGAACGCCCAGAAGATGGTCTTGATCTTGGCCGCGTCCGATTCCTTGAGGAACGCAGTCGGGTCGGCCTGGGCGGCCGCGCCGGTAAGCCCCGTCGTGTTGTACAGGTCGGAGACGACCGCGTCGGCCTTCGGCTGCACGATGATGTTCGAGCCGTACGTCGACAGTTCGGCGTTGAGCTTGTCGCCGACGTCGAAGACGACGCCCAGCATCGAAACGCTGACCGTGGCCGACAGGCACACGGTGAGCGCGATGAGCAGCCGCCTGCGCAGCTGGCGCGTGAACGACCGCGCGATCATTCGCAGAAAGAACAACGTGTTCCTCCTTTTCCGTTTTTCTTGGCCCTTGTGCAGGGGACCAATGAGCCGGCTTCCTTCTTTTTGCTCCCCCTAGCAGGGGGAGCTGTCGCCGTAGGCGACTGAGGGGGTTGTTGATGCCGCAGCCTCGTTACCCCCTCAGTCAGCTTCGCTGCCAGCTCCCCTTGCTAGGGGAGCAGACTAAACACCTTCACCGCACACCCTCACTGGAAGTGGGCGCTCAGCGCGTCCAGATCCGCAGTCTGAATGGTGATCTTGCCGTTGCCGGTCTTGTACGGGAACGGCACCGGGTTGCATCCGCCCTTGAAGCCGATGGTCGCCAGGTTGATCGCGACTTCGCACTTCTTGCAGATGATCTTGCCGTCCTTCTCGTAGTAGCCGGCGTCGCCGCAGTTGTCGCACGCGTCGAGGCCGATGCCGTACGCGCCGCCGTTCTTCTTGATGATGATGAACCGCATCACCGTGCCGTCCTTCGCCTTGTATTCGAAGCGGTGCAGGTGCCCGTCCTCGACCTGGCTGAACGGGATCGTCGCGACGCCGTCCTTCAACGAGTACGCTTCCGGCGGCGAGAGCGTGACCTCCTGCTGGGTCGCGGCCACGCCCACCGTGAGCGTCAGCGTCACACCGATCGCGGCGACGACGCTCCACGCGGCGGCCGCAATCGCGCGGCGGCGGAACGCCTTGTGCTTGCGTACGGTCGCCTCGTTCGGACCGGTCATCGGCATGCGGAATCCGGCCACGACCGACGCGACGGCCGGGATCAGGAACGCGAACGCCTGCGCCATGATCATGCCGCGGTTGTTGTTGATCGACCATGCGAGCAACACGAACTCGGTGTGGTTCATCGGGAATCCGCGCGCCTGCAGGATCTGCGCGAGTCCGGTCAGGTGCTGCACGAACAGGATCGCCATCGTCAGCACGACGGCGGCCGTGAACGCGAGCCGCACCGCGGTCGAGCGCATCGTACGGAAGATCGCGGCGACGATGATCGACATCGCCAGTCCCAGCGCGAAACCGAGCGCACGCAACAGCATCGCCGACGTGAAGATCGGGTCGCCGGGCTCGACCCAGATCGTCAGCTGCAGGATGACGTCGGGCAGCGCGTAGAACAGCGTGAGCGCGATGTCGATCGCGGCGATCGCGTTCGCGACGTGCATCCAGACCGCGTGCCGCTGCCAGTTCGCGGTGATGCGCCGCGCGCAGACGACGACCGCGATCGCGAGCAGGTCGACGACGACCGCGACGCACAGCACCGGATAGTTGACGAACGTGCGCTGGTTGATGACGGCCGACGCGCGCAGGGCCGCGAACACAATCGCGGCGACGACGCCGACGCCGACGCCCCACAGACGCCAATGCGTGCTGATCGGCTTGTCACGCCCCTCGCCGACCGTGAGCATCACGCTCAGGCACATCACGAGCAATGCGGGGGCCAGCGTCCCCGGCATCACCGCCACGAATTGTTCAAGCATTCGCGTCCTTTCCGTATTTCTGGCTGCCGGCGATTCATGTGGTCGGGTGTTGACCCCCTCAGTCAGCGTTGCTGACAGCTCCCCCTGACAGGGGGTGCAAGGGCCGTGGCTTCCGCATCTCCGACCGCTACGACCTGCTCCCCCTACCTAGGGGAGCTGTCAGCGCAGCTGACTGAGGGGGTCGCACCCGACCAGCCTAATCAACCCAGCCTCCCAAAAAACAGCAAAAGCTCCCCTCGTACGGAAGGGAGCGTTCTGCTATGCGGTCATGCTTTGATGACCCGAATCACCACTGGCGAGGAGTGTAATCCCAGTTGTCGAAGGTGACCTCGATCGGCTCGGTCCAGAAGCGGCCCTTGACGCCGGTCTCCGGGTCGACGTGCAGCATCCAGCCCTTGGCGGCCGGGGACTCGATCGAGAGCTTCAGCTGGTAGGTGCCGGCCTTGTCGAGCTTGACGTTGGCGCCGTAGTGCGGGCCGTCGGAGGCGTTCATCTGCATGAAGGTACCGGAGGTGGCCTTGCCGCCCTCGACCTCCTTGCCGGTGGACTTGTCGATGATCGTGTAGTTCACGGTCAGGTCCGGCACGAAATCGCCCTTGCCGTAGCCGAGCTCGGTGCCCTTCTCGTTGGCGTGGATGTCGGCTTCGAGGTGGAAGGAGGCGTCAGCGGCCTTCAGGCCGGAGGAAGCCGGCTCCATGTCGATCGGCTGGAAGTACACGGCGCCGACGGTCAGCGGGCCGTTGTCCTGATCCTGCTCCTCGGCGGTGCCGGACGGGCCGACCGGGACTTCCTCGAAGCCGGCGCCGGCGTCGGAGGAGCCGGAGTCCGACGATGTGTCGTTGGACTTGGTGTCGGAGGTGGAGGTGTCGGACTTGGTGTTGTCGTTCGACGCGGTGGTCGAGCCGCAGGCGGCCAGCGAGAAGGCCATCGAACCGGCGAGCAGCACGCCCAGCAGGGCGGCGATCTTCTTGTTCTTCATATTTCTCTTCCTTTGTTGTTGGATGAAATGTTGGGGTAAATCTTGGGTTACTTGGTCGCGGCGGCCGATTCAACCGATCCGGAACCGCCTGCGGCCAATTCGGCCTTGGCCTTCACCGTGTTTAGTTAACTGATGGATTGAGTGGCGACGCTAACGCTCGCACCATGCGTGGTGTTGTTTGAAAAACGTACGCACGGGAGTGGACGTGGTGTCAGCGTGCGGAGCGTCGT
>NZ_WHZW01000005.1 GCF_010667685.1 Bifidobacterium aerophilum | reverse complement strand
CAAGACGCTCGCCCGGATCGCGGGCGTCGAACCGGAAGACGACGAAACCCCACAAGCCGACGCGGACTAGGATTTCACGCTCACCACAGGTGAGGCACCACTCCGGATTACGCGCTCATTTTCAAATGAGGCACCTCGCCGGACGCGCAAACGTGAGACGCAACCGTGCCGTAACGTAACGGGGTTCTACACTATGCACAACCGCAACCGCGGGGACAGGTATTGATTGAACAAAGGAGCGCAGATGACTGCCTCACCGCTCGCCCAGACCCCCACCGACGCGTTCAACGCGCCCATCGCCGACGCCGATCCCGAGATCGCCGAAATCCTCACCGCCGAGCTGCATCGCCAGCAGGACGGTCTCGAGATGATCGCCTCCGAGAACTTCGTGCCGCGCGCCGTCCTGCAGGCGCAGGGCTCCGTCCTGACCAACAAGTACGCAGAAGGCTACCCGGGACGCCGCTACTACGGCGGCTGCGAACAGGTCGACAAGCTCGAGACCATCGCCCGCAACCGCGCCAAGGAGCTCTTCGGCGCCGAATACGCCAACGTGCAGCCCCATTCCGGAGCACAGGCCAACGCCGCCGTCTACCAGGCGCTCGTCAAGCCCGGCGACACCGTGCTCGGCCTCGCCCTCGACCACGGCGGCCACCTCACCCACGGCATGAAGATCAACTTCTCCGGCCGCTTCTACCACGCCGAAGCCTACGGCGTCAACCCCGAGACGTTCCGCATCGACCCGGAGATCATCCGCCAGCGCGCCCTCGAGACTCACCCGGCCATGATCATCGGCGGCTGGTCCGCCTACCCGCGCATCGAGGACTTCAAGGCAATGAAGGAGATCGCCGACGAGGTCGGCGCCAAGTTCTGGGTCGACATGGCGCACTTCGCCGGTCTGGTCGCCGCCGGACTGCATCCGAGCCCCGTGCCGTACGCCGACGTCGTGTCCTCCACCGCCCACAAGACCCTCGGCGGCCCGCGCTCCGGCTTCATCCTCGCCAAGGAGGAGTACGCCAAGAAGCTCAACTCCGCGGTCTTCCCGGGCCAGCAGGGCGGCCCGCTCATGCACGTCATCGCCGGCAAGGCCGTCAGCTTCAAGGTCGCCGGCACCCCCGAATTCAAGGACCGCATGCAGCGCACCCTCGACGGTGCCAAGATCCTCGCCGAACGCCTGACCGCCGACGACGTGAAGGCCAACGGCATCTCCGTGCTCACCGGCGGCACTGACGTGCACCTCGTCATGGTCGACCTGCGCAACAGCGAAATGGACGGCAAGCAGGGCGAGGACCTGCTCGCCCAGTGCGGCATCACCATCAACCGCAACACCGTGCCGTTCGACCCGCGACCCGCCTCCGTCGCCTCCGGTCTGCGCATCGGCACCAGCGCGCTCGCCACCCGCGGCTTCGGGCCGAAGGAGTACGAGGAGGTCGCCGACATCATCGGCACCGCGCTCGCCGCCGGCCCGTCCGCCGACGTGGACGCGCTCAAGGCCCGCGTCGACAAGCTCGTCGAGGACTTCCCGCTCTACCCGGGGCTCGACCAGGTCCACTGACCGGTCCGACGGACGATTCGTTCGAGGAGCCGTGTGCCGGGAACCGCTCGGCGCACGGCTCCTCCGATTCGGATGACGTTGGCTGACGCCGACTTGCGCTAAGGTGTGGGTATGACGAATAGCGAAGAGGTCCGGGTGCCGCAGCCCGTATTCGACGCGGTGTGCGCGAAGGCCGACGCCGCCGCCCGCGCCCAGCGGGGACTCGCGCAGGCCGACACCGAGGCCAAGAACGAACTGCTGAACGCGATCGCCGACGCGCTCGAGACCCGCTCCGACGAGATCGCCGGAGCCAACGAGCTCGACATGATCGAATCGCGCGAATCCGGCATGGACGCCGGCAAGCTCGACCGGCTGCTCTTTGACGTGCCGCGCGTGGCCGCCGCCGCGCAGGGCGTGCGCCATGTCGCCACCCTGCCCGATCCGGTCGGCGAGATCGTCCGGGGATACAACCTGCCGAACGGCCTGCGCCTCCAGCAGACCCGCGTACCGCTCGGCGTCATCGGCATGATCTACGAGGCCCGTCCGAACGTCACCGTCGACGTGGCCTCCTTATGCCTCAAATCCGGCAACGCCGCCATCCTGCGCGGCGGACATGCGGCCGAACGAACCAATGCCGCCACCCTCGCCGTCATCCGCGACGTGATCGCCGAGCACGGCTTCGACCCGTCGCTCGTCGACACCGTCGACGAATACGGCCGCGACGGCGCCACCGCCATGATGGAGGCCCGAGGCCACATCGACGTGCTCGTGCCGCGAGGGGGAGCCGGACTCATCCAGGCCGTCGTGCGCAACTCGAAGGTGCCCGTCATCGAGACCGGCGCCGGCAACGTGCACATCTACGTCGACCGGTCCGGCGACCTCGACAAGGCCATCCCGATCATCCTCAACGCGAAGACGCAGCGCGTCGGCGTATGCAACGCGGCCGAAAAGCTCATCGTCCACCGCGACGTCGCCGCGGACTACCTGCCGGCCATCGCCGCCGCGCTCGCGGAGGCGAACGTCGAACTGCACGCCGACGAGGCCGCATACGGCATCATCGATGCGGCCGGCATCGACGGCTTGACCGGCGGCGACAACCTGCTCGCCGCGACGGACGAGGACTGGGACACCGAATACCTCGCGCTGACGATGGGCGTCAAGGTCGTGGATTCCCTGGACGAGGCCATCGCGCACATCAACGCGCATTCCACCGGGCACACCGAATCGATCATCGCCGAGGACTATTCCGCGATTGAGGAGTTCACCGGCCGCATCGACTCGGCCGTGGTCATGGTCAACGCGTCCACGAGATTCACGGACGGAGGCGTGTTCGGCTTCGGCGCCGAACTCGGCATCTCCACGCAGAAGATGCACGCGCGCGGGCCGATGGGACTGCGCGAGATGACCACGACGAAATGGATCGGCTACGGAACCGGGCAGGTGAGACGATGAGCGAGGAGGACGTCACCATCATGCAGGAACAGGAACGGGCGGACGGCACGAACGCCGGCGACGCGACGGCCACGGACGCAGCCGCCATGGAAACCACCGAGGACGGCGTGCTCGTGGACAAGCCGTTGCGTCCGGACATCGACCTGACCGACCCGAGGCTGGGCATGAAGATCGCCGCCGAGCGCCTGAGCATCGTGCGGTACGTGTTCCTTGTGCAGATCGAGGACGGCATCGCCTCCGCGGCGCAGCGCGCGTCGCTCGAATACGCCGACGCGGTGCTCATCGGCTGGCCCGACGAGCATTCGTCCGACGTGACCGACCTAACGGAGGACCAGCTGCGTACGGTGCGCGAGCAGATGGAGCTCATGGAGCAGTACATCGGCAAATTCTCCGCGATGGAACGCGAAGGCGACGTGGACGGCATGACCGACACGCTGATCCGCGTCACCGAGCGCGTCGCCGAGGTGCGCCGGCTGTACCAGCCCGACTTCGCGCTGCCGACGTTCGCGGAGATCCGCCGCGTCGTACAGGACGAATGGGACGAGGACATGGGCAAGATCGACCCGCAGGAATCCGATACGACCGCCGGCGAGATCGCCCGCGAATCGAAGGACGCCGACCGAGAACAGGACACGGAAGGACGGGCGGCATGAGCGGGGCCGTCGACGCCGGCATGCAGGCCGGCGAACCGTCCCGTCGCATGTCCGACCTGTCGCCGGAGCGCACGGTGGAGAACAGCGTCAACGCCGTCAGCTCCGTGACCGGCACGCCGCGCTGGCGCCTGTCCACGCGCGGCAACCGGCATGACCGGCCTCGCATCGGCATCATGGGCGGCACGTTCGACCCGATCCACAACGGGCATCTGGTCGCCGCCTCCGAAGTCGCCTGGGTGTACGACCTGGACGAGGTGATCTTCGTGCCGACCGGCCGTCCCGTGTTCAAGCTCGACAAGAAGGTCACGAACGCGGAGGACCGCTATCTGATGACCGTGATCGCGACCGCGTCGAACCCGAAGTTCACCGTCTCGCGCGTCGACATCGACCGGCCGGGCATCACGTACACGATCGACACGCTGCGCGACATCCGGACGCAGCATCCGGACGCGGAACTGTTCTTCATCACCGGCGCGGACGCGGTCGCCGAGATCATGCAGTGGAAGGACGCCGAGCACATGTGGGACCTCGCCCACTTCGTCGCGGTCACCAGGCCGGGATATTCCTCGCCCGAGGGCGTCCGCCTGCCCGAAGGCAAGGTCGACACGCTCGAGATCCCCGCGCTGGCGATCTCCTCGACCGACGTGCGCCGCCGCGCCGAACACAACGAGCCGGTATGGTACCTCGTGCCGGACGGCGTGGTGCAATACATCGGCAAGCACGGCCTGTACCGATAGGCCTGCGGCCTCGGCCGGCGCCTCGTCGGCGGCCGTGAACGGACGATGAACACGCGCCCCCGTCCCGGTCGGCGCGGACGGTTACTATGAGTGCAGTCACTTCAACGAAGCCGAACGTTTGGAGATATGGTGAGCGCAATCCTTGAAGGAAAGCCCGATAAGAACCTCATCCTGGTGACCGGCCGCACCCATCCGAAGCTGGCGGCGGACGTCGCCGAACAGCTCGGAATCGACGTGCTGGAAACCACCGCATACGATTTCGCCAACGGTGAGATGTACGTGCGATACACCGAATCCGTGCGTGGCGCGGACGTGTTCGTGCTTCAATCCCATGCGTTGCCGGTGAACAAGTCGATCATGGAGCAACTCATCATGATCGATGCGCTCAAGCGCGCATCCGCCCGTTCGATCACCGCCGTGTGCCCGCTGCTGGGCTACTCCCGTCAGGACAAGAAGCATCGCGGCCGCGAACCCATCTCCTGCCGCCTGGTGTTCGACCTGCTCAAGACCGCCGGCGCCGACCGCATCATGAGCGTCGACCTGCATGCCGCCCAGTCGCAGGGCTTCTTCGACGGTCCCGTCGACCATCTGATCGCCATGCCGGTGCTCGTCGACTACATCCGCGACCGGTTCTCGAACCAGCTCGACAACGTCACCGTCGTCTCCCCGGACGCCGGCCGCATCCGCGTGGCCGAGCAGTGGGCGCAGCGTCTCGGCGGCGGCCCGCTCGCGTTCGTGCACAAGACCCGCGACATCACCCGTCCGAACCAGGCGGTCGCCAACCGCGTGGTCGGCGACGTGGCCGGCAAGGACTGCGTGCTCGTCGACGACCTGATCGACACCGCCGGCACGATCGCCGGCGCCTGCCACGTGCTCGCCGATGCCGGCGCGAAGTCCGTGACCGTGGTCGCCACGCACGGCGTGCTGTCCGGTCCGGCCATCGAACGGCTCAAGGGCTGCGGCGCACGCGAGGTCGTGCTCACCGACACCGTGCCGATCCCCGAGGAGAAGCGCTGGGACGGCCTGACCGTGCTGTCGATCGCGCCGTTGCTGGCCAGCGCCATCCGCGCCGTGTTCGAGGACGGCTCCGTGGCCGAGCTGTTCGACACGTATCCAGAACATCACGGGCAGGGCTTCCTGTTCGCGTGACGACGGGCCTTGCGCCTCGCCCCGGTCTGCATCCGATGATGCGACACGCTGGGGGAGCGGGCGTATGGCATAATAAACACTTGGCGGAAACCCGTTTCCGCCGGTCCCCCATGGTGTAATGGCAGCACACGGGTCTTTGGAACCCTTTGTCTTGGTTCGAGTCCAGGTGGGGGAGCTCGCCGAACGCCCGACAGGCATGTTCGTGGCCCATCGCACACGTTGCGATGCGTCACGGATAGCGGTCGGGCGTTTTTTCATTGCGAAATTGAACAGGAGATTTTCGATGGCCCTTTCCGCCGCAATCATCCTCGCCGCAGGCGAAGGCACCCGCATGCGTTCCGCCAACCCCAAGGTGCTGCACACCTTCGCCGGCAAGACCTTCCTCAACCGCGTCATGGATTCCGTCGCCGCACTCGAACCGGACACGCTCGCCGTGGTCGTCCACTATCAGGCCGAGCGCGTGGCCGCCGCCGCCCGCTCCTATCATGCGGACGTCGAAATCGTCAATCAGGACGACATTCCCGGCACCGGCCGCGCCGTCCAGTGCGCCATGGCCCAGCTGTCCGCCGAGCGCAAGCTCGACGGCTACGTGCTCATCGCCGCGTCCGACATGCCGCTGCTCGATTCCGAGACGCTGCGCGGACTGATCTCCTTCCACGAGGCCAGCGGCAACGGCGCGACCGTGCTCACCACGATCCTCGACGACCCCACCGGCTACGGCCGCATCATCCGCGACCGCGACGGACACGTGCTGCGCATCGTCGAACAGCGCGACGCCAACCGCAGCGAACTGGCGGTGCAGGAGGTGAACACGTCCGTGTACGTGTTCGACGCCGCCGTGCTCGCCAAGGCCATCGCCGGCCTCAAGAACAACAACGCGCAGGGCGAGTTCTACCTGACCGACGCGCTCGAGACCGCCAAGGAGGCCGGCAACGTCGGCGCCTTCGCCGCGCCCGACCCCTTAAGCGTCGAAGGCGTGAACGACCGCGTGCAGCTCGCCGCGCTCTCGCGCGAACACAACCGCCGCGTGTGCGAGGCCTGGATGCGTTCCGGCGTGACCATCCTCGACCCCGACACCACCTGGATCGAGGACGACGTCGTGCTGTCGCGCGACGTGACCGTCCTGCCCGGCAGCTTCCTGCAGGGACACACCACGGTCGGCGAGGCCGCCGTGATCGGACCGTACACGACGCTCATCGACGCGACCATCGACGCCGAAGCGGTGGTCGAACGTTCCCGCGTGCAGGAATCGCACATCGGACGCGCCGCCAACATCGGTCCGTGGACCTACCTGCGCGCCGGCAACGACCTGGGCGAGGAATCCAAGGCGGGCGCATTCGTCGAAATGAAGAAGGCTCATATCGGCAACGGCACCAAGGTGCCGCACCTGAGCTACATGGGCGACGCGACGCTCGGCGACCATACCAACGTCGGCGGCGGCACCATCACCGCCAACTACGACGGCGTGCACAAGAACAAGACGCGCATCGGCTCCGGCGCGCACATCGGCGCGGGCAACCTGCTCGTGGCACCCGTCGAGGTCGGCGACAACGTGACCTCCGGCGCCGGTTCCGTGATCCGCCACGCCGTGCCCGACGACACGATGGTCTACTCCGAGAACACGCAGCACAACGTCGAGGGCTGGAAGCCCAAGTGGGAACGCTGAGGCGCCCCGACGACGGCCGACACTCCGACCGAACACCGATTTACCCGATCCGACACCGAACCCGACAACAGAAAGACAGGGAATTGACCGCAGCGCAGAACTCCATCGACGCCATCCGCATCGCCGCAGCCGCAGCCGACCGGCTCAAGGCCACCGACGTCGTCGCCTACGACGTAAGCGACCTGCTCGGCATCACCGAACTCATGCTCGTCGCCACCGCGTCGAACGAACGTCAGGTGCTCGCCACCGCGCAGGAAGTCGAAAAGGACCTGTATCTCAAGGACGGCCAGCGCCAGCCGCGTTCGCGCGAAGGGCTGACCGAAGCCCAGTGGGTGCTGCTCGACTACGGCGACTTCCTCATCCACGTGATGCACGAGGAGGCCCGCGAATTCTACCGTCTCGACCGTCTGTGGCGCGACTGCCCGACCGTCGACCTCCAGCTCGCGCATCCCGAGGAGAGCGCGGGCTCGGCCGCCTCGGACGATACGGACGAACCGGAAGCCTGATTCCGGCATGTCGGCGTTCCGGTGCGTTCCGGCGTCGAACATCGTCCAATCGGCATCGTTCATCAATGGGGAAGGAGCCATCGGATGACCGCAACCACGCATGTCCGCTCGATCACATTGGTTCGCCACGGGCGCACGTCATACAACGTGCGTCACTGCTTCCAAGGCCAGATCGACATTCCGCTCGACGAGACCGGCCGCTGGCAGGTCGCCCGCACCGGCGCCGCGCTCGCCGCACTGTACGTCGAGGGGCAGGATCGCAAGCAGCTTGTCGTCGCATCCGACCTGAGCCGCGCCGCCGCCACAGCGCACGCATTCGCCGATCCGCTGGGACTTGAGGTCCACCTCGACCAGCGTGTGCGCGAACGCAACTTCGGCCAGTGGGAAGGCATGGAGGTGGCGCAGATCGCCCGCCAGTACCCGGAGGCGTACCGTTCGTGGGCCGAATTCCGCGGCGGCGAACTCGAATACGGGTGCGAACCCAAGGAACACGTCGGCGCGCGCGGCGTCGAAGCGCTGAACGATTGGGCTCACCGCGCCGGCGACGACACCGACCTGTTCGTGTTCTCTCATGGATCGTGCATCATGCAGACCACGATCATGCTGCTTGGCCTCGATCGGGTGCACCCCGAGTTCACCGACGTCATGTCGATGCGCAACGCCCACTGGGCGCGGTTCGTGCCCGTCGACCTTCCCGACGGCACGCTGCGTTGGCGGCTCATGGACTACAACCACGGTCCGGCCGAAGCCGACACCGACCAGTGGGAGCATCCGCCGATCGCATGACCACCCACCTGTCCCGATGACTGACGGGACAGGCAAAACCGTAAATCCCCCGCGCCGGCCGTATGCTGGAACCAATGGCATACGCCGACGCAAGGAGGGATGCGATGACCAATGACCCGAACCTCACCACGATCTGGTGGCAGGTGTACCCGCTCGGTTTCACGGGAGCGCCCATCCGTCCGGGCAACGACGCCGAACGTGCGCTCACGCCGCGACTCGACATGATCACGTCGTGGCTGGACTACCTCATCGACCTCGGCGCGAAAGGCCTGCTGCTCAACCCGGTGTTCGCCTCGACCAGCCACGGCTACGACACGACCGACTATTTCCGTATCGACCCGCGTCTCGGCGACGACTCGACGTTCGATCGGCTGGTCGCCGCATGCCACGAGCGCGGCATCCGCATCATGCTCGACGGCGTGTTCAACCACATCGGCCGCGAATCGGCCCTGTTCCGATCCGCGCTCGCCGGCGACGCCGGCGCCGGCCGCATGTTCCGCATCGAGCGCGACGCGACGACCGGTACCGCGACCGACTATGCGAAATTCGAAGGCAACGGCGACCTTCCCTCCTTCAACCATGACGATCCGGCGGTGGCGCGGCTCGTCGCCGACGTGATGCGGCACTGGATGCGCCGGGGCGTCGACGCGTGGCGTCTTGACGCGGCATACGCCGTGCCGCCCGCGTTCTGGACGCGCGTGCTGCCCGACGTGCGGCGCGAATTCCCGCACGCATGGTTCATGGGCGAGGTCATCCACGGCGACTATCCGGCGATCGTACGCGACTCCGGTCTGGATTCGATCACGCAATACCAGCTGTGGAAGGCGGTCTGGAGTTCGATCAAGGCCGGCAATTTCTGGGAGCTCGACTGGGCGCTCAAACGGCACAACGAGTTCATGGACGCATTCACGCCGTTCACGTTCGTGGGCAACCACGACGTGACCCGCATCGTCAGCCAGATCGGCGGCGCGGAGGCGGCGCTCGCCATGACCGTGCTGTTCACGGTCGGGGGAGTGCCGTGCATCTATTATGGTGACGAACAGGCGTGGCGCGGCGTCAAGGCCGACGCGATGGGCGGCGACGACGCGGTGCGGCCGATGTTCCCGGCGAACCGTGACGGATTGGGCGGCGACGGCGCATGGATGTTCCGCCTGCTGCAGGGCCTGATCTCGGTCCGCAGGCGCAACCCGTGGATGGCCGGCGCCCGCGTGGAGCCGACCCATGTAGCCAATCTCGCGTACTCGTACGACGTGGTCGGCACGGGGGAGGACTCCGGTCGCCGACTGCACGTCGACCTGCGGCTGGGGGAGCGGCCGACCGCCGACATCAGCGAAGGAGGCATGAATCTCTACCACGTCGAACACTGAGCGGCGGGGAGTGCATGGCCCGGCTGGTCAAACTGCCCCGTATACTGTTCTGGGCCGTTTCTGATGGCCATCATCGTATCGACAGCAGAGAGAACAGCATGAGCCAGTCCGACACCGACCCTTCCTCCGAACCGATTCCGGATGTCTCGGCGCAGACGCCGAACCCGTCCACGGACACGTCCGCCAACCGCAAGCATGCGCTGCACACGAATCTCAAACGCGGCATGGAGTCGCGACACCTGCAGATGATCTCCCTCGGCGGCGTCATCGGCACTGGACTGTTCCTGAGCTCCGGCTACACCATCCAGCAGGCCGGCCCGATCGGCACGATCCTCGCCTACGGCATCGGCGCGCTCATCGTGTACCTCGTCATGCTCACGCTCGGCGAACTGTCCGTCGCCATGCCGGTCACCGGCTCGTTCCACGTCTATGCCGAGAAGTTCATCGGTCCGGGCACCGGCTTCGTCATCGCCATCCAGTACTGGCTCACCTGGACGGTCGCGCTCGGCTCCGAATTCACCGCCGCCGGCCTGCTCATGCAGCGCTGGTTCCCGCACACGCCCACCTGGATATGGTCGGCCGCATGCATCGCGCTCATCTTCACCGCGAACGCGCTGTCCGTGCGGTTCTTCGCCGAAGCCGAATTCATCTTCGCGTCGATCAAGGTGTTCGCGATCTGCGCGTTCATCGCCATCGGCCTGCTCGCCATCTTCGGCGCGGTGCCGATCTCCGGATACGACCATGCGCCCCTGTTCGGCAACCTCGTCAAGGACGGCGTCTTCCCGAACGGCTTCATGCCCGTGTTCGCCACGATCCTCACCGTCAACTTCGCGTTTTCCGGCACCGAGCTCATCGGCGTGACCGCCGGCGAGACGCGCGACCCCGAAACGGCCGTGCCCAAGGCCATCCACACCACCCTGTGGCGTCTCGTCCTGTTCTTCATCGGCTCGATCACCGTCATGTGCGCGCTGATCCCGTGGCGCGAGGCCGGCGTGGGCGAAAGCCCGTTCGTGCTCGTGTTCAACTCCATCGGCATCCCGTACGCGGCCGACATCATGAACTTCGTGGTCCTGACGGCCGTGCTGTCCGCGTCGAACTCCGGCCTGTACGCCTCGACCCGCATGGTGTGGTCGATGGGCAACGAGGGCATGATCCCGCGCTGGTTCGCCAAGACCAACCGCCGCGGCGTGCCGATGCTCGCCCTGTGCGCGGCCATGGCCGGCGGCCTGCTGGCCCTACTGTCCTCCGTGATCGCCGCATCCACCGTGTACCTCGTGCTCGTGGCGCTGTCCGGCCTGTCCGCGGTGGTGGTGTGGATCGCCATCGCCTACTGCCAGATCGTGTTCCGCCGCCGTTGGCTCGCTTCCGGGCATACCGCCGACGAGCTCAAATACCGTACTCCCGGCTATCCGTACACGTCGTGGGGCGCGTTCGTCCTGTGCACCGCCTCGTTCCTGCTCGTCTTCTTCGACAAGGAGCAGCGGTTCGCGCTCGTGGCCGAGCTGCTGTTCATCGTGGCCTGCTATGCCGCCTACTACGTGCAGGCGTGGTGGCGCAAACGGCATCCGTCCGAACCCGAGCTGCAGCTGCCGTGATCGATGCGGACCTTTCTTGAAACCGTGAGGCAGTTTTTCGTCCATTGCACGGGTCTTTCTCAAAACCATGAGGCAGCCATCCTTCCTATACACGCCCTCAAAGGCCAATATGGGTGCTTGTGGCGGGTTCCTTCGACCACGTGCTGCCTCACGGTTTTGAGAAAGACGGCTGCGAGACGTGAAAACTGCCTCACGGTTCGCAAAACGCCTGTCATTGACGGGCTCGGGCAAAGGCCGACGCGGACGAAAGGAGAACCCCGCCACCGCTGATTCGACTACGATGGAAGTCGAAGAGGTGGTTGCCATGATGAGGTTGTTCCACAATGGATTCGGCGGCAACGGCGGCGAGGAGGCCGTTCGTACCTTGCCCGAATCGACCTATGTCCGTCCGGCCGCCGTGGCCGGCTCGTTCTATCCGTCCGATGCCCATGAACTGCGCGCGATGGTCGACCGGCAGCTGGACTACGCCCGCACGCTGCTGCGCGATTCCGGATTCGCAAAGCGGCTCCCGCAGGGTGCTCCCAAGGCGGTGATCGTGCCCCACGCCGGATACGTGTACTCCGGCACGACCGCGGCGCTCGCCTACGCGCTGCTCGAACGCGGCCGCGGCACGATTCGCCGCGCCGTGATCATCGGACCGACACACCGCGTCGCCGTACGTGGTGTGGCCTGCCCGTCCGCATCGGCGTTCCGTACCCCGCTCGGCACCGTGCCGATCGACCGGGACGCGGAGCGCCGCGCGATCGCCGCCGTGCCGTCCATGAGCGTCAACGACGCGACCCACGCGCACGAGCATGCGGTGGAGGTGCAGATCCCGTTCCTGCAACGCGTGCTCGGCGACGATCTGACCATCGTGCCGCTCAATGCGGGCGACGCGACCCCGGTCGAGGTCGGCGCCGTGATCCAGGCCCTATGGGGAGGCCCCGAGACGGTGATCGTGATCAGTTCCGACCTGTCGCATTACCATCCCGAATCGGTCGCCCGCGACTTGGATGACCGGACCATCGCGCACATCGCATCCTCGGGGGATCCGACGATTCGCCCGAGCCGCGCGTGCGGCGCGTACCCGGTCAACGGGCTGCTGGCCGTCGCACGGGAGAAGGCGTTGCTGCTGCGGTTCCTCGGATGTTCGACCTCGGGCGACGATGGGAAAGCAGCGCTCGCGGCCGTCGATGGGCGGCATGCCGACCGTCCTGCGATGCGCGATCCCGATACCCCGGTGGTCGGCTATGCCTCGTTCGCCGCATGGGAACATGACATGCAGGGGAGCGAGGCGATACGTGCCGGGGCCGGCCGCCGTCGCGCAGCCGACGGCGCCGCCAACCTGCCGGACCATGACGACACGGTGCTGCCGCGCCTGGCCCGAGCCGCGCTCGAACACCATCTCGGCCTCGCCAAGCCCGCAGATCCCACGCCGGCCGACCTCGTCACCGCCCATCCCGAACTGAACCGGCCGGGCGCAAGCTTCGTGACCCTGACCAAGCGTGGCCATCTGCGTGGCTGCATCGGCACGCTCGAAGCCTATCGCCCGCTCGGCCGCGACATCGCCGAACACGCCATCGACGCCGCCGTCCACGATCCCCGGTTCCTGCCGGTCACCGCCGACGAGTATCCGGACATCGCCGTCGAAGTGTCGGTGCTGTCCGACCCGGAGCCGATGTCCGCGACGTCCCGCGCCGCATTGGAACGCATGCTCGAACCCGGCCGCGACGGGCTGATCCTCGATGACGGCCGCGGCCATCGCGCCACCTTCCTGCCGCAGGTATGGGCGGAGCTGACCGATTGTCACGAGTTCGTCGGCCACCTGCTGCGCAAGGCCGGGTTGCCGGCGTCATACGACTGGCATGACGGCAGCATGATCTGCCAACGATACGCCGTGACCGCGTTCGATGAGGCGACGCGATGAACGCGACGGCAACGGAATCGTCCGCGGACTCCGATGTCCGCGCGCGTGATCCAATGCCCCCTATCCCGCCGGAAGACCGGAGTCCGGCCATCGGCCGTTGGCAGCACGGGCTTCCGGACGGCCGTGTGCAATGCGACCTGTGTCCGCGCCACTGCACGCTGCGCGACGGCCGGCGAGGCTTCTGCTTCGTGCGCTCCAACCATCACGGCACGATCATGCTCGACGCCTATGGCTTGAGCTCGGGCTTCGCGATGGATCCGATCGAGAAGAAGCCGCTCAACCATTTCCATCCGGGGAGCAAGGTGCTGAGCTTCGGCACGGCCGGATGCAACAGCGCATGCCGATACTGCCAGAACTGGTCGATCTCCGCGTCGCGCCGGTGGAGCACGCTCGCCGTCGAGGCGTCGCCGGAGCGGATTGCCGAAGTCGCCGTCGAGTACAGCGCGCGGTCGGTCGCGTTCACCTACAACGATCCGATCGTCTTCGCTGAATACGCGATCGACACGGCGCAGGCCTGCCGCGGCCGTGGCATCGCCGCGGTGGCCGTGACCGCCGGCTACATGGAGGCGGGGCCGCGCGAGGATTTCTACGCGGTCATGGACGCGGCGAACATCGACCTCAAGGGCTTTACCGAGAATTTCTACCGCAGCGTCACCGGCACACGGCTGCGCGACGTGCTCGACACGATCGATTACGCGTGCAACGAGACGGATGCCTGGGTCGAACTGACGACGCTGCTCATACCGGGGTACAACGACGGCGACGCGTCGCTGCATGCCGAATGCGCGTGGATCCGCGAACACTGCGGCCGCGACGTGCCGTTGCATTTCTCCGCGTTCCATCCGGACTATCGAATGCGCGACGTGCCGCGCACCCCTCCCGCCACGCTGTCGCGCGCCCGCGGGATCGCGATGGAGGAGGGGCTGCGGTTCGTATACACCGGCAACGTGGACGATCCCGTGGGCGCGGCCACGTACTGTCCCGGCTGCGGAATGACGCTGATCGCGCGTGAAAGGTACGACATCGTCGGGTACCGCCTGACCGCCGACGGGCGCTGCCCCGGTTGCGGGGCGGCGATTCCCGGCCGTTGGGACGCGCGGGGGCCGGTCGTGTCGCGTTGACAAGGGGACGGTTCCCTGTATCATCGATAACTAAAGCGATTTAGTTGCCGAAGTTGGCAGCCCGTCGCACCTGAACCCGATCATCGCGGCACGGCGCCGCGGCGAGCGGGCCCAGACCGGCGAATCGCACGTGAATCGATACGTGACACCGCATTTAAGGAGATGCGCATCCATGTTCCTCTTGCCGAATCAGCAGTTGGAGCGCTGCAACCGCGTCATGCAGCAGCGTCTCGAACCGCATATCCACACCACGCTCAGCGCCTGCACGCTGCGCTCGTTCGACAACCCCGGCGAGCCCGAGCCGTATGACGAGTTCCTCGCCAAGGTCCGCGCCGGCGAAGTCGAGTTCAAGCCGTTCTCCGTCCCCGGCGTGTGGGGCACCACCTGGGGCACCACCTGGTTCGAGGTCACCGGCCGCATCGATCTGGAGGCCGTCAAGGGCCGTAAGGTCGAACTCGAGGTCAACCTCGGCTGGCTCGACTACCGCGGACCGGGCTTCCAGGCCGAAGGTCTCGTCTACCGCGCCGACGGCACCGCCATCAAAACCGCGAACCCGCGCAACCACTGGATCCCGCTCGTCTACGAGGACGGCACCAGCACCGTCGACCTCGACGCCGACGGCAACTTCACCGTCTACATCGAGGCCGCCGCCAACCCGTTCGTCGAAGGCCCGACCCCGTTCTCGCCCACCGAACTCGGCGAGAGGGCCACCGGCACGCGCGACTTCCCGTACACGCTGTCCCAGATGGACGTCACCGTGTTCAACAAGGACGTGTTCGGCTACTACATGGACCTCGAAACCGTCTCCTCGCTCATGCGCGAGCTCAAGGACGACGATCCGCGCTACTGGCAGCTCGCCAAGGCGCTGCAGCGCTCCCTGAACCGCTACGACGAACGCGACATCGACGGCACCCTCGCCTCCGCCCGCGAGGCGCTCGCCGGCGTGCTCGCCGAGCCGGCCGCGTCCAGCGCGATCGACCATGTCGCCGTCGGCCACGCGCACATCGACTCCGCATGGCTGTGGCCAGTGCGCGAGACCCGCCGCAAGGTGGCCCGCACCGTGGCCAACGTGCTCGCCCTCATGGACGAGGACCCGGACTTCACCTACGCGATGAGCTCCGCCCAGCAGTACGAATGGCTCGAGACCGAGCATCCGGACATCTTCAAGCGCATGATGAAGCGCGTGAAGGAAGGCCGGTTCATCCCGGTCGGCGGCATGTGGGTCGAATCCGACAACATGATCCCCTCCGGCGAGTCGCTCGTCCGCCAGATCACGTTCGGCCGCCGCTACTTCAAGGAGCATCTGGGCATCGAACCCCGCGGCATCTGGCTGCCGGACAGCTTCGGCTACACCGGCTCCTGGCCACAGATCGCCCGCCGCGCCGGATTCGACTGGTTCCTCACGCAGAAGATCTCGTGGAACGACACCACGAAGTTCCCGCACCACTCGTTCATGTGGGAAGGCATCGACGGCACCCGCATCCTCACCCACTTCCCGCCGTCCGACACGTACTGCTCGTCCATGAGCATGCACGAGCTCGTGTACTCGCAGCGCAACTTCCTCGACAAGGACCTGTCGCGCAATGCGATCATGCTCTACGGCTTCGGTGACGGCGGCGGCGGCCCCACCCGCGAAATGACCGCGCGCATCCGCCGCGACCACGACTTGGCGGGCGCGCCGAAGGTCGACTTCGGCACCCCCGACCAGCTGTTCGACCGCGTGCGCAAGGACATCGTGGACGACGCCGACGGCGAGACCCCGGTGTTCAAGGGCGAGCTGTACCTCGAACTGCACCGCGGCACGCTCACCGCCCAGCAGGACATGAAGCGCGGCTGCCGCAACGAGGAAGCCATGCTGCGCGTGACCGAATACCTGATCGCCGCCGCTACGGTCAAGAACCCGGACTACGTCGCCCCGCGCGAGGAGATGGACCGCATCTGGAAGACGCTGCTGCTCAACCAGTTCCACGACATCCTGCCCGGCTCCGCAATCGCTTGGGTGCACCGCCAGGCGCGCGCCGAATACGCCCGCGACATCGCCCGCCTGCGTGAGCTGGCCGCCGAGGCCGGCGCCGCGATCGCCGCAGTCGAACCGGCCGACGAGCGCGTCGCCGACGCGGTCATCACGCCGTACTCGCGCGAGGCCTGCGAGGCGTGGACCGTGCGTTCCGCCGAACAGGTCGCCGTGCCGGCGGGCAAGCCGTCCGTGACGGTCGAACATGACGGCGAGACGACCGTGCTCGACAACGGCCGCCTGCGCGTACGCGTCGAGGCGGACGGATCCGTGACCTCGATCACGGACCTCGCTTCGAACCGCGAGCTCGTGCCGGCCGGAGCCAAGCTCGGCCGCTACGAGCTGCTCAAGGACGAACCGTTCCACTGGGACGCCTGGGACATCCAGCGCGACGCCTTCCTCGCGGCGAACACGATGACCGACGCCACGCTCGAAGGCGTGGAGACGGCCCCGGACGGCGCCGTCACGGCGAACGTCGTCACCCGCGCCCAGGGCGTCGAGATCCGCACGCGCATCACGCTGCGGCCGGGCGCGTCCTCGCTCGACTTCGCGGCGGACGTGGACTGGCATGCCGCCGAGAAGTTCCTCAAGGTCGACCTGCCGGTCAGCGTGCAGGCCGTCAACGCGCAGTACGAATGCCAGTACGGCATGGTCGAACGCCCGATCAACAAGAACACGCGCTCCGACGACGCCAAGTTCGAAAGCTGCACGCACCGCTTCGTGCGCATCGCCGACGCCGGCTACGCGGTGGCCGTGGCCAACGCGTCCACGTACGGCTCCGACGTGAGTCCGATCCACGGCGACGCCGCCCACGGTGCCGGTCGCGGCACGATGGTGCGCCTGTCGCTGCTGAGCGCGCCGCTGTACCCGGATCCGCGCACCGACCAGGGCGAGCACTCGTTCGCATGGTCGGTCGTGGCCGACGCCACGATGGACGCCGTGCTCGCCGAAGCCGCGCGCATCAACAGCCCGGCCATCGCCGAACTACCCGCGTTCAAGCCGCTGGTGTCGTTGTCCGACACGCAGGGCGCCGTCGTGCTCGACTGGGTCAAGCTCGCCGACGACGGTTCCGGCGACCTGATCGTGCGCCTGTACGAGGCCGCCGGCGGCGACGCCAAGGCCACGCTGCACGTCGACGACGCGCTCGCCGGCGCGAACGTTGAGGAGGTCGGCGTGATGGAGGAGGCCGATCTGCCGGCCGATCTGCCGCGCGCGTTCGCGTCCGACGGCCCGCGTCCAGCCGAAGGCGCGGCGGTGAGCCTCGCCCCGTTCCAGCTGGCCATTCTGCGTATTCGCCGATAACCGGCACGGCGTTGTGGTCCGGCCGGCCCCGTTGCCGGGCGGACCACAACGCCATAGGTGCCACACGGTCTTCCGCATCATTGCGGAAGACCGTTTTTTATATCGTTTGCGGTGTTTCGCATCGAAAAAACAAATGAAAAATGTTTGATTCGACATGGGAAAGGCGGGGGAGAGACTTTGCATTTCCTTGGAATTTCAAGGGACACGCCGTATCGGACCGGTTTGTTCGTTGAATTTGCTTTTTGCCATCGGCATGCTATCCTATAACTAAACCGCTTTAGTGAACAGCTTCGAAACGGCTGTCGACTAAATCGCTTTAGTCTCAGCGACGAGGATGTACCGCCGTCGGGGCTCATAACATCACAGGCTTCCCCAACCAAGGTGGGATGGGGTTAGGTAAGGAAAGAAAGAAAAGAAAACGCCATGTTTTCTGTCAAGAAGGCCGTAGCCATCGTTGGCGCCGGCGCGATGCTCGTCTCCGTGGCCGCATGCGGCAACAGCAGCACCGGCAAGGACTCCGGTACGAAGGAGATCTCCTTCCAGACCTGGAACCTCAAGAACGACAAGTACACCCCGTACTTCACCGATCTGATCGCCGCCTATGAGAAGGATCACCCGGACGTCAAGATCAAGTGGCTCGACGCGCCTTCCGACGGCTACGAGGACAAGCTGTCCAGCCAGGCGGCCGGCGGCGAGCTGCCGGACATCGTCGACGGCGGCAACTCCATCCTCTACGGCCTGGCCAAGGCCGGCGCCCTGCTCGACATCAACAAGCAGGCCCCGGACGCCAAGGACGACTACTACGAGGGCGCTTGGGAAGCCGTCACCATGAAGGGCAACGGCATCGAGGAAGGCGCCTACGGCCTGCCGTGGTACGTCAACGACGGCCCGACCTACTGGAACACCTCCCTGATGAGCGAGTGTGGCCTCGACCCGAACAAGATCCCGACCACCTGGGACGAGTGGTTCGCCGCCGGCGACACCATCGTCAAGAACTGCAAGGACAAGGGCATCTACCTGGGCACCACGATGGGCTACAACGCCGAGGATCTGATGACCGCCGGCGTCAAGTCCTTCATGAACGACGACCACAGCAAGTACACCTTCAACGATGAGGCCGGCGTCAAGCAGATCAGCCGCTTCGTCAACCTCTACAAGGAAGGCGGCATCCCGCCGGAGGCCCTCGACTCCTCCTGGAGCCAGGCCGCCGATCTCTTCCAGCGCGGCAACCTCGTCGCCATGGCCGGCTCCGCCTACTCCGCCGACGGCTTCAAGCAGAACGCCCCGGACCTGTACAAGAACCTCGCCGTCGGCCCGCGTATCACCAACGACGGCCGTTCCGCTTCCGTCGCCTACGAGATGCTCGGCATCAGCGCCCAGTCCAAGTACCCGGACGTCGCCATCGACTTCGCCCGCTACGTGACCAACGAGAAGAACCAGATCGAGTTCGACAAGAAGGCCTCCGTCTTCCCGTCCGCCAAGGGCGGCCTCGATGACGAGTACTACAAGAACATCGACGAGTCCACGCTCGAGGGCAAGGCCCTGAAGATCACCCTCGACCAGGTCAAGGACGGCTACGGCTCCCGCCCGGCCGAGTTCACCGACAACAACGGCTACAAGAACTTCCAGCAGCAGATCGCCCTCGCCATGCAGGGCAAGCAGACCGCCAAGGAAGCGCTTGACAAGTCCGTCGAGTTCGCGAACGAGAAGCTCGCCCAGTGAGCAAGGCGGCATTCGCCGCTGACAGGTCGGAGGCCGTCAAGGCCTCCGACCGGCCTGAACCGATGAATACCACGCACGAGAAGCCGCACCGCAGTTTCGGCGCCGTCATTGCCCCGTATCTGTTCGTCCTGCCGGCGTTCGTGATCGTGTTCGTATTCGTCGTCCTCGCGGCACTCAACACCTTCAGGCTTGCCTTCACCAACTCCACGCTGCTGCGTCCGGGAACGTTCGTCGGCTTCGACAACTTCATCAAACTGTTCCATGACGAGTACTTCCTCACCGCGTTGCTCAACTCGACGCTGTACGTCATCTGCGTGGTCCCGTTCATGGTCATCCTCCCGCTGATCCTCGCCAACCTGGTCAAGGGCAACTCGAAGATCATGGGCTTCTTCCGCACCGCCTTCTACATGCCGGTCGTCATGTCCGCCGTCGTGGTGGGCATGATCTGGACCAACCTGCTCGATTCCGCCGGTCTGGTCAACTCCGTGCTCAAGGCGATGAAGATCATCTCCAAGCCGATCCCGTTCCTCACCGACCGTTGGGGCGTCCTGTTCAGCTCGATGTTCGTCACGATCTGGCTCGGTCTCGGCTACTACATGGTCATCTACCTGACCGCCCTCGCCAACATCGACGAATCCCTGTACGAGGCCGCCGCGCTCGACGGCGCCGGCCCGATCCGCCAGTTCATCTCCGTCACCATGCCCGGCGTGCGCTCCACCATGATGCTCATCATGATGCTGTCCACCATCGCCGCGTTCCGAGTCTTCAACGAAATCTACGTGTTGACCAACGGCTCCGCGGGCCCCGGCGGCATGGACATGACGATGTCGATGCTCATCAAGCGCGAAGGAACCGGCATCCAGGCGCGTACCGGCTATGCCAGCGCCATCTCCATCGTCGTGCTGATCATCGTCGGCACGCTGCTCATCATCCAGCAGATCGTTCAGAAGCGAGGTGAGGACTGATGTCCGCGGATATCGTCGCGCCGAACCATCACCGCAAGGTCACGGTCGGCAAGGTCGTGCAGTACCTGATCCTGATCCTGATGTTCCTGCTGCTCGTCGGACCGTTCGTCTGGGAACTGTCCCTGTCCTTCAAGGGCAAGGGCGACAACGTCTACGCCGTGCCGCCGTACCTGTTCCCGAAGACCCCGACGCTCGACAACTACATCAACGTGTTCCGCCAGGTCCCGGTGTTCCACTACATGCTCAACACCCTGATCGTGTGCATCATCTCCATCGCCGGCAACGTCGTGTTCTCCACGATGGCGGGTTATGCGCTGGGACGCCTCAAGTGGCGCGGCCGCGGCTTCGTGTTCGCGCTGTTCATGGGCACCATGGTCATCCCGATCGAAGGCGTCATGATCTCGCAGTTCCTGATCATCCGCAACCTCAACCTGCAGAACACGCTGCTCGCCATCGCCCTGCCGGGCCTGTGCGGCGCGATCAACATCCTGCTGATGACCAACGCGTTCAAGTCCATCCCGATGGAGCTTGAGGAGGCCGCGATGGTGGACGGCGCCAACCTGTGGCAGCGTTTCTTCCACATCTGCGTCCCGCAGGTCAAGGGCACCATGACCGTCGTCGGCATCTTCGCCTTCGTCGGCGCATGGAACGACTTCCTGTGGCCGTTGATCGCCATGTCCGATGAGAACAAGTACACCCTCACCCTCGGTATGAACCGCCTCAAGGGCATGTTCATCCAGGATCCGCGACTCATCGCGGCGGGCGCGCTCGTCTCGCTCATCCCGATCATCGTCTTCTTCTGCTGCTTCCAGCGCTACTTCTTCCGTGGTCTGGAGCAGGGCGGCCTCAAGGGCTGATTCCCGCGAAAGGAAAACTCATGAAATTCGGCGTCGATTACACGCCCTCCCCTGGATGGTTCCATTCGTGGCTCGACCCCGACTGGGAGAGCATCGACAACGACCTGCGTCAGATCGCCGATCTGGGCATGGACCACGTCCGCATCTTCCCGGTGTGGCCGTACCTGCAGCCCAACCGCACCTGGATCAACCGCAAGGGCGTCGAGGATGTGCGCCGCGTCGTGCACATCGCCGGCGAACACGGCCTGGACGCCTACGTGGACGTCTTCCAGGGCCACCTGTCCAGCTTCGACTTCCTCCCGAGCTGGCTGGTCACCTGGCACAAGGGCAACATGTTCACCGATCCGGACGCAGTCGGCTCAGAGCGCGAGCTCATCGAAATCATGACCGACGAGCTGTCCAAGGAAACGGCGTTCAAGGGCCTGACCCTCGGCAACGAGGTCAACCAGCTGTCCGACCGTCCGCACCCGACCAAGATGACCGCCACTGCCGACCAGATCGATTCCTGGCTCGACACCCTGCTGCCGGCGGCCAAACGTGACGGTTCGATGGCGCTCTACAGCGTCAACGACGGCGTGTGGTTCATCGACGGCCATCCGTTCACCCCGGTGCAGTCCGCCACCAAGGGCGACCTGACCACCATCCACTCGTGGGTGTTCAACGGCATCGCGCAGGGCTACGGCGACAAGAGCGAGGAGTGCTACTCGTACGCGCTCTACCTCGCCGAACTCGCCAAGGCGTTCGGCCCGGCCGACCGTCCGGTATGGCTGCAGGAAGTGGGTGCGCCCGAAAACGTGCTCGCCACCGAGGACACTCCGGAGTTCTGCCGCCGAGCGGTCGAAAAGGCCCTGGACTGCCCGAACCTGTGGGGCGTCACCTGGTGGTGCTCCCACGACGTGCCGTCCTCCATGGCCGACTTCCCGCAGCTCGAGTACTCGCTCGGCCTGTTCGACGAGACCGGCAAGCTCAAGCCGATCGGCCGTGAATTCGGCAACCTCGCCAAGCAGTACCGCGACATGCAGCCCGCGGCGGCCAAGAACGTGGCCGTCGTCGTGGATGTGGACGAGACCGGCAATCCGGTCAACCGCGGCGCGCTCGGCCCTGGAGGCTCCATCTGCGACCTGTGGATGAAGCTTGAGGTCGACGGCAAGCGTCCGACCATCGTCACATCGACGGTCGCCGCCGATCCGGCCGAACTGGCCGCGCGCGGCATCACCGAGCTGCATCGCGATGCGGCTCCGTACAAGGCGAGATTCTACTCGGCGGTCTCCGACCCCGCGTTCGAATCCGTCGAATAAACACCTGCCGGTTGCGGGATCTGCGGAGGTTCTCGCAACCGGCTTCCCTCGTATGCAAGGGGATATCGCGTATGAGAGGAATCAGGCCCGGCATCGCCGGTCCGAACGACTCCGCATGATCTGCCGGTCGCGTACGAGGCGAGCGGCGTTGGGGACACTAGAAGACTTTTGGACTACAGAGAGGTAGAGGGACATGGCAGTCGAGGGGAACACCATCGAACGGCTCATCGCGTCGATGAGCCTGACCGAAAAGGTCGGTCAGCTCAACCAACGCCTGCTCGGCTGGAAATGCGTGACGCGCGACGATGCCGGACGTCTTGTCGCCACCGACTATCTCAAGCGTGAAATCGACCGGTGGGGCGGTCTGGGCACGCTGTACGGCCTGATGCGCGCCGACCCGTGGTCCGGCCAGCACTGGGGCAACGGCATCCGCCCCGAGGAACGCGGCGAAGCGGTCGCGCTCGTCCAGCAGACCGTGCTCGAACGCGGCGATCACGGCGTCGGCGTGCTGCTCAGCGAAGAGGCGCCGCACGGCCATCAGGCGCTTGGCGGCACCGTGCTGCCCACCAACCTCGGACTGGGCGCCACCTTCGACCCGGATGGCGTACGCGAGGCCGAGTCGGCCGTCGCGGCCGAACTCGCCGCCAGCGGCATCCACATCGCACTCGTCTCCGGACTCGACATCGCACGCGACCCCCGCTGGGGCCGTTGCGAGGAGTGCTTCGGCGAGGATCCGCTCATGGCCGCCCGCATGTGCGAGGCCATCGTGCTCGGCATGCAGGGCGAGCATCGCTCCAAGGTGGGCGACGGCGGCGTGGCCGTCGTCCTCAAGCATCTCGCCGCACAGGGAGAGGCGGTCGGCGGCCGCAACGGCCAGTCCGCCGTGCTCGGCCCTCACGACCTGCACGACATCCACCTGGCGCCGGTCGCCGCCGGCGTGCACGCCGGCGCGTGGGGCTTCATGGCCGCCTACAACGACATCGACTCCGTGCCGTGCTGCGCGAACCCGTGGCTGCTCAAGGACTATCTGCGCGGCGAACTCGGCTTCGACGGCATCATCATGGCCGACGGGCTGGCCGTGGACCGTCTCGAGGACATGGCCGGATCGATCCCCGCGGCAGGCCGCGCCGCGTTGCTCGCCGGCGTCGACATGTCCCTGTGGGACGAAGGCTTCACCCATCTGGCCGAATACGCCGACGACGAGACGGTCGTCGCCGCGGTCGACCGTTCGCTGCGGCGTGTGCTCGAACTGAAAAGCCGCTTCGGACTGTTGCCGGCCGACGGCGAGGACGCCGCGGTCATCGCCGTGCCGGACGCCGACGCGATCGACGCCGCGCTCAAGCAAGGTCGCGAACAGGCGCGCATCATGGCGCGCGAGGCGATCACGCTCATCGACGACGGTGCCGACGCAGGCACGTCGCTCGCCGACGTGCGTGCGATCATCGGTCGCGTACGCCGCGATCCAGCCGGTGCGCAGCTCGGCCCCGTCATCGTGGCCGGTCCGTTCGCCGACGACTTCGGATGCTTCCTCGGCGACTACACCGCACCGCTGCCGGCCGACGAACAGTCGAGCGTCTACCGCGAACTCGTCTCCCGGCTCGGTGCGGGCCGCGTGCTGCTCGCTGCGAAGCCGGATGATCTGCCGGCCGGCGACTGGACGCGCGCCTCACTGGTCGTGTTCGTCTGCGGCGGCACCAGCGAACGCAGCTACGACAGCGAATTCGACGACAACGGTGCGGCGAAGGCCGTCGCCGAATACGGCGCGACTTGCGGCGAAGGCGTCGACCTTGCCGACATCCGCCTGCCGTGGGGGCAGGACACTCAGCTCGACGCCATCGCCGAACGGACGTCCGCGCCGATCGTATCCGTCGCCGTCTGCGGACGCGCGCACGTCCTCACGCATGTGATCGAACGGTCCTGCGCGGTGATCTGGTCCGGGTACGCCGGCCAGTTCGGACCGCAGGCCGTCGCCGACGCGCTTGTCGACGGCTCGACGATGCCCGGTCGTCTGCCGGTCACGCTGCCCGCGTTTCCGGGCGCCGTGCCGGTGCGGTACAACGATCGTCAAAGCGCCGCCGGCGTCTACAAGGACGCGGTGCAGCCCGTGCTGCGTCCGTTCGGACACGGCCTCGGCTCGCTGAATGGTGTCACGGCCGGCACGCCGCTCGCCTCGGCGGACGGCGAGATCCGGTCCCTCGTCGTGACGGTCCCGGTGACGGCGGGGGAGAAGCCCGCTTCGGGATCGCTCAACCTGTTCGCGCACGTCAGCGGCGGCCGGCGTATCCCGCGTCTGGCCATGCTCGTCGGTTCGACGACCGTGACCCTGGCGGCGGGGGAGCGCCACGACGTCACGTTGCGCGTGCCGTTCGACCGTTTGCGCGACGCCGGAGACGGCGAGGTGCGCGTGACGTGCTCGCTGGACGCGCGCATGACCGATCCCGTTACGGCCACGTTGCCACGGGGCTGTTAGGGGGAGAAATGAATGTGGGGTCGCGACGCGTCGGAACCGCATCGCAACCCCGGATGGCGGCCGTCGATACCGACCGCCATCAACGCAACCTGCAAGGCTGCGGGTTGTCACCCGATAGAAGGAAACAACAAAGGAGATTATATATGCGTTTCGCACAAGGCAGTGAAGGACGCCCGTCCATCGGACGGCGGCTCGCGGCCGGAGTGGTCGCCGCCGCGATGATGATCGGCGGCTCGCTGGCCGCCGGTGCGGCCGCCTACGCGCAGGAGGGGGATGCCCCCGCCGCGGCGGTCGCCGAGAGCGGCGCCAAGAAGCACTTCATGGTGTACTACCGCGCATGGCGCGACGTGACCATGAAGGGCGTGAACACCGATCTGCCGGACGACAACTGGATCTCCATGTACGACATCCCGTACGGCATCGACGTCGTCAACGTGTTCAGCTACGTGCCGAGCGGCCAGGAGGCCGCGGCCCAGCCGTTCTACGACAAGCTCAAGAGCGACTACGCGCCGTACCTGCACAGCCGCGGCATCAAGCTCGTGCGCGGCCTCGACTACAGCGGCGTGATGGTCAACGGCTTCAAGAAGTGGATCGTCGAGCAGGGCAAGACCGTCGACACCGCCACCGAGGCCGACTACGACGCCTACGCCGACTACGTCATCGAGACGTACATGACCTCGGTCGGCCTCGACGGCCTCGACATCGACATGGAAACCTATCCGGACGAATCCCAGGTGGCGATCTCCGACCAGGTCATCAAGTCGCTGTCCAAGCGCATCGGCCCCAAGTCGAGCGATCCGGACGGCACGATGTTCCTGTACGACACCAACGGCAGCTACACCGCCCCGTTCGAGAACGTGGCCGACTGCTTCGACTACGTCGCCTACCAGCAGTACGGCTCCGACTCGAAGCGCACCGCGAAGGCCGCCGCCACGTACGAGCAGTTCATCGACTCGACCAAGTTCGTGCCCGGCCTGACCTTCCCGGAGGAAGGCGACATGAACAACCGCTGGCACGACGCGACCGAGCCGTACCTCGACAGCCACTTCTACGACGTCGCCTCGTACTCGTACGAGCACAACCTCGGCGGCATGTTCGTGTACGCGCTCGACCGTGACGGCCGCACCTACAGCGAGGACGACCTGACCCACATCAAGCCGTCGAACCTGATCTGGACGAAGACCGCCATCGCGCAGAGCCAGGGCATGTCCCTCGAGAACGCGAAGGCCGCCGCCGACCACTTCCTCGACCGCATGTCCCTGACCAAGGAGGTGCCGGCCGAAACCCGCCAGGCCGTGACCGACGCCACGAACCTGTACGAGGTGAACAAGGCCGTCCTCGGCGGCGACTGGAACGAAGGCTACAGCAACACGTACGACCCGACGCTGGAACTGTCCCTGACCGGCATCGACACCGCCGCGCTCACCAGGGCGCTGACCCAGGCCGACAAGCTCATCGCCGACGGCAAGACGGACGGCGACGCGCTCGCCGCGCTGAAGACCGCCAAGGAAACGGCGATCGCCGGCCTGACCGGCAAGCTGTACACCGCCGACGAGGTCGCCTCCTGGACCGGCGCGCTCGAGACCGCGATCAAGGCCGCGACCCCGGCCGAGCCCGAACCGGAGCAGCCCGGCAAGGACGACGGCAAGGACGAGCCGACCAAGCCCGACACCGACAAGAACGACAAGACCGAGGCCAAGCCGGCCGCCAAGCCCGGCAACCTCGCCAACACCGGCTCCGCGGTGTCCGTCGCGGTGTCCGTCGCCGCGATGCTGGCGCTCGCCGGCGTGAGCGCGCTCGCCGTGCGCCGTCGCAGGTAACCGCAACCCGACCGGGTCCGCCCGGCCGGGTTCTTTTCTAGCCAGACTTTGATAATTCAATGAATAAATAAAACGGGTGCGTGGATGGTCCTGTTCGGGGGTGAGCCTCCTGAGACCGGACCCGCACCCGCAGCCCAACAGACTTGGGATGCGGCGGAGGCTGAGAGAGCCGCCGCGTCCCGGGGCGCGAGCCGCGACGAGCGGCACGTGCCCGACCGCTCCGCAACCATGCGGGACGGCAACGGTTTCCGCACCGACGGAAGAACCAAAGGAGATAACCATGGGATTGTCCTCAGGCAATCAGACCGGGCACGCCAGTGCCCAGGCCCGCCGCACGCGACGTTGGCTGCGTGCGGGCCTCGCGGCCGTGCTGTCGATGGCGACGCTGAGCGCGCTGGTCGCGCCGGCGAACGCCACCGACACCATGCCGTGGGGTGGCAAGTACGCCGACACCAGCCACCCCGAGCAGGCGGCCGGCGAACACCAGCCGTACCAGCACGGCTACACCGGCCTCGACATCCTCAACTGGGACCCGGCCGCCGACAAGGACTCGCAGTACCTGCGCTCTCGCGTGCCGCTGCAGAGCCGCATCGCGGCGAACTCGGCCACCCAGAAGGACCCGAACCTGCCGGCCGACACGGAGATGTTCAACCTCGCCGGCGACTACGGCAACGCGTTCTTCGAGTCGTTCCACGACAACAACGTGTTCTCGCAGTACCTGTTCAACTACTGGCAGTACACCGACTACTACGGCACCTGGCACGGCCAGCCGACCGCGAACGTGCCCAAGGGCCTGTACGACGACAAGGCGCAGTCCGACTGGACCCAGAAGTGGTTCGAGTTCGGCACGCTGAACCTGCCGAACGCCGCCTACACGAACGCCGCCCACAAGAACGGCGCGAAGTCGATCGCCACGATCTTCTACTCCGGCAACGACCGCGGCGAGCAGACCTACAAGGACCTGCTGCAGGGCAAGCGCGAGGACGGCACCTATCCGGTCGCCGACAAGCTCGTCGAGATCGCCAAGTACTACGGCTTCGACGGCTACTTCGTCAACCAGGAATCCGCGGTGAGCGCCGCCGACACGGCCGCCTACCAGGACTTCATGAAGCAGGTCACCGATCAGGGCATCTACATTCAGTGGTATGACTCCGCGACCTACCCGAACGGCTACGTGAGCTACCAGAACATGTTCAACGATGCCAACTCGCCGTATGTGCAGGATCCGACCAAGGGCAAGATCTCCGATTCGATCTTCCTCAACTACTGGTACAGCGGCGACATGCTCAAGAGCTCGGCGGAACACGCCAAGAGCCTCGGCATCGACCCGAAGACCTCCGTGTTCGCCGGTCTCGAGGCCGGTCAGCAGAAGTTCGGCGGCATCTCGAAGAACGCTAACTACATGAACGTCAACCTCGACGAGAACGGCAAGCCGTACGTCAGCCTCGCCGCGCTCGGCACTGACTTCGTCTCCCACGAGCTGGGCGACGACAAGAAGGTCTACCCGAAGTACCAGAACGAGGTGTTCGACCGCGAACGCCGCCTGTGGACCGGATCGTCCACCGGCGAGGCGGGCACGACCGACATCTCCGACGACTACATCGACGACGGCACGAGCGGCGACGGCTGGGAGGGCTTCGCATCCCAGATCGCCGAGCGCTCCGTCGTGGGCGGCCCCGTGTTCTCCACGTCGTTCAACACCGGCCACGGTCTCGAATGGCGCGACGCCGGCAAGCAGACCAGCGACCAGCAGTGGGGCAACATCAACCTGCAGGACATCCTGCCGACCTGGCAGTGGTGGATCGACGCCAAGTCCGACCCGCTCGAGGCCGACTTCGACTACGGCAAGGACTACGTGGCCGCGCCGCGCTTCGCGTACACCAAGGTCGGCGCCTATGAGGGCGGCGACTCGCTCGTCCTGTCCGGCAAGCTGGCCAGCGACAACACGATGCGCCTGTACAAGACCGATCTGGACGTCAAGGACGGCACCAAGGTCGACCTGACCTACAACAAGCTCAAGTCCGACGACTCCAAGCTGCAGCTGGCCCTGATCTTCGCCGACGACACCAAGGCCGTCGTCCCGGTCGACGTGGCCGACGGCTCGGCCACCGACGGCTGGAAGACCGCGACCGCCGACCTGTCCGAATACGCGGGCAAGAAGATAGCGACCCTCGGCCTGATCGTCAAGGCCGGCGCCAACCCGATCGACGACTACCAGATCAACGTCGGCAAGCTCACCGTCAGCGACGGCGCCGCCTACACGCCGGCCGCCCCGACCGGCTTCAAGGTCGAGCGCGCCTACGCCGACTCCGACGAGCTGACCGTCAAGTGGGATCTCGCGGACTACTCCACCACGAAGAACTACCTGCTCTACCTCGACGACACGTTCCTCGGCGGCCGCTACGACGACACCCTGTACGTCAAGCACCTGCCCGCCAAGACCGGCACCCTCAAGCTCTACGCCGTGGGCGCCGACGGCTCGCGCTCGCTGGCCGCCGAAGCTTCGCTCGACGAGGCCGCGGCCGTCTCCGACGTGAAGGTCGAGCCCGGCAAGGACGGCAACTTCAAGGTCTCCTGGACGAACCCGCAGGTCTCCGGCGAGAAGACCGTGACCGTCTCCTCCGACACCGGCAGCTGGCGTTACGCCTCCGAGCCGTTCTCCAAGACGGTGAAGGTCGCCGCCGACCAGAGTGAGGTCACGATCTCGAACGTCCCGGTGGACGGCTCCCGCTACGTGCTGACCGTCGACAACGCCGGCGGCGCCACCGCGGCCGAGGCGGGCGCGTTCGCCGACGCGACGGTCGAACCCTACCCGGCATGCTCGGTGAGCTGGAACGGCAAATGGGTCACGCTCGTGCGTCCCGAAACCCAGGACTGGCGCTACCTGTACATGACCGAGAAGTGGACCGACGAGAACGGCGAGCAGCAGGAGAAGCAGCTGGGTGCCAGCTACACCTACTCGCAGAACACCCCGCCGATCACCGGCATCATCCGCGGCCGTACCACGCCGAACTCCTACACCAAGTCCGTCGCCGACGGCCATGAGCTGTGGGTGCAGGTCGAGGACTACAACGGCAACAAGACCGAACCGGTGAAGGTCCCGACCGCCGACGAGATCGCCGAGGGCTGCACCGTCGCCGATCCGACCCAGCCCGACGCGTCCAAGTCCGAGCTGGCCGCCGTCGACGGCGAGGCCGTCGCGGACGGCAAGGCCACGCGCACTGTGACCGCCGTCGTCAAGGACTCCTTCGGCAACCCGCTGACCGGCAAGGACGTCACCTTCGAACTGGCCGACGGCATCGCTGCGGCCGACGGCAACACCACCGTCAAGACCGACGCCTCCGGCGTGGCGACCCTGAACGTGATCTCCTCCAAGGAGGGCGCGTACACGGTCAAGGCCAAGCTCGGCGACGCCGAGATCGGCAAGGGCGTGACCGTCGGGTTCAAGGCCGTCCCGGCCGACAAGAGCCAGCTCCAGGCCGCGGTCGACGCGGCCAAGGGCCTGACCGAGACCGACTACACGGCGGACTCGTGGAAGGTGTTCGACGAGGCGCTCAAGGCCGCCGAGGCGGTGCTCGCCGATGCGAACGCCACCCAGGACCAGGTCAACACGGCCGCGCTGAAGCTCAACGCCGCCGCGAATGGACTGGTCGCCAAGGCCCCGGTCGCCGTCAAGGCCGCGCTTGCCGTGGCCGTCGACGCGGCCAAGGCCATCGATCTGAGCCAGTTCACCGACGACAGCGCGAAGGCCGTCTCCGACGCGCTGGCGAAGGCCGAGGCGGTGCTCGCCGATGCGAACGCCACCCAGCAGCAGATCGACGAGGCCTCGAAGGCGCTGCGCGACGCCGTCGCCGGCCTCGTGGGCAAGACCGTGCCCGCCGCCAAGGGTGCGCTGGCGGCCGCCATCACGGCGGCCAAGCAGCTCGACAAGACGGATTACACCGCCGAGTCGTGGGATGCCGTGGCCAAGGCGCTGAAGAAGGCCGAGGGCGTGCTCGCCGACGCGAACGCCACCCAGGACCAAGTCAACGCCGCACGTGCCGATCTGGTCAAGGCCATCGAGGCGCTCAAGCCCGCCGCCGTCAAGCCCGGTGAGGGTGACGGCGACAAGAAGCCCGGACAGGGCGAGGGTGACAAGCAGCCCGGCGACAACGCCGGCACCAAGCCCGGCAACGGCTCCGACGACAAGACCGCGGCGGACAAGGGCGCCCAGCAGGGCGCACTGAGCTCCACCGGCGCATCCGTCGTCGCCGCCGTGGGCGGCGTCGTCATGCTGCTGGTCGCGGCCGGCGTGACCATCGTCGCCCGCAAGCGCATGTGATCCGCAGCCTCCGACAGGCCCTGCCCCTGACCGATCGGGTTCCGAGCGGGTCGGCTTCCCTCAGGTAAGCTGATCCGCCTCCCGTTCCCGGCCCGGGGTGGGGCCTTTTCGCTTCGTTGCGTTACGCCGTCGTTCGACGTCGCCGCGCGCGACAATGTCGGTCGGGTGTGTTCGGGGATGCGTTACGATATGAGACACGGAACTAAAGCGCTTTAGTTATCCTATATAATGAAACCAGCATTATTCATATGGCCGCATGCCAGCCATGACGCGGCATGCGAGCCTTCCGACCGCGCCCCCGCCGACGTCGGAACCCGCACAAAGGGGTGATCATGAAATCCGTTCAGGGAAACGCGCCGCAGCAGTCCGGCGGCACGTCCCGCGTAAGCCTCAAGGACATCGCAGACGAGCTCGGCATTTCGCAGACCGCCGTCTCGTTCGCCATCAACGACCGGCCCGGCGTGTCCTCGGAAACCAAGCGACGCGTCAAGGAGGCGGCCGCGCGCCTCGGTTGGCAGCCGGTCTACGCCGCTCAGGCGTTGGGGTCGTCGAAGACGATGACCGTGGGGTTCGCTCCGGCGCGATTCAAGCAGGGGCTCAACGAGGAAGCCTTCATGCTGCACTTCATGGCCGGCGTGCAGGCGTCCCTGAGTATCAAGGGGTACGGCCTGCTCTACCGTCCGTGCTCGTCGACCAAGGAGGAGATCGCGGTCTACCGCGACTGGGCCTCCCGCAAGCGCGTCGACGGCGTGATTCTCGTCGACCTGCGCATCGACGACCCCCGTCCCAAGCTCATCTCCTCGCTCGGGTTGCCCGCGGCGCTGGCCGGCGGCCCCGATCCCGACAACATCGTGCCATCGCTGTCCATCGACGATTCGAAGACGATGGACACGATCCTCGATCATCTGGCGGCGATGGGGCACCGACGCATCGCCTACCTGTCAGGCGATCCGGCGCTCGACTACTCGCGCGGCCGCGAGGCGGCGTTCCGCGCGTTCGCGGCCAAGCACGGGCTCGACTCCATCGACGTCGAATACACGTACTTCGACGCCGAGCGGGCCTCCGAGAAGACGCTGAGCCTGCTGCAGTCGCCGCAGCCGCCCACGGCGTTCATCTACGAGACCGAGATCCTCGCCGCCGCCAGCCTGCACTCCATCACCGAATGGTACGTGCTCGACAACTACGAGCGCACCGTGCAGGGCGTGGGCGAACTGACCGGCCCCCGTTACCCGTTCAACCTGCCGGCGATCGTCAGCTTCGAGGACAGCTTCGTATGCGAGGCGGCCTACCCGTCGATCACGTCGGCGCACCGAGACGCGAGCGAATACGGCTCCAAGGTGGCCAAACTGCTGCTCAAGATCCTCGCGGGGGACAAGGTCTCCGGCAACCGCAGGATCCTCACGCCGAGCCTCATCGTGCGAGACAGCACCTCCCGCACCATCAACTGACGCCTGGCAGGGGGCGCCGCGTCGTCGCTGTCCGTTCGCAGCGCATGCAAAAGGCCTCGTTTCCGGATTCGCATCCGGAAACGAGGCCTTCGTCTGTCGTCCGCTATGGCCTAGGCCCGCTCACTCGGCGTTTTTCACGGCGGTGGCGATGGACACGGCCGGATCGAGGAACGGGATCAGCGTGGACTGGAACGCGTGGTACAGGTCGGACTTGCCCGGCCACACGGTGCCGATGACGTGGTTGTCCTTGTCGAGCTGGTGGAACCACGAGCCGCCCTTGTGGTCGATGACGTGCTCGTCGACGTACTGCGCGAACGTGGCGTACCACTGCGCGTACTCCTCCTTGCCGGTCGCCGCGTACAGCGAGGCGGAGGTGTTGAGCGACTCGGCCAGCGTCCAGTGCATGCGGTCGGTGACCACCGGCTTGCCGTTCCAGTCGGTCGTGTACGCGAGGCCCACGGTGCCGTCCGCGTTCCATGCGTCGGCCACGGCGCGCGCGAACAGGTGCTCGGCGGCCTCGACGTACGGCGCCGCGCCGTCGAGGTTCGCGAAGGAGCTCAGCGCCCACTGCGTGATCAGACGCGCCCACTCGATGCCATGGCCCGGGGTCGCGCCGTACGGCTTGAACTGGTCGTCCTTCTTGTCGGCGTTGAACTCGAGCTCGACGGTCCAGTCGGAGCCGAAGTGCTCCGGGATGCGCCACTCGTTGTCCTTCGCCCAGCCGATCACATGGTCGATGATGCGGCCGGCGCGCACGCGGTAGGAGTTGTCGCCGGTGGCATCGGCCACGGCGAGGAACGCCTCGGTGGTGTGCATGTTCGCGTTGAGGCCGCGATACGGGTCGAGCTCGGTGAATTCGGTGTTCCAGGTGTCGACCGCCAGGCCGATCTTCTCGTCCCAGAAGTGCTTGTCGTAGGTGGCCAGCGCCTCGTCGAGCAGCTCCTTGGCGCCCGGGCGGCCGGCCAGCAGCGCGGAGGAGGCGGCGAGGATCACGAAGGCGTGCGCGTAGCAGACCTTGCCCGGCTCCGGGGTGCCGTCCTCGTGCACCTGCGGGTACCAGCCGCCGTTCTTGTCGTCGTGCAGCACGCCGGTCAGGCCGGCCAGCGCCTTGTCGGCCAGCTCGCCTGCGCCCGGGAAGCCCAGCATCTCGCCGATCGAGTAGACGTGCGCCATGCGGCTGGTGATCCAGGTCTCCTCGCCGTGCGACGGGTCGATGGTGCCGTCGGAGTTGAGCCAGCCGGAGCCGCCGACCGCGGCCGGGAAGCCCTTGCCGAAGTTGAGCAGCTCATAGGTCTCGGAGGCCATGAAGATGCGGTTGGCCTCGGTGCCGAGCGTGTACTTGGGATTGCCCATTGTTGTTCCTTCCTTGGATGGTGGTGTGTGGTCGCCGCACGGCGTGTCCCGGCGCGGCGACCGTGGTCATATCATGCGGAAAACGCTTTCCATGATAGTGTGTCCGCAAGTGTTCCGGTGGGTGGTCAGCGCTTGACGCGAATGTCGAAATAGTCCATGAGCAGCTCGCAGAACATCATGTTCGACCAGCTGAACCATTCGCGCGTGTACTTCGTCGGATCGTCCACGTCGATGCCCTCGTGCATGAGGTGCGTGCCGGCGTCGGTGGCCACGAGACGGTCGAGGATGTGCGCCTCGCAGTCCTTCTCGCCGCTCGTCATCGCCTCGATCGCCAGCGCGATCGGCCACACGTAGCGCGGCGGCGTGTGCGGCGAGCCGATGCCCTTGAGATACTCGCCCTCGTAGTAGTACGGGTTCTCGTCGCTCAGCAGCGTGCGCCGCGTGGCCAGGTACGTCGGATCGTCCGGCTCGCAGTAGCCGAGGTACGGCGCGGCCATCAGCGCGGGCACGTTGCTGTCGTCCATCACGTTGTAGTGGCCCAGGCCGTCGGTCTCGAAGGCGTAGATCGTCTCGCCGTCGCGGTTGGTCGTCCTCGCGTGTTCTTCGATGCCGTCGCGCACCGAGACGCGCAGCGCCTTCGCGCGCGCGGCGATGTCGGCGTCGTCGAGGATCTCGCCGCCGAAGATGCGCTCGAGATAGCCCATGACCACGACGACGAACATGTTCGCCGGCACCAGGTAGTGGTAGGTGCAGGCGTCGTCGCTCGGACGGAAGCCGGACCAGGTCATGCCGGTCACGGCCACGGGGGAGCCCTTGCCGTCGTTGACGAGCGACTCGGTGGGGATGTCGCAGTCGCGCACGAAGAAGTACGACGAGCGTGCGGCATGGTCCTGCTCGGTCTCGAACACGTCGAGGATGCGGCGCACGCCGGAGACGAACTCGTCGTCGAAGTGGTCGGTGCGGCCGGTGTTCGCGTACAGCAGCCATGCTAGCTGGATCGGGTAGCACAGGGAGTCCACCTCGTACTTGCGTTCCCACAGCCACGGGCTGGAGAAGTCCGACTGGTCGTTCGGATCCCACGTGTGGCCGTTCGGCTCCTCGTTGAACGCGTTCGCGTACGGGTCGATGTTGACGAAGCGGAACTGCTGGCGCACGAGACCTGCGATCATGTCGGACAGGTCGGGGTCGTCCTTGGCGATCACCAGGTACGGACGCACCTGCGCGGTCGAATCGCGCAGCCACATGGCCGGAATGTCGCCGGTGAGCAGGAACGTGGTGCCGTCCTCGTGGCGCTTGACGGTGGTGAGCAGCGTGTTCGCGAAGCAGGCGTTGAAGTTTTCGGCCCAACGTGCGTGCTCGTCGCCGCACAGGTCGGTGATGCGCTGCATGAACGCCGCAACGGATTGCGGTACTTCGGTGTAGGTCATGAATCCAACTTCTTTGTTAACTAGATTAATGAATTAATGCAGTATCATTCTAAACTGCTTTAGTACGCGACACGCCAATACGAGAACAGGGCCCCATGCTTTGCATGAGGCCCTGCGTCGTCACGGTCGTCACGGCGGTCGATCACCGGCTTGGGAGTCGGATCAGTTGGCGATCTCGCCCTTCTCGGTCATCTCCTTGAGCTGCGCCGGGGTGTACTTGTCGCGCTTGAACTCGCTCATGAAGTACAGGCCCACGACGAGCAGTTCGATCGCCGGCAGGATGAACGAGAACTGCATGTTCACCGCGTCGGAGAGCGCGCCCTGCGCCATCGGCAGGATCGCGCCGCCGACCAGCGCCATCACGATGATCGCGCCGGCGGTCTCGGTGTGGCGACGGTCCTCGACGGTCTTGAGCGTGCGCGAGTAGATCGTCGGCCAGCCCGGTCCCAGGAACAGGCTGACGATCACGGCCAGCCAGACCGAGGCCATGCCCGGCACGAACGCCGTGCCGATAAGCACCACGCATCCGACGATCATGTAGACCGCAAGCACGCGCGTCTCGCGGAACTTCGACAGCAGGTAGCTGGCGGAGATACGGCCGACGAAGAAGATGATGTAGCTGATCATCATGTAGTTCGCCGACTCGCGGTCGGAGATCGGGGCGCCGGCCTGCTCGGACACGTTGAGGGCCAGGCGCATGGTGAACGACCAGATGCCGGTCTGCGCGCCGATGTAGATGAACTGGATGACGATGCCCTGCCAGAAGCGGCCGTTGTGGCCGAGATAGGCCATCGTCTCGCCGAGCGTGGCCTTGGCCACGTCGCCCTCCTTGGTCTGCGGGCGGCACTTCGGGAACTTCACGATCGCGAACAGCACGATGAACACGAGCATGACGATCATGACCACGATGTACGGCTGCAGCGTGCGGCCGAGCTGCTCGGAGGCGAGGTCGATCGCCGCCTGCGGGTCGGTCTTGCGCAGTTTCTCCATCTCGGTGTGCAGGTTGGAGTCCTGGAACACGAAGTACTTGCCGAGCAGCACGCCGGTGAGCAGGCCGAGCGCGTTCATCGTCTGAGCGACGTTGAGGCGCAGCGTGCTCAGGCGCTTCGGGCCGAGCAGCGTGGCATACGTGTCGGCTGAGGTCTCGAGGAAGCTCAGGCCGATCGCCTCGACGAAGATTGCGAACAGGAAGATCTCGTACGTGATCAGGCGCGAGGCCGGGAAGAAGATGAAGCATCCGAGCGCGAAGAACGCAAGACCGGTCATGATGCCGACCTTGTAGCTCGTGCGCTTGATGAACAGCGAGGCGGGAATGGCGATGATGAAGTAGCCGGCGTAGAACGCGCTCTGCACGAGGGCGGTCTGCATGTCGGTCAGCTCGAACACCGGCTTGAACTGGGTGATCAGCACGTCGTTGAGGCTGGATGCGATCGCCCAGAACGCGAACAGCACGGAGGTCATCGCGAACTGGAGGATCGGCGTGCGGTCGAGATATCCGTCGGGGCTTTCCACCCACGGCGTCTTTGCGGAGGTTGCGTTGCTCATAGTGAATCCCTGTTATCCCTTGTTGAATCTCTTTTCGGAAACACTGGTGTCATGGTTCGCCGGCGTTCGCGACGTTGCGTGGACGCCGGCGTGGTGCGATGGGAAAGGCCGATGGAACCCGCTTGCGACGGGCGTGCGGCTACATGATCTGGCAGAACTCGATGACTTCGTGGTTCGGTCCGAGCACGTTGAAGTAGCGGATGCCGTGCTCCCAGAACGTGTCGATGTGCTGGATGGACCCCTCGACGAAGTTCAGGTCCAGCTTCTGGGCCTCGGCGAACGACGCCTCGATGTCGGTGGAGTCGAGCGCGAAGTGGTTGATCGCGCCGTTCTCCATCGGGGTCGGATCCATCGTCCACACTTCGAGGGTGAGGTTGTTCAGGCGCAGGAACGTGCAGCGGTCCTCGCCGTTCGGGTAGATGCCGAGGCATTTGAAGCCCAGCTTCTCGTAGTAGGCGATCGTGCCTTCGAGGTCGGTGGTGGGGATGCCGACGTGCTGCACGCCGGTGACGGTGTCCTGGATGGCCATGGTTGCTCCTTTGGCTGGATGGTGATGGTTTGATATGGCCGTCACGGGGCCATGCGGGCAGGGCAGGGGCGAGCCTGGGTGCCTGATGGCCGCATGACGAAAAATGGGGGAGGGGTGGCTCCGCGTCGTTGCGGAACCGGGTGGGGAGGCGACTCGACGACGCCTCCCGTTCCGATGGGGCGCCGCGTGCGTGGCGCCCCATGCGTAGATGGATGGATCGGTGCGCATGGATGCGTGGCCGGCGCGCGGACGGCCACGCGGGGTCACTCGCCGGCGGCGGCGAGGTAGTCCGGCATCACGTCCGGGTACTTCGGCCATGCGCCGGCCTGGGTGCACACGAACGCGGCGGTGTTCACGGCCGCGCGGTGGGCCTCGGACAGCGTGTTGCCGAGCAGGATCTTCGCGGTGAACGTGCCGGAGAAGGAGTCGCCGGCGCCCACGGTGTCGTTGACCTCGACGTGCGGGGTGTTGAGCGTGGAGCTTTCGCCGTTCTTGGCGATGATGGTCGAGAAGGTCGAGCCGCCGGTCAGGATGATGTAGTCCAGGCCGTACTCGCTCATGAACCAGCGGCAGGCCTCGTCGTCGGAGGTGCCGCGGATGTCGAACATGTCGCGCAGGAGCAGCAGCTCGGCGTCGTTGATCTTGAACACGGTGGCGTAGCCGAGCAGCTCCTCGATGAGCTCCTTGGAGTAGTGGTCGCCGCGCAGGTTGATGTCGAAGAACTTCATCGCGCCGGCCTTGGTGTGCTTGAGCAGTTCGATGATCGTGTCATGAGACTCGGGGGAGCGCAGGCCCAGGGTGCCGAAGCACACGGCGTCGGCCTGCTCGGCGACCTCGATGAGCTGGCGGGTGAGCAGCAGGTGATCCCAGGCGACGCCCTTGACGATGGTGTACTCCGGGATGCCGTTCTTGAGAGCGACCTCGACGGTGGAGGTCGGCCAGGCATTGCGCTGGATGATGGTGTGGATGCCGGCCTTCTCGGCCTCGACGAGCAGCTCGTCGCCGAGCGCGTCCTCGCCGACGGCGCTGATGGACCAGCCTTCGGTGCCGTTCATCATCGCGTGGTATGCGAAGTTGACCGGGGCGCCGCCGGCGCGCTTGCCGGTGGGCAGCATATCCCACAGAAGTTCGCCGAGCGACAGAACGATGGGCTTGGACATGATGGTTCCTTTCTGGTTGGTTGGCGTCGGGACCGGCGTCAGTGTTGTGTTGTGAGGTGGTTAGGTTTTGGTCGGCGACGCGTCTCAGACGTCGTCGAAGAACACTGAGGGGTGTTCCAAGAATTGTGTGATGGCCACGGCAGCCGCGCCGGTGACGGTCGCGTCGGTGGGCAGGGGGGATATCGCGATGGTGGTCTCGTCGGCGATGTCGGGGATCGCGCGTTCGGCGACGACCTCGTGGATCGCGTCGAGCAGGGGCTGGCCCGCCTCGGAGACGATGTCTCCGACGACGATGCGCGCGGGGTTGTAGGCGTTGAGGATCGTCACGCAGCCGTAGCCGGCGTAGCGGCCGACCTCGTGGATGAGCGCGGCGGCCCGTCCGTCGCCCGCGTCCGCCGCGGCGAACAGCGCGCGGCAGGCTTCGGTGTGCGTCATGGATCCGGCGTCCGGCACGATGTCGGTGTCGAGGAGGCGCTGGTGGATGGCCACGGCGGAGCAGTAGCGTTCGAGGCAGCCGACGTTGCCGCAGTCGCAGGGGATGCCGTGGACGTCGATGCTGATGTGTCCGATCTCGGTGGCGGCTCCCTGCGAGCCGTCGATGAGACGGCCGTTGTCGATCACGCCGAGGCCGACGCCCTCGCCGATCAGGTAGTAGGCGAGGTTCTCGCAGGTGCTGTCGCGGTCGAACAGGTACTGGGCGAGCGCGCCGGCGCGGGCGTCCTGCTCGATGAAGACGGGGACGGGGAAGGCTTCGCCGAATTCGGCGAGGAAGTTGACCGAGCGCCAGCTGGTCATGGAGGAGACGACGGCGGTGCGGCCCTGGTCCTGCAGGTACGGGCCGGGCACGGCGATGCCGACGGCGACGATCGCGTCGTCGGAGGCGATGAGGCGGTTGACGTGTTCGTGGATGGTGGCCAGGGTGGCGGGGATGGTGTCTTCGCTGACGGTGGGAAGGTCCTCGAGGCTGATGCGCCGGCCCGCGAGGTCGAATAGGCCGACCTCCACGAGACTGCGGGCGAATTTCACGCCGACGACATGGAACTGCGCGGTGTCGAGCTTGAGTCCGATGGAACGACGGTTCTTGCTGCCTTCGAGATCGCCGGTTTCGGAGATGACGCCGGCCTCGAGCAGGCGGGCCGTGATCTTGGTGATCGCGGCGGGGGTCAGTTCGAGGGCCTTTGCGATCTGTGCCCGGGAACTGATACCGTTATGATAGAGATGCTGAAGGATGCGTGAGCGGTTGGATTCCGATACGGAAGCCTGCGATGCGGTCGCATTGGCGTTCATGTCCTTCACCTCCTCGTGTCCAGCTTCGTTGCATGTCATCCTTGAATCTGAACTTGATTCATATATTAACCAAGTTAACTAGATTCTTCAACTCGAACCCGTTCGGCGTGTCGTGCGGGTCGCTCGTGCACACTGTCGGACATGGGGTGGACGTCCCTTGTCCGTGCCGTCGCGGGCGGGGCGGACTGCGCCCGTGCGGCAGTGTCGCGGCGGTGCGAGTAAGCCGACGGCCATGCGATTACTTGTATAAGGAGTGGATGTAGTCATGACGACCATAGAGATCGCGGTGCAGGATGTGTGCGGTGCGCGCATCGCGCTCGAGGAAGGAGCCGACCGCATCGAACTGTGCTCGGCGCTCGGGGCCACGGGCGGGCTGACGCCGAGCTTCGGCATGATCCAGAACTGCGGGCACGTCGGCGTTCCGCAGGGGGTGCAGGCGCTGATTCGTTCGCGCGCCGGCTCGTTCGTGTTCGACGAATCCGAGAAACGGGTGCAGCTGGCCGACGTGCGCACGGCGATCCTCGCCGGCGCCTCCGGCGTGGTGGTCGGTGGTCTGGGCGCCGACGGGCGCATCGACGTCGATTTCGCCGGTCGGCTCGTCGACGAGGCGCGCGAGGAGGCGCGACGGTGCAACCGGCACGTGCAGATCACCTTCCATCGCGCGTTCGACATGGTGCCCGACCAGTTCGTCGCGCTGGACACGCTTATCGGCCTCGGATACACGCGGGTGCTCACTTCGGGAGGCGCGTCCGCCGCGCCCGAGGCTCTGGGCCGTCTGCATGCGCTGGTGGAGCATGCCGCCGGCCGCATCCAGATCGAAGCCGGAGGCGGCGTGCGCCCCGAGAGCATCGGTGCGCTGCGCGCCACAGGCGTGGATGCCGTGCACCTGTCCGCCAGGACGCTGATCGCCTCCGCCGGCGGACCCGGCGGCGGAGGCGACACCCCGTTGGAGCGCACCGATCGCATGGCGGTTCGCGCCGCCGTGGAGGCGGCTCATGCGTGACGCCGTCGCGTGACGCGTCCGCAATCCGCGCGCCTCGTCGGCGTTCCGGTTTCTTCCCTCGCGCCCGAATAGGCTGCGGGGGCTTTTTTATGCAATGACCGTTAATGTTAAGAATGTTAACTAATGATGCCTCTTGAAAAAGAAGGTTTCCGACGCCTGTAATAAAGCCGTCTCTCGGGCGACACGCTGTTAATGTAAAGGTAGTTGACATTTAATGGTCGTCGGTTTATATTTACATCAGTTGCCGCGAGGAAGCGGTGGCTCCCATCTCATAGAGGAGTAGAAATATGGTTGCATTCAACAAGCGTGTGGTAGCGGGCTTCGCCGCCGTCGCCGCCCTGTCCATGGGCCTGGCCGGTTGCGGTACCACCAGCAACGACAACACCAACGCGGGAGACGACAAGTCCGACGGCGGCGTGGTGAACATCACCTACATGCACCGTCTGCCCGACAACGACGGCATGGTGCTCGTCAACGACATCGTCGCCAAGTGGAACAAGGAGCATCCGGACATTCAGGTCAAGGCCACCAAGTTCGACGGCAAGGCCTCCGAGATGATCAAGAAGCTCGAGACCGACGTCAAGAACGACAACGCCCCCGATCTGGCTCAGGTCGGCTACGCCGAGCTCCCGGAGGTCTTCACCAAGGACATGCTGCAGGACGTCACCGAGTACGCCGAGCAGTACAAGGACCACTTCGCGTCCGGCCCGTACTCCCTGATGCAGGTCGGCGGCAAGTACTACGGCCTGCCGCAGGACACCGGCCCGCTGGTCTACTTCTACAACAAGGCCGAGTTCGACAAGCTCGGCATCTCCGTGCCGAAGACCGCCGACGAGATGGTCGAGTCCGCCAAGAAGGCGGCTGCCGCCGGCAAGTACATCATGTCCTACCAGCCCGATGAGGCCGGCAACATGATCTCCGGCTTGGCTGGCGCTTCCGGCGGCTGGTACAAGGTCGTGGACGACGCCTGGGTCGTCAACACCGAAACCGACGGTTCCAAGGCCGTCGCCGACCTCTACCAGCAGCTCATCGACGCGAAGGCCGTCACCACCAACGCCCGTTGGGACGCCTCCTTCGACGCCTCGCTGCAGGACGGCTCGCTGATCGGCACCGTGGCCGCCGCATGGGAGGCCCCGCTGTTCATGGGCTCCGCCGGTGAGACCAGCGCCGGCGACTGGCAGGTCGCGCAGCTCGGCGACTGGTTCGGCAACGAAGGCAAGACCGGCCCCGACGGCGGTTCCGGCGTGGCCGTGCTGAAGTCCTCCAAGCACCCGAAGGAAGCCATGGAGTTCCTCGACTGGTTCAACACCCAGGTCTCCGACCTCGTCTCCCAGGGCCTCGTGCCGGCCGCCACCACCGAGGACGCCAAGACCCCGAAGGATTGGGCCACCTTCTTCGGCGGCCAGGACATCATGGCCGAGTTCAAGACCGCGAACAACAACATGGGCGACTTCACCTACATGCCGGGCTTCTCCGCCGTCGCCACCGCGATGAACGAGACCGCCGCCAAGGCCGTCGATGGCTCCGGCAAGGTCGAGGACATCTTCTCCGTCGCGCAGAAGACCTCGATCGACACGCTGAAGAACCTCAACCTGTCCGTCAAGGAGTAGCGGGAACCATCGCTGACCGGGCCTTTCCGGGCAGATGACATCAGTTCCAACACCATCTGAAGAAAGGCCGGAGTCCGATACTCCGGCCTTTCTTCATGAAGCACACCATCCATCCGTATTTTCGAAAGCTAAGGTCGTTCCATGACTACCACCACGCACGCGGCGAACGCGTCAGGCGCCAGGCGGTCCTCCAAGCCGAAGCGCTCGGACGCCGCCAGGCGAGAGAACCGTACGGGCTGGGCCTTCATGGCCCCGTTCGGCATCCTCTTCGCGCTCGTCTTCATCCTGCCCATCATCTGGGCCATCTACTCCAGCTTCTTCCGTCAGGTCGCCGAAGGCGGCGGCGCGTACGGCGGCGGAAAGCTCGTCAACAAGTTCGTCGGCCTGCAGAACTTCCAGTACGTCATCACCTCCGGCACGTTCTGGGCCGGCATCGGCCGTGTGCTGCTCTATACGCTCATCCAGGTGCCGTTCATGATCATCGCCGCATTGGCTCTCGCCATGCTGCTCGACTCGTTCATCGTCAAGCGCGTCACCGTGTTCCGCCTGGGCTACTTCCTGCCGTACGCCATCCCCGGCGTCGTCGCCTCGATCATCTGGGTGTTCCTGTACAACGGCCAGATCTCGCCGATCGTCAAGGGACTCGCCGCGCTCGGCATCAACGTCGACTTCTTCGCCAAGAACATCGTGATCGGCTCGATGGCCAACATCACCACCTGGACGTTCACCGGCTACAACATGCTCATCTTCCTCGCCGCTCTGCAGGCCATCCCGCACGACCTGTACGAGGCTGCGCGCATCGACGGCGCCAACGGCTTCCAGATCGCCATGCGCATCAAGCTGCCCAACGTGCGCGCCGCCGCCCTGCTCGCCATGCTGCTGTCCATCGTCGGCACCATCCAGCTGTTCAACGAGCCCGAGATCATGTCCGTGTCCGACCCGAGCATCTCCAAGTCGTTCACGCCGATGATGATGGCCCTGTACACCTCGCGCGGCACCATCACCCCGAGCGGCGACGGCCCGGCTTCGGCCATCGCCATCGTCATGGCACTGATCGCCGGCATCCTTGCCGCGCTGTACGCACTCGCCGAAAGGAAGGTGAACGAACAATGAGCGACCTGACCAAGGAGGAGCGCGCCGCCCGCCGCGCCCGCAAGAAGGCCGACAAGATCCGCGACCTGCACGCCAACGACCTGCCGCGCTCGATGCAGCCGTCGACCGCGGTCAAGACCGTCACCATCGTCGCGCTCGTGCTCACGCTGATCTACTTCCTGTTCCCGATCTACTGGGCGATCATCGCCTCCACCAAGACGCCGAGCCAGATGACCGGCAGCAACGGACTGTGGTTCGCCGTCGGCATCCAGGATCTGCCGAACGCGATCGCGACCAACTACGGCAAGCTGCTGGGCTGGACCCGCGGCAACTTCTGGCGCTGGGTCTTCAACTCGCTCGTCTACTCCGGCGTCTCCGCCGCGGTGGGCACCCTCGTCGCCGTCATGGCCGGATATGCCACCGCCAAGTTCAACTTCCGCGGCAAGAACCTTGCCATCGGCGTCATCATGGGCTGCATGCTCATGCCGGCCGCCCTGCTGACCATCCCGCAGTACTCGATCTTCCACACGATGCACCTGACCGACACGATGCTCGCCGTCATCATCCCGTGCTGCGTCTCGCCGTTCGGCTTCTTCCTCGGCCGCGTGTACGCGCAGACCTCGGTGCCGAACGAGCTGCTCGAGGCGGCCCGCATCGACGGCGCCAGCGAGGCGAGGATCTTCTTCACCATCGTGCTGCGCATCCTCGCGCCGGCCATGGTGACGATCTTCCTGTTCCTGTTCGTCGCGACGTGGAACAACTTCCTGCTGCCGTTGATGATGATCTCCGCCGACACGCTCAAGCCCGTCACGCTCGGCCTGTACGGCATGGTCTCGCTCGCCACGTTCAACGACCGCGGCGCCCTCATGATGGGCGCGCTGCTCGGCGTGCTGCCCGTGATCATTCTCTTCCTCGGCCTGCAGCGCTACTGGCAGGCCGGCCTCGCCGCAGGTGCGGTCAAGGGCTGAGCCGTCAAGCGGACAGTCCAGTGGACTGTCCGTAGGCTCAGCCTGAGCGAGCCGATAGACGAGCGAAGGCAGCATTGAGCCCGAGCGCAGCGAGGCCCTTGATTGCAGGGCCGAAGGCGACGCGTTAAGCGGACAGTCCAGTGCCGAACCGTTCAGCACGAGCCGCAACAAATTCACAAGGAGCAAACACTTCATGACCACCACCGGACGCTTCACACTTCCCAGCGAATCGAACTTCGCCGAGAAAACCAAGGAACTCGCCGAACTGTGGGGCGCGGACGCGATCCGCAACTCGGACGGCACGCATCTCGACGACGCGGTGCTCGCCCTCGGCAAGAAGATCTACAGCGCCTACTTCCCGACCCGCGCGCACAACGAGTGGATCACCCTGCACATGGACGAGACGCCGCAGGTCTACCTGCTCACCCAGCGCGTGCTCGCCGAAACCGACACCGTGACCATCGACCTCATGGCCACGTTCTTCGCCGAGCAGCTCACCCCGAACTACGACGCCGACCCGGCCAGGTACTGGGAGGTCATCGACCGCACCACCGGCGCGGTCGTCGACCCGGCGAACTGGACGGTCGACGCGGCCTCGAACACGGTCACCGTGAACGGCGCGACGCCGATGCACGAGTACACGGCCTCGTTCCTCGCCTACATCATCTGGGACCCGGTCGAGATGTACAACCACCTCACCAACGACTGGGGCGACAAGGAACACGAGATCCCGTTCGACATCTACCATCCGGCCACCCGCAAGTTCGTGTTCGACACGTTCGAGCAGTGGCTCAAGGACAACCCGCAGACCGACGTCGTGCGCTTCACCACGTTCTTCTACCAGTTCACCCTGCTGTTCGACCCGAAGCACCGCGAGAAGATCGTCGACTGGTTCGGCTGCTCGTGCACCGTCTCGCCGGCGGCGCTCGACGACTTCGAGAAGCGGTACGGCTATCGCCTGCGTCCCGAGGACTTCGTGGACGAAGGCTGCTACAACTCCGCCTGGCGCGTGCCGCGCAAGGCCCAGCGCGACTGGATCGACTTCCTCTCCGGCTTCGTGCGCGAGAACGTCAAGACGCTCGCCGACATGTCGCACAAGGCGGGCAAGGAAGCCATGATGTTCCTCGGCGACCAGTGGATCGGCACCGAGCCGTACAAGGACGGCTTCGGCGACCTCGGCCTCGACGCCGTGGTCGGATCCATCGGCGACGGCACGACCACCCGCATGATCGCCGACATCCCCGGCGTCAAGTACACCGAGGGCCGCTTCCTGCCGTACTTCTTCCCCGACACGTTCTACGAGGGCAACGATCCGAGCATCGAGGCGTGGGACAACTGGCGCAAGGCCCGCCGCGCCATCCTGCGCTCGCCGATCGCGCGCATGGGCTACGGCGGCTACCTGTCGCTGGCCGCGAAGTTCCCGAAGTTCGTGGACGCCGTCGAGCACATCGCCGACGAGTTCCGCGACATCCACGATCGCACGAACGGCGAGGCCGCCACGGGCGAGCTCAACGTCGCGATCCTCAACTCGTGGGGCAAGATGCGTTCGTGGATGGCGTACACCGTCGCCCACGCGCTGCCCAACAAGCAGACGTACTCGTATTACGGCATCCTCGAATCGCTGTCCGGCATGCGCGTCAACGTGCGGTTCGTCAGCTTCGATGACGTGATCGAACGTGGCGTGGACGACGACGTCGACGTGATCATCACCGGCGGTCCGGTCGACACCGCGTATTCGGGCGGCGACGTCTGGGCGAAGGATCCGAAGCTGGCCGAGACGCTGCGCGCGTGGGTGCGCGGCGGCGGCGCGCTCGTGGGCGTCGGCGAGCCGAGCTCGCAGTGGCATCAGGGCCGCTTCTTCCAGCTGGCCGACGTGTTCGGCGTGGACGAGGAACGCTACCAGACGCTGTCCGTCGACAAGTACTTCCCGCCCGTCACGCCCGACCACTTCATCACGGCCGACGTGCACGTCGACCCGGCGGCGCGCGAGGCGTGGGAGGCGGCCGGATACCGCATCCCGCTGTCCGGCTGCGGCGGCGGACAGGGCAAGGCCCCGCTCGGCGGCATCGACTTCGGCGAGCAGATCCCCAACACGTACCCCGTCAGCGAGGACGTGACCCTGCTGCGCGCCGACGGCGGGCAGGTCCAGCTCGCGGTCAACGAATACGGCAAGGGACGCGGCGTGTACGTGTCCGGCCTGCCGTACTCGGCCGCGAACGCGCGACTGCTGGAACGCATCCTGTTCTACGCGAGCCGCAACGAGGACCGCTATGCGACCTACAGCTCGACCAACCCCGAGTGCGAGGTCGCCCGCTTCCCCGAAACCGGCTGGTACTGCGTGATCAACAACACCGACCGCCCGCAGTCCACCGACGTGGCGCTGCCCGACGGCGCGAGCGAGCACTTCGACCTTGACGCCAGCGCCATCGCCTGGCGGCGTATCTGAGTGCGTGATCCGGGGCTTTTCCGGACCGATTACGGCCCGGGGAAGCCCCTTATTAATGTAAATTTCATATCGGAAAACCGAAATCGACAATGGAGTCGATCATAAAACGCCGAAATTGTACGGTTTTCCATTTATGTATATAGTATTAACAAAACAACTGCGTCGCTGTTGCCTCCGCATGCGAACGAACATGCCGGTCGGCCGGCGCCGCCCATTTCCACGAAAAGAGGACTCCCCATGACGGACATCGACGTCACGCTCGCCGAGATCGCCTCCCGTTTCGCGCTCGAAGGAACGATCGAGGCCATCGAACCGTACGGCGACGGCCACATCAACGCCACCTACCTCGTCACGACCGACGCGAAGCGCTACATCCTGCAGCGCATGAACACCGACATCTTCCCCGACGTCGTCCACCTGATGCGCAACGTCGAACTGGTCACCGCGTTCCTGCGCGAACAGGGCCAGGAAACGCTCGACATCGTGCCCGCCAACGACGGCGCGACCTGGTGCGAGCTGCCGGACGGCGCATGGCGCGTCTACGCGTTCATCGAGAACACCGTCTCCTACAACCTCGTGACCGACGCCTCCGTGTTCCGCGGCGCCGGCGCGGCCTTCGGCGCGTTCCAGAACCAGCTCGCCGGCTTCGACGCCTCGCAGCTGACCGAAACCATCGCCCACTTCCACGACACCCCGCACCGCTTCGAGGACTTCAAGGCGGCCGTCGCCGCCGACGTCAAGGGCCGTGCGGCCACCTGCCGGGACGAGATCGACTTCTACATGGCGCACGCCGACGAATACGCGACCATCACGAGCGGACTCGCCGACGGCACGATCCCGCTGCGCGTCACCCACAACGACACCAAGCTCAACAACATCCTCATGGACGCCGACACCGGCAAGGCGCGCGCCATCATCGACCTCGACACCGTGATGCCCGGCTCCATGCTCTACGACTTCGGCGACTCGATCCGCTTCGGCGCGTCCACCGCGCTCGAGGACGAGCAGGACCTCGACAAGGTGCATTTCAGCACCGAGCTGTTCCGCGCCTACACGGAAGGCTTCGTCGGCGAACTGCGCGACAGCATCACCGCGCGCGAGGCCGAACTGCTGCCGACCGGCGCCAAGATGATGACGCTCGAATGCGGCATGCGCTTCCTCGCCGACTACCTCGCCGGCGACACCTACTTCGCCACCAAGTACCCCGAGCACAACCTCGTGCGCTCGCGCACGCAGATCAAGCTCGTGCAGGAGATGGAAGCCAAGGCCGACGACACCGCGGCCATCGTGGCCGACGTGATGGGGGAGGGCGACCGCTGATGACGGACGCGACACCGACCACCTCGGCCGAGTCGACGACGCCGATCGACGCCGTGTACGCGAGCATCGACGCGCTCGTCGACCACGCCGTGAACCATCTCGACCTCGACCCGCGCGACGCCGACCTGGCGCGCAACCGCATCTTCGAACTGTTCTCGCTCTCCTCGTACCGTCCGACCGGCGAGACGGCCGGCAACAAGGGCGTGGATGAACTGGTGGCGGACTTCCGCACGGCCGCGACCGACGCCGGCCTGATCGAGGAGGGCGAAGGCGCCTCCACGACGGACGCGGTCATGGGCATCCTGTCGGCCGCGCCGTCCGCCATCGACGACCGCTTCGCGGCACTCGAAACGCGCGACGGCGGCATGGAGGCCATGCGCTGGTTCTACGACTACTGCGTCGACAACACCTACGTGAAGAAGGCCACGCTCGACCGGAACCCGCGGTTCGACTCGCACGGCCTGACCGTGACGATCAACCTCGCCAAGCCCGAATTCAAGAACATGAAGAAGGCCGCGGCCGGCAACGCCGTCGCCGGTGGCTACCCGTCATGCACGATCTGCCATGAGAACGAAGGCTTCGCCGGACGCGACAAGCGCACGCTGCGCACGCTGCCGGTCGAGCTCGGCGGCAGCCCGTGGTTCTGGCAGTTCTCGCCGTACGGCTACTTCCGTCAGCACGGCATCTGCGTGAACATGGAGCACACGCCCATGCACGTCGACCGCATCACCTTCGTGCACCTGCTCGACTTCGTCGACCGGTTCCCGGGATACTTCCTCGGATGCAACGCCGCGCTGCCGCGCATCGGCGGCTCGGTGCTTGCGCACGATCACTACCAGGGCGGCGGCGAGATCCTGCCCATGTTCAAAGCCGAGACCTGGGCGAGCCTGACTCTGCCCGGCCACGAGGCGGCGACGGTCGAGATCCTCGACTGGCCCGGCACGGCCGTGCGCGTCGTGTCGCGTTCGCGCGACGAGATCGTCGAGGTCGCCGACATCATCCGCGAGGCCTGGGTGCGCTACGATGACGCCGAGGCCGGCATCGCCAGCCACGACGCCGACGGCAACCGGCAGTCCGCGCTTTCGCCGAGCGTGATCATCACCGAACGCGGCTACGAGATGAGCCTGATCTTCCGCAACAACGCGGTCAGCGACGAATACCCCGAAGGCATCTTCCACGCGCACCCGGAGTTCTGGCCCGTCAAGCAGGAGCCGATCGGCCTGATCGAGGCGCAGGGCCTGTTCATCCTGCCCGGCCGTCTCGTCGACCAGCTCGGCGTGATCGAGGACGCGCTCGCCGCCGGGGAAAGCGAACTGCCCGAGTCGGTCGGCGAGTTCACGCTCGAATGGGAAGAACTGACCGCCGCGCTGCACGGCTCGCGCGACCGCGAGGAGATCCGCGCCGCCGTGCGCGACGAGCTGGGCAGCGTATGCGAACGCATCCTCGGCAACACCGCCGTATTCAAGCGCAAGGAGCAGACCCGTTCGTTCCTGGAGACGCTGGGCTTCCGCTCGGCGTGAAACGACATGGCTTTCCGCGTACCGGAAAGCCGGAAAAGAGGAATCATCATCATGACGGATAAGCAGTATCTGGTCGGCGTCGACATCGGCGGCACGAAGATCGAAGCGGTGCTGACGGACGCGTCCGGCGCGGTCCTTGACTCGAAACGCGTCCCCGCCCGCCGCGGCGGCGACAACGTCGTCGAGGACGTCGTGTCTCTCGTACGTGAGGTCGCCGGCGACCGGCTCTCCGACGTGACGCGCGTCGGCATGGGCACGCCCGGTCAGGTCGATTCGACGACCGGCCGCATCGCCAACGTCGTCAACCTCGACATCGACACGCTGGAATTGGGCGCGCTGTCCGGCGAGCGTCTCGGCCTGCCGGTGCACGTCGACAACGACGTGAACGCGGCGGCGGTCGGCGCGGCCGCGGTGCTGTGCGGCGACGACACCGACGGCACGGTCGTGTTCCTCAACTTCGGTACCGGCCTGGCCGCCGGCATCCTCATCGACGGCGTGCTGCAGCACGGCTACAGCGGCGCGGCCGGCGAAATCGGCCACGTGCCGGTCGATCCGAACCGTTTCGCCTGTCCGTGCGGCCAGCAGGGCTGCCTTGAAACCGTGTGCTCGGGCGCGTCCGTGGCGCGTCTGTGGCCGACCGCCGACGGCGTGCCGCCGATGCCCGACCTGATCGCCAAGGCCCGTGGCGGCGACGCCGATGCGCGGCGCGTGCTGGCCATGGTGACGCATGCCATCGTGGACGCCGTGCAGATCGCCGCGCAGTCGGTCGACCCGCGCATGATCATCTTCGGCGGCGGCATGGCGAAGACCGGACAGCCGTTGATCGACGTCACGCTGGACGAACTGCACGCGCGCGAGGCCTCCTGCCCGTTCCTCAAGGGTCTGGACCTCGGATCGCGCATACGTCTCGCCCCGGCCGACGCCCCGCTCGGCGCCATCGGCGCCGCGCTGGCGTGACCGTCGGCATAATCAACGGCCGTACCTGAGTTCATGACGCACCATGCCAACTCAGATACGGCCGTTGTGCATGTTCGCAGGACCGTAATCGAATCAGACTGTTGTTCGTGGACCCAGATACGGCCTGTTCGTGATGATTGCGGGAAGCGATTCCGCTCAGTTCTCTTCGCCGATGAGCCGGAATTTCAGAACATGCACGGCATGTGCCGGAAGCGGGTAATCCAGTTCGTACACCGGGCTGACGCCATCTCCCGCGTGTTCGGTGCGCTCGCTGGGCGAGACCCGTGCCGGATGCTCGAAATCGTTCTTCGCATCCAACGAGAATCCATCCATGTGCTCGACCGAGTACGTCGCGTCGACGGCATGATCGAACGTGAGCCGTACGTCAGCCGGCGTGTCCTTCACGTTCACAAGCTTCACGGTCACCGTGTCGTCCGCGTCGCGTACCGCCGAGTAGTACAAATCGTCCGGTTCATACGGCAGCAGCGTCTCGCGGAAGATCCGCTCGCCGTCCAGCGCGAAGCTGACCGTACCGTGGTCGACTTCCATTAGCGCGTGATACGACACGTTCGGCAGGCACTTGATGTGCGACACGGCATAATACGATTCCTTGCCGTGCTCGAACGTGCGCAGCGACAGCGCACGGCCCCACCAGCCGTTGATCGTGACCGCGGCGTAGTCCTCATCCGTCGTGCCGGCGAAGCGGATGCGCATCTCGTTGCCGCCCGAACCGGGGTCGGCGGGCACGGCGGGTACGAAATCGAATTCGAGACGGAAATGTTCGCGACCGTCGGTGCGCAACGGCAACGCGATCGTGCCGTCGGGTGCGAGCACGACATGCGACTCGTGCTGGAGCGTCACGCCGCCGCCATCAGCCGAACCGGCCTGAGTCAGATCGGTCAGCGTAAGATCGTCAATCGTCATGCCTGCATCCCCGATGGCGATCGACGCCGCGCCGTCAACCGGATAACCGGACGGCACGACATGCGCGATGTCGTCGCTGGTGCCGAGCAGGGACGTGCCCTGGTTGCGCGAGAACATGCGCTGCACGTAATAATCCGGCGTGCCATACGACGATTGCCCGTCGAAATCGATGAGCACCGGGTCCCAGTTGCGGTATTTCACGTTGTTGAGCAGCGGCGCGTAGCAGGCCATCGCCACGGCCGGCGTGCGTTCGAGCCCGGTCATGAACGCGGCTTCGGCCAGCGCGTTGAACCATGTGTCGTCGAGCGTCGCGTACTCGCCGATGAACACCTTGGCATGGTACGGATGCGAATGGTAGCGGTAGGCGTTCATCACGACCCATTCCGGAGAATGGTAGAAATGCACGTCCATGATCGGCGTGCCGGTGCGGTCGGCCTGTTCGAACGACGGCTTATAGACGTCGCTGCACGGGCAGGCGCCGGCGCTGCCGATGATCTGGATGTCCGGATACCGGTCGTGGATCTGGCGGTGCGCGATCTCGTACCGGTCGTAGAACTCCTGATACTCCTCCTCGTTGCCCAACGCGATGTACTTCATGTCAAACGGCTCGGGATGCCCCATATCGGCGCGTACGCGGCCCCACGTGCTGTAGACGGGACCGTTCGCGAATTCGATCACGTCGAGCGCGTCGTCGATCCACGACTGCAGGTTCTCGATCGGGTCCTCGGTGTGGTCGTGCGAGTTGCAGCCGAGCGAAATCACCGGGATCGGTTCCGCCCCGATCTGCTCGCACAAACGGAAGTATTCGTAAAAACCAAGTCCGAAGGTCTGGTTGTACTTCCAACGGCTGCGTTTCGAAGGGCGTTCCTCGACCGGTCCGACGGTGAACTTCCAGCGATACACCGAGTCGCGCGCCGCCGGATCGAACGCGCCGTCGTGGATGAGGCAACCGCCGGGGAAGCGCACGAACCGTGGCTTGAGATCGGCTATTTTCTTGGCCAGATCGCGGCGCAGCACGTGATCGTCGTCGAACGTGTCGATCGGGAGCAGCGAGACCATGTCGAGATCGAGCGTCGCCCGGTCATCGCTATGGATGACGAGCGTGGCGGTCGGATCGTCGTGGTCCGCGGTCATCTCGGCCTCGAACTTGCTCCATCCGCCGGCCGCGACGGCAAACGACTCGGTTGCCCGGACGGCCGTCAGATCATGCGATCGCAGTTCGACAAGCAGCTTGGCCGTGCTCGCGGCCGAATCGTCGTCGATACGCGCCCAGCAGGAGAAGCGGTACCGTTTGCCGGCCTGCACCGGGATGCCGTCGTTGAACCCGTCGTTGCTGATGCCGGCCGGTTCGTCGGCGGCGGATACGGCCGGACCGAGAACGAGATAATGCTGGTTGTTGGCGTTCAACGGATGTGCGTCGGCGACGGTCGCGCGAGTGCCGCCGACGGTCGGCAATACGGTCCAACCGGTCAGCGGCGTGTAGTCGGGGTTGTCGATCGGGTCGAATTCGAACGATCGGTTCCGGACGAGCTCGGCGTACAGGCCACCGTCGGCGGCATGGTTGAGATCCTCGAAGAAGACGCCGAACAGGTCGCCCTGCTCCTTGACGCGGTCGTCGGTGTGAATCGAGATGGAATGTTGCGTGGACATGGAATGCTCCTGAACGTACATGGATGATGCTCGGATGATGGCTGGATGATGCGCGGATGGGGATGAACGGATCAGTCGACCCGGAATTTCAGCACGTGCACGGCGTGGGCCGGCACGTGGTAGTCGAGTGCGGTCATCGGTTCGGTGGCGGCGTCTCCCGCGTGTTCGGTGCGCTCGCTGGAGGCGACCCGCGCCGGATGTTCAAGATCGTTGCGCGCGTCCAATGCGAATCCGTCCATGTGCTCGACCGAGTATGTCGCGTCGACGGCGTGGTCGAATGCGAGCCGTACGTCGGCCGGCGTGTCCTTCACGTTGACGAGTTTGACGGTCACCGTGTCGTCCGCGTCGCGTACCGCCGAGTAGTACAAATCGTCCGGCTCATACGGCAGCAGCGTCTCGTTAAGCATCGGCTTGCCGTCCATCACGAGACTGACCGTGCCGTGATCGAACTCGAGCAGCGCGCGGTGCGTCGTCTCCGCGGCGTAGTTGACGTGGATCGCGCTGTAGTAGGACTCCTTGCCGTGCTGGTAGGTGCGCAGCGTGAGCATGCGGCCCCACCAGCTGTTGATGGCCAGCGCCACATAGTCGTCGGGGCTGGTTTCGGCGAAACGGATGGTGACGTCGGTGCCGGAGGATTCCGGATCGAGCTTCTCGTGCGCGGTGAAGTCGAGGTCGATCCGGAAGTGTTCGCAACCGGCGAGGTCGAGCGGCAGCGTGGCGGTGCCGTCGGGTGTCATCTCGATGCCGGATTCCTGCTGCAGGACGGCGCCGTCATGGTCGAGATCGGTGATCGTCAGTCGGTTGACGGTGAACGGCGCGTTGATGATGTTGAGCGAGGCGTCGCCGCGCGCCGACCAGCGGGAGCGCGGGCCGCGCGTGATGTCGTCGCCGGTGCCGAGCAGGGACGTGCCCTGGTTGCGCGAGAACAGTCGTTGCACATAGTAGCTCGGCGTGCCATAGGATGTGCGGCCGTCGTAGTTGATCATGTCCGGCTTCCAGTCGGTGTACTTCACGTTGTTGAACAACGGCGCGTTCGAGTCCGGTCATGAACGCGGCTTCGGCCAGCGCGTTGAACCAGGTGTCGTCGAGCGTCGCGTATTCGCCGAGGAACACCTTGGTGTGGTATGGGTGATGGTCGTAGCGGTGGGCGTTCATGACCGTCCATTCGGGCGCATGGTAGAAGTGCACGTCCATGAGCGGCGTGTCGAGCCGGTCGCCCTGCTCGAACGCCGGATCGTACAGGTCGCTGTACGGGCAGACGCCCGCGCTGCCGGCGATCCGGATGTCCGGGTAGCGGTCGTGGATCTGGTGCACGGCGATCTCGTACCGGTCGTAGAACTCCTGGTACTCCTCTTCGTTGCCGAGTGCGATGTACTTCATGTTGAACGGTTCCGGGTGACCCATCTGCGCGCGGACCTTGCCCCACGTGCTGTAGACGGGACCGTTGGCGAATTCGATCACGTCGAGCGCGTCGTCGATCCACGACTGGAGGTTCCCGATGTCGTCCTGCAGATGATGATGCGCGTTGCAGCCGAGCGAGATGACGGGGATCGGTTCGGCGCCGATCTGCTCGCACAGGCGGAAGTATTCGTAGAAGCCGAGTCCGAAGGTCTGGTTGTACTTCCATCGATTGCGTTTCGACGGGCGTTCCTCGACCGGTCCTACGGTGAACTTCCAACGGTAGACGGAGTCGCGGGCGGCCGGGTCGAACGCGCCGTCGTGGATGAGGCAGCCGCCGGGGAAGCGCACGAAACTGGGTTTGAGATCCGCGAGTTTTTCGGCCAGATCGCGGCGCAGCACGTGATCGTCGTCGAACGTGTCGATCGGGAGCAGCGAGACCATGTCGAGATCGAGGGTCGCGTGCTCGTCGCTGCGGATGACCAGGACGGCGGTCGGATCGTCGGCGTCGGGGAAGAACGTCGCCGCGAATCGTGTCCATTCGCCGGCTGTGACGGTGAACGTCTCGTCGGCGTGGATGGTCGTCAGGTCCGCGGAGCGTAGTTCGACGCGCAGCGTGGCCGTGCTCGCGGCCGATGCGTCGTCGATGCGCGCGAAGCAGGAGAACGCGTACTGGTCGTCCGCGCTCACCGGGATGCCGTCGTTGAATCCGGCGTTGCTGATGCCGGCCGGTTCGTCGTCGGCGGATACGGCCGGCCCGAGAACGAGATAGTGCTGGTTGTTGGCGTTCAATGGATGGTCGACCGCGACGGTCGCTCTGGTCGAGCCGCCTTGCGGCAGTACGGTCCAGCCGGTCAGCGGCGTGTAGTCGGGGTTGTCGATCGGGTCGAATTCGAACGATCGGTTCCGGACGAGCTCGGCGTACAGGCCGCCGTCGGCGGCGTGATTGATGTCCTCGAAGAAGACGCCGAACAGGTCGCCCTGCTCCTTGACGCGGTCGTCGGTGCGGACCGTGATGGTGTGTTGGGTTGGCATGGATGATGCTCCTTAACGCTGGAGGCGACGCGCTGCGTCGCGCCGCAATATATGCGCAAACGTTTTTGTACTGCGATTCCGTCACATACTTCTGCGGAGCGCGACTCCGACAGACCGCAGAAAACGTTTTCGAAATCTGTGTTCAATATAGGCATTGTGATGGAGTTTCGCAAATTGCTGTCGGTGTTCCTGGCGTGTTCGGCAGCTTTAAGTAAGTATCTAGTAAGGCGAAGGTCTTTCACATGTCATTTGACTTTTGGGAATCGTAGCTTTATGATGCATATCAAGAAAACGTTTTCGTTCGATGGAGATCAAGCCAAACCTGATCAACAACGACGTACGCCCTTAACGAAGACGTTTTCTCACTGATCCATCAAAACCATCATCGGAACGGTTCGCTCAACGCCACGGTTCCGACTCAAGGAGAAAGTGAAGCAATGAAGCCGATAACCAAGATGATCGCGGCGACCGCCGCGACGGTGATGTCGCTGTCCGCGCTGGCCGCATGCGGCAGTTCGTCCAGCGGATCGCAGACCCGCGTCAACGCCGACGGCAAGCCGGTCGTGAAGATCAGCGTCGTCCACGACGTATCCAACAGCCCGAAGATGGACGAGATGTCGTGGACCAAGGAGCTCGAAGCGGCCTGCGACTGCGACATCGAGTGGACCGATCTGGACACCAACCAGTGGCAGCAGCAGCGTCCGGGCATGCTGACCTCCGGCAACATCCCCGACGTGGCCATCTGCGCGATGGATCTGGCCTCCACGCTGCAGTTCGGCAATCTGTTCGAGGATCTCAAACCCCACATCGACAAGCAGCTGCCCAACGTCAAGAAGTTCTTCGAAACCTATCCGAACGCCGAGAAGGTGGTCACTCAGGACGGCCACATCTACGGCCTGCCCAGCGCCAAGGACAGCACCAACCTGAATTCCGCCATCCGACTCATGATCAACAAGAAATGGCTCGACAAGCTGGGCCTCAAGGAACCGACCACGTGGGACGAGCTCGAAACCGTGCTCAAGGCGTTCAAGACGCAGGACCCGAACGGCAACGGCAAGGCCGATGAGGTGCCGTTCAGCTTCGCGCCGCTCGTCACCACCACCATCGGCAGCAACTTCATCTTCGGCATGATGGGGTCCACCGGCATCACCACGCAGCTCGTGAAGAACACCGCCGGCGTCAACGGCTATTACGTCAAGGACGGCAAGGTCGGCAACTTCCTCGTCTCCGACGAATACAAGAGCCTGGTGACGATGCTGAACCGCTTCGTCGACGAGGGGCTGCTGCCCAAGAACACCCTGACGCAGGACGTGAACAAGTACAACGCCGACATCCAGGCCGATCCGGAAACCGTCGGCGTGCAGGTCGGCTTCAACGAACTGACCTCCTTCGGCCAGAACAACATGTACGACTATGTTTCGCTGCCGCCGCTCAAAGCGACCGCGTCCAGCGAGCCGAGCTGGGATTACAACGCCGACGAGTTCATGATCGTCAACGGCCGCCTGTCCGTGGCCAAGGAGGCCCCGAACAAGGACGCCATCTGGAAGATCGTCAACGCGCTGTACAGCGAGAAGATCTCCGTCGAACAGTACGTCGGCTCCATCCCCGAGTTCACCACCGACAAGGGCAATCACCACTACGAGAAGACCCAGGTCAACGCCGAGACCCAGCCGAAGCTGGAAGCCATCTACGGCTACTTCGCCGGTTGGATTCCCCCGGAGGTCACGCTGACCTCCAAGGACGCCACCTCGCGCGAGCAGGACGACTATGTCCTCAAGGATGTCGAGACCGCGTACGGCGACATCTACAAGACCCTCGCAGAGTCCGACGACTACATGCCCTCGTACGTCCAGCCCAGCACCGACCAGTCGACGCAGCTGGCCAACATCAACACCGCCGTCACGAACTACGCGCTGTCGCAGTTCTCGAAGTGGGTCGTCAACGGCGGCATCGATGGGGAGTGGGACGCCTATGTTCAGAAGCTGAACAACTCCGGCCTCGAGCAGGGCATCCAGACCTGGCAGAAGCTCTACGACGAGAACGTCAAGTAGGCGGACGCCGATGGAGACAAACGGCATATAGGCAATACCGAGACATGACGTCCCCGAGTTCGTCGCTGTTCGTTTATGATAAACGTAATAAGAAAACGTTTTTGTAGACAATTGGTGCGATCGGGGGCGTCATGGCCGGTGGTAAGGACATGGGGAGCACAGGCATGCTGGGAAGGGCATCCCTTACCGACGTGGCTCGGGCGGCCGGGGTGTCGGTGGGCGCGGCGTCCAAGGCGCTGCGCGGCAAACCGGGCGTGAGCGAGGCGACGCGCAAGAAGGTCAACGAGATCGCGGAGCGTCTGAACTACGAACCGAACCCGATCGCGCAGACGCTGGTATCCGGCAAGTCCGGGTCGATCGGCATGTTCGCGGCCGACCAAGGCTCGTTTTCCAGCCCGATCATGGCGGGTGTGCAGAACGAGTTGAGCGCCAACGGCGTGACCGTGCTGCTGTCGAACGCCTTCGGTGACGTGAGGCTGGAACGCCAGTGCATCGACGCGCTGCTCGCGCGCAACGTCGACGGACTGCTCATCGTGAACCACAACACGAACATCAGGCCGCCGCTGCACGAGGAGGTCCCGGTGCCGGTCGTGTACGCGTACGCCGCGTCGTCCGACGAGCGCGACTGTTCGATCACGGTCGACAACGTAGAGGCGGGGCGCATGGCTGTGCGGCACATGGCCGAGATCGGGCGTGACCGGATCGCGATCGTGTGCGGCGAGGCCAGCTCGAAGGCCGCCATCGACCGCCTGCAAGGCGCGATGGAGATGATGGACGAACTCGGCCTGACGCCGGTGAACATTCCGCGTTTCGGCACATGGATGGCCGAATGGTCGCGGCAGGAGATCCTGCGGCTGATCGACGCGGGCACCGCGTTCGATGCGGTGATCTGCCAAAGCGACGTGCTGGCGATGGGAGCGCTTGACGTGCTGCATACGCACGGCATCAGCGTGCCGCAGGACGTGGCGCTGATGGGACATGACGACTGGGGGCCGATCGTGCTCAACACCAACCCTCCGCTGACGAGCATGTCCAACGCGTTGGATGAGATCGGCCGGCTGGCGGCGCGCCGTCTGATGGATGCGATGGACGGCAAGCCCTCGCATGGCGTGGAATACGCGTCGTGCGCGTTGATGCGCCGCGCCTCGACGGACTGCTGAACCTCGTTCTTTCCTGATGCGCCGACCCGCGTGAAGCGGGCCGGCGTTTTTGTATGTCGACGTCAGATACGGCGTTCGGTGCCGTGGCATGATCCGGCCGGAAGTGAATTGACATTCTGGCGAGTCGGCTCTATCCTCATGACATAGAGAAAACGTTTTCGGTAACGAAAATACTTAAGTTTCATCTATCTTCTTCATTTCAACGAAAACCATTTCTCAATATCACACAATCAAAGCGGAGGATGCGATGTCGCAATCAACGATGATTCAGACCACCGGAGGTACGGATCAGGCAAAACCGTCCGTCGGCGCACGGCTGGTCCGTCATTTCCAAAAATACTGGCAGTTGTGGCTGCTGGTCGCGCCCACGCTCGGCTTCGTGGGATTGTTCGCCTACGTGCCGATGTGGGGACTGCAGCTGGCGTTCCGCGACTTCACGCCGGGCGCGGGGCTGACCGGCGGCAAGCTCGTCGGCCTGAAGTACTTCCACCAGTACTTCACCTCGCCGATGTTCGTCGAAACGATCGTCAACACCGTGCGCGTCAGCCTCGGCACACTCGTGCTCGGCTTCATTTTCCCGATCATCCTGGCCCTGCTCATCAACCAGATCGGATCGAAGACGGTCAAGGGATTCGTGCAGACGCTCACCTACATGCCGCACTTCATCTCCATCGTGGTCGTCGTTTCCCTGATCAACATCTTCCTTGCTCCCGACAGCGGTCTGATCGGGCGATTCCTCGGCCAATCGAGCGTGATGGACAACCCGAACCTGTTCGCCCCGATCTACTGGATTTCGGAAGTCTGGCAGCACTGCGGATGGAACGCCATCATCTACCTGGCCGCACTGAGCTCCGTGGACCTGTCGCTGTACGAGGCCGCCAAAATGGACGGCGCCGGCCGACTCCAGCTCATCCGGTACGTCGACCTGCCCACCATCATGCCGACCTGCGTGATCCTGCTCATCATGAACATGGGTTCGGTGCTCTCCGTCGGCTTCGAGAAAGTGTTCCTCATGCAGAACACCATGAACCTGCCGGCGTCCGAAGTCATCTCGACCTACACGTACAAGCTGGGTCTGCTCGGATACCAGTACTCCTACGGCACTGCCATCGGCCTGTTCAACACGCTCGTCAACTTCGCGTTCCTGCTGCTCGCCAACTTCATCGCGAGCCGCGCATCCGAAACCAGCATCTTCTAACCATCCGCAATTTCCAGAAACGAGTTCGCCATCATGAGCAACGCATACGCATCGGTCGCAACCAAAGCGCCCGAAATCCCTTGGAACAAGCACGTCAGCCAGAAGAAAGGCTTCGGCGACCGGGTGACCGACATCGTCATCTGGGCGGTCATCGCCCTGACCTGCTTCGTCGTGATCTACCCGCTGTGGTTCGTCATCATCGCCAGCGTGTCCGATCAGGCGAAGGTCGCGGCCGGAGACGTCACCCTCATCCCTCTCGGACTGAACTTCGCCGGATACCGGAAGGTGTTCGCCAACGGCGACATCTGGCAGGGCTACTGGAACACCATCGTGTACGCGGTGCTCGGCACCGCGCTGAACCTCGTGGTCACGCTGCCCGGTGCGTTCGCGCTGTCCCGGCGCGAGTTCAAGCCGCGTCGCGTGCTGCTGTTCCTGCTCACCTTCACCATGTACTTCGCGGGCGGCATGATCCCGAACTACCTGCTGTACAAGGATCTCGGCCTGCTCGACTCGATGTGGGTGTTCATCCTGCCGACCGCCGTGTCGGTGTGGAACCTGATCATCGCCCGTTCGTTCTTCGAGACATCGATCCCCGAGGATCTGCATGACGCCGCACAGATCGACAGCCTGAGCTACATCGGATACTTCGTGAAAATCGTGCTGCCGCTGTCGAGCGCGATCATCGCCGTGATCGGCCTGTACTACTTCGTCGGCCATTGGAACGACTACTTCACCGGTCTGATCTACGTCACCTCGTCCGACAAGCAGCCGTTGCAGGTGGTATTGCAGAACATCCTGCTCGCCAACAAGGCCAACGTGTTCGAGAATGCCCGCAACGCCATCGAAAACCAGCGCATCGCCGAGCAGATCAAATACGGCGTGATCATCGTCTCCACCCTGCCGCTGCTCGTCATCTACCCCTTCCTGCAGAAGTACTTCAACAAGGGCGTGATGATCGGAGCGGTCAAAGGCTGACGCATCACACACCTCTTCAGTTATCCATTCTGATCCCAACAACATTCAAGGAGTCATCGCACATGTCCATCCAAACCAACCCGCACGCCGTCGCATCCGCCGCGCGGCACAGCAAGCCGCTCGCACTGCGCAGCGTCACCGTCACCGACGCGTTCTGGCACGCCGAGCAGGAGCTCGTGCGCACCGCCGTCATCCCGTTCCAGTGGAACGCGCTCAACGACAACGTCCCCGGCGCCGCGCCCAGCTACTGCATGCACAACTTCAAGGCCGCCGCCGCGCAGAACGCGCGCAGGAACGGAAACGACGACCGCAAGGCGTACCCGCCGGAGTTCTCCTACCGAGGCTTTGCCGTGCTCCCGAAAGACGGTGAAGCGCCCGATCCGGACAAGTTCTACGGCTTCGTGTTCCAGGACACGGACTTCTCGAAGTGGATCGAGGCGGTCGGCTACAGCCTCACCCAGCACCCGGACGCCGAGCTTGAGGCCACGGCGGACAAGGCGATCGACATCGTGTGCGCGGCGCAGCTCGACAACGGCTATCTCGACACCTATTACATCCTCAACGGCATGGACCGCGCGTTCCACAACCTGCGTTGGCACCACGAGCTGTACTGCCTCGGCCACCTCATCGAAGGCGCGATCGCGTACTACGAGGGCACCGGCAAGGACAAGCTGCTCAAGGCGGCATGCCGGTTTGCGGACTACACCGCCGAGTATTTCGGACCGAAAGCCGACCAGTGCAAAGGCTATCCGGGTCACGAAATCGCGGAGATGGCGCTGGCGCGTCTGGCCGACCTGACCGGCGAGAAGAAGTATCTCGACCTCGCCAGGTTCTTCATCGACGAGCGCGGCACCGAGCCGAACTACTTCTTGGCGGAGGACAAGCGCGACAAAGACACCGGCTACACCGACGCCAACTGGGATTTTGATCCGTCCTACGCGCAGGCGCACAAGCCGGTGCGCGAGCAGAAGGAGGCGGTCGGCCACGCGGTGCGCGCCGGCTACCTGTATTCCGGCATGGCGGCCGTGGCGAAACTGTCCGACGATGATTCGCTGGTCGAGGCGTGTGAGACGCTGTGGCGCAACATCGTGGACAAGAAACTGTATGTGACCGGCGGCATCGGCGGCACCAATAACGGCGAGGCGTTCTCGTACGACTACGATCTGCCGAACGACGCGGCCTATTCCGAGTCGTGCGCGGCGATCTCGCTCGCGTTCTTCGCGCGCCGCATGCTTGAGATCGCGCCGAAGGCCGAATACGCGGACGTGATGGAGCAGGCGTTGTACAACACGACGCTGGCCGGCATGGCGCTGGATGGCAAGAGCTTCTTCTATGTGAACCCGCTTGAAGTCAATCCGTACGCAAACCATCGTGACAAGCGTCTCGGCCACGTCAAAACCGTGCGTCAGAAGTGGTTCGGCTGCGCGTGCTGCCCGCCGAACATCGCGCGCATCGTCGAGTCGGTGCAGGAGTATGCATACACGGTGGGCAATGACGGTTCGACGTTGTACACGCACCTGTATATGGGTGGTGTGGCGAAAGCGGTGCTTGGTGGCGCCGCGGTCGAACTGACGACGAACGCGAACCTGCCATGGCAGGGCGATGGCAAGGTCGTCGTGAAGCTGGGGGAGGCGACGACGTTCACGTTGGCGTTCCGTCTGCCGGGTTGGGCCGGTTCCGTGGATGCGGCGGCGGGTGCGATCTCGGCGTCCGGCGAGGCCGACGGCCGTGTCGTGCGTTCGGTGCGTGACGGCTACGTGTACTTCGCCGGCCAGTGGCATGACGGCGACGAGGTCGTGTTCAATTTCCCGATGCCGGTGCGCATGATGAAGGCGAATCCGATGGTGCGCGAGGACGCTGGCCGCGTCGCGTTCGTGCGCGGCCCGATCACGTTCTGCGCCGAGGAGCGGGACAACGGCGCGAACCTGCATCTGCTGCACGCGGACGTGGCGGCGATCCTGGCCGACCCGGACTCGGTCAAGGTCGTGCCGTTCGAGTTCCACGCGGGCGCGGCCGGCATCGATGCGGACGGTCAGGGCGAGGTCGATGACGTGGAGCGTGACATGGTGCGCCTTGAGGTGCCCGCATGGCGCGAGCCGGTGCCGGCCGGCACGGACGCGGAGTCGCCCGCGTTCGCGCCGCTGTACGCCGAGTACCGGCCCGTCCGCCGCGAGCCGGTGACCGCGACCCTCATCCCGTACTTCGCGTGGGCCAACCGCGGCGAGAACGAGATGACCGTCTTCCTGCACGATTGATTCCCGCGCACGGTCGGCCGTAACTCAACAGGAACCGCGTCCCATTGTTGAGCTACGGCCTCTTTTTGCCTGCGAAACGGCCGTAACTCAACGGGAGGGGTTTGCTGGTGTTGGGTTACGGCCTGTGGATATATGGGCGGATGGGAATGAGTGGAGCCGGAGCGGGCGAGAAAGTCGACTCACCATTCCTCGATGTAGTGGCGTACCACGGACACGGCGCTGCCGCGCAGCGTGATGTCCGCGCCGCACTGGCACCGGCGGATCACGCTGCGCGCGTGGAACGTCGACGCGGTGAGACGGTCCAGCTGCTGCTGCGCGGCGTCGAGCAGCGTGTTGTTGATGATGTCGGCCGGGCCGTACACGCAGATGTCGGTGATGTCGAGCATGCCGACCGGCATCGCCAGCGCCGTCGCCAGGTATTCGCCGGCCTGCCGGATGATCCCCATGCGCTCCGACGGCGGCACCTGCCGCATCCGTTCGCGCAGCGCAGTGGCCGAAATCAGACGCTCCATGCAGCCGCGCTTGCCGCACGGGCATTCGGGGCCGTTGTCCGGGTCGATCGAGATGTGGCCGATCTCGCCGCCGGCATGATGCTCGCCGACCACCGGCACGTCGTCGATAAGCGTGGCGGAACCGATGCCGTGGTCGTTCTTGACGAACAGCAGGTTCGGTCCGGCCTGTCCGAAGAACCGTTCGGTCAGCATCGCGCAGGTCACGTCGTTGGTGATCGATACGGGGATGCCGAAACGGCGTTCCAGCGTGGCCTTCAGATCGACGTCGTGCCATCCGAGCGCCGTCGAGGCGCGGATCACGCCGTTGTCGATCACGCCCGGCGCGCAGATGCCGATGCCCACGATGCGGTTGACGTCAAGGTCCGAGCGCAACTCGTCCACGAACTGGACGATGGTGTCCACACCGATGCGGATGTCCGGTCCCAGCGCGATCTCCATGCGCTGCTGGGGCAGTCCGAGCAGATCGGTCACCGCGCCCTGCACCAGATTGTCCTGCGACAGATCGATGCTGATGATCCTCAGCCGGCTCGTGTCGATGCTCAGCAGCGTGCCGCGCTTGCCCTTGCCGGTGGTCGTGGTTTCGAAGCCGTTCTCGCGGATCAGGCCTTCGTCGAGCATGTCGTTGACCACGTCGGAGACGGCCACACGCGACAGCCCGGTGCGGCGGCCGAGTTCGGCGCGCGAGCACTGGCCGGTCGGAAACAGCAGGCTGAAGATGAGGGAGCGGTTCTTGCGGCGCACGTCGGACGGACTCGCCTTGGATATCTTTCCTGGCGTGTGCAACGGGAACGATCCCGTATAGGCTTGTTCGTCCATGGTCATGCCGCCTTTCCTGGCTAGTGGTGTTCGGTCCGAATCAACATCATACGGAAGGACAACATCGGCGTAATCCTAACAACTGTCTTTTCATTATAGCGGTTAATATATGGTAAACAACTGGAAAAACGCCGAAAGATGGCGGTTTTCTCTTTATGTAAGTACACTTAACAATTAGGGATGCGCCCAAGGTGCCGCGCGATGTGGTGCGAGGGCCGTACGGCGTGTCCTCATAGTGAGCAAACAACCAAACGGAACCTGCCGCGCCGCAGCGGGACCCAACGGGGCCGACCGCGCGACATGGGCAACGGGAAAGGATGACCAATGACGGAAGTCATCATCGTCAAGAACGAGGACGAAGCCGGCGAGATCTACGCGAACTGCGTCGCCGGACTGATCAAGCGCAAGCCGAACGCGGTGCTGGGCCTGGCCACCGGTTCCAGCCCGCTGGCCGCCTACAAGGCCCTGGCCGCCAAGGTCAAGGCCGAGCACATCGACGTGAGCCAGGTCCGTGGCTTCGCGCTCGACGAGTACCTGGGCCTGCCGCTGAGCCACCCGGAGTCCTACCACTCCACCATCCACCGCACGGTCGTCGAGCCCCTCGGCCTCGACCCGGCCAAGGTCCACGTGCCGGGCGACGTGCTGAACGGCGCCCCGCTCGAGGATGGCGACAAGATCGCCGCCGCCGGCCCGGCCTACGACGCTGCGATCGAGGCCGCGGGCGGCATCGACGTGCAGATCCTCGGCATCGGCACCGACGGCCACATCGGCTTCAACGAGCCCGGCTCGTCGCTCGCCTCCGGCACGCGCGTCAAGACCCTCGCCGAGCAGACCCGCATCGACAACGCGCGCTTCTTCGACAACGACATCAACCAGGTGCCGACCCACTGCATCACGCAGGGCATCGGCACGGTCCTGAAGGCCCGCCACCTCGTGCTGCTCGCGTTCGGCGCCGGCAAGGCCGAGGCCATCGAGGAGACCATCGAGGGTGGCGTCTCCGCATTCTGCCCGGCCTCCGCGCTGCAGCTGCACCCGCACGCGACCGTCATCATCGACGAGGAGGCCGCGTCTCGTCTGCGTCACAAGGACTACTACCGCTACGCGATCGAGCACAAGCCGGCCTGGCAGGGCATCTGATCCATTCCGCGAGCTCCCCGCAACCGGGGAGCTCGTTTCGTCAAGGAGGAAACGCGATATGACGCAAACACGAGAACGGACCGTGGAACAGGTGACGGCAGCGCTCGCCGGCGAGCCGCAGGCGGTCGCCATCCACCATGCGCGCAAGGTGGACGCGCGCGGCGTGCAGGACCACTTCTGGGTGGTCTGCGCCAACGGCACGATCTTCGCCACCGGCACCGGCGAGGAGGAGTTCGAATCCGCATGCCGTTCGGTCGGCATCGACCCGGCCGACGACAATGCGATCATCGACGCGCAGGGCCGCATCCTCACCCCGGGATACGTCGACATCCACGCGCACGGCGCATGGGAGCATTCGTTCGACGACGGTCCGGAGGGCATCGACATCGCCCGCGCCGGACACGCCGTGCACGGCACGACCCGTCAGGTGCTGTCGCTGATCACCAATCCGGTCGACGTGATCTGCCGTAACCTGAAGAACGTGCGGGCCAAGATGGACGAGCGTCCGGACATCCTCGGCGCGCATCTCGAAGGCCCGTTCCTCGCGCTGGCCCGCAAGGGCGCCCACGATCCCGAATGCCTCAAGGATCCGGTGCCCGAACTCGTGGACGAGCTGCTCGAAGCCGCCGACGGATGCATCCGTCAGATCACCATCGCGCCCGAACTGCCGCACGGCATCAGCGCCATCAAGCAGTTCGCCGCCGCCGGCGTCGTGCCCGCGGTCGGCCATTGCGACGCCGACTACGAGACCGCCAAGCGCGGCTTCGATGCGGGTGCGGGCATCATGACCCACATGTTCAACGCGATGAACGGCCTGCACCACCGCAAGCCCGGCCCGATCCCGGCGGCGGTGGAGGATCCGCGCGTCGTCATCGAGCTCATCAACGACGGCTTCCATGTGCAGAACCCGATGGTCGAGCTCGGTTTCGGCTTCGCCCCGCACCGCATCGCGTTCGTCACCGACGCGATGGCCGCCACCGACTGCCCCGACGGCGCGTACAAGTTGGGCGCGCTCGACGTGAACGTGGTCGACGGTCACGCCCGCCTCGTCTCCAACGGCGCCATCGCCGGCTCCACGCTGCTGCTGGAAGTCGCCGTGCAGCGTGCGGTCAACGAGCTCGGCATCGCCGCGCCGGCCGCCGTCGAAGCGGCGACGCTCACCCCGGCCAAGGCGTTCGGCTTCGACCGGCCGAACCCGGTCACCGGCGCGCCGCTCGGTCTGGTCGCCCCCGGCTACGCCGCCGACCTGCTGCTCACCGACCCGACCACTTGGCAGGTCGGCGAGGTGTGGTGCGCCGGACGCAAGCTCAAGTAGCGAGCGTCGACGCAGTCCGTGTCGGAAACCAACCGATCCGGACGGCGTCAAGCCGGATGACACGGACAGGGCCTGTTGCGATGCCAAACGTCGCAACAGGCCCATCGTCGTCTTGACGCGCTATTTGGCCGCGAGGCGGAAGGCGAGGTCGACGGATCCCACGTTGTAGCCGGTGGAGGCATAGGTGCCGATGATACGGTTCGCTTCCTTATGGGTCACGAGAATCATCGGCAGCTTGTCCGGATCCACGTACATTCCGCGCGTCAGCCGCTCATAGGTCGTTTCGTCGCAGCGCCATACGGCAGGGGAGCCGTCGCCGAGTCCGTCGAACATCGAGCGCAGCGTGGCGCTCAGCGGCGCGTCGGCCGGGCATGCGGCGAACACGACCGGAATATCGGCCGACACCTCTCCGACAGGGCCGGTGTCGTGCGTATCGCGATGCGGACGCGCGATCAGCTCGTCGAGTACATGGATGCTCGGCTCCGAACCGTGCGCGTCGAGAATCGCGACGATCGCGCGATCGGGCAGCAGCTGCGACAGGCGCCACGTCTCGTCCGGACCTTCGTGACCATCCGTCCCGATCCCGTTCCCATCATCATGCGTCGTCCCATGGAACGTCACATCATCGACGGCGATATGTTCCAGCAGCTCATCCTCGCTCGGCGTGCGCATGGCAAGCGTCACCGTCCGCTCATCGCCGGTCTCCAGCCGGAACGTCGTCTCGTTGGTCTGCTGGCCGCCGTTCGGCAACCGCACCGTGGTGATCAGCCGGTACAGTCCGGCCTCGACCGTCAACGTCATGCGGTTGCCGTTCCACGGTCGCTCCCATAGGTCAAGCGACGTGAAATCGGTGCCGTGCGCGCCGTCGGTCAGCCGGCCGAGACTCCAATCGGTACCGTATGCGGGAAGTTCGCGAGCGGGGGCGACGACGGTGAGCGTCGCCATCCGCCCGGCCGACGCGGCGCCATCGTCGTCCGTATGCGTTGCCGGCAGATGATGGAACGCGTCGCCTTGGAAATACTCGGGTTCGCCGGTCTGCGGATCGAACCGGGCCGGCACGCCCAATGCGCGGCACACGGTCACGAACGCGGCGTCCAACGAACGCGGCGTGCCGATGCCGGCCGTCAGCAAGCCGGTGGGGGAGATCGGCACCGGCGTCTCGTCCCCGGACCGTGCGGCATCGATATGATCGAGCAGATACCGGCGGACCAGTTGCGGCTGGGCGCGCAGCGTATCCGCATCGGCCGCAAGCATGGATTGCAGCCGCGCACGGTCGCCGGCCAGCGGCTCATGGCCGACGCGCGGATTGAGCACGTAACGCGCGTACGTATCGTACCGGTCGGCTTGCGCGACGTCGGACAGCACGGTGTCCAACGTGATGTCGCGCACCGCCGCGGCGGAACGCACGGCGTCGTCCAACGCGACGGCCGACACGTCGCACAGGTCCTTGACACTCAGCGCCGACAGCACCGCGAGACGGTCACGGTCGGCGACGACGGGGTCGGCATGGCCTGTCTCGGTGTCGGCATTATCGCCGTCAAGCAGGAAACCGGCGATGACGGGCGCGTTTGCGCCGGCGGCGGTCAGCAGGGAAGGAATGACATCGGCGGCATCGGGCGATACCTTTTGGTACCGGTCCGCGATCGCACTGCGGGTCGTGTCGTCGACGAGTCCGGCGAATCCGGCCACGCGCGCGGTGCGCATCGCCTCGGCCCGGGCGCGGCGCGCGACCGTGCGCCGCTGCTGCTCGTCGGTCAACGGCAGGCTGTGCGGCGTGCCGCTCGGGGGAGCGACGAGGTCGATGGATGTCCATGACGGAACGCCGGGCGTGGGGGACGGCAGGATCTCTCCGCTCGCTTCACCCGGTCGAGATGACACGGCGGGGACGACGACGTTGCCGGTGACAGGCAATGTGACGGCGACGGCATCGGTGCCGGCGGTGTCGACGATGACGTCGGAGAACACGTCATCGCGGCTGACATGCACGCGGATGCTGCCTTTGCCGAGCGTCATGCGGGCCATGCCTCGCCCGTCGGTGACCGCGGTCGCGATCGGATAGTATTCGGCCATGTTCAACAGCTCGAACGCCACATTCGCATCGGCGACAGGCCGTCCGTCGCCGTCCGTCACGGTCACCGCAAGGTCGGTCGTCGGCGCATAATCCGCGGTCAGGTTGCACAACAGCATCGAACCGTCGCCGCCGGCGCTCGCTGACGCGTCGACGTTCCCTTCGGAAAAATCGCAGAACACGCGCGCATGCACGAGCATCGCACGCGTCGACGCCTTGTCGAACCATCCGCGGTCCGGAACCTCCTCCGGCTCGCAGGCGCCGAGGAACCGCCAACGGCCGTCCACATACGCCTCCACCCACGCGTGATTGTCGTCGCAGTGCGCCCAGCGCGGCGTGTACACCTGCCGGGCCGGAATGCCGATCGCGCGCAACGCGGTGACCAGCAGCGTCGACTCCTCGCCGCAGCGGCCCAGGCCGAGGTTCAACGCTCCGAGCGCGTTGAGCGTACGGTCATCGGACGGATGATAGGTGACGTGCTCGGCGCACCAGTAGTTCGTCTCGAGCATCGCCTGAGTGGCGTCGAGACCGCGCACGCGATCCGCCAGCTCTCGGTAGCACGTCGGCCGGCAGTCGGCCAGCGCCTCGTTGTTGATGCGCGGCCAGAACACGTAATGGACGAACAGGTCGACCGGCAGATCGCGCGTCCACGGCATCGTGCGCCGCAGCATCAGCGCATGGTCGGCGAACGACAGCAGTACGGACGGTTCGACGTCGATCACGTCATCGGCCGGCAGCGTGCCATACGCCAGCCGCATCAGGGTCAGCCGGTCTCCGTCAAGCGCGGCGAGCACGCGCGTGACGGCGGGCAGCCGTTCAAGCAGCGCGGCGCGTGAGGCGAGACGGCGGTCGGCATAGGCGCGCAGCGCGTCGTCGAGCAGGTCGGATTTGGATTCATCGGCGAACATGATGCCATCATGGGCGGGGGATTGGGTCATAACCTTTCATCATACGAGGGGCACGCCGCCATGTCGCGGCGACGGGCCGTGCCGCTCATGGACGAATGGCACGGGGATCTCGAACACCCCCTATGATGGTGGTGGAACATGATCAGACACGAACGGACGGGGACGGGAATGCTGAACGACGAATGGGAGCCGAACGCCGATGCGACGCAGGAAACGAACGACATGACAACGGGCGCGTCATCGGATGGCACGCATGCCGATACGCCGTCCGTGCCCGCGCAGGGTCTCTCCTTCGACGCGGTGAGCTCGCCGGACGACGACGGGGCCATGGTCGATTTCACGTTCCCGCCCATCGAGACGGGCGAACCGTCGAGGCTGACCGACATCCCCACGATCGCCATTCCCCCGATCACGGGAACCTGGACGACGGATTCGCCGGACGGCGCACGCCAGGCCACGATGCCGGACGCAACGGATGCCGAGGCCTCGCAGGAGGCTCCCGACGCCGCGCCGACTCAGATCATCGGTTCTCCCGTCAATGACGGGCCTCGCACCACCGTCATCGCGGACGGCGGCACCAGTGTCATGCCGCCGGTGCCACCGGTGCCGGCGCCCCCTCAGGGCCTGCCGTTGAACCCTTCGTCCGAAACCGATGCGGCCGGGACGGCAAAGAAGACAGGGGCCGTCGCCGAACCGGCGACCGACATCATCGGATCCAGCAACGTGATCGAGGCCTCTCCGGAGGATTTCGCCGAAATCACGCAGACCGGCCCCATCGTCGCGCCGGAAGAGTCGCGAGGGGACGGGGATGCCGCCAACACCCGCTCCTTCGTCTTCGACTGCCGGTTCCTGATCGCCGGCGCCGCCGCGCTCGTCGTTGCCGCCGTGGCGGTCGCCGGCGTGTTCTGGTGGAACGGCAGGCAGGCGGAACAGACCCATGCCGCCAAGCTCGTCGCATGCCAGTCGGCATACAGCCGGTATCAGGACGCCGCCGACAAGGTGGCCTCCGTCCTCAAAACCACCGCCGCCGCCCAGAAGATCACGGCCGATCAGGTGGCCGACGCGACCACCGTGACGGCACTGAAAACCGCGGTCGACAAGGCGAACGACATGGGTACGGTGAGTTCGTGCGACGCGAACGCGACCCTGGCCGCGCTGACCTCGCAGACCGCCGACGCGAACGACGCCGCCGACAAGGCATCCGAACTGGCCTCGTCACTGACCAAGGCCGCCGACGCGGTGACCGTCAGCCGGACCGCCAAGGACGACGCCGACCGGAATGCGGCGAAACAGCAGCTGCAGACGGCCGTCGCCGACGCGCAGACGCTGTATGACGGCACCGCCGGAGCGGTCGCCGACGAATCCACGCGTGCCGCGCTGCTCACGGCGATCGATACGGCCAACACGCTGCTCAAGGAGGACAAGCCGACCATGACTTCATTGCAGGATGCGCTCAAGGCGCTGCAGACCGCCAGCGACGACGTCAACATGTCCGTCGAGGCGCTCACCGCGCTGAACGCGCAGATCATCCAGAACAACGGCGCACAGGACACCATGCCGATCATCCCGCAGAACACCACGAACGGCACCGGAACCGGAGCCGATCAGGGATCGGATGATTCCGGCGCCGGCGCCGGTTCGCAGGACTCCGAGCAGAATGATCCCGCAACGCCGTCCGATGGCAATGGTTCGCAAGGCGATTCGCAGGACGATTCCGACTCCACGGGCGGCAACGGCACCACTCCCTCCACCGGGCAGTGAACCGGGGAGGGAGAGGTCTGCGGATCAGCGGCCCCTGCGAACGGCCCGCATGATCAGCCTGACGATCAGCACGGCGAGGTAACCGATATATCCGGCGACGAGATACATCACAAGGAAAACCGCCGCCGTGTCGGTCAACGCCGCCCAGTCGATATACCATCCGCCGACCTGCGTGCACGCCCCGCCGACCGGGCACATGTCCTGATACGGTGCGGACAGCACGAACGTCAGCGCCGCGCCGATCAGCGCGCACACCGCGGGAAACAGCGCCGAACGCAGCCATGAGGGCAGAGCGTTGCCCCGTCGGCCGTCAGACGTCATCGGGCGGTCGCCGATCGATGCGGAACCATGCCGTCGTGCACTGCGTCCGGCCGACATCGCGGCGTCACGGCTTGCGTACGCCCCGCACGTCACCAGCAACACCGGCGGCACCACGAAATTGATCATCAGCACCGCGGCCATCGCCAGCTGCCCGCGCATCAGCGAGAACGCAAACACCAATCCGTACGTGATCGCCATCGCCAGCCAGCAGCCGAACCGCACCGCGTCACGCCGCGCCCACGCGACCATACGGCCGCTCGCGCTTGTCGGGGCCGGCGCGAGAAACAGCCTGCGCAGCCCGTACCGTCCGATCGAGTAACAGCAGAACGCCACCGCCGTATACGCGAGCAGCAATATCACGCAGCCGCCCAATGCCTGTACGGCCAGTTCGCCGCCGTGTTCGCGCATCAGCGTCAGCCAGTCGTCCCACCGATGGTATTCGACGTAGCCGAGCATGCGCAGATGCGCCCAGCCGAAGCCGATCGGACCCATCAGCGCGCTGACCAACGGAAACGAGAGCGAGCCGGAACGGATCGAACCGAGAACAAGATTCGCGACGCCCAATCCGACCGGCCAATAACCCGCCGTCATGACGGGCACCCACGTGAAGCCGTCCGGAATCGGACGTCCGTCGAGTTCGGGCAGGAACGTCGCGAGCCGGGAATACAGGATCAGCGACAGAAGGACGAAGAGCGCGATGATGCCGATCCAATGCGCGCGGTTCCATGAGCATTGTTGCGCGAATCCGTGCACGGGCCGGGGTGTGCGCCGCGCCGCATCGGCCCGTGGAAGCGTCGTGTCGGACCGGCCGCGCTCCGCGGGGTTCGCATTGGGATAAAGCGAGGTCATGGTGGCCTCCTTTCCGGTCGATGACCGTCCAATCCGGGCGGCGTCGGCGGCCTCGCATCGGTTGGCCGATGCGACGATCACCCGTCCGCTCGGCGTGTTGTGGTGATTCCAGTATGGAACACGCGCGATCGGTGGAATGATGGATGTCATAGCCCGTATGACGCGGCGCGACGATGCGGCCGCGCGAGGCGCATGATACGTAAGGGGGCGTGCATGGACGGGATCCGCGATGATCGGCCGGACGGTTCGGCCAGTGACGGCGGCGGTGCGCCCGCGCGCATCCGTATCGGCATCGTCGACAACGACCCGTACGCGGTGGCCGTGCTCTCGACCATGATCGCACGCATGGACGCGCGATTCGAGTGTCTGTGGACGTGCGAACTCGGCGCGGTGGCGATCAGCCGATGCCTGAACCGCGCGCGACGGCCGGACGTACTCGTGACCGACATGTCGATGAACGACGTTCCCGGCACCGAGGTATGCCGTGCGATCCGCGTCAAACGCGCGGACGTGGGTGTGGTCGGCGTGACCTCATACGCGGTCGATTCGTTCATGGACGAGGCGACGCGATGCGGCATGCAGGCGCTGGTCGGCAAAACCGACCTCGCCGGCTTGGCCGTGGCGATCCGGCGGGCGGCGCAGGGACTCGCGACGAACGATGCCGGAACCGACGCCGACCCGGCATCGGGCGGACCTCGGTTTCTCGACGCCGCCGAAGCACACACGCTGTTGGAGGACGCGGCATACGACGTCGGACATGGGGCGCTGTCGCCCAAGGAACGTGACGTTCTGCGGCTGTACGCGGATGGACTGACCACGCGCGAGATCGCGGATCGGCTCGGCGTCGGCACGCCGACGATCGCCACGTTCGAACGGCGGGCGCTCGCCAAACTCGGCGCGCGCAGCCGCGCTCAGGCGATTTCGATCTGCGTGCGACGACATGTGTTCTGATCATGCGGAAGCGGGGTGAGGACATGACGGTTGAATGGTTCGAACGGCTGACCGACGCCGACCGGCGGACGGACAACGCATGGCTGCTGACGGCAGTGCTGGTCGTCGCGTTGGTGTGCGCCGGCGAAACCCTGGCAGCCCTGGCCTCCGGTACCATGCCGGTTGTGGACGCGACGTGCGTGTTCGCGGTCGTGGCGGCGACGATGCTCATGGCGTTCCGTCCGGTGACGGGCGCGCTCGCGGTCACGGCGTCATGGATCGCACTGAGCGTCGCCGCGGTCGACATGCCGTCGGCCATGCTTCTGAGCGTTCTGACCGCCATAGGCATTCTCGGCTACGCCTATCGTCGCGCGGCAACGGCCATCGCCGTCGCCGCATTGGGCGTGTGGATATGCACTCAGGGCGGTATCTCCTGGATATCATCGTCGGGGACCTTCGACTCCAACGATCATGTCCTGCTCGGCGTGGTCGCCATGTCCGGCGTCGCGCCGGTCGTCGTCCTGTTCTCCGGATTCCTGCTCGGCGGCATGGCCGTACGCTGGAACCATGAGCGGCACAGCGAACGCATGGAGCTCGCGTACCGCCGACAGCGGGCCCGCGCAGCGCAGGACATCCACGACTACGTGTCGAACGATCTCGCATACCTGATCCTGAGACTGGACAAGGACATCGCCGACGGCAAGCGGCCGGGCGCCGACGAACTGCGCGAATTGCGCGACGTTGCGGCCGGCGCGCTTGACCGCACGCATCAGGTCATCCGCGTGATCGAAGGCGATGCGCGGCGGTCGCCGTCCTCCGATGGGGTTTGGCCGGCAGCCGATCACGACGGGCAGGCGTCCGTTCATGGCGCGGCATCTGATCGGGCCGATGGAACGGTTGCGATGCCGGCGATGCGACCCTCCTTCGTACCGTCGCATGGCATCGACGCGGACTGTCCTCTTGCCGCGCAACTGCGCGCGATCGCGCGATCCGGCGACCATCGGCTTGCGGAACTCGGTTTCGACGGGCAGACGATCGTCACGAACGTGAACGACGATGCCGCGCAGGACGCGCTGGTAGCGGGGCTGCTCGAGGAACTGTACGGCAACGTCGCCAAGCATGCCGATCCGGCCGGCGGCTACGTGCTCACGATCGGTATCGGCCGTGATGCCGTACAGATCGCGCTTGTGGACATGGCATCGATCGCCGCCGATCCGAACCATGTGTCGTCCGACAAGGATCTTCCATCCGGCGTGAGCCGGTCTCTCGGCACCGGGATCGCACGCTATCGTACCCGCATCGCCGAGCGCGGCGGCACGTTGAACGTATCGGCCCCCGTCTCGCGAATCGACGCGCCGACTCATGAGACAGGGGCCTGCGAATGGACATTGGTCGGCATGATCCCCCTGATCGGATGACTCTTCCGCTCGCAAACCAACGCAAACAGGGGAACCGGCGTTGGTTTGCGAGCGGAAAACAGAACATCCTATGCGAAAACCAACGCAAACGGAGTGATTCGCGTTGGTTTTCGCATAGGATGCAGGCGAATGGTCCGAACGAACCGGATCAGCCGACCGAGCGCTGGGAGGTTTCGGCGCCGAAGAAGCCGACGATAAGCATCGAGAAGATCGCGATCACGCTGATCGACACGAAGATCGAGGTCGCGCCGAGCGCGGTAAGCATCCAGCCCACCACCATCGGCATCAACACGTTGAGCAGCTTGGCGATCGCGTTCGCAAGGCCCACGCAACGGAAGCGCACCTTCGTGGCGAACAGCTCCGGCGCATACACCGCCACGACGGAGGCCATCAGCGTGTAGAGGCACATCATGAGCAGGAAGCCGACGATGATCGCGCCGGCGGTCGAGGTCTGGAACGCGTACGCCATGCCGAACACGCCGGTGAACAGGAACGCGGGCACGATCGTGCGCTTGCGGCCGATACGGTCGATGAGCAGCGATCCGATAAGGCATCCGACCGGAGCGCCGAGCATCATGAGCGTGGACGTGGTCAGCGACGAGGACAGGTTGATGCCGCGCTTGACGAGGATCGTCGGCACCCAAGAGGTGAACGCGTACGAGCACACGTTGGTCGCGCCCACGGCCACGATCGCCACGAGCAGGCAGATGCCAAGCGAACGACCGCCGGCGTTGCGGCTCTGCGCGGCCGCGTCGGCGGCGGTGTCGAACGCGGAAGCCGGTTCGGAACCGTTGGCCTCCATCTGCTTGACGATCGCGTCCGCCTCCGCATAGCGTCCGTGCACGGCAAGCCAGCGCGGGGATTCGGGGATGTCTCGGCGCAGCCACCAGATCACGGCCGCCACCAAGCCGATGCCGACGAACAGCGGACGCCAGCTGAAATGCGGGATGATGGCCGCGCACAGCAGCATGGCGATCGGCACGCCGCAGTTGGCGACGAGCGAGACGATCGCGCACCAGTGGCCGCGGCGGTTCATCGGCGCGAATTCGTTGACCATCGCGAACCCGGTCACGATCTCGGCGCCGAGGCCGAGGCCGGCGCCCAGGCGGCACAGGGAGAGCACGGCCATGTTCGGGGCGAACGCGCCGAGGAACGTGAAACCGCCGAACAGCAGCAGGTTGATCTGGTAGGCGACACGGCGGCCCTTGAGATCGCCGACGAAACCGGCCAACAGGGAGCCGATGAGCAGGCCGAGGAAGCCGGCCGACATGAACGTCGAATTCTGCTTGACGGTGGACCAGCCGGTGGCCAACGCGCTGGACGCGACGGCGGAGCCGATGTACACGTCGATGCTGTCCATCAGCATGCCGGCCGCGACGAGCGCGACGATGCGATGGAACATCGGGGTTTCATGGGCGCGATCCACGCGCGAAATGATGTCTTGCACTTGTGCCGGATCCGCGGCGGCCTCGCGGGTGCGGGTGCCGGATGCGGCGGGAATCTGCTGTTCGGCAGCAGTCATGATATTCGAACCTCTGCTTGGGAATCTTGGTCGGTGGATCGGCGTCCTTACGGTCCCATTGTGTGGGGCGCGCGGTGTGTCCGAAAACCGGCCTTGAACCCGGAACGCCCACCTATTGTGTAGGTGAGCGTTGACCTTGTCGATAGATTAGGTGTATGTGTGACGGATACCTGGGAAAGGTCACATAGTGGACGAATCAGGCGTTTTTGGCTAGAATCTCGTCGACGATCTTCGGTTTCTCCGTCAGCTGCCCGCGGAACCCGGGTCGGATGTCCATGTGCAGCACGAGGCTCGTCCGATACCCCTGCTGCGCGAGTTTCTTGGCGGCCTCGCCGGCGACGTGCAGCACGTCGTCAAGATCGCCTTCGACATCGGTGAACAGGGCGTTCGTCTCCTGAGGAAGGCCCGATTCGCGGATCACCTGGATCGCCTGCGCCACGTACGGCGAGACCTCGGAACCGGCGCCGGAGACGGACACCTGGATCGCGGCGACCGTGTTGAGATACGGTTTGCCGGTCTGGGGATCGATGGGGACCTCCTGCCTGACTGCGTTGCGGTCGATGGACATGATGATTGCTCCTTCGTAGTGTTATCGCCAGGCCCACGCGTGGTCCATGGGCCCGGAACCGTGGCCGAGATCGAGCTGCGCGTTGAGCGCGCCGGTCAGATACTCCTTCGCGTGCCGGATCGAGTCGGGCAGCGGCTCGCCTTTGGCGAGGTTCGCGGCGATGGCCGACGACAGCGTGCATCCGGTGCCGTGCGTGTTCGGATTGTCGACGCGCGTGCCCGGGAACCACGTGACGGCGCCGTCCGTTCCGACCAGCAGATCGTTCGCATCGGTCACGCCGTGACCGCCCTTGACCAGCACCGCGCAGCCGTATCGGCCGGCGACGGTGCGGCCGGCCTGTTCCATCGCCGTATGCACGTCCGCGGCCCGCGAGAGCGGCGAGGCGGCGGGGGAGGACCATTGCGCGGAGTCGAGCGTGGTGAACCGGTGTTGCGACAGGCCGACCAGTTCCTCGGTTTCGGGGATGTTCGGCGTGACCAGCGTCGCCAGCGGGAACAGCCGTTCGGTGAGGGCCGCGATCGCGTCATCGTCGATGAGTTTCGCGCCGGACGTGGCGACCATGACCGGGTCGAGCACGACGTTGCGTGCGTGATGCGCGGCGAGCCGGTCGGCGATGGTTTCGATGATCTCGGCGGACGAGACCATGCCGATTTTGACGGCCGCCGGCGGGATGTCCGCGAACACCGCGTCGATCTGCGCGGCAACCATGTCCGCCGGCACGTTTTCGACCGCGGTGACGCCGGTCGTGTTCTGCGCGGTGATCGCGGTGATCGCGGACATGCCGAATACGCCGTTGGCGAGCATGGTTTTGAGATCGGCCTGCATGCCCGCCCCGCCGGACGAATCCGACCCGGAGATCGCAAGTACGGCGGGAAGCGTGGTGGGCATGCAGGGTCCTTTCATTGGTGTGGTGTGGGGCGTCGCTCCACCGGATGGCTGCGGTGGCATTGTCGCCCCCTCAGTCAGCTTCGCTGACAGCTCCCCCTTCAGGGGAAGCTGAGATATCCATGCCTGGAGAGCTATTTCACCATAAGAACAGCTCCCCAAGCATGGGAGCAGAGGAAGCGGTCAGGACGGATCTCACTCCGCGGTGGTGTAGAGCTTGCCGCCCTGCTCCTTGAACTTCTCGCTCATCGCGGCCATTCCCTTGGCGATCTCCTCGGCGGATTCGTTGACGATCTGCTCCTGCTGGGCCGCGTTGCCGAACTGCTTGCGGATGTTCTGCGAAATGGCCATCGAGCAGAACTTCGGGCCGCACATCGAGCAGAAGTGCGCCATCTTCGCCGGCTCGGCCGGCAGCGTGTCGTCATGGAACGCGATCGCGGTGTCAGGATCGTAGCTCAGGTTGAACTGGTCGAGCCAACGGAACTCGAAGCGGGCCTTCGAGATCGCGTCGTCACGATCCTGCGCGTGCGGGTGGTGCTTGGCGATGTCGGCCGCATGGCAGGCGATCTTGTACGCGATCACGCCCTGCTTGACGTCGTCCTTGTTCGGCAGTCCCAGGTGCTCCTTCGGCGTCACGTAGCACAGCATGGCGGTGCCGTAACGGGCGATCTCCACGCCGCCGATCGCGGACGTGATGTGGTCGTAGCCCGGTGCGGTATCGGTCGTCAGCGGGCCGAGCGTGTAGAACGGCGCGTCGTTGCAGATCGCCTTCTCCATCTCGATGTTCATGCGCACCGTGTCGAACGGAATGTGGCCCGGGCCCTCGATCATGACCTGCACGTCCTTGGCCCACGCGCGGCGGGTCAGCTCGCCCAGCGTCATCAGCTCGGACAGCTGAGCCGGATCGTTCGCATCCGCGAGGCAGCCCGGACGCAGGCCGTCGCCCAGCGAGAACGCGACGTCGTACTTGGCGAAGATGTCGCACAGCTCGTCGAAGTGCGTGTACAGGAAGCTCTCCTGATGATGCTGCAGGCACCACTCGGCCATGATCGATCCGCCGCGCGAGACGATGCCGGTCACGCGGTTCGCGGTCAGAGGCACGTAGCGCAGCAGCACGCCCGCATGGATGGTCATGTAGTCGACGCCCTGCTCGCACTGTTCGATCACGGTGTCGCGGAACAGCTCCCAGCTCAGCTTCGACGCGTCGTCCTCGACCTTCTCGAGCGCCTGGTACATCGGCACGGTGCCGATCGGGACGGGGGAGTTCCGGAGGATCCACTCGCGCGTGGTGTGGATGTCGTTGCCGGTGGACAGATCCATCACGGTGTCCGCGCCCCACTTGGTGGCCCACGTCAGCTTCTCGACCTCCTCGTCGATGGACGAGGTGACGGCCGAGTTGCCCATGTTCGCGTTGAGCTTGGTAAGGAAGGCGGATCCGATGATCATCGGTTCGGCCTCCGGGTGGTTGATGTTGCACGGCATGACCGCGCGGCCCGCGGCGAGTTCGGAACGCACGAGCTCGACGTCGCAGTTCTCGCGCTCGGCCACGTACTTCATCTCCGGGGTGATGATGCCGTGGCGGGCGTACCACATCTGCGTGATCGGATGGTCCTTGGCCTTGAGCGGGTTGTGCTTGCGGCCGCGCCACTCCTTGGTGGCCTTGCCGCGCTTGATGGCGCGCTTGCCGTCGTCCGCGAGGTTGCGTTCGCGGCCCTCGTACTCCACCACGTCGCCGCGGTCGAGGATCCAGTCGAGGCGCAGGGGCTTGAGGCCTTCCTTCGGATCGCACTTGGGGCCTTCGGTGTTGTAGTCGTGGAACGGCGGGTTCGGGCCGACGCCGGGCGTGTCCGAGAGCTTGATCTCGGTGTACGGCACCTCAAGGTCGTAGGAACCGAACTGGTTCTCGAAATGCACCGGCTTGGTCTTGCGGATATGCGCCTTGTCACGCTGCTTGGAGCCGCGGGCGGCGATGTCGACGCGCTGCTGCTTGGCGAGCTTGACCGCCTCCTTGGCTTCCTTCGCGTTGGTGAACTTCGGTTCGGCGGACTCGGTGGCCGCATCGGCGACTTCCGGCTCGGCGATCACGCGCTTGGCGTAGCCGTGCTTCGTCTCGCCGCGCACGGCCTTCCATCCCTCGACCATCTCGCGGGTCGCGGCCTGCGGGTCGTCGGCGCCGGCGATCGCGGAGACGGCGAACCAGCCGGCGGCCTTGGTGTGCGCGAGCATGTCCATGTCGGCCGCGGTCACGCCGCCTCCGACCACGACCGGGAAGTCGCAGGCCGAGCAGATCGTGTTGATCTGGTCCGCGTCGAGCGTGCGGCCGGAGCCGTCGTTGCCGCCGACCGAAGCCTCAGGCTTGGTCGTGGAGACGTGCAGCGGGCCGGCGCCGATGTAGTCGATGCAGCCGTCGGGCAGCTCGTTGATGATCTTGACGAGGCTTTCGGTCTCCGCCGACAGGCCGACGATCGCATCGTCGCCGAGCATCGCGCGGGCCTCGCGCGGCTCCATGTCGGTCTGGCCGATGTGCACGCCGTCGACCTTGATGCCCTTGTTGCGGCACTGCCACACGACATCCACGCGGTCGTCGATCACGAACGCGACCGAATCGGACTTGTCGTTGTCCTCGATGATCTGCGCGATGTCCTGCGCGAGCGAGGTGATCTCCTTGGCGTCCGCGTCCTTGGCACGCAGCTGGATGAACGTCGCGCCGCCGCGCAGCGCCTCCTCGATCACGTCGGTGACCGGTCGGTCGTGCGTGTCCTGCGGGCCGACGACGAAATACGCGGACAGGTCGAACGAGTCGCGCATCGATGCGAATGGATAGTTGTTCATGTGGTTTCCTTTTGGGTTGATTAATAGGAAAGTCTTGGATTCATCGGAGGTCGATCGCGGATCCCGCCACCTGCTCCGGCGCCAGGTTCCACAGCGCGTCGAGGAAGTGCGCCTGGAACGTGCCCGGGCCGTCCGATTTCGTTTCGGCGATCTCGCCCGCACGGTTGAACAGCAATGAGGCGGCCAGCGCGGCGATCAAGGGTTCCGCGACCGCCAGATACGTTGCGGTCACGCCGCCCAGCGAGCAGCCGGCGCCGGTGATCTTCGTCATCATCGCGCTGCCGCCGGGCAGACGGTAGACCCGTTCGCCGTCGGTCACGAGGTCGACCTTGCCGGACACGGCCACCGCGGCCCTGGCGTCCGGCGCGGATTGCGCAAGGAACGTCGCCAGCGTCTTCGCCGGCTCGACGGCCGCGTCCACGTCGTCCACCGACTCCACGCCGGCCGGCCGGCTCGTCCCGTCGGGGGAGATCAGACCCCACATGGTCGCCAGCGCGATGATCTCCGACGCGTTGCCGCGCACGATCGTCGGGGGAGCGGCACGGAACGAGCGCAGGATTTCGGTGCGCGTCTTGCCGATGCCGGCGGCGACCGGGTCAAGCACCCATTTGTGGCCGGATTTGCGGAACGCGCGGGCGATCTGCGGAAGCGCGTCCTTGTAGAACGGCAGCAGCGTGCCCACATTGATGTAATCCGCGCCGGAAATCGACGCCGTGTCGATCACGTCGTCCGGCAGAAAACTCATCGCCGCGGTGCCTCCGGCCGCCAGCTGCGCGTTCGCGACGAGATTGATCGTCACGAAATTGGTGAACGACTGCGCCAGCGGCGTGCGTTCCCTGACGTCGCGCACGGCCTGCGCGATCCGCCCGCGTATGGAGGTAAGGTCGTCGGGGCCGCACGGTCCGGCGGCGGATTGATCGGCGCAACCGCAACAATGCGACTGCGTATCGGTATGCGAATCATCGCTCATATCGCTGCTCCCTACGATGGTCTTAACCAACAGGTTCTAAGGGTCAGGCTTGCGCCTCTCTCAACCCGGCATTCGGCCGGGTTCCCCTGCATTACATCACTAAACGTATGGCCCAATATGGACATAGGTCTTGCGTGTCATGGTGCCGCGTGGTATTTGCCTTGTTCTGCGGCTTGGCCTGGGTGCGGCGAGATCTGCCGTTGCGGGATCGACGAGACGTGGCGTTTTCTCGCTGTTGCGACGTGGTCCCATCCGCCGACGCGCCGACGCCGGTTAAATTGTTAAGGATCTTTGCATAAATGTCGCCGAGTTCTGTACACTAAGGAAGAACACGGTGAGTGATACCGGTTCGGCCCTGCGCCGTGACGATATGACGACCGCATAATTATCGAGAGCGTCACTGCGGACGCTCACTGATTTCAATGAAGAAAGAAACTGAATGACAGCGCACCGAATTGGTGGCCGCGTGGTGGCTTTCGCCGCAGCCGTGGCCCTATCCGTTCCACTGGGCATGGGAGCGATAAACGCATCGGCTGATGACACCGCGACCCGTGCCGACTCCACCACGCAGATGAGCTCCACCCCCGAAATGGTCTACGCGAACCGCGTGGAGGCCGATCAGGCACGTACTACCGACTTCGACGCGAACTGGAAGTTCAAGATGTCGGACGCCATCGCCGCGCAGGATCCCGATTTCGACGATTCCGCATGGCAACGGATCTCCCTGCCGCACGACTACAGCATCACGCAGGACTACACGCAGTCCGGCGAGGCCGAAAGCGCCTACCTGCCCGGCGGCACCGGCTGGTACCGCAAGACCTTCACTCTCGACCGCGGCCTGGCCGGCAAGCAGGTGAGCGTCAACTTCGACGGCGTGTACATGAACGCGACCGTCTGGCTCAACGGCGTCAAGCTCGGAGAGCATCCCTACGGCTACTCGCCGTTCTCCTTCGACCTGACCAAGGCCGCCAGGTTCGGTGCGGAGAACACCATCGTGGTCAAGGTCGACCACAAGACCCCGTCCTCGCGCTACTACTCCGGCTCCGGCATCTACCGTGACGTCACCCTCACCGTCACCGACGGCGTGCACGTCGCCGGCAACGGTGTCGCCGTCGCCACGCCGGAGCTCGCCGAGCAGAACGGCGGCGACGTGACGATGAACCTTACCGCCACCGTCTCCAACGACACGGAGGCGGCCGCCGATGTCACCCTCAAGCAGACCGTGTTCCCCAAGGGAGGCGAGACCTCCGCCGCGATCGGGACCGTCATCACCGAGGCCACGAACGTCGCGGCCGGCGAGAGCGCGGACGTGGCGTCCACGATCACCGCCGCCCAGCCGAAGCTATGGAGCGTCGAGAACCCGAACCTGTACACCGTGCGCACCGAGGTGCAGGTGGCCGGCAGGACCGTCGACACCTACGACACCACGTACGGCTTCCGCTGGACCGGTTTCGACGCTGACACCGGCTTCTCGCTCAACGGCGTCAAGGTCAAACTCAAGGGCGTCTCCATGCATCATGACCAGGGCTCGCTCGGCGCGGTCGCCAACCACAGCGCCATCGCCCGCCAGGTCCGCATCCTCAAGGACATGGGCGTCAACTCGATCCGCACCACGCACAACACCGCGGCCAAGGCCCTCATCGACATCTGCAACGAGGAGGGCATCCTCGTCATCGAGGAGATCTTCGACGGCTGGAACCGCGCCAAGAACGGCAACACCGAGGACTACGCCAAGTACTTCGACAAGACCATCGCATCCGACAACCGGATTCTCGGCGGAGACAAGGACGAGTCCTGGGCCAAGTTCGACCTGACCGCCACCATCAACCGCGACCGCAACGACCCGTCCATCATCATGTGGTCGACCGGCAACGAAATGATGGAGGGCATCTCCGGCGGCGTCTCCGATTTCCCGGACATCTCCGCCAAGCTCACCCGCTGGACCAACGCGGCCGACGCCACCCGCCCGGCCACTTACGGCGACAACAAGATCAAGGCCAACTGGACCGAATCGAACACCATGGGCGACTCGCTGACCGCCGCAGGCGGCGTCGTGGGCGCCAACTATGAGGACGGCAGGCTCTACGACTCGACGCATCAGGCCCACCCGACGTGGAAGCTGTACGGCTCCGAGACAGCCTCGTCGATCAACAGCCGCGGCATCTACAACGTCACCACCGGCGCGACCGGCGATCAGCAGCTCACTTCGTACGACAACTACGCCGTCGGCTGGGGCGCGACCGCCAGCTCCGCCTGGTATGACGTGATCCGGCGCGACTTCGTCGCCGGGGAGTACGTGTGGACCGGCTTCGACTACCTCGGCGAGCCGACCCCGTGGAACGGCACCGACTCCGGCTTCAAGGGCACCTGGCCGTCACCGAAGAACTCCTACTTCGGCATCGTCGACACCGCCGGCCTGCCCAAGGACAGCTACTACTTCTACCGTTCCCAGTGGAACACGAAGTCCCACACGCTGCACATCCTGCCGGCGTGGAACGGCGACGTCGTGGCCAAGGACTCCAGCGGCAACGTGCCGGTCGTCGTCTACACCGACGCCGCCACGGTCAAGCTGTACTTCACTCCGAAGGGCAGCTCCGACAAGCGGCTGATCGGCGAGAAGAGCTTCACCACGCACACCACCGACGCAGGCTATACGTACCAGACCTATGACGGCGCCGACAAGAACGCGACCGCCGACAAGAACATGTACCTGACCTGGAACGTCAAGTGGGCCGAAGGCACCATCACCGCCGAGGCGTTCGACAAAGACGGCAGGCGGATCACCGACACCGAGGGCCGATCCCGTGTGACCACCACCGGCGTCGCATCCCAGCTCAAGGTCGAGGCCGACGCCACCAAGCTCACCGCCGACGGCAAGTCCCTCAGCTACATCACCGTCGACGTGACCGACGCCGACGGTAACGTCGTGCCGAACGCCGACGACCGCGTCACGTTCAAGGTCGAGGGCGCCGGCAAGCTCGTCGGCGTGGACAACGGCAAGACCACGGACCACCAGTCCTATCAGGACGACAATCGCAAGGCCTTCAGCGGCAAGCTGGTCGCCATCGTCCAGTCCACCAAGACCGCGGGCGGCATCACGGTGACCGCCACGGCCGAGGGCCTCAAGCCCGCGACCACGACGATCACCACGACCGCCGTACCCGGCGCGAGCACCGCCAGGACCATCGACGGATTCTACTACGCACGCAACTACTACGTGAAGACCGGCAACAAGCCCATGCTGCCGTCCGACGTCGAGGTGCGCTACTCCGACGGCACCAAGGACCGCCAGAACGTGACATGGAACGTGGTCACCGACGAAGCATCCAAGACCGGCACGTTCACCGTGACCGGCACCGTCGCCGACCAGACGATCAGCGTGCGCGTCACGATGATCGACGAGGGCGGCGCGCTGCTCAACTACTCGGCCACGACCCAGGTCGGCATGCCCGCCGTACTGCCCGAATCCCGCCCGCTCGTGCTCTCCGACGGCACCGTGACCAGCGCCAACTTCGCCGTGACCTGGACCAAGCCCGCCGACGGCGAGTACGATGAGGCCGGCACCGTGGTCGTGCCCGGCATCGCGACCGTCTTCGGCAAGGAGATCGGTGTCACCGCCACCATCCGCGTGCAGACTGCAAACGTGACGATAGGCGACAGCGTCTCCGGCAACGCGATGAATCTGACGCAGGACATCCCCGAAGGCTCTCAGTCCGACACGCTGGACGCCATCAAGAACGGTTCCACCACCGTCGACGACAACCTCTCCGGCGGCGCCAACCCGTCCGCATGGACCAACTGGGCATGGTCGAAGGCCGGTCATAACACGGCGCAGATCACGTTCGAGTACGCTACCCAGCAGACGCTCGGCCAGATCGTCATGTACTTCTTCCGCGACAGCTCGTCCGTGACCTTCCCGGACGCCGGCACCACGAAGATCGAGATCTCCGACAACGGCACCGACTGGACCCGGCTCAACGTGGAGGAGACCATCGCCCCGGCCGAATCGTCCAACCGCGTCAAGCCGTACACCTACGACTTCGCGCCCACCGGCGCGACGTTCATCCGCTTCACGGTCACCAACTCCGAGACCAGGGCCTCCAGCGGCGTGACGAGCACCGGCCTGACCGAGATCGAGCTCAAGGTCGCCACCACCACGTTCACCACGAACACGGCGGCAGGCCTCGCATCCCTCAAGGTCAACGGCACCGCGGTCTCCGAATCCGCACTCGCCTCCGGCTCCTACAACACGCCGGCCATCGTGGCCGACGTCGAGGCCGTGGGCAAGGACAACGCGTCCGTGACCGTGCTGCCCGCCCACAACGACGTGATCCGCGTAATCACCGAGTCCGAGGACCACGCCACGCGCGAGACCTTCGCAATCAATCTCGGCAAGGAACAGGAGGACACCGCCGACTCCGATGCCCGCGACTACCCGGCCGGCGACATGACCGTCACCGTCGGCAGCGAGCAGACGTCCGGCGGCGGTTCGACCGAAGGCCCGAAGGCGTTCGCGGTGGACGGCGACGTCAGCACGTACTGGCATTCCAACTGGACGCCCACCACGCTGGACGACCTGTGGATCGCCTTCGAGCTCAAGGAGCCGACCAGTCTCGACGCCCTGCGCTACCTGCCGCGTCCGGCCTCCAGCAAGAACGGCAACGTGACCGAGTACAAGCTGCAGGTCTCCGACAACGGCACCGACTGGACCGACGCCGGCACCGGCACCTGGACCACCGACCACGAGTGGAAGATCGCCAGGTTCGATCAGCCGGTGACCACCAAGTACGTGCGTCTCAAGGCCGTCCACACGTACGCCGACTCCGGCAACGACCGGTTCATGTCCGCCGCCGAGGTGCGTCTGCGCAAGGCCGTCGAGACCACCGACATCAGCAAGGCCGAGGTCACCGTGCCCTCCGAGCTGACCGTCGACAAGGCGGACGCCGACAATCCGGCCGTCTTCGACACGAAGGACGTCGTGGTCAGACTTGACGGCAGGACGCTCGCCTACGGCGTCGACTATGTGCTTGAATATGCGAACAACACCGCCGCCGGCGAGGCGAGCGTGACCGTCAAGGGCATCGTCGACTACAGCGGCTCCGTCACCAAGACGTTCACCATCAAGGTGAACGGCGAGACGCCGGAACCGCCGGCCCCGACCCTGGAGTCCATCAGCGTCAGGACGCAGCCGACCAGGCGCACCTATCTGGTCGGCGAGTCCTTCGACCCGGCCGGACTGGTCATCACCGAGCACTACGGCGACGACGGCACCAAGGACGTGACCTACGGTGACGACACCGCAGCCGGCTTCACGTTCAATCCGGCGCTCGACGCGAAGCTCGCCGAGACCGACGAGACCGTGACCGTCACCTATAAGGGCAAGACCGCCACGATCGACATCACCGTGAGCAGGCCCGCGCCCGCCGTCGACAAGACCGAGCTCGACAAGGCCATCAAGGCCATCGAGTCCGAGAACCTCGACGAGTCCAAGTACACGCGGGACAGCTGGTCCGCATTCGCCGACGCGCTCAAGGCCGCTCAGGCCGTCAGCGCCAAGACGGACGCCACGCAGGAGGAGGTCGACGCCGCGCTCAGGACCTTGACCGACGCCCGTGCCGCGCTCAAGGAGAAGGACACCGAGCCGGAGCCTGGGCAGGTCGACAAGTCCGCGCTCGACATGCTGATCGCGGACGTCGAGGCCAGGGAGCTCGACTCATCCAAGTACACCGAGGAATCGTGGAAGGTGTACGAGGCCGCGCTCGACTACGCCAAGCAGATCAGCGCCAAGACGGACGCCACCGCAGAGGAGGTCGCGAACGCGAAGACCGCGCTTCAGGCCGCGTTCGACGCGCTGGCCATGAAGGGCGAGACGCCTGCCCCGACGCCCGACCCGGACCGCGTGGACAAGTCCAGGCTCGATGCCGCGATCAAGAGGATCGAGGCGGAGAAGCTTGACTCCTCCAAGTACACGGCTGTTTCGTGGAAGGTGTACGAGGCCGCGCTCACCCAGGCCAAGGCCGTCAGCGCCAACGCCTCCGCCACCCAGGTACAGGTCGATGCCGCGCTTTCCGCGCTCACCGCGGCCCGTGAGGGCCTCACGGAGAAGCCCGGCGGCCTGAGCTCCACCGGCGCCGCGGTGACGACCGTCGCCGTCGCCGCCGGCCTCATGATGGCAGCCGGCGCGGGCATCGCCCTGGGTCGTCGACGCCGCGCATGACGACGGTCCGCCCCGGCCGTGAGGGCCGCGGACGGTAACGGCAACTGAGGAAGGCCCCTGGTCCATCGCCGGGGGCTTTCCTCGTATCCGTGCGGGTTCGCCGGCCAACCGGCCGGCGGAGTCGCTGACCGAGTCGCGCGCCCTGTCATCGCCGCCAACTAGACTCGGCACGGTAATATCAAGTCCCCAAACCGTTCAAACCAGAAGGTGCATTGTGGCTGTATCCAAACTCGATGAAGTCGTGTCCCTCGCGAAGCGTCGCGGGTTCGTGTTCCCCGCCGGCGAAATCTACGGCGGCACCCGCTCCGCATGGGACTACGGTCCGCTCGGCGTCGCGCTGAAGGACAACATCAAGCGCGAATGGTGGCGCTCGATGGTCGTCACCCGTGGCGACGTGGTGGGCGTGGATACGTCCATCATCCTGCCGACCCCGGTGTGGGTCGCCTCCGGCCATGTGGCCGTGTTCAACGACCCGCTGGTCGAGTGCCTCAACTGCCACAAGCGCAACCGCGCCGACAAGCTGCAGGAGTCCTACGCCGAGAAGCACGGCGACAAGCTGCCGGAGAACGGCATGGCCGACATCGTGTGCCCCGACTGCGGCACCCGCGGCAAGTGGACCGAGCCGCGCGACTTCAACATGATGCTGCGCACGCACCTCGGCCCGGTCGAGGACGAGAACAGTCTGCACTACCTGCGCCCGGAGACCGCGCAGGGCATCTTCGTGGACTTCAAGAACGTCATGACCTCGTCGCGTTCCAAGCCGCCGTTCGGCATCGCCAACATGGGCAAGTCCTTCCGTAACGAGATCACGCCGGGCAACTTCATCTTCCGCACCCGCGAGTTCGAGCAGATGGAGATGGAGTTCTTCGTCGAGCCGGGCACCGACGAGGATTGGCACCAGTACTGGATCGACGCGCGCACCCAGTGGTACCTCGACCTCGGCGTCAAGCCGGAGAACCTGCGCCACTATGAGCATCCGAAGGACAAGCTCGCCCACTACTCGAAGCGCACCGTCGACATCGAATACAAGTTCGGCTTCCAGGGTTCCGACTGGGGCGAGCTCGAAGGCATCGCGAACCGTACCGACTTCGACCTGTCGGCCCATGCCAAGCACTCCGGCGAGGACCTGAGCTACTTCAACCAGGCCACCGGCGAGAAGTACGTGCCGTACGTCATCGAGCCGGCCGCGGGCCTTACCCGTTCCCTCATGTGCTTCCTCGTGGACGCGTACGACGTGGACGAGGCCCCGAACACCAAGGGCGGCGTCGACAAGCGCACCGTCCTGCGTCTCGACCCGCGTCTGGCCCCGATCAAGGCCGCCGTGCTGCCGCTGAGCAAGAAGCCCGAGCTGCAGACCGTTGCGCAGAACCTTGCGTCCGACCTGCGCCAGCACGAGTGGATGATCGATTACGACGAGGCCGGCGCGATCGGCCGCCGCTACCGTCGCGAGGACGAGATCGGCACTCCGCTGTGCATCACCGTCGACTTCGATACGCTCGACGACCAGGCCGTGACGATCCGCGACCGCGACACCATGAACCAGGAGCGCATCTCGCTCGACAAGGTCGCCGAATACGTCGACGCCCGTATCGGCGAGAAGCGCACGCACGTGCCGCAAAAGCCCGTCGCCATGGGCGGCGAGGCCTGGCCGGACTCCGTGAAGATCAACGAGGCCGGTGGCCTGTACTGATCCGCCATCCGTCTGAACGGACCTCGGCCCCCTCGCCAGAGGGGCCAAATGCGTTATTGACCTTTTTGCATTCAATCCGGAACCCATTCCATCAGATGAGGAACGACATATCGTGACGAAAGCCAAGGATGTTGAAACCGTGATCACCGCGCATGACCGCGAGCGAGAGCGACTTGACCCGCGCGGGGACATGGCCGCGGCGGCCGACGGATCGTCTCGGCCGGCGTCCGAGTCGGCTCGGTCCTCCGAACCGGCGACAATCGCGCCGGTCCGGCTCGGCCCGATCACCGTGCCGACTCCGGTCGTGCTTTCGCCGATGGCCGGCGTGACCAACTGGCCGTTCCGCGTGCTGTGTGAGGAATACGGTCCGGACGGCCTGTACGTCGCCGAAATGATCACCGCCCGCGCTCTCGTCGCCCGCAATCCGAAAGCGTTGCGCCTGTGCAGGTTCGCGCCGAGCGAGAAGATCCGCTCGCTGCAGTTGTACGGCGTCAATCCGGCCATCGTCGAACAGGCCGCGAGAATCGTGGTCGATGAGGACATGGCCGACCACGTCGACCTCAACTTCGGCTGCCCGGTGCCCAAGGTGACCCGCCGCGGCGGAGGATCGGCCCTGCCATGGAAAACCGATCTGTTCCGTGGGATCATCCAGCGCGTCGTGCGCGTGTGCAGCGAAGCGGACATCCCCGTCACCGCGAAGATCCGCGTCGGCATCGACCACGAGCACGAGACGTTCATGGAAGCCGGCCGCATCGCGCAGGAAGAGGGATGCGCGGCCGTGACCCTGCACGCGCGCACCACCGCCGAATACTACGGAGGCCATTCCGACTGGAGCCGCATCGGCGAACTGGTCGAGGCGCTCGACATCCCCGTGTTCGGCAACGGCGACATCTGGGGTGCGGACGATGCACTCGAGATGGTGCGCGAAACCGGCTGCGCCGGCGTCGCGATCGGCCGCGGATGCCAGGGGCGCCCGTGGCTGTTCTCCGACATCAAGCACGCGTTCGCGGGCGACGATACGCGCGTCAACCCGACGCTCGGCGAGGTGAGCCGTGTGATCGAACGTCATGCCGAGCTCCTGGCCGAGTTCTATGACGGCGACGAACGCATGGCCGTGCATGACCTGCGCAAGCACGTCGCGTGGTATCTCAAGGGCTTCCCGGTCGGCGGATCCACGCGCAAGGCGTTCATGGAATGCGAAAGCCTTGACGACGTGCGCCGTGAGATCGGACGGCTCGAACCGGCGATGACCTTCCCGGAGAGGGTCAAGGACAAGCCTCGCGGACGCGTGCGCTTCGCCAAGAAGGTGCACTTGCCGTACGGGTGGCTCGAATCGCGTCAGACCACCCACGAACAGCGCGAAACGCTGTTCGGCGACGACCCGATGGACGCCAGCTACTGAGCCGGGCGCACGCATGGGTGCGATATCGTGAAAAATGCGGTATTCTATGCGCGAAACGCCGACACACGCTGAGAAAAGTGACTCCTTTATCAGGGGTTCTGCGATAGAGTTATGCGTGACCGTGTGAGTGACAGGAGACAATGGTGAGCGAAATCGCCCAGAACGAGCAGTTCAACGACAAAACCAACATCAAGGTCGTTGGTGTCGGCGGCGCGGGTGGCAATGCCGTCAACCGCATGATCGCCGAAGGCCTGCAAAACGTTGAGTTCGTGGCGGTCAACACCGACGCAAAGGATCTGCTGCGATCCGATGCGGACGTGAAGATCTCGCTTTCCGACAATACCAGCCGTGGACTGGGCGCCGGAGCCGACCCGGAAAAGGGCGCGAAGGCGGCGCAGGACCATCAGTCCGACATCGAAGAGGCGCTCAAGGGCGCCGACATGGTGTTCGTGACCTGCGGCGAGGGCGGCGGCACCGGCACCGGCGCCAGCCCGATCGTCGCCAAGGCCGCGCACCAGCAGGGCGCACTCACCATCGCGGTCGTCACCCGTCCGTTCTCCTTCGAAGGCCCGCAGCGTGCCGCGTCCGCCAGCTTGGGCATCGACAACCTGCGCAAGGAAGTCGATGCGCTCATCGTCATCCCGAACGACCGCCTGCTTGAGCTGTCCGATCGCACCGTCGGCATCGTGGACGCCTTCAAGACCGCCGACACCGCGCTGCTGGCCGGCGTGCAGGGCATCACCGACCTGATCACGATGAACTCCTACATCCACGTCGACTTCTCCGATGTCACCACCGTTCTGCGCGGCGCCGGCACGGCCCTGTTCGGCATCGGTTCCGCGCGCGGCGAGGACCGCGCCACCCAGGCGGCCGAGATCGCGATCAGCTCGCCGCTGCTTGAGGAAAGCATCGAAGGCGCGCACGGCGCGCTCATCAACATCGCCGGCCCGACCGATCTCGGTCTGCAGGAGGCCGCCGCCGCGACGGAGCTCGTGCGCAAGGCCATCCATCCCGAGGCGCAGATCATCTGGGGTCTGGCGCTCAACGACGCCTACGGCGACGAGGTGCGCGTCACCGTCATCGCCGCGGGCTTCGACCCGAAGTCCAAGACCCCCGAAGCCGTCGCCGACGCGCCGGCCGCCCAGCCGCTGATCGCACAGCCGGCCGCGCCTGTCTCCCAGCCGGCTCCCGTCCAGCAGCAGCCTGTGGCCCAGAATCCGGTTCCGGTGCAGGCTCCCGTCTCCCAGCCGGTGCCGGTCCAGCAGCCTGCTCCCGCCGTCCAGCCGCAGACTTACGTTCCGGCCGCCGGTGACGTCGCCTCGCGCTCCTTTGACGAGACCTCCGAGCATTCGGTGGTTTCCCCCAATGACCCCGGCGATCTCGACATCCCGGATTTTCTGCGCTGAATCGGATCATGGGCCGAAAGCCTAAGCCGGATCGAAAGGAACTTGCATGGCAGGGTTTATGAAGAACGCGATGTCCTATCTGGGCATGACGGACGTCGTGGATGACGACGACCAGTACGAGGAGGAGCCGACCGAGGAAGCCGGCTTCGACTCCGACCATTCCGTAACCCCGATGGGCCAGCCCGCGGCCGCGGCGCAGGCTCCGGCCGCATCGGGCCGTGAATCGAACCCGTTCCAAAGCCGGGTGAGCCGCATCACCACGATCCATCCGAAAACGTACGACGACGCGCAGCTCGTCGGCCGTGCGTTGCGCGACGGCGTGCCGGTCGTGCTCAACCTCACCGGCGTTCCCGAGGCGGTCGCGTATCGTATCGTGGACTTCTCCGCCGGAGTCGTGTTCGGCGTGCGCGGATCGATCGAACGGGTGACTCCGCGCGTGTTCCTGCTCAGCCCGGCGCAGGTCAACATCAAGGTGGAGGAAACGCAGACGCCTTCCTCCGCGCATGACCTGTTCTCCGACTGACTGTCTTTCCCGGCCGCTTCCGTTCGGCACGCGGCAATGAGCGCTTATGGTGCGGCTGCCGCAGCGTGCCTTGCGTAGACGTTCAGCGAACGTTCAGCATGTCCCCGGTCCTCTTGATAGGCTGGGGGCATGCTGTTTTTGTTGCTGTCGCGTATCGTGAACTGGGCGATCGACGTATACATCACCATCCTGTTCATCCGTATGATCCTTGACTGGGCGTTCGTGCTCGCGCCCCGATGGCGGCCGGCCGGAGTGGTCGCATCGCTGATCGACGTGATATACCGCCTGACCGAGCCCCCGTTGCGATGGCTGCGCCGCTACATTCGTCCCATCCCCATGGGAGCGGTGTATTTCGACGTGAGCTTCCTCGTGCTGTACTTCGCGCTCGTGGTGCTCCGCATCCTCATCTGAGGTCGGTCCGTGCCGCAAACGGACAAAAAAACCGCCGGAATCGGCACACAATCGGCACATTGGCGTGGGGTCCGTGATAGCATCGTGAGTTGATACCAACACAGCGAGGCATGGCCCCAAAGCGAGGTGTAAAGATTTATGGCTTTGTTGACTCCGAAGGATATACGGGAGCATACCTTCCAGACGGTTCGATTCAAGGAAGGCTATGACGTCGACGAGGTCGACGATTTCCTCGATCAGGTGACGGAGACCGTCGAGGCGCTCGGCAAGCAGGCCGTCGCCGCCGGTGCGGCCACGCAGTCGCTCGGCCCGGACGTCGCCAACCTGAACAAGAAGATCTCCGATCTGACCGCGCAGGTGCAGGAGCTGCAGAAGGAAAACGCGAGCCTGAAGTCCGAAGCCGGCAATGCCGCCGGACAGGGCGATCAGGCCGCGAAGGTGGCGCAGGCCAAGCTCGGTGAGGCCGAGGAAAGCAACCGCGCCCTCACCGCGCAGAACGAGCAGCTCAAGGGCCAGGTCGACCAGCTCAACAAGCAGATCGACCAGCTGACCGCCCAGGCCGCCAAGGCGTCCGACAACGACGCCCTGGCCGACCAGCTCAACGCCATCAAGCGCGAGCGTGACTCTTTCCGCGCCAACGGCGAGAACCTGTCCCGCCAGCTGGCCGCCGCCCAGCAGCAGGTCGCCGCCGCCCAGCAGGCCGCGGCCCAGGTCCGCGAGCTCACCAAGCAGCTTGAGGAATCCAAGCAGCGCGAGAACCAGCTGCGCGAGCAGGTCTCGAAGGTCGAGCCGAGCACCGAGACCGGCAGCCTGCAGAAGATCGCCGGCGCCGCGGCCGCGGCCAGCACCGAGCCCGAGCGCGCCACCGCGATGCTCACCCTCGCCATGCAGCTGCACGACCAGTACGTCGACAAGGGCAAGGCGCAGGCCAAGGAAATCACCGAGGCCAGCCAGGCCAAGTACAACGAGCTGATCACCAAGGCCAACGATTACTCCAGCCGTACGCGTTCCGAGGCCGATGAGTACGGCAAGCGCACGCACGCCGATGCCGACGCCTACTCCGACCGCGTGCGCGCCGACGCCGACGGATACTCCGTCAAGACCCGTCAGGATGCCGACCTGTACCTCAAGAACAAGCACGAGGACGGCGACGCCTATGAGGCCGAGGTCCAGCGCCGCGCTTCCGAGTACGACAAGAAGAAGCGCAACGAGGCCGACGAGTACAGCAAGAACACCCGTTCCGCCGCCGACGACTACGCGCAGCAGGTCCGTGACAACCTCACCGACCAGACCAAGGTCATCGAGGGTAACATTCAGGGCCTCAAGCAGTTCGAAAGCGCTTACCGCACCCGTCTGACCGAGTTCCTCACCGGTCTGATGAACCAGGTGTCGGACACGAACAGCTACAGCCAGACCGAGCAGTCCGGCCAGTGAGACACAGGACGGGTATTCTCATATGACTACTCGACAGGGACGGCCGCGCACGCGCGTGGCCGTCTTTGCATGTGTGGCGGCCGTCGCGCTGGCCATCGACCAGCTCACGAAATTCTGGGCGCAGGCGGTACTTGCGGACGGACATACGGTACCGGTCATTCCGGGGCTGCTGTCATTGACCCTCGTGCATAATCCAGGTGCGTCGCTCGGACTCGGCTCGTCGATGACATGGGTGATCTCCATGCTCGCCATTGCGGCGTGCGTCGCGTTGGCGGTGCTCTCCCTGCGCACGGCGTCGATGCGGTGGACACTGTTTCTCGCGCTGGCCTTTGCCGGCGCGTTCGGCAATCTCATCGACCGCGTCGCCTATGCGGACGGGTTCCTCAACGGCAAGGTCGTGGATTTCCTGAATTACGGATGGTCCGTCGGCAATGTGGCGGATATCTGGCTCATGCTGGCCGGGGTCGGAATCGTCGTGCTGATCATGATGGGCACGTCGTTTGCGTCGGTCGGTGACGGTCCGGTCGCCGGCATCGCGAAGCCGGCTCCCGAAGTCCGTGCAGCGAAGTCCGAGGACGACGTCATTGACGGGAGGGACTCGTCGAAAGGCGGAGAGCGCCTATGAGCAGACTGGTTCCCGCTCCCGACGCGTTGGTCGGCAAACGATTCGACGTCGCCGTAGCGAAAATGCTGGGCATTTCGCGCGCCAAAGCCGCCGATCTCATTGAAAGCGGCCAGGCGCGCGTGTTGGACCGCGACATCTCCAAATCCGGCACGCTGATGTCCGGGGAAACCGTGGAATTCGACCTTGTCGAGGAACGGGTCGAACCTGAGCCGGTCGCCGACGACATGGCCATCGTCTATGAGGACGATGACATCGTCGTCGTAGACAAGCCGGTGGGCGTGGCGGCCCATGCCTCGGTGGGATGGACCGGTCCGACCGTGCTGGGCAGCCTGCTCAGGCGCGGCGTCCATATCACCTCGTATGGCGCGGCCGGACGGCAGGGCATCGTGTCCCGACTCGACGTAGGCACGTCGGGACTGATGCTGGTCTGCAAGTCGGATCTCGCCTACGTCGAAATGCGTCGCCAGTTCGCCGAACACGAGGTGCGCAAGACGTACCATGCGCTTGTGCAGGGATGCCTGAAAGAGGACAGGGCCACCATCGACGCCCCGATAGGTCGCGCGAAGGTCTCCGATTTCCGGTTCTGCGTGACGCCGGCGGGCAAACCCGCCATCACCCACTGGGACGTGATGGAACGATTCGGCGGCGAAGCCACGCTTGTTTCTGTGAACCTGGAAACGGGCCGCACCCATCAGATCCGCGTGCATTTCTCATCCATCGGCCATCCCCTGGTGGGCGATCCGATGTACGGCGCCAACCCGGTGCTTTCGGCCGAACTGGGATTGGAACGCCAGTGGCTGCATGCGATGAAACTCGAATTCCGCCATCCCCGCACCCACGTGTGGACTACGGTCGAATCGCAGGTTCCGGCCGATCTCGCGCATGCGCTCGACCTGATGCGGCAGCGATGGCCGAAACGATGACCCCCGTGATCAGACAGACCGGGGAGGCCATGACCGACACGCATACGAACAACAGCGCCAACACATCCGTCGGATCATAGACGCCTCGGCGCAGATACGCCATGCCGGCGAGCACGGCAAGCGCGAATATCACGCCCGCCCCCATCAGCACCGCGCCGATGACGCGTGCGGCATTGCCGCGTGCGGGCAGCGGCACGGGAGTCACCGCGCCCGAGCGACCCCGCATATCGTGCCCGGCACTCTGATCGGCATTCATCGGAGATCCTTTCCCTGCGGATGCCGTCACTGGACTTCTCATGACGGTGAGACCATCTTCGACGACGACCGTTCGCGTAGACAAGCCGGAACGGGACATGTGGTCGAAAGGTACCCGGTTATCCACAGTCCGGGCGTGTCCCGGTTCCGACGGTGAATCCGGGCGTGTCGTATGCGATGCCGTCGTGTGCGGTTCCCCCTGAAACGTCCCAAGCGAGGCCATACGGTAAGGTTGGTCACATGGCTGAATCGGGAAACTTCGTACATCTGCACAATCACACGCACTATTCGCTGTTGGACGGCGCATCGAAAATCCCGGCTCTGGTAAAGCGCGTCAAGGAACTCGGCATGCCCGCCGTGGGCATCACCGACCACGGCAACATGCACGGCGCCTATGAGATGTGGAGCGCCGCGGTGGCGGCCGACGTCAAGCCGATCATCGGCATCGAGGCGTACGTGACGCCGGAGACCGCGCGTCAGGACAAGTCCCGCGTGCACTGGGGCACCGAGGCGCAACGCTCCGACGACGTGTCCGGCGGCGGTCTGATCACCCACCTGACCATGTGGGCCGAAAACGACGAAGGCCTCGTCAACCTGATGAAGGCCTCTTCGGTGGCCAACCTCGAAGGACGCGTGGCCCGCTACCCGCGTATGGACAAGGAGGTGCTCGCCACGTACTCCAAGGGCGTGATCGCATCCTCCGGATGCCCGTCGGGCATCATCCAGACCCGTCTGCGCCTAGGCCAGTTCGACGAGGCATTGCGCGCCGCCGGCGAACTGCAGGACATCTTCGGACGCGACAACTTCTACATCGAACTGATGGACCACGGCCTGAGGATCGAGACGCAGGTCACCAAGGACCTGCTCACCATCGCGAAGAAGCTCAATGCGCCGCTGCTCGCCACCAACGACTCGCATTACGTGCTCGAAGAGGACAAGGACGCGCAGGACGCGATGCTGTGCATCAACTCGGGAAGCCGACTCGACGATCCGGACCGCTTCAAGTTCGACGGCTCGGGCTACTACATCAAATCCGCCGAGCAGATGCGCGAACTGTTCAAGGACCTGCCCGAAGCCTGCGACAACACGCTGGAGATCGCCGAACGCTGCAACGTCATGTTCGACGACCACGAGGACGGCGCGTTCATGCCGCAGTTCGCATGCCCCGAAGGCTGGGACGAGACCTCGCTGTTCCTCAAGAAGGTCGAGGAAGGCCTTGAGAAGCGCTACGACGGCGACGTGCCGATCAACGTGCTCAAGCAGGCCGACTACGAATGCGGCGTGATCTGCCAGATGCAGTTCTGCGGCTACTTCCTCGTCGTCGCCGACTACATCAACTGGGCCAAGACGCACGGCGTGATGGTGGGGCCGGGCCGAGGATCCGCGGCAGGCGCGATGGTCGCCTATGCGATGGGCATCACCGAACTCGACCCGATCCAGCACGGTCTGATCTTCGAACGCTTCCTCAACCCGGAACGCGTCTCCCTGCCCGATATCGACGTCGACTTCGACCCGGACGGGCGCGCGCACGTCCTCGAGTACGTCGCCGACAAATACGGCCACGACAAGGTGGCCCAGTGCGTGATCTACGGCACCATCAAGACCAAGCAGGCGCTCAAGGACTCCGCCCGAATCATGGGCTATGAGTTCTCGATGGGCGAAAAGGTCACCAAGGCGCTGCCCCCGGCGGCAACCGGCGGCAAGGACATCAGCCTGCACGACATCTTCGACCCGAACGCGAAACGGTACGCCGAGGCGCGTGAGTTCCGCGAGCTCTACGACGCCGATCCCGACGTCAGGCGCGTCACCGAGGAAGCCAAGGGCATCGAGGGGCTGATCCGCCAGACCGGCGTGCACGCGTGCGCCACGATCATGGGTTCCGAGCCGATCACCGACACGTCGCCGTTGCTCGAACGAGTCGACGGCACCGTCACCACCACGTTCGAATACCATACCTGCGAAACGCTGGGTCTGGTCAAGATGGACTTCCTCGGCCTGTCCAACCTCACGACCATCCGCGACACGCTGCGCAACATCGAACTCAACGGGAAAGGCAAGATCGACCATACCAAGATCCCGCTTGACGACAAGGAGACCTACGAACTGCTGTCGCGCGGCGACACCCTGGGCGTCTTCCAGCTCGATGGCGACGGCATGCGCTCGCTGCTGCGAACCCTTAAGCCGACCAACTTCAACGATATCTCCGCACTGATCGCCCTGTACCGACCGGGCCCGATGTCGATGGAGTCGCACACCAACTACGCCAAGCGCAAGAACGGCCTGCAGCGCATCACCCCGATCCATCCCGAGCTTGACGAACCGCTCAAACAGGTGCTCGACGAAACCTACGGCCTGATCATCTACCAGGAGCAGGTGCAGTCGGCCGCGCGTATCCTCGCCGGCTACTCGCTCGGCAAGGCCGACGTGCTGCGACGAGCCATGGGCAAGAAGAAGCCGGAGGTGCTGGCCAAGGAGAAGGTGCCGTTCTTCGCCGGCATGAAGGAGCACGGCTATTCCGAGGAGGCGGCCGAGGCGATCTGGGAGATCCTGGTCCCGTTCTCCGGCTATGCGTTCAACAAGGCGCATTCCGCGGCCTATGGTCTGATCTCGTATTGGACCGCGTATCTGAAGACCCATTACCCGGTCGAGTTCATGGCCGCCCTGCTGCAGGGCGCGTCCACCAACAAGGACAAGACCGCGCTGTATCTGGGCGAGGCCCGCCGCATGGGCATCCAGGTGCTCTCGCCGGACGTCAACGAATCGGTGTACGAGTACTCCGCCGTAGGCGACGTCGTGCGTTTCGGCCTTGGCGCCATCCGCAACGTCGGCGAGGCCCCCGTCAAGGACATCATCGCCGAGCGCAACGGCCCGCGCGGCAAATACGTGAACTTCATGGACTTCATCAGACGCGTGCCGCTGAGCGCGCTGAACCGGCGCATGATCGAATCGCTGATCAAGGCCGGGGCGTTCGACTCCATCGACCCGAACCGCCGCGCCCTGTACGAGATCCACGGGGCGGCGATCGACTCCGTCGTCGGACTCAAACGCAAGCAGGCCGAAGGACAGTTCGACCTGTTCGCCGACGATGACGACGGGGGAGCGGAGGCGATGGGAGACGCGGCCGTCACCGTGCCCGACATCGAGGAATGGGACAAGAAGACCAAGCTCAACTTCGAACGGGAGATGCTGGGCCTGTATGTGTCCGACCATCCGCTCAGCGGCATGCAGTCGGTGCTGGCCGGACTGCGCGAAATGTCGATCGCGCATCTGATCGACCGTGCGAAGACCATGGGCGACGGCCAGCAGATCACGATCGCCGGCCTCATCACCGGCGTGGACCGGCGCGTGTCCAAGAAGGGCAACGCATGGGCGATCGTCACCGTCGAGGACATGGAAAGCTCGATCCAGTGCATGTTCTTCGGCAAGGTGTACGAGGCTGCGTTCTCCGAACTCATCGTCGACTCGATCGTGCAGATCCGCGGTCAGGTGGAGGTGCGCGACGAGACCGTGAGCCTGCGTGCCACCGAAATGCAGACGGCGACGCTGGAGGCGGCCGACGAACGGCCGCTTGTCCTCACGCTGCCGAACATGGCGCTCAGCCGCGGCAACGTGAACCGTTTGGCGCAGGTGCTCCACGCACACCCCGGCGTATGCGAGGTGCAGCTCGCCATCGTCGATGACGAGGGCAACGCGCAGGTGCTCACGTTCGGCGACCGGTTCCGCGTCAAACGGGACACGACGCTGTTCGCCGACATCAAGAGCCTGTTCGGTCCCAGCTGCCTGCCTGCGGCGTAGGCGATGCCATGCGCCGTCCGTCATGCGACTGACTTCCTGCGTTGCGGTCGCTGGCATGCTACACCGTCGTCGTGGTGAATGGTCATGACTGGATACGAATCCGAGTGGGTGTCTGAGACGCTGGAACGCCTGTCGCATTCCGCGTTCCGGGCGAAATTCACGCTCGACGAACGGGATCGCGCGTACGCCAGGGCGAAGGGGCGGGTCGTGATCGACCGGCATGCGCGCGACATGCTGCGCTCGCGGGTGGGGGACGCGCAACCGCGCAACGACGGTCGGCAGACGCCGTGGCGCGGACATCCGGTATTCACCGCGCAGCATGCGACCGCGACCTGCTGTCGCGGATGCATCGAGAAATGGCATCATATTCCCAAAGGCCGCGCGCTGAGCGACGAGGAGGTGAACCGTCTCGCCGATCTGGTGATGGCGTGGATCGAACGTGACCTGATCGCCCATCCGGTCAGCAGGATCGATCGGCCGCGGTGATCGATCGACCTTGTCGACGATTGCCCGCTGGCCGGCGTCCCGATACGTCATACATTGTTTTGTATGCCATATGAGGTATAGCATAGGAACGGATATGTTCAATCATGCTGAAAGGGGCAATGATGGCTGACAATGACGACGTGACCCGTTCGCCCGACATCACGTTGAACGACAAGTTCCATTCGGTGATCCCGCAGATCGGATTCGGCACGTTCCAGATTCCGCCCGAAGACACGCAACGTGCGGTCGAGGAGGCGCTGGAGATCGGCTACCGGCACATCGACACCGCGGCCGCCTACTACAACGAGGAACAGGTCGGCGATGCGCTCAAGGCCACCGGCATGGCCGGCAAGGTGTGGGTCACCACCAAGCTGCGCAACTGCGACCAGGGCTACGATTCCGCGATGGTCGCGTTCGACGAGTCCCGTCGCAAGCTCAAGGTCGATGTGGTGGACATGTATCTGATCCACTGGCCGTTCGCCGCCGCCGGCTTCTACAAGGAGACCTGGCAGGCGCTGCTTCGTCTGCGTGACGAAGGCGCGATCCGCGTGCCGGCCGTCAGCAACTTCCTGCCCGAACACCTGCGCGGCGTGATCGACGATTCCGGCGAAACCCCGGCCGTCAACCAGATCGAGGTCCATCCGCACTTCAGTCAGCCGGGCAACCTCGCGTTCTGCAGGGAGCACGGCATCGTCGCGGAGGCGTACAGTCCGCTCGGCCACGGCAAGGACATCGAATCCGAGCCGGTCGTCGCGGCCGCAAAGGCGCACGGCGTCACCCCGGCGCAGGTCGTGCTGCGCTGGCATACGCAGGAAGGGCGCATCATCATCCCGAAGTCCAAGCACGTCGAACGCATGAAGGCGAATCTCGCCAGCGCGAACTTCGACCTGACCGACGCCGAGCTCGCAGCCATCGACGCGCTGCACGACCCGCACGGCAATGTGAGCGCCGACCCGGCCACGTTCACCCATTCCCAGTCGTGGGCGGACCAGCACGTGCGCGGCAACATCTGACGCGACTGGTCGATTGACGCCTTGATATGGGTATCGCCCGCACTGATGTGCGGGCGATGCTGTTTGTTGAGTCTCGCGGCCTTGCCGCTCGACGGCACCCCACCCGTCAGCTTCGCTGACACCCTCCCCTGAAAGGGGAGGGAAGTGCTGTGCGCCTCTTTCAGGGACTTCGTCCGCGCTGTTGTCGACTCGCATGTCGGCTCGCACCTCGCCTATAAAGTGTTTCTACCTTTCCCTCCCCTTTCAGGGAAGGGTGTCAGCGAAGCTGACGGGTGGGGTACTGCGGCGTGAGCCGCGACAATGCGGTATCGGCTGCAAGCCGATTCCGACTCCCGCCATCCGGCGCCAACGGTTATTCGCGATAGGCGCGGTCGAGCAGGGCGTCGATGTCGTCGAATCGGCGTGTCTTCGGCCGCCAGACCGGCGAACCATTGGCGACGACCAGCGCCGGTGTCTTGAGCACGCGCAGGTCGAGCAGCGGATCGCCTTCCAGCACGAGCAGGTCCGCCGCCTTGCCGGTCTCGATCGAACCGGTCACGTCGCTCACGCCAAGGATTTCCGCGTTGCCCAACGTGGCCGCGTGAATCGCCTCGGCCGCGGTGAATCCGGCGCGTTTGACCAACAGATCAAGCTCGCGCCATGTGTTGTATTGCGTCACGAACGTCATCGCGGTATCCGTGCCGACGCCTACGCGCAAACCCTCGTCGTGCGCGTCGTTCGCGCCGGCCAGCATGCCGGCCACGACCGTGCGCGCGTTCTCCAGCTGGATGTCCGTGATGCCGGTCGTCCGTTGGTCGATCAGCGTCATCGGCAGACCGGCCGACAGCGTCGGCACCAGCGCCGACCATCCGCGCAGCGCATGCGGGTTGTGCCGGAACAGCTCGATCATCGACGGGTCGAGTTCGCTGCCGTGCTCGATCGTGTCCACGCCGGCCAGCAGTGCGAGCCTGACGCCTTCCGGACTTTGCGCGTGCGCGGCGACGATCACGCCGGACTCATGGGCCACGTCGCAGATCGCGCGCATCCGATCGACGTCCATCTGCGGACTGCCGGCTTCGCCGAGCCGTTGCGCGTCGGTCACGCCGCCGGTCGCCGCGATCTTGATCGCGTTCGAGCCGTGCCCAAGATTCGTGCGCGCATTGCGCGCCATGTCGTCCGGTGTCTCGCCGGTCAGCGCGATCAGGGGAGCGCCGTGACCTTCGGGAACCGCCAGTAGCGGCCCGGACGCGAGGATACGCGGGCCGGCCATGCGGCCGTCGCCGATCATGTCGCGCAGTTCGACCGCCTCGTAGCCGACGTCGCCCAACGTGCGGATCGTGGTGACGCCCGAATTGAGCAGCGTCGTGACGCTCGCCTTGGCGCGCGCCTTGAGATACGGCCGGCCGATGGGCGAATGCATGAGTGATGCGGTGATGCGCTGGCCGCGAGGCGTCGCCATTTTCGGGTTGAGCGGCCGGCCGTCGGAGAACAGGTGGACATGCGCGTTGATGAGCCCCGGCATCACGGTTTTGCCGGTCGCGTCGAGCATGCGGTATCCGTCGGGGATCGGCGTGGCGATGCTTGGCGCGACCTGTTCGATACGGCCGGCGGTCCCGACGAGAATGGTGGTGTCCTCAAGCGTGGTGCCGGCCCTGTCGCCGGTGATGACGGATGCGTGGGTGATGGCGAATGGTTCGCGCGATGGCGTTCCGGTCATCTGAATGCTCCTTTGCGTTCGGATCGACGGTATGCGGGATATGGTTCGGCTCCCGGCATGACGTGCGGGAGCCGCGGTGTTCGATGGGCGGGATTGGCTACTCGCGCACGAGCTGGATGTGCTCGATGTCGTCGCGCTTGGAACGGCGGTAGAGCACGAAACGGTTGCCGATGACCTGCACCACTTCCGCGCCGATCTGGCCGGCAAGGCTTTCGGCGGCCTCCTTCGCGGTCAGGCCCGAGCCGTCCTGCACGGCGATCTTGAGCAGCTCATGGCTGTCCATCGTCTCGGACGCCTGCCTGACGGCCGCGTCGGTCAGATCGTTCTTGCCGATGAACAGCAGCGGCTTGAGCGGGTTCGCCAGCGCGCGCAGCTGCTTGGTCTGCTTCTTGGTCAGTGCCATGTGATTCCTTACCTGTCCTTGACTGTCCTACTGTCTGTCATGTCTGTCGCGTGCCGTCATATCGTACGCGATGCCTCATACGAGCATACCGGCGCGGGGCGATGATGCGCGCCGCGCGGTGAGACCCCGTATCGCCGGCACCTGCACGCCGTCGGCGCCCGCATCGCCGCTGGTGGCGGAAACGCTTGCTGAGACGCCCGTCGACGAGCGAAAACCGCCACGACTCTGGTGTTTCGACACAACACGGGCTAGTGTCTATAGCGGGAGTCGAGAAAATGCGACATCATGTCTATCGAGTCAAAGTTGACGTGATGTCAAACTCCACCGTCAAGGAGGCGGAACATGTACTATTCCAACGGCAACTACGAAGCGTTCGCACGGCCGCGCAAGCCGGAAGGCGTTGATCATAAGTCGGCCTACATCATCGGCACCGGTCTTGCGGCCCTGTCCGCGGCGTGCTATCTCGTGCGCGACGCGCAGATGCCCGGCGAGAACATCCACATCTTCGAAAAGGACTCCGTTCCGGGCGGCGCATGCGACGGCGCCGAAATCCCCGGACTCGGCTACGTGATGCGCGGCGGGCGCGAAATGGACAACCACTTCGAGGTCATGTGGGACCTGCTGCGCTCCATCCCGTCCATCGAAACGCCGGACGTGTCCGTGCTCGACGAATACTATTGGCTCAACAAGGAGGATCCGAACTACTCGCTGTGCCGCGCCACCAAGGATCTCGGCCACGACGCCGAAACGAACGGCAAGTTCGGTCTGACGGACAAGGCGTCGATGGAGATCATGAAGCTGTTCTTCACGCCCGACGAGGAACTCTACGACAAGCCGATCACCGACTTCTTCGACGACGAGGTGCTGAACTCCAACTTCTGGATGTACTGGCGCACCATGTTCGCGTTCGAGAACTGGCATTCCGCGCTCGAAATGAAGCTGTACATCAAGCGCTACATCCACCACATCGGAGGGCTCCCGGACTTCAGCGCGCTGCGCTTCACCCGATACAACCAGTACGAGTCGATGATCCTGCCGATGGTCCGCTATCTCGAGGCGCACGGCGTGCGGTTCCACTACGACACCAAGGTCGAGAACGTCGAGTTCGCGATCGGCGGAGGAGACGGCCCCAGGCGCGAGCATACCGGCGTCGGCCAGGACACGATCCTCAAAATCCAGGCGACGTCCGGCGTGTTCAAGCGCAACCCGTACAGCTCCGCGACCAAGAAGATCGCCGTGCGCATCGACCTCGACCACGACGGCGACAAGTCCTCCGTCGACCTGACCGAGGATGATTTCGTGTTCATCACCAACGGCGGCTGCGTCGAGAACTCCACGATGGGCTCGCAGAACTCGCCCGCCCCGTGGAACCCGGACATCAAGCCCGGCGGCGGCTGGGACATGTGGCGCCGCATCGCCAAGCAGGACCCGAGCTTCGGGCACCCGGACACGTTCTGCGCCGACCCTCAGGCCACCAAGTGGATGAGCGCCACCGTGACCACGCTCGACAAGGAGATCCCGCCGTACATCCAGCGCATCTGCAAGCGCGACCCGTTCACCGGACACGTCGTCACCGGCGGCATCGTCACCGTCACCGACTCCAACTGGCTCATGAGCTGGACGCTCAACCGCCAACAGCAGTTCCGCAACCAGCCCAAGGACCAGCTGTGCGTATGGGTCTACGGCCTGTTCCCCGACAAGCCCGGCAACTACGTGAAGAAGCCGATGACCGAATGCACCGGCGAGGAGATCTGCGAGGAGTGGCTCTACCACATGGGCGTGCCTGCCGACAGGATCGAGGCGCTCGCCAAGCGTCACGCCAACACGGTGCCGGTCATGATGCCGTACATCACCGCGTTCTTCATGCCGCGCGCCGCCGGCGACCGCCCGGACGTCGTGCCGGACGGCGCGGTCAACTTCGCGTTCCTCGGCCAGTTCGCCGAAACGCCGCGCGACACGATCTTCACCACCGAATACTCGATGCGCACCGGCATGGAGGCGGTCTACACGCTGCTCGACGTGGACCGCGGCGTGCCGGAGGTATGGGGCAGCGTCTACGACGTGAGGAACCTGCTCAACGCGACCGTCAAGCTGCGCGACGGCGCGCCGGTGACGGACATGAAACTCAACTTCGTGGAACGGGCGGTACTGGGCAAGATCCTCAAGAAGCTCGACGGCACCGACATTGCCACGCTGCTCAAGGAATACCACGTGATCTGATCCGGCCTGTCGATCGGGCCGCCGCTCGGTCGACAGGGGCCGGTGTCCGGTTGCCGGCTTCGGTATCGCGTGGTGATACCGAAGCGGGGTTCGCGTGGGGAATGCGGTATGAATGACGGCATGACCGATGTGACGGACGATACCGCGAACGATGACGGACTGACCGTACGGCATGCGACGGAGGGAGACGTGGACGAGATCTCGACGATCGAGGCCGCGTGCTTCCCGCCGGCCGAGGCCGCGAGCCCGGACGCGCTCCGCGCACGCGTGGCGGCGTACCCGGAATGCTTCTGGCTGCTGTGCGACGATGACGGTTCGATCATCTCGTTCATCAACGGTTTCGCCACCGACGATCGCGATCTGGATGATGACATGTACGACGACCCGTCCCGGCATGATCCGCACGGTGCCTGGCAGATGATCTTCGGCGTGGACACCGAGCCGGGTTCGCGGCATCGCGGATACGCGAGCCGGCTCATGCATCGCGTCATCGACGACGCGCGTGCGGCCGGCCGCGAAGGACTGGTATTGACCTGCAAGGATCGGCTCATCGGCTTCTACGCGCGATTCGGCTACGTGGACGAGGGCATCTCCGGTTCCACGCACGGCGACGTCGTCTGGCATCAGATGCGGCTGGCGTTCTGACGTGATATGCGAACGTGAGCGGCGAGAGACGAGGGGGACGGGCATGCGGGAATATGCGGCAACGTTCGACGCCGGGACGACGGCGGTCAAAGGCGCCCTGGTCGACGAAAGCGGCCGTGTCGTCGCATCGGCGAGCGGTGATCTCGAACCGATCATCGACGGAGAAGCCCGCGAACAGGATCCGGACCAATGGTGGCGAGCGTTTCTCGACGTCGCACGCTTGATGCTTCATGACGCCGCGCAGGCCGATCCGGATTTCGACGTCGAACGTATTCGCGGCATCGTCTGCAGCGGACAAATGCAGGACGTCATCGCGCTCGACGCCGATCTGCAGCCGGTGCGCCACGCGATCCTGTATTCGGACGGTCGTGCGGACGAGCAGGCTGTCGCGCTCGCGGAAGCCTACTCGGGCGGCGCGCAACGGTTCCTCGCGACGGTCGGCAACCGGCTCGAAGGCTGCCTGCCGCTGCCGAAACTCATGTGGCTGCGTGACCGTGAGCCGGACCCGTTCGCGAGGATCGCACATGTGCTCATCAGTTCCAAGGACTATCTCATCGTACGGCTTGCCGGCGTCTGCGTCGGCGACGTGGCCGCCTGCTCCACGGCCGGCGCGATGGACATCCGTACCGGACGGTGGAACGCCGAGCTGTGTGCGGCGGCCGGCATCGACGTTTCGTTGCTTCCCGAACTGCACCGTCCGCAGGACGTCGTCGGGGCGGTGACGACCGAGGCCGCCGAGGTCACCGGATTCGCCGTCGGCACGCCGGTATACGCGGGCATCGGCGATGCGGGGGCGACCACGCTTGCCAGCGGGGTCGCGCATCCCGGCCAGTACAACATCAATCTCGGCACCTCCGGCTGGATCGCGACCGTCTCGTCCGATCCGTTCGTCGACAAGCCGGGCGCGGCGAACCTTGCATTCGGCGTGACCGACGGGTACGTGAACGCGGTGCCGTTCCTCAACGCCGGCGACGTGCACCGTTGGGCGACCGGCCTGTTCGCCGACGGCGACTACGGCCGTGCGCACGAACTGATCGAATCCTCCCGGCCGGGCGCGAACGGCGTGCTGTGCCTGCCATATCTGGTGGGGGAGCGGTTCCCGGTGATGAACCCGGCCGTGCGCGGCGCATTCGTCGGCATGTCGCCGGCCGCGTCCGCGGCGGACATGTTGCGCGCCGCGCTCGAAGGCGTCGCGTTCTCCATCCGGCAGGGCATGGCAAGCTTCGACGAGCCGCCGACCGCGATCTCCCTGATCGGCGGCGGCGCTCGCGAAACCGCATGGTGCCGGATTCTGGCCGCCATGCTGCATCATCCGGTCGAGGTGTTCGCCAATGCCGATATCCTGCCCGCCGTCGCGCTCGCCTCGCTCGTCTTCGGACGTCCAGGCCTGGTCGCGACCGTCGCCGACACCACCACCTACGAACCGGATCCGGCCGCCATCGGCGTCTACGACACGCTCTATCCGCGTTTCGCCGCCCTCTACCCGGCCATCGCCGATCTGGGGTGAAATACGCGGCCTATCTCACGATTCGGGTGAAAACGGACATCGGACGGCGGTTCGTGGCGCCGCATTGTTACGATGGGGCCTTATGAGCGAGAACATCATGCGAATCATCGACCTTCGCGGTCGCAAACTGTCCCGTGCCGAACTGCTGGCCGCGATGCCGCGCGCCGCGATGGGCACCTCCGAAGCCACCGATCTGGTGCGCCCGATCCTCGACGACGTGAAGGAACGCGGCGCCGCGGCCCTGCGCGACTTCGAGGAGAAGTTCGACCATGTGCGTCCCGAGCACCTGCGCGTGCCCGAAGAGGAGATCGAAGCCGCGCTCGACACGCTCGATCCCGAAGTGCGGGCCGCCATCGAGGAATCCGTGCGCCGCGCCCGCGCCGTCGCCGAAAACCAGGTGCCGAAGGACTTCCACACCGATCTCGCGCCCGGCGCCCGCGTCGCGGAGCGCTGGATCCCGATCCAGCGCGTGGGCCTGTACGTGCCCGGCGGCAAGGCCGTCTACCCGTCGTCCGTCATCATGAACGCCGTGCCCGCGCAGGCCGCCGGCGTTGAATCGCTGGCCATCGCCACCCCGCCGGCCCGCGACAACGACAAGGGACTGCCGAACAAGACCATCCTCGCCACCTGCGCCATCCTCGGCGTCAAGGAGGTCTACGCGGTCGGCGGCGCGCAGGCCATCGCCATGTTCGCTTACGGCGCCAAGGGGTCCGAGCCGCAGGACGGCGAGGTGCTGTGCGACCCGGTCGACAAGATCACCGGTCCGGGCAACATCTTCGTCGCCACCGCCAAGTCGCTCGTGTCCGCATTCGTCGGCATCGATGCGGTCGCCGGCCCGACCGAAATCGGCATCATCGCCGACAAGGACGCCAACCCGAGCCTCCTCGCCGCCGACCTCATCGGCCAGGCCGAACATGACGAGCTCGCCGGTTCCGTCCTGTTCACCGACTCTCCGGAACTCGCCGACGCCGTGCAGGAGAACCTCAACTACCGCGTGCCGAAGACCGAGCACGCCGAACGCGTCCACATGTCCCTGTCCGGCACGCAGTCCGCGATCGTGCTCACCGACGACCTCGACCAGTCCGTCGACGCGGCCAACGCGTACGCCGCCGAGCATCTGGAGATCCAGACCGCCGACGCCGACGCGGTCGTCAAGCGCATCAAGAACGCGGGCGCCATCTTCCGCGGACCGTACTCGCCGGTCCCGCTCGGCGACTACATGTCCGGTTCCAACCATGTGCTGCCCACCGGCGGCACCGCGCGCTTCGCCGCCGGCCTCGGCGTGCACACCTTCATGAAGCCCGTCGAAGTCATCGAATACGACGAGGAGGGCCTGAAGGCGCTCGCCGCGCGCATCAACGCGTTCGCCGTGTCCGAAGACCTTCCGGCCCACGGCGAATGCGTGCTGTCCCGCTTCGTCAAGGACCCGTACGACAAGGCGACGCTGCGCGAGCAGGAGAAGGAAGCCGGCCTGCGGTAAAGACATACCGGCATCGTGTCATTTCCATCGAGACGAAACCGAGTGGAGGAAATCTTCCGGAGCATACGCATCCGCAGAAGATTTCCTCCGCTCGCCAGCGCCCGGTCGAGATGGCATGGCATGTGCGCGGCGAATCACCGCAACAACAGGGGAGAAAAGCATGACTGAAGAAACCAACGCGATCCCGGCAAGCCTGCCGCTGCGCAACGACCTGATCGGCGAGGAGCCGTACGGCGCGCCGCAGCTCGACGTGCCGGTCTGCCTCAACGTCAACGAGAACCCGTACGAGCCGAATCCCGACGTGTGCGCCACCATCGCGAAGCGCGTCGGCGAGATCGCCCATACGCTCAACCGGTATCCCGACCGCGAGCATGTCGCGCTGCGCCAGGCGTTCAGCGACTACCTCGCCAAGGAATCCGGCGCGCGCCTGACCGTCGACCAGCTGTGGGGCGCGAACGGCTCCAACGAGATCATGCTCCAGCTCTTCCAGGCGTTCGGCGGACCGGGGCGCACCGCGCTCGGCTGCGACCCGACGTACTCCATGTACCCCGAATACGCGCGCGACACGTTCACCGGATGGAAGCTCGCCCACCGCAACGCCGACTTCACGCTTGACGTGGAGGCAGCCATCGAGGCGATCCATGAGATCAAGCCGAGCATGGTGATCCTCACCAGCCCGAACAACCCGACCGGCACGCCGCTGCCGCCCGCCGACCTCGAACGCATCCTCGCCGTGTGCGAAACCGCCGACGTCGCGGGAGCCGCCGAAGGCGTGCATCCGATCGTGGTCGTCGACGAGGCCTATGTCGAATTCCGCAACCCCGGCACGCCCAGCGCGGTCACGCTCATCGAACAGCACCCGAACCTTGCGGTCAGCCGCACCATGAGCAAGGCGTTCGCGTTCGCCGGCGCCCGCGTCGGCTACCTCGCCGCGTCCAAGGGCATCATCGACTGCGTGCGCATCGTACGCATGCCGTACCATCTGTCCGCGGTCACGCAGGCCGCCGCGCTCGCCGCACTCGAACACACCGACGAACAGCTCAGCCAGGTCGCCCACCTGCGCGAGACCCGCGAGGCCACCGCCGCATGGCTCAAGACCCAGACCTACAAGGGACAGCCGCTCGAGGTCGCCGCGTCCGAATCGAACTTCCTGCTCTTCGGCGGGCATTTCGACAAGCGCGACCGCATCTTCGACGAACTGCTCAAGCGCGGCGTGCTCATCCGCGTCGTCGGACCGGACGGCTGGATGCGCGTGTGCATGGGCACCGACGACGAGATGAACCGCTTCCGCGAGGCGCTCGACGAGGCGCTGCGCATCGTCGAAGCCGAATAAGCCGGCATAATCCGCCGCAGACCGAGTACCCTCAGGAGACGCAACCAAAGCGTAAGGAGCAACATATGGCACGCACCGCGCACATCATCCGCGAGACCAGCGAATCGCACATCGACCTCGAACTGAACCTCGACGGCACCGGCAAAACCAGTATCGACACCTCCGTGCCGTTCTACAACCACATGATGAACGCGCTCGGCAAGCACTCGCTCATCGACCTGACGATCAAAGCGTGGGGTGACACCGACATCGACGTGCACCACACCGTCGAGGACACGGCCATCGTGTTCGGCGAAGCGTTGAAGCAGGCGCTGGGCGACAAGCGCGGCATCCGTCGCTTCGCGGACGCCACCGTGCCGCTCGACGAGGCGCTCGCCAAGGCCGTCGTCGATATCTCCGGTCGCCCGTACTGCGTGTGCACCGGCGAACCGGAAGGCTTCGAATACTGCATGATGGGCGGGCACTTCACCGGTTCTCTCGTGCGTCACGTCATGGAATCGATCGCCCTGCACGCGGGCATCTGCCTGCACATGCAGGTGCTCGCCGGCCGCGACCCGCACCACATCGCCGAAGCCGAATTCAAGGCGCTGGCCCGTGCACTGCGGTTCGCGATCGAACCCGACCCGCGCATCGAAGGCCTGATCCCGAGCACGAAGGGTGCTCTGTGATGGCCGACGACACAAACAAGGACGACGGCCTGGACGTGCCCGACGAGTTCAACCCGGACGATTTCGGCATGAACGACCCGGACGGCGCGGACGGCACCTCGTTCAGCGACGAGGAACTCGAAGCCGCGCTCGCCGGATTCGAACAGGAATTCAACGATTCCGGAGCCGGCGACGGCAGTGGCGACGATTCCGGATCGGCGGACGATGACGGCGAACATGACGCGCAGGACGGCGCAAACGCCGGCGACGCAAGCCCCGCCGACCTGTCCTCCCAATTCGAGGACGAACTCGCCGGACTGCTCGGCAACAAGGCGAAAGCCGCCGTGATCATCACACGCATCGCGTCCGCCGAGTTGCTCGCCGCGTTCTGCGAGCTGTCCGACATCTCCGCCGACTGCATCGGCTCGCCGGACGGGGCGGTCGCCGTGCTGCGCAACCTCGACGGGGACGGTCCGGAAACCGCGGCCCGCGACATGACCATCGTCGTGTCCGGCATGAGCGTCATCCTCGCCGTGAACCGCGCCGACAAACTCGAAGCGACCCTGTACCTGCAAGGCAAGCCCGCGCAGACCTTCGCCCCGCCGATCCTGTTCAGCGCGACCCCGCCGTTCGTGGAGGACCTCATGCTCGGCATCTCCACCCTGGACGACCTGAGGAAACAAGGCATCACAACGGTGGCTTCGTCGGACTACGACCATGACGGCGCCATGAAGGTGCTCGCCGAACACACCAGATTCGGCCGCGGCGAATCCAGCATCCAATAGACACGAGCAAACGAGCCGAGACATCGGCGAATTCAACAGCACGGGAGAACAACATGACATCAGTGGTGGTTTTCGACTACGGATTCGGCAACGTGCGCTCCATGGTGCGCGCGCTCGCCAACCTCGGCATCGACGTGACACTGACCTCCGACTATCGTCAGGCGCTCGAAGCCGATGGCCTGGTCGTGCCCGGCGTCGGCGCGTTCGCCGCATGCATGGAAGGCCTCAAGGAAATGTCCGGCGACCGCGTGGTCACCGACCGACTGCGTGCCGGCCGTCCCGTGCTCGGCGTGTGTGTCGGCGAACAGATCATGTTCGAACGCGGACGTGAACGGGGCCATGAAGCGGCCGGTCTCGGCCTGATCGGCGGCAGCGTGGACCTGCTCGACGCCGACGTGGTGCCGCACATGGGGTGGGACACGGTCGACGCCCCGGAGGATTCCGTGCTGATGCATGGCGTGGAGAACGAGCGTTTCTATTTCGTGCATTCGTATGCGGCGATGGACGTGCACCCAGGCGACCTGAGCCGGTACGAGATCGACTTCGGCGATGCTCCCGAACGCGTCACCTGGTGCGAATACGGGCGCAGCCGATTCGTGGCGGCATACGAACGCGGGCCGCTGTTCGCCACGCAGTTCCATCCGGAGAAATCCGCCGAAGCCGGCTCTCAGCTGCTGCGCAACTGGGTCGACACCTTCTGATCCCGAACATCGAGAAAGGCTGACATCATGTCACTTACCCTGCTTCCCGCCGTCGACGTGCGCGACGGCAAGGCCGTGCGCCTGCGCCAAGGCGAATCCGGCTCCGAAACCGATTACGGCTCGCCGCTTGACGCCGCCCGCACATGGGTGGAATCCGGCGCCGAATGGATCCATCTCGTCGATCTCGACGCCGCGTTCGGCACCGGCGACAACCGCGCCCAGCTGCGCGAGATCGTGCGCGAACTCGGCGACAAGGTCAACATCGAGATGAGCGGCGGCGTGCGAGACGACGCCTCGCTCGACGCGGCGCTCGACGCCGGCGCCGCACGAGTGAACATCGGCACCGCGGCGCTCGAGAACCCGGACTGGACCGCTTCGGTGATCCGCAAGTACGGCGACCGCGTGGCCGTCGGCCTCGACGTGCGCGGACACACGCTCGCCGCCCGAGGCTGGGTCAAGGAAGGCGGCGACCTGTTCGAGACGATGAAATTCCTCGACTCCGTCGGATGCTCTCGATATGTCGTGACCGACGTGGCACGCGACGGCATGATGTCCGGTCCGAACATCGGCCTGCTGCGTGAGGTGGCCGAGCGCACGGACGCCAAGGTGACCGCGTCCGGTGGCATCAGCAAGCTCGACGACCTGCGTGCGATCAAGGAACTGGCCGATCTCGGCGTCGACTCCGCCATCCTCGGCAAGTCGCTCTATGCCCGCGCCTTCACCCTCGAAGAGGCGCTTCAAGTCGCGAAGTAGCCGCTTGTCCTGAGAAATCTTCCGGGGCATTGGAATCCTGAGCGCAACAAATCCGGGAACCTGCAATAGGTTTCCCGGATTTGTTGCGTTATGGGAGTCTCAGCGCAACAATTTCCGGGAATATGCTCTGGTTTCCTGAATCTGTTGCGCTGAGCAAGCGTCATCGCAACACATTCAGGACAAAGCGGCCGTTTTCCGGGAATAGTCGCGCTGGAGCACGACCATGAGCACAGACAGAGCCGTTTGACGATGGCGGTCATTCGCATGCGTCGAACGAAACACGTTTTACGCCGCACAAGGCAACTCACCCGAGTCGATGAGCTGCCTGAACAACGCGTAGTCCGCGTCGTTCTGGTCGGCATAGGCTGACGCGAACGACGCGATCGCCTCGTCGAACGTTTCGTCCTCGCCCACATACGAGGCGATCGCGATGCGGTCGCCGGTACGCGCGTGCGCATGAGCCAGGCATCGCGCGCACATGCGTCCCAGATCGGACAGTGCCAGATCGTTGAGGTGATCGATGTCGATCGATCCCTTGCCGTTCCAGAACTGGCGCACGTAATAGTCGCGCTTGTGCCCATCCTCGGCCATGAAACTCGCCCAGCCCAGCAGCACGTCTGCGGTCGACTGGATCAGCTTCTGCCCCTGCACCACGCGCTCGCCGTGCGTCGCGTACTTCGAACGGCCCACGAACCGTTCGAGCACCGACTCGTTCGCCTCCTTCATCTGCAGCATCAGCGGGTCGTCGATGTCACGGCCGGTGAGTACCGACACCCACGCGCGCGTGCCCACCGAGCCGACGCCCACCACCTTGCGGGCCGTGTCATGGTACGTGTAATGGCTCAGCACATGCCGTCGGTCCTCGTACAACGAATGACGGTAGCTGTCGAACAACGTTTCAAGTCGTCCCTGCAGCGCCTCGAGATCGGCGTAATCATGCAGCTCGTTGATCGGAGTCAGCTCCGGCGGCTTCGAACGGAACCGCAGCTTGCCGCCGTCTCGATACGTGAGCTTGGCCGCCGCGCGGTTCGAATCCTTGATCGCGGCCTTGGCCGCCGCGTCGCGCAGCGTGCGGTTGCGCTTGCCGTTGACCGTGCGCTCGTAATGGTCGAGCGCCGCCTCCACGTCGATATGGTCGTACCATGCGTCGAGATAGTCCATCTGCGAGAACTGCTGCAGATGATCGCGATACGAATGCACGCAACGCTTGACGGCCTCTCGGCGTTCCAGCTTGCGAATGCCGTTCGCGCGTCCGCAGATCTCCACCGACACGGCAAGGCGCTTGATGTCCCACTCCCAAGGCCCGGTCGTCGTCTCGTCGAAATCGTTGATGTCGAACACGAGACGCTGCGAGGGTGAGCGGAACATGCCGAAATTGCCGATGTGCGCGTCGCCCACCGCCTGAACCGGAATGCCCGTCACCGGCGTGCGGGCCAGATCGTTCGCCATGATGAGCGCCGTGCCGCGATAGAACGTGAACGCGGACACGCTCATGCGCTGGTATCGCAGCGGGATGAGATCGGCCACGCGGCTGCGCGACTGCTCCTCCAGCAGCCCGATCACGTCACGGCGGTTCTCGCGCACCTGCCACAGCGCATGGCTTTCCAACGGCACGCGGAAGCGACGGTCCAATCCGGCCCGTTCGCGTTCGGCAGGGGTCGAGGCCTGATGCCACGAGGTCATGTCGATGATCGGATGGTCGGCGTCGGCCGTGGGAAGAATATTGCTGTCGCGTACACTCACATGCACTACCTTACCGCGCGGCTTGCCAAGGGCCTTTCGAACGGACTCCGCCGGGCACCGCGAAAACGGATTGTTAACGAGACACGTAACACGCCGATGGGACGATATTGCCTTATGGATAAACAGCAGGAGTTTGCACTGCGCACGGTCGAGGAACGCGACGTGCGCTTCATTCGGTTGTGGTTCACCGATGTTCTGGGCACGTTGAAGTCCGTGGCGATCGCGCCGGCCGAACTGGAGGCCGCGTTCGAGGAGGGGCTCGGATTCGACGGTTCGGCCATCGAAGGCATGACCCGCGTGTCGGAGGACGACATGATCGTCCAGCCCGACCCGTCGACCTTCCAGATCCTGCCGTGGCGCGGTGGTCCGCAGGGCACCGCCCGCATGTTCTGCGACATCCTCACGCCCGACGGCGAGCCGTCGCTCGGCGACCCGCGCCACGTTCTCAAGCGCGCGCTCGCCAAGGCGAAGGAGAAGGGCTTCACGTTCTACGTGCATCCCGAAATCGAGTTCTACCTGTTCGAGCATCAGGACGACTGGTCGAAGGCGCCCACGCCGATCGACGAAGGCGGCTACTTCGATCATGTGCCGCGCAGCCCCGGAATGGACTTCCGCCGCGCCACCGTGAACATGCTCGAGCAGATGGGCATTTCGGTGGAGTACTCTCATCACGAGGCGGGCCCCGGTCAGAACGAGATCGATCTGCGCTACGCCGACGCGCTGACGACGGCGGACAACATCATGACCTTCCGTACCGTGGTCAAGGAGATCTCGCTTGAGCGCGGCATCCACGCGAGCTTCATGCCCAAGCCCCTGGCCGACGCGCCGGGTTCGGGCATGCACACCCACCTGAGCCTGTTCGAAGGCGACGCGAACGCGTTCTACGAGGCCGGGCAGGAGTTCAACATGTCGATGACGGCCCGCCAGTTCGCGGCCGGCATCCTCTACCATGCGGCGGAGATCTGCGCGGTCACCGACCAGTACGTCAACTCGTACAAACGCCTGTGGGGCGGCAACGAGGCGCCGAGCTACATCTGCTGGGGCCACAACAACCGCTCCGCCCTGCTGCGCATCCCGCAGTACAAGCCGGGCAAGGGCAACTCGGCCCGCATGGAGTTCCGCGCGCTCGACCCGGTCGCGAACCCGTATCTCGCGTACTCGGTACTGCTGGCAGCCGGCCTTGACGGCATCGACAAGCAGATGACGCTCGGCGAGCCGACCAGCGACGACGTGTGGGAGCTCACGGACGCGGAGCGTCAGGCGATGGGCATCCAGCCGCTGCCGGAGTCGCTCGACGAGGCGCTCAAAATCATGGAGAAGTCCGACTTCGTGGCCGACGTGCTCGGCGAGCATGCGTTCGAATACTTCATCCGCAACAAGCGTCAGGAGTGGGACGCGTACCGTCGCCAGGTCACGCCGTACGAGCTCAAGACGTACCTGCCCAAGTTGTAGTATTTCACCTATGACTGTCACCAAGAACGCGGGTGCCGACGGCACCCGCTTTTTTACGCTTCCAGTGATCGTGCTCATCGCGATCAGCTTCATGCTGGGCATGAGCGAGTTCATCGTCGTCGGCATCCTGCCTGACATCGCGACCAGCCTGACCGTCTCCGAAGTGACGGTCGGCAATCTCGTCTCGCTGTTCGCGTTCGTCTACGCTCCCGTCACGCCGCTCGGTTCGGCCCTGTCCGCGCGGTTCCCGCGGTTCGCCACGCATATGACGCTGATGACGGTGTTCCTGATCGGCAACGTGCTGTGCGCGTTCGCGCCGAACTACGCGGTGCTCGTCGTGGCCCGCATCCTCATAGCGCTCGTCTCAGGCACGCTCGTCGCCATCGCGATGACGTACGCGCCCGACGTGACGACCGACCAGTACCGCACCAAGTTCATCGCATGGGTGTTCTCCGGCTTTTCCATCGCCTCCGTCGTCGGCGTGCCGGTCGGCACCTGGGTCGCGAACACGTTCGGCTGGCGGTGGACGTTCCATCTCATCGACCTGCTCACCGTGATACTGATGGTGCTCATGGTGGTCGTGCTGCCCCGCAACAGCCACCTCATGAAGGTCGGCTTCCTGCCGCAGTTCCGCCTGTTCTTCGATTTCCGCATCTGGCTCGGCGTGCTCGCCGTCGTGTTCGGCGCAGGCTCCAGCTACGTGTTCTACACGTATCTGACGCCGATCATGCGCGACGAGATCCATGTGCCCGAACAGTATCTGAGCATCGGACTCGTGGTCTACGGCGTCGCCTGCCTGTGGAGCAACCTGTACGCCGGCAAGCTCGCCGAACGGGGCAGGGGAGTGGAACCGCTCTACCATCTGCGCTGGGTGTTCCTTGCGCATGGCGTGCTATTGTGTTCGTTGGCCCTTGCCAGTGTGATCCCTTGGTACGGCGCCATCCTGCTCGTCGCGCTCGGCATGTTCATGTACCTGTTCAACGCCTCGTCGCAGGTGCTGTACATGGACGTGGCCGCCGAAGCCCATCCCGGTTCGATGAACCTCGCCGCGTCGCTCAACTCGATGTCGTTCAACATCGGCATCGCGATCGGTTCCGCGGTCGGCGGCGTGGTCAACGATTCGCTCGGCCTGACCTGGCTCGGTCCGTTCGGCGCGATCTTCTCGCTGTGCGCCGTGGGCGTGACGATGGCGATGGGCCGGTATCTTGACCGGAAGATCGAACGCTGAATCAGTCGGCATTTTCCCATCGGGGTGGTCCGTGCACATCGCAGGCCGCCCCGATCTCATATGACGTCGGCAGGTGTCACCGGGCCGACCCGAACCAGCTCTGGTAGATGATCGCGAAATTGCGGTTGCCGTAGCTCGAACACGCGTCGCCCTCGCCGACGCCCGCCGCCAGCGCCGCGTCGTTCGGCTGGTACGGCGTGTAGATGTACAGCAGTGCGGTCGCCTTGTTGCGGATGTACACGTCGGTGCCGCCGCATGACGCGTTCGGATGGTATTGGATGTAATTCAGCGCGTGCGCATGGTATCCGTACCGATCCTCGTGGGCGACGTAATAGCGGTAGCGTTTCGCCGAACCGTACACCTGCTTGAAGAACCCGGCGTATTCGGGATCGCAGCTCGCGTCGTCCGGGCAGCTCAGTCCCATCGCCGACTTGTATTGGAACGCCGAGATCCTGGTGGCCGTGACCAGATGCTGCTCCTTCTGCAGCACGGTGAGCAGCACCTTCTGGCTGATGCCGCACGCCTTGCCCGCCTTGGCGATGATTTGCGCCGCGGTCTCGCCCTTCGCGCCCCGGTACGCGTCGCAATATTCGTCGGCTGGCTGGTTCGTGGTGTCGAAGGTCTTCGACTTGAGACAGTCCTTGCCGGAGCAGGACGCGCCCTGCTCGTCGAGGAACGCCTGCACCTCGGCCTCGCTCATCGCGTTCGCGTTGAAGAACTGGCCGTCCGAGATGATGTCGCCGGGGTCGAAGTCATAGGTCCTGGCCAGTTCGGACTGGCGGGCTTCGGCCTCCTTGAGGTCGAGACGCCACTGGACGAACCGCACCGTGCCCAATGCCAATGCAATGACGCAGACGATCGCCACCAGCGAACACAATGCGGCCTTGATGCGTGCGGCCAACGACGCCTGCCGCCACCAGCGTGCCGGGGTCATGATGCCGCCTGTTCCGCGTCGGGTCTTCCCTGTGCGCTTGGCGTTTTTCACGGTTTTCCCGGACTTGCCCGCCATGTTGGACGCACGGGAGACCGGCCGTTTGCGATTGCGTTTCTGGTTCGTGTTCCTGTTCGACTGTGCCATCGGGCGACATTGTAGTAGCCCGATCCGGAAGAACGTTCCGCATCGGGCCGCCATCGTCCATCCGACTCAGGCCAGCGCTTTCTTGATGCGGGCGAGGCTGACCGGCCTGGCGGTACCGAGCTCCTGCGCCCACAGGGAGACGTAGAACTCCTCGAGCATCCATCGTGCGGCCGTCGCCTGCTTCATCAGCGTCTCATGACGCGGACCGGCCGGCTCCGCCTTCGCGCGCGTCATGGCCTTGTCGACCAGCGCACGGGCCTCGTCGGCCTCCCACGCCCAGCGCACGTCGCGGTTCTTGTCGGACTTCGCCTTGGTCAGACGCATCATGTCGGCCTGCAGGTAGCGGGGGATGTTCGCCAGCGCGTCCGGGGGAGCGGCCCCGATGAATCCGGGGAACACGAGCGTCGCGATATGCTCGCGCACCGATTGCAGCACCGACAGCATCGGCAGGTCGGCTTTGCCGCTCGTCGCCTTGTCGACCTCGGCGTAGCGCTTGAGGATCGTGATCACGTCATGCGCGACCGCATACACGGTGTCCTCGTACACTTCGCGCACGTCGAGCACCGCGTCGGCCAGCGCCTCATCGTCGGGCAGCGTATCGACCTTCGGCAGCAGGCGCTTGACCGCGGCCAGCTGCAGGTCCTCCACGAGATCCTTGGTCGTCTTGTACGGCGCGGACGCGAGCATCAGCGCCTCCGTGCCCAGCCAACGCGACGACACGCGCTCGTTCGGCAGACGCAGCGCGTCCAACGCGCCTCGCCACAACATCGTCGCACGCGATTCGGTCGTGGCGCCCGCCTTGTGCAGCAGGTTCGCCTGCTCGACCAGCCTGCCCTGATCGGCCGCGCGATCGGCCTGCTTCTTGACCATCTGCCGCGCCGACGCCTCGGCCTGCGCCGCGAACCGGCGCTGCAATTCGACCAGCGACTTGCCGGATCCCAGCACCTTGACCGGGCCGCGTGCGCCGCGCCGGCCACGGGCGTTCTTCGGCGCGGGCAGCTGCTGCTCCACCGCGAACGTCATGCGCAGGTACGAGGGAAGTTTCTCCCACAGTTCGCCGGTCAGCACCTCCGGGTGGATCTGCGCGCCGACCGTCGCGATGGCGGCCCGCGTGAACACATGCGGCAGGTCGGTCCAGCGCGCCGCGGACGAATCGGTCGCGGTCGCATCGTCCCCGCCGAACGCCTGCGGCAGGTTCGGCTTGCCCCGTTCTCCCGAGCCCGGCAGATCGGCCACATGGTCGTCGATCCACGCGCGGATCTTGCGCGCCGTATCCGGCGCCGGCACGAACTGCACGCGCAGCGACTTCGGCAGCGCCTTGATCAGCCCCACGATCAGCTCGTCCAACAGGCCGGGCACGTTCCAGGTGAACTGTTCGGGCGTGATCCTGGACAGCGCCTTCAACGGCACATGCACGGTCACGCCATCGGCCGGATCATGCGGATCGTACACGTAGCTCAGCCGCAGATCGATCGGCCGGCCGTCGGTGCCGAGCGTATGCCAATGATCCGGATAGTCAGCCAGCGACACCGACTCGGCGGTGGCCAGACGCTCCACCTTGTCCGGGTCGAAATCCAGCAGATGCGGATGCTCGTCATGCTCGCGCTTCCACCATTTCGCCAGATCGGCCACGCAGGTCACGTCGTTCGGAATCACCGACTGGTAGAAGTCGAACAGGTCCTCGTCGCTCACCGTCTGCGCGATCTGACGCGTGCGGTTCGCATCGTCGGCCGCCTCGTCGAGGATGTCGCGGTTGCGGCCCACGAACTCGTCGTAACCGAACCGCTGCTGGATGTCGCCCTCGACCAGACCCTGCCGGATGAGGAAGTCACGCGCCTCAAGCGGATTGATGCGCCCCCACTGCACCGTGCGATCCTGCACGATCGGCAGGCCGTACAGCAGCACCTTCGCGCTCGCCACCGCCGAGCCGCGTGAGCCGGACCAATGCGGCTCCGCATACGTGGTACGCGTCAGCTGGCCGGCCAGCGGCTCCGCCCACGCCGGGTCAATCGCCGCCGAATACCGCGCCCACAGGCGGCTCGTCTCCACAAGTTCGGTGCTCATCACCCATGCCGGCGTGCTTTTGGCGACGCTCGAGGCGGGGAACAGGGCGAAATGCGTGCCGCGCGCACCCTGATAGTCGTTCTTCGCCATCTTCTGCGCGCGCTTGATCGCCTTCGCTCGCGCGGCGCCCTTCAATCCCGTGAAATCCGACGCCTTCGGCTCGCGGATGATCTGCATGCCCATCATCGACAGCAGACCGGCCAGCATCGACGTGTGGATGCCGCGATCGTCCCACGAGCAGCGCAGCGAGCCCGCCGCCTGCTGGTTGATCGGCAGCTGGCGGATCTCCAGACCCGGCCGGGACGCCGGTTGAGGGGAGCCTACCGTGAACTTCAGCTCATGGCACATGTCGGTGAGCTGGTTCACCAGATCCTTCCACTGGCGCACGCGCAGCCAACTGAAATACTCGGTCTTGCAGATGCGGCGCAGCGCCGAATTGCTCGGCTCGCCGTCCGCTTGGAAGATACGATCCCAGATGTTCAGGGCCGTCAGATAGTCGCTGGTCGGATCCGCATACCGGTTATGAATCCGATCGGCCTCGTCGCGCGCCTCGTCCGGTCGTTCTCGTGGATCCTGCAGACTCAGGAACGCGACGATCACCAGCACCGCGGCCAGCGTGTCCGGCGTGGTCGACCTCGCCGCCTCGATCACCATGCGTCCCAGACGCACGTCGATCGGAATGCGCGCCAGCTGGCGGCCGATATGCGTCAGCGTCACCTCGCCGCGCCTGCGGGCCACCGCCTTCAATTCGGTCAGCTCGTTGAAGCCGTCGGAGACGGCCTTCATGTCCGGCGGGTCGATGAATCCGAAATTCGTCACGTCCTCGGCCGTGCGCGCCACGCCGACCGACAGCATGTGCAGTACAACGGCACCCAATGAGGTGCGCAGGATCTCCGGTTCGGTGAACCGGGGGCGCGTCTCGTAGTCCTCGCGCGAATACAGGCGGATCGCGATGCCGTCCGCGATACGGCCGCATCGGCCGGAGCGCTGGTCCGCGCTCGCCTGCGAAATCGGCTCGATCGGCAGCCTTTGGACCTTCGCGGTCTTCGAATAACGGCTGATGCGCGCGGTGCCCGGATCGACCACGTACCGGATGCCCGGCACCGTCAGCGAGGTTTCGGCCACGTTCGTGGCGATCACGATGCGCTGATGCGTATGCGGTTCGAAGACCCTGTGCTGGTCCTTGGCGGAAAGCCTGGCGAACAGCGGCATGATCTCGATCGCGTCCGGGCGGCGCATGTCGTCGGCGCGCGGGCCGTAATGGCGACGCAGCGCGTTCTCGAACTCGTGGATGTCGCGCTCGCCCGAGGCGAACACGAGGATGTCGCGGGCGCCGCGTTCGTGACTCGAATGGATGACCAGTTCGGCGCAGGCGCGGGCCACGGCCGTCGGCATGTCCATATCGACGTCGCGGTCGGCATTGCGCCCCGAACCGTTGCCGCCGCGTTCGGCTGCGCCCGGCGCGGCGGACAGTTCCGCATACGCCTCCTCGCCGGGCAACGCGCCGGTTTCGAACCCGGGCACGTTGCGCATCAGCGCCGGCGCGGTGCCGAGCGGCTCGTACACGACCTGCACGGGGAACGTGCGGCCGGACACCTCGATCACCGGCACCTTCTCGTGCAGCGCATGCTCGAAATGCTCCTTGAACTTCACCGAATCGATGGTCGCGGACGTGATCACGAGCTTCAGGTCACGCCGCTGCGGCAGCAGCGCGGTCAGATAGCCGAGCAGAAAATCGATGTTCAGGCTGCGCTCGTGCGCCTCGTCGATGACGATCGTGTCGTACTGGTTCAGTTTCGGATCACGTTGGATCTGCGCGAGCAGGATGCCGTCGGTCACGACGCGCAGCCGCGTCTTCGGCGAGCTCTCGTCGGTGAACCGCACCTGATAGCCGACCTCGTCGCCGAGTTGCACGCCCATCTCGTCGGCGATGCGTTCGGCCACGGTGCGCGCGGCGAGACGACGCGGCTGCGTGTGCACGATCTGCCGGCCGTGGCTGCCGCGCCCCAGTTCCAGCAGGATCTTCGGCAACTGCGTGGTCTTACCGGAACCGGTCTGGCCGGACACGATCACGACCTGACTGTGACGGACGGCCTCGGCGATCTCGTCACGGGCGGCCGACACCGGCAGTTCCGGCGGATATTCGAATTTCATCAGTGAATCGTCCCTAACATGAAGCGGGCTCCCCGGCGACGGGGAGCCGCGAATTGGAATGCGCCTACTTGTTCCGCACCACTTCGATGACGCGGTATCCCTTGGCGGAATGGTATTTGCCCACCTCGTAATCGTCGCCGAGCGCGCCCGCCAGCCACGGGATCAGCGAATCGGCGCCGAGGTTCCGCTGCACCACCAGATACGCCGTGCCGCCATTCGGCTTCAGCCTCGGCAGCCATGTCATAAGCAGCGTGTGCAGGGCCTCCTTGCCGACGCGGATCGGCGGGTTCGACCAGATCACGTCGAAGGTCGCATCGGCCGGCATCGTCTCGCAGGCCGTCGCCGTCTGTTCGGGCAGGGGGGCGCCGGACTCGTCCGTCTGCGTCACGTGCACGTTCGTGCAGCCGTTGCGCTTGGCGTTCGCGGCGGTCAGTTCGAGCGCGCGGACGTTCACGTCCACGGCCCACACGGTCGCATCCGGCGCGGCGAACGCCAGCGCCAGCGATACCGGGCCCCATCCGCAGCCAAGATCGAGGAACGTGCCGCGCTGAGGCGGCTCGGGCACCTCGCGCAGCAGCACCGACGTGCCCAGATCAAGCCGCGAACCGGAAAACACGCCGTTCGACGTCTCGACCGTCGCCTCGTTGCCCTGCAACGTCACCGTCAGCCGACGGCGAACGTCCTCGGACGCGGGTTCGGCGGAAAAATACTGCTCGACCATATGTCTCCTTGCCCCTGGCACGCCATCCATGCGATGTGGCATGTCTTCCAAAACGATGATAATAAGGACCACCATAGTTTAATCGTGAGCCAAGAGAAGCGAGAGGTGCCATTGAGCGAGCAGAGCCAGCAGCCGGCCGTTGACAGCGGCGTCGTGAACCAGTCCATCGTGGGGCAGGAGCCGGAACTGACCGGCGTGCTGGCCGACCAGTCCGACGTGCTGCTTGACGAGAACGACCACGGTGCGGGATTCGGCGAACGATCCAGCGAGGCGTGGGAGGAACGCGAATCGCGCAACCAGCTCAAGCATGTTTCAGGTCTCGGCGAACTGCAGGACGTCACCGAAGTCGAATACCGCAAGGTGCGACTCGAACGCGTCGTGCTCGTCGGCGTCTGGTCGTCCGCCGTGACCACCGCATCCGCCGCCGAGGAATCGCTGCGCGAGCTGGCGGCGCTCGCCGAAACCGCGGGCGCGGTCGTATGCGACGGTCTGCTGCAGCATCGCTACCGGCCGGACGCGGCCACCTATGTCGGTTCCGGCAAGGCGAAGGAGATCGCCGACATCGTCGCGCGCGAGGAGGCCGACACGATCATCGTGGACGACGACCTGCCGCCGAGCCAGCGGCGTGCGCTTGAGGATGCGACCAAGGTCAAGGTCGTGGACCGCACCGCCGTGATCCTCGACATCTTCGCCCAGCATGCGACGTCGCGTGAGGGCAAGGCGCAGGTCGAACTCGCCCAGCTCGAATACATGCTGCCGCGACTGCGCGGCTGGGGCGGTTCGCTGTCGCGACAGGCCGGCGGCCGTGCGGCCGGAGCGGACGCGGGCATCGGCTCGCGTGGCCCGGGCGAGACGAAGATCGAAATGGACCGTCGCGTCATCCGCACCCGCATCGCCCGACTGCGCAAGCAGATCCGCGAGATGGCACCCGCCCGCGAAGTCAAGCGAGGCTCGCGTCGCCGGTACGGACTGCCGACCGTCGCCGTGGTCGGCTATACCAATGCCGGCAAATCGTCCTTGACCAATAGGCTCACCGGTTCGGCCGAACTCGTCGAGAACGCGCTGTTCGCCACGCTCGACACGGCCGTGCGGCGCGCCCGTGCCAAGGACGGGCGTCTGTACGCCTACGTCGACACGGTCGGCTTCGTGCGACGTCTGCCCACGCAGCTCATCGAGGCGTTCAAATCCACACTGGAGGAGGTCTCCGAGGCGGATCTCATCGTGCATGTTGTCGACGGCTCGCATCCCGACCCGTTCTCGCAGATCGACGCGGTCAACGACGTGCTCGCCGACATCGACGGCACCGCCGAGATCCCGCGCATCCTCGTATTCAACAAGGCCGATCGCATCGACCCGGCCACGCGCGAGCGTCTGTCGTCGCTGGAACCGGACGCGCATATCGTGTCCGCGTACAGCGGCGAAGGCATCGATGCGCTGCGGGAGCACGTCGAAAGCATGCTGCCCGTGCCGAACGTGCACGTTCATGCGCTGCTGCCGTACGCGGCGGGTTCGCTGCTGTCGCGCATCCGCGAATACGGCCATGTGATCGACGTCGATTACCGCGACGATGGCATGATGGTCGAAGCGGAAGTCGGCAGCCATCTGGCCGCGCAGGTGATGGAGCAGGCCATCGACTGAGTCCTGCCGGAAAGCGGTGTCATTCCGGCGATTCCACGATGCGGACGTCGCTCGTGGACAGGCGTGTGAACGCTCCCGAGAGTGTGACGAAGATCACTTATGGCCGATGCGGCACGTGCGCCGGAAACGTCAGCGTGTGTGGATAGAGTGAATATGTTGTTTGGATGAATGCCGACACAATCGGCAGATTTTGTAAGAGAGGTCGCTAACAACATGGCTGAATCACTCATCAAGCCCACCAAGCTCGCAGTCGTCGGCGCCGGCGCGGTCGGCTCCACCCTCGCCTTCGCCGCAGCCCAGCGCGGCGTGGCCCGCGAGATCGTTCTCGAGGACATCGCCAAGGAGCGCGTCGAGGCTGAGGTGCTCGACATGCAGCACGGCTCCAGCTTCTACCCGACCGTCTCCATCGACGGTTCCGACGATCCCGAGATCTGCCGCGACGCCGATATGATCGTCATCACCGCCGGCCCGCGCCAGAAGCCCGGCCAGTCCCGCCTCGAGCTTGTCGGCGCGACCGTCAAGATCCTGCAGGCCATCATGCCGAACCTCGTCAAGGTGGCCCCGAACGCCATCTACATGCTCATCACCAACCCGGTCGACATCGCCACGCATGTCGCCCAGAAGATCACCGGCCTGCCGCAGAACCAGATCTTCGGCTCCGGCACCAACCTTGACTCCGCCCGCCTGCGCTTCCTCATCGCCCAGCAGACCGGCGTCAACGTCAAGAACGTCCACGCCTACATCGCCGGCGAGCACGGCGACTCCGAAGTCCCGCTGTGGGCCTCCGCCACCATCGGTGGCGTCCCGATGTGCGACTGGACCCCGCTGCCGGGCCACGAGCCGCTCGACGCCGCCAAGCGCGAGGAGATCCACCAGGAAGTCAAGAACGCCGCCTACAAGATCATCAACGGCAAGGGCGCGACCAACTACGCCATCGGCATGTCCGGCGTCGACATCATCGAAGCCGTCATGCACGACACCAACCGCATCCTGCCCGTCTCCTCCATGCTCAAGGACTTCCACGGCATCTCCGACATCTGCATGTCCGTCCCGACCCTCCTCAACCGTCAGGGCGTCAACACCGCCATCAACACCCCGGTCTCCGACCGTGAGCTCGCGGCCCTCAAGCGCTCCGCGGAGACGCTGAAGGAGACCGCCGCCCAGTTCGGCTTCTGACAAATATTCGGCTGATGGAGCGTAAGCCGCCTTTCCTCAACCTCGACGCACCGTCGTGCGCCTTCGGTTTCGGACGGCGGCTTCCGCACGCATCAGCCGAATATTTGCATTGATGTGACTGCCACGTGTGTGGCAGTGCAGAAAACCCCGGCCCTGTGCCGGGGGTTTCTGCGTTTGCGGGCTAATGAAAATGGTTGTAGGAAGCGATCTCAGCAACGCCTCGACAACAAGGAACAGGAAAAGGACGGCATATGGCACACGATCATGGGGCTGCGGGAACTACCGCAGCGGATGCCCGGGCCCATCAGCGGAGACTGACGATGACGCTGGCGCTTACGGCCACCGTATTCATGGCCGAAGTCGTCGGCGCGATCATCACCGGATCCCTCGCGTTGCTCGTGGACGCAGGCCACATGCTGACCGACATGTCCGTACTCATCGCCTCGACGATCACCGCCATACTCATGCGACGCAAACCCAGCAGCCATCGCACATGGGGATGGGCGCGCCTCGAAGTGCTCACCGCGGCCTGCGGCGCAATGGTGCTGCTCGTCGTCGGCATCTACGCGTTGGTCGAAGCGGCCATGCGCCTGTTCGGCGGGTCGAACGAAGGCATCCAGGACATCGGGCTGCTGCTGTTCTTCGGCATCCTCGGCCTCGCCGCGAATGTCGGATCCATCGCCATCCTCGCCTCGCAGCGCGCGGACAACATGAACATGAAAGCCGCATTCCTCGAGGTGATGAACGACGCGCTCGGATCGGTCGCGGTCGTCATCTCCGCGGTCGTCATGATGTCGACCGGTTGGGACGGCTTCGACGCCGTCGCCGGCGGTCTGATCGCACTGCTGATGATCCCCCGTGCCATCATGCTGCTACGCAACGCCGTAAAGGTGCTGCTCGAAGAAACGCCCGACGGGCTTGACCTCGACGCGGTACGCGAGCACATGGAACACGTGCCGCACGTCATCGCCGTACATGACCTTCATGCCAGTACGGTATCCACAGGCATGCCCATCCTCATGGCGCATGTGGTGGTGGAACGAGGACTGACCATGGACCAGGCGGCGGACATCCTTGCCCAACTGCAGGACTGCCTGCGCGAACATTTCCCCGTATCCGTGCCGCACACCACCTTCCAGCTCGAACCGGAAGGCTACAGCACACCCAGCGCCACACAGCTCCATCAATGATCCGGCCGTGGCGGATGGCGCCGACGTCATCCGCCACGATACGACGGCACGCTCAGATCTTGCGCAGCACGGTGACGACCTTGCCCATGATCTGCGCATGAGTGCCGTCGATGGGGGAGTAGGCCGGGTTGTGAGGGATCAGCCACACGTGGCCGTTGTCGTTGCGGAACGTCTTGACGGTCGCCTCATCCCCGAGCAGCGCGGCGACGATATCGCCGTTGACGGCGCTGTGCTGCTCGCGCACCACCACGAAATCACCGTCGCAAATGGCGGCGTCGACCATCGAATCCCCATGCACTTCGAGCATGAACAGATTGCCGGTTCCGGTTAGGCGTTCCGGAAGGCGCATCACGTCGTCCACATGCTGTTCGGCGGTGATCGGCACGCCGGCGGCGATGCGTCCGACCAGCGGGACGTCGTGCGACTGGCGGATGGACGCGCTGGTCCCGTCCGGGAACGGCAGCACCGTCACCGCCTCGTCGGCTACGGTCCTATTCGACGCCGATGTATTGGCGACATCCACCAGTTCGATGGCACGGCCCTTGTTCGCGTTCATGCGAATGAAACCCTTCTCCTCAAGCACCTGCAGCTGATGCTTGACCGAGGACGGGCTCTTCAGGCCGGCGGATTCTCCGATCTCCCGGAACGAGGGAACGAAGCCCTTTTCGGCCACATGGGTGCGGATCGCGTCAAGCACCTTGCGCTGGCGTTCCGTCAACGTGCTTTCCTGAGGCGGTTGCGCGGGCCGTTTCGAGGTGAAAGATATGGTGCTCATCGGCTGGCTCCTTTCGTGCTTGTTCAAGCATACCGTGAACGACACAGAAAAACAAACATCTGTTCGAGGTGTCGTGTTGCGCATATCGAACAGATGTGCCATAATCAGAACTGTTGTTCGATAGAACAGTCGTTCGAAAGGATGTGGTTGCCATGATGTCGCGGACGATGGAGCCGAAAACGGCGGTGAAGATCGATGTCCGTTCCTGCGGAGACGACGGTGTCGTGTCGGTCCGTCATGGGATGAGCGTGGCGGAAAAGGCGCTGGCGATGCTGCTGTGCGCCATGATGGCATGGACGTTGTGCTCGTGGATCGTGCCCGGGCGAGCCGATTCGGCGTCCGCTCCCACCGAAGTGACCAGTTATACGGTCCGGCCAGGGGATACGCTGTGGTCGTACGCGGAGATGATCACGCCGGCCGGAGGAGACGTGTCGCGCAGCGTGGCGTTGCTGCAGTCGATGAATGATCTTGACTCGTCGACGCTTGAGGTCGGTCAACGGATCATCGTGCCGGTCGAATGACGGCATGAAGGGGAACGTGAACGTCATGTTTTGCATGTCTTCCGTGTCACACGCTATTGTGGTGGACATGCATTGTCCTTTTTGTCAGCAGCCGGATACCAAAGTCGTGGATACACGTATCAGCGAGGATGGTTTTTCCATTCGTCGTCGACGTGAATGCCTCAAATGCCATAAGCGTTTCACGACGGTGGAAACGACCATGCTGCTGGTGACCAAGCGTTCGGGCAACTCCGAACCGTTCGATCGCAACAAAGTGATATCGGGCGTGCGCAAGGCGTGCCAAGGCCGGCCCATCAAGGAAGAGGACCTGAAAAAACTCGGGCAGCGCGTGGAGGAGGATCTGCGTGCCCGTGGTCTGGCGGAAGTCAAGTCCGAGGATGTGGGTAAGGCCATTTTGGCGCCATTGAAGGAGCTCGACAAGGTCGCCTACCTGCGTTTCGCCAGCGTCTATCAGGATTTCGATGGCCTGGAGGACTTCCAGAACGCGATTGACGAGCTCAAAAGCGAGGAGTAAGCGTCGTTGACGCCCAAAGGCCGCCGTATTTCGATGAACCGACGTGAGGCGGTTGAACGTGGAGAGGCCGGTTCGGTCGACATACACCATTCTGCATGTCGACCGAACCGGCCTCTCCACATATGCCACGGGATTCGTCAGCTGATCACGCGCATCCGGATCGTGCCTTCGATATGGCGCAGCGCCTCCAATGCAGCTTCGCCGGGCATCTGGGCCACGTCGGTCACCACGTAGCCGAGTTCGCCTTCAGTGCCGAGGGCCTGGGCCGCGATGTTGATGTTCTCCTCGCCGAGCACGCGGTTCACCTTGGCGAGCACGCCGGGAAGATTGGCATGCAGATGGGCGATGCGGGCGGTGCCGGGCAGGGAACTGAGCGTGATCTGGGGCAGGTTCACCGACAGCATCGTGGACCCCTTCTCCCAGTAGTCCTCAAGACGCTGCGAGACGAAATGCCCGATCGCCTCCTGCGCCTCCAGCGTGGATCCGCCGATATGGGGCGTCAGGATCATGTTGTCCTCGTCCGCCAGCGGCGTGGAGAACCGGTCTCCGCTGCTCTTCGGTTCGACGGGGAACACGTCCACCGCTGCGCCCGAGATGTGGCCGGAGTCGAGATGTCTTTTCAGCGCGTCGATGTCGGCCACGAAACCGCGGGACAGATTGATGAAGATCGCGTCCTGCTTCATGTGCGCGAACTGCTCCTCGCCGAAGAAGCCGGTGTTCGTCTTGCGCCCGTCCACGTGAATCGACACCGCGTCGGACTGCTCGAGCAGTTCGTTGAGCGTATCGCACCGGTGGGCGTTGCCCATCGCGAGTTTCTCCTCGATGTCATAGAACACGACGCGCATGCCCAACGCCTCGGCCAGCACCGACAGCTGGGAGCCGATGTTGCCGTAGCCGATGATGCCGAGCGTTTTGCCGCGCACCTCATGGGAGCCGGCCGCCGACTTGTCCCACACGCCCTGCTTCATGTGGTGCGTGTGAGCCGGAATGCGACGCATCAGGCAGATGATGTCGCAGATCACCAGCTCCACCACGGAACGGGTATTGGAATACGGGGCGTTGAACACGGCGAGACCGTGCTTGCCCGCATAGTCGAGATCGACCTGATTGGTGCCGATGCAGAAGCATCCGACCGCGCTCAGTCCGGGGCGCGCGTCGATCACCTTGCGGGTGACGCTGGTCTTCGAGCGGATGCCCAACAGATCGACGCCGTCAAGCGCGTCGATGAGCTCGTCCTCGCCCAGCGCGCCCTTGAGCGTTTCGACCTCGAACCCGTGGTTGCGCAGCGATTGCGCGGCGAAAGGATGGATGTTCTCCAATAACAAAGCTTTAGGCATGGCTCCACCTTAGATGGTCAGATAGGTCTGGTCTTCTTTTGTCCGCACTATAAGCAGGCGCTGGGTCGGTCGGGTCATCGCCACATACAGGTCCGACGCGGCCACCAGGCGCGAGGGAGCCTCCTGCTCGATCAGTCCGGGTTCGACGACGACCACCGCGTCGTATTCCAGTCCCTTGACCTCCTGGGTGCCGCACACGTTGACCTGTTCGTCCCAGGCGCTCTGCGCGTTCAGCCGTTCGAACTGATCCTGCGGCAACGCGCGTCGCAACGCCGACCGCACGCGGGCCAGCATGTCGTCATGCATCGAATCCGGAGTGATCACGGCGATGCGTCCGGTGCCGTCCGCCCCGACGAATTCGCGGGTCAGCTCGACCGTGCGCGCCGCCACGTCGTCCAGCAGCGAGTCACGGTCGTCCACGGTCACGCGCCGCACCGAATCCGGCAACGCGCGCACCGCCTTGACCGTGGAGATGTACAGGCCTTCGGACTGCGCGAACGAGGAGGCCAAGTCGGAGACCTCCTGCGGATTGCGATAGTCGATGGTCAGTTCGTTGAGGCTCCAACGCGCCTCGCCGAACAGCCGGTCCATTACGCGCCTCCACGAGCGTGTGCCGCCGAGCGCCGAGGTCTGCGCCACGTCGCCGACGATCGTGAACGAGCGGGACGGGCAACGGCGCACCAGCATGCGCCAGTCCATCGCGGTCAGTTCCTGTGCCTCGTCCACGACGATGTGCCCGTACGTCCACTCGCGGTCGGATGCGGCCCGCTGCGCGGTCAGTTCGGTGTCCGCGCCGTTGATGTTGTCGACCAGCATCTGCGCGGTGACGATGCCCGAGCCGATGCCGTTCTGGGCGAGCGTGTCCCGTGCGAACTGCTCCTCTTCGGCGCGTGCCGCGTCCTTGGCGCTCAGGCGCCCGGACGTCTTCGGATCGGGGCCGAGCAGCTCCATCGCCTCGTCGAGCAGGGGGATGTCCGAACGGGTCAGAGGCGACCCCTTCGGCCGGGCCAGTGCGCGTACCTGGTCGTCGGTCAGCCACGGCGCGAGACGGCGGAGCCGTTCGGGATGCGACCACAGCTGGTCGATCAGCCACGGCGCGGTCATCGGCAGCCATGCGAGATTGATGGCCTTGCGCACCTTGTCGTCCATGCGCAGCATCGAGGTCACGCGCGACATCTCGGCCTCGTCCGGCGTGTAGTCGAGCTGCTCGGCGTAGCGGACGCGCAGCGCGGCGAGCATGCTGCGCACGAACGTCTCGCGGGCCTTGTTGTGGGGCTGATGGGTGCGGCGCGCGTCCGCCTGCGCGCGTTCGATGTCGACCGCGAGCATCGGCACGGCGAACCCGTTGACCCGAGCGACGGGCAGTTCGGCGGGGATGCGGATGCGCGAGGCGATGGCGTCGGCCACGAGGCGCGCCATGCGCCTGTCTCCCTTGAGCTGCGCCGCAACCGGGGAATCCGTCGCGGTGGCGGGGAACCCGGGGACCAGGTCGCCGATGGTGCGGCTGACCACGCCGGTCTCGCCGAGTGAGGGGAGTACCTGATCGATGTAGCGCAGGAACGTCGTGCTGGGGCCGACGACAAGCACGCCGGAACGTTCGAGCGTGCGTCGGTGCGTGTACAGCAGGTAGGCGGCACGGTGCAACGCCACGGCCGTCTTGCCGGTGCCCGGCCCGCCCTGCACGACGACGGCCTGGTTCATGTCGGAACGGATGATGCGGTCCTGCTCGGCCTGGATCGTGGCCACGATGTCGGTCATCTTGCCGGTGCGCCGCGAACTGAGCGACGCCAGCAGCGCGCCTTCGCCGGTCAACGTGCCGGACGCGGCGGCCTGGCCCACCTGCGACGAATCGATGTCGAGCACCTCGTCCTCGATGCCGACCACCTCGCGGAAACGCAGCGTCAGGTGGCGGCGCATCACGATGTCGCCGTGGTTCGACGGCGTCGCCTCGTAGAAGGGGCGTGCGGCCTCGGCCCTCCAGTCGGTCAGGATCGGCTCGTGATCGTCGTTCGACAGTCCGATGCGTCCGATGTAGCGCCGGTTGTCGTCCACGTCGTCGAGGCGACCGAACACCAGCCGGTCCTCGACGGCGCGCATCTGCGTGAGCCGGTCCTCGTACATGGTGGCGAAGGAATCGCGCTCCGTGCGCTGGGTGGGGGAGCCGTGGGAGCCCGCGGCGCGGATCGTGTCCAGTCTGGACCTGACCTGCGCGCGCAACGCATCGAGCCTCCCGTACGCGCGATCGACCGCACGCTGCTCCTCGTGAATCTGCGCTGAGTACTCCGACATACCCTGTTCTCTCCTTGGTTCCGCTGAAAACTCAGGCATTCCAATGTACTCCCAGGTGTCTACGTCGAAGGCGCCGAGGCCGGGACGGGCGGATGAATTCTCGGTGAACGCGACCGGGCCGTTTCCGCGGTGGCATGCGGAGGCGCCCAAAAAGGACGGAAAATGTGAAAAGGTGGGGTTTTATGGTGAGGAGTGGGGTAGAGTGGTGAAACAGTTGTGGCATGAGTGTACCCGAAACCCGATCGAGAACTGAACCAAGGAGGTGGACATGGATGATCAGCGCATCGTGCAGGACGTCCAGACCCCTTCCCCGGATCAGTACGCGAACGGCGGGCAGGGCGGCGGCATGCCGGGCCAGATGCCCGCGATGCCGCCGCTGCTGTTGGGCACCTACACCCCGAAGATCGACGCCAAGGGCCGCCTTGCCCTGCCGGCGAAGCTGCGCGGGCAGCTCGGCCCCGGCATGGTGATGGCCCGCGGCCAGGAACGATGCATCTACCTGCTGCCGCAGGTCGAATTCCGCAGGATCGCCATGCAGATCCAGCGCACGTCGATGGGCAACAAGGCGGCGCGCGACTACCTGCGCGTGTTCCTGTCCGGCGCCGTCGACCAGGAACCCGACAAGCAGGGGCGCGTGCTCGTGCCGCAGATGCTGCGCGACTACGCGAACCTCGGCACCGACGTGGTCGTGATCGGCGTGGGCACTCGTGCGGAGATTTGGAACAAACAGGCGTGGGAGGAATACCTTGCCGCTCAGGAGCAAGGCTATTCCGATATCGCGGACGACGTACTACCGGCGGTGGAATTCTGATGATCGATGTGACGGCCATTCACCAACCCGTGCTGCTCGAGCAGTGCGTGGATCTCGTCGCGCCCGCGCTCGGGGAACCCGGCGCGCTGGCGGTGGACTGCACCCTGGGACTCGCCGGCCATGCCGTGAACTTCCTCAAGGCCGCGCCGAACGCCCGGCTCATCGGCATCGACCGCGACACCGAAGCCCTGGGCCTGGCGACCGAGCGCATGCGCCGGGAGGGTCTGGCGGACAGGTTCACGCCGGTCCATGCCGCATTCGACGAGTTCTCCTCGGTGCTGGATGATCTCGGCGTCAGACGGGTGCATGCGGTGTTCATGGACCTTGGCCTGTCCAGCCTGCAGATCGACGAGACCGACCGTGGCTTCTCCTATTCCCATGACGCGCCGCTCGACATGCGCATGGACGTGACGCAGACGCTGACCGCCGAACGCATCCTGTCCGAATACGATGCCGACGAGCTGACGCGCATCTTCCGCGAGTACGGCGAGGAGAAGTTCTCCCGCCAGATAGCGCGCGAGATCGTCCGGCGACGTGCGGACGAACCGCTGACCACCTCCGCCCAACTCAACCGCCTGGTCGACGAAGTGGTGCCGCAGGCGCACCGTCCGGCCGGCAACCCGGCCAAGCGCGTGTTCCAGGCGCTGCGCATCGAAGTCAACGGCGAACTGGACAAGCTCGCGCGCACGTTGCCGCAGATCGCCGCGCATCTGGCCGTGGGCGGCCGGATCGTGGTCGAGTCCTACCATTCGCTCGAAGACAAGACCGTCAAGAGCTTCATGAACGAAGGACTGAAGGTCGACGCGCCGGCCGGCCTGCCGATGATCCCTCCGGACGCCGAACCGTTCTTCAGGGAACTGACCCGCGGCGCAGTCAAGGCCGACGAGGAGGAGATCGCATCCAATCCGCGTTCCGCCTCGGTCAGGCTTCGTGCGGTCGAACTTATCCGTCCCATTCCCGAACGCCGCATGCGCGAACTCGAGGAGATGCCTCATCGCCGTAGCGGGGGAACCGGACGGCGGGGCGCGCAGGCCGGCCCCCGCCGCGGACACGGCGAGCGTCAGGGCGAGCAGGGACAACGCAAACGCGGCGGCAACGGCCGCGGACAACAGGGGAGGAACCATCGATGATCAGCCGTGGAAGAAGCGTGCGCTCCGGCTCCGCACATGCCAATGCGGTGCCTTCCGTCAGCCGTAGACCGTCCGCGGCGGCATCCGGCGTCCGTCCCGAACTGCACGTCGTGCAGCAGCCCGCGTCCAAGCGCGCCTCGATGACGGACGGACTGACCCGTCTGGTCGTCTGGACGCGAGCGCGCAGCACCTCGCTGTTCCATATCGTCGCCGCCGCGGTGTTCCTCGCCGCCACGCTGTTCGGCGCGCTGGTGCTGCGCACGCAGATGGTGCAGAACTCCTTCGAGGCCGCGACCGTGCAATCCAACATCAACACGCTGAGCCAGGACGTGGAGGAGGATCAGGCGAAACTCGATGCACTGGAATCCTCCCTGCCGTCAAAGGCCGAGGAGATGGGCATGACATTGCAGCAGGGAACCCTGTCCATCGACCTGAACGGGTACAAGCCCGACGGGAAGGACGCGCAGTGATCGACGACATCCGCAGGTTCGCCAGGACACGGAACTTCGCGTTCCGCAGCATCGTCATCGCGCTCGTGCTGTCCTTCGTGGCGTCGGTGTGCCTCGTGCAGCTCGCCAACCTGCAGCTGCTCGGCAGGAACACCGCGCTCGCGGCCACCCAGATGCGTACCACGAAGGTCGCCGTCAACGCGAAGCGAGGCCGGATCCTCGACGCGAACGGCGTCGTGCTCGCGCAAAGCGTCGAACGGTACAACATCATCGTCGACCCGCAGCTGGCCAGCGAATTCAAGCCGACCGCCTGCAACGACACGACCAAGGAATACTGCCACCAGATCGACGGCAAGCCGGTCGGCGCGTCCGGGGCCGCCGCGGTCGCCAGACTGCTCGCCACCGTGCTCGACGGCACGAACGCGATGGAGCTGGGAGCGGCGATCAGCGACGCGAACAGCCGGTATGCGGTCGTCGCCAAGGACGTCACCCCCGAGATCAAGCGCAAGATCGACGACCTCAACCTGGGCGGCATCGTCTACGGCGAACTGACCAACGAACGCGTCTACTCCGGCGGCACGATGCTCGGCCCGATTCTCGGCGGCGTCAACGCGGACGGCTCCGGCGTGGCCGGGCTGGAACAGTCGCTCGACAAGACCCTGACCGGCACCGACGGGTATGAGATCTACCAGCGCGGCAATGGCGGCGAGATGATTCCGGGAACGCTCACCGACTCCAAGGACGCGGTCAACGGATCCGACGTCACGCTCACCGTCGACGGCAACGTCGACTGGTACGTCAAGAAGGCGCTGATCGAAGGCAAGGAAAAGTACAACGCCTCATGGGCGATGGCCGTCGTGGCGGATGTGAAGACCGGCGACATCCTCGCGCTCGAAGACACGGACGAACGCGAGGCCGGCAGCGACGACGCCAAGCTGAACGCGTCGCGCGTGGTCAGCGAGACCTTCGACCCCGGCTCGATCGGCAAGGTGTTCACCATGGCCGGCGTGCTGCAGGAAGGCCAGCACAAGGCGACCGACCAGTTCACCGTGCCCGACACCATCACCACCGACGACGGGCAGACCTACACCGACGCGGAGACGCACGGCGCCGAACACTGGACCTACGCCGGCATCCTCAAGAACTCGTCGAACGTGGGCATGATCCTCGCCGCGTCGAACTACACCGACGAACAGCGGTACGAATATCTGCGCAAATTCGGCGTCGGGCAGGAGACCGGGCTCGACCTGTCCGCCGAATCCGCCGGCATCCTGCACCACTGGCAGGACTGGGATCTGCGTACGCGCAACACCGTGCTGTTCGGACAGGGATACACGATGAACGCGCTGCAGATCACCCAGGCCATCGCCGCGGTCGGCAACGGCGGCGTCATGCCGAAGCTCAGGCTCATCAAGTCGACCACCGACGCCGACGGGCACGTCACCGAGAACGCCGGCGGCAACGCGACGCGGGTCATCGACGAGGACGTGGCGTCGCAGGTGCTCAACGCGATGGAATCGGTCTCCGACCTGTACAAGAACATGGTGTCCGTTCCCGGCTACCGCATCGCCGCGAAGAGCGGCACCGCCGAAGTCGCCGGATCCGACGGCAAGCTCACGTCGATCGTGTCCGACTGGTCGGGCGTCATCCCCGCGGACAACCCGCGGTTCGTGATCACCGTCGTCATGAAGGACGCGAAGGTCGGCTCGTTCGGCGGTCTGACGGCCGGCCCGGTATTCGCCACCATCGGTGAATTCCTTATGCAGAAATACAATGTCTCCCCATCCGCCAAGCGTACTGATGCTATCCCGGTGGAATGGTGAACGGGACCGACCAAGGAAAGGCGAAGCGATGAGTTCGGTGAGCGAGGCCGTGTCGCGGCGTACCACGCTGGGGTACCTGGCGGATCACTACGGGTACGAACTGGTGCCGTCGTTCGCGGCGAACGTCACGATCACCTCGTTGGCCGACGACGTGGCCTCGGTCGTGCCGGGCGCGCTGTTCGTCGCCCGCGGACCCGTCGACGACGCCCTGCTCGAACGCGTGCTCGAACAGGGGGCCTATGCCGCCCTCGTGCCGCCGGAAAGCCGACCCCAAACCGACGGATGCGAACTGCCGTTGCTGATCGGCAACGTCAGCGGCGATCGGTTCGGCGAGATGGCCAACGACGTATCCGGATCGCCGGCGAGCATGCTGGCGGTGTTCGCGCTCGCCTCGAGTGCGTCTAACCCGTCGAACTTGGCGGGCGCGTCGGCGGCGGGCGCGAACGGTTCGGGACGCGCCGACGACATGCGCCGCAACGTGACCAGACTGTCCCGCCTGCTGCACATGCTCGGCAACCCCGTCAGCGTGATCGGCTCGTTCGGGTCGCAGTCCCTGGAACGCCCGCTGCCGGTGGAATGCCCCTTGGGGCTGCTTGACGTGCAGCGCACGCTCGGCGTATGCCAGGAGGACGGCGCGGCCGCGGTCGTCATCGCGCTCGACGACGCCACGCTCGAGCCGGGGGCGCTCAGCGGGATCAACGTGGACGTGCTCGGCGTCGACGGCATGGACAGCGACCCCCGCAACCGCGACATCGCCGCGCGGGCCAGTGACCGGTATGGGTTCGTCATGGACTCGCAGACCCATCTGACGGGACGGACGGCGGAATCGGATCAGATCGCCATGCAGTTCCCCTCGTCGCAGGACGCGGGGATCGGCGACGTGAAACGCTCGTCCCTTGCGATCGCGATGGTGATGGCCGCCGGCGTCAGACGCAACAACATCCGCAACGCGTTGCGCGTCAGCCGCGACCTGGGCAAGTGACGGCCCGGGCGGACGGTACGGACGGATACAGAGGATTTTTTCGATAGAGAGGTGCCGATGGGAAACGATACGGAACATATGATGCCGATGAGCCTGGGCGAGATCGCCGAGGCCGCGCAAGGGCGCCTGACGCGCGTCGCCGGGGCCGACCCGGCAGCGCCGATCGCCACGTCGGCCGTGAGCGATTCGCGGCAGGCCGGCGAGGGATCGGTGTTCGTCGCGATTGCGGGCGAACGGGTCGACGGCCATGATTTCGTACCGGCCGTGGCCAAGCAGGGAGCGGTCTGCGCGCTGGTCGACCATGAGGTCGACGCGCCGATCGCGCAGGTCGTCGTCGATGACACGGTCAAGGCGCTGGGCCTGCTCGCCAAGCACAATCTCGAACGCCGCCGCGCCGAATCGGCGCCGTTCTCGATCGTCGGCATCACCGGTTCGGTCGGCAAAACGACCACCAAGGACCTGCTGTCGCACCTGCTGGGCGATATGGGGGAGACCGTCGCGCCGGTCGGCTCGTTCAACAACGAGATCGGACTGCCGCTGACCGCATTGAAGGTGAACGCCGGCACGCGCTTCTTCGTGGCCGAAATGGGCGCGAACCACATCGGCGAGATCGCCCGGCTGACCACCATCGCCCCGCCCGACGTGGCGGTCGTGCTCAAGGTCGGCGTCGCGCATCTGGGCGAGTTCGGATCGGTCGAACGCATCGCCCAAGCCAAAAGCGAGATCATCCGCGGCCTGGTGCCGGGAGGCGTGAGCGTGCTCAACGCCGACGACGAGCATGTGGCAGCCATGTCCGCGATCGCCCCCGGGCCGGTCCGCTGGTTCGGCATCACCGAAGCGACGGAAAACCATGAGGGTTTCACCCTTGCGGGAAGCGACGTGGCCCAGGACGACACCGGCTGCCCGAGCTTCACGATGACGGCGTGCGACGGCGGGGAACGCACGGCCACCGGGATAACGCTCGGCATCCGCGGAAGGCACAATGTGATGAATGCGCTGGCCGCCTCCGCCGTCGCGCTGTATTTCGGCATGACGCCGCAGCGCATCGCGACGATCCTCGCGGCGCAGCACAGCATCAGCGCACACCGTATGGCCGTTTCCACGGTCACGCGCGGCGACGTGGCATTCACGCTGATCGATGACTCGTTCAACGCCAATCCCGATTCGATGCGCGCGGGCCTCGACGGGCTGGCCGCATGGCATAAGGCGGAACGGCCGCAGCCGTTCCGCATCGCAGTGCTCGGCGCGATGCTCGAACTCGGAGGCGACGAGGACCGGCTGCACCGGGACATGGGCCGTTACGCGGTATCCGTCGGAGCCGACGCCGTCGTCGCGGTCGGGGGAACGGACCCGCATCTCGACGAGCTGGCCGGCTCGTTGGCAAACGGTGCGCGCGAGGCGGCGGACGACGCGGACAAGCGCACCTCGGTGGACTGGGCGCACAATGCCGAAGAGGCGGACGAACTGGTCATGCGGCTTGCCGCCGACCACGCGCCGGCCGTCGTGCTGCTCAAGGGGTCGCACGCCTCGGGCCTGAGCGCCCTGGCGTCGCGCTGGGCCCCGCAGGACAAGGCATGAACGGAACGACGACCCGTAAGGGATAGGCGAACGACGAGAACGACGCGAAACGCGGATTCGAGTCGCAACTGGAGAGGAAAAGCATGATCGCACTCATCATCGGCATACTGGTGTCGCTGGCCGTCACCATGATCGGCACGCCGCTGCTGATCCGACTGGTACACAAGCTGCATTACGGACAGTACATCCGCCAGGACGGACCGCAATCGCATCAGGTCAAGCGAGGCACGCCGACGCTTGGCGGCGTGGTCATCAACTTCGCGGTGCTGCTCGGCTGGGGCGCCTCCGCGCTGTACCGGTACCTGATCGCCGGCGACGTGCCGTCATGGTCCGCGGTGCTAGTCCTGTTCGCCATGCTGTCGATGGGCTTCCTCGGCTTCATCGACGACTTCGCGAAGGTCCGCAAGAAGCAGAACGAGGGCCTGACCGTCGAAGGCAAGTTCATCGGACAATTCATTCTCGGCACGATCTACGCGGTGCTCGCGCTCGTCGTGCCCACCAAATCCGGGTTCCCCAGCGCCCAGGCCGGCATGAGCTTCATCGAGACGCCGTTCCTCAGCTTCGAATTCGCAGGCCGCATCGTGTCGATCGTCCTGTTCGTCATCTGGGTCAACTTCCTGATGACCGCGTGGACGAACGCGGTGAACCTCACCGACGGTCTCGACGGCCTGGCCGCAGGCTCGTCGATGATCTCCTTCGCCGGCTACGCGATGATCGCGTTCTGGGAAAGCTACCACATCAAGGGCGGCTCCCACCAGGGCTTCTCCTACGCGGTGTCCGACCCGCTCGACCTGACGATCATCGCCGTGTGCGCGGCCGTCGCGTGCTGCGGGTTCCTGTGGTACAACTCGAACCCTGCGACCATCTTCATGGGCGACACCGGCTCGCTCGCGCTCGGCGGCCTGTTCGCCGCGCTGTCGATCGCCACGCACACCGAATTCCTCGCCGTGATCCTCGGCGGCCTGTACGTGATCGAGGCGATGAGCGATGTGATCCAGGTCGGCTACTTCAAGATGACGCACAGGCGCGTGTTCAAGATGGCTCCCATCCACCATCATTTCGAGCTGTGCGGGTGGACTGAAACAAAGGTGGTCGTGCGGTTCTGGATGGTCGAGCTGATGTTCGTGCTGTGTGGCCTGATGGTCTTCTACGCCGACTGGGTCGCGCGTTCCGGACTGCTTGGCTGACCGTACGCATGCGGCCGGACGGGGACGATACCCGTCCGGCCGCATGCCGGAGAACGGGGCGTGACCCACGCGGGATACGGGTAACGTAAATGACGGGAATCCTATGATGGAAGGGCTTGACATGGCAGATGACGAAATGAAACTGGGCGACGCGACGGTGATGGTGGCCGGCCTCGGCGTGTCCGGGCGCGGCATGGTCGAAGTGCTGCGCGATCGCGCGGCAAAGGTGTTCAGCGTCGACGAACGCAACGAGACCGCCGACCTGCATTCCTTCGACGACGTCGATTGGGATCGGGTCGACCTGGTGTGCACATCTCCGGTGTTCAACCCGCGCACGCCGTTCATCCTCGAGGCGCAGCGTCGGGGCATTCCCGTGATCAGCGAAGTGGAGCTGGCATGGAAGCTGCGCGCCGACCGCGACGGCAAGGGATCGCACGCCGGATGGATCGGCATCACCGGCACCAACGGCAAGACCTCGACCACCGAAATGACCTCGGAAATGCTGTGCGCATGCGGACTCGACGCACCGGCGGTCGGCAACATCGGCAAATCCGTCTCCCACGCCGCCGTCGACCCCGCGCATGACGTGCTGTGCGTCGAACTGAGCTCCTTCCAGCTGCATTTCACTTATTCTTTGGCGTTGGATTGCGCCGCCATCACGAACATCGCCGACGACCATCTCGACTGGCACGGCGGCATCGAGAACTATGCGGCCGACAAATCCAAGGTCTTCCACGGCGTGACCCGCACGCTCGTCTACAACGCCGACGACGAACGCGTCGCCGCGCTCGCGGCCGCGGCCGTCGTCGCGCCGGGATGCCGCAAGGTCGGCTTCACGCTGCGCCAGCCGTCCGTCGGACAGATCGGCGTCAAAGACGGATGGATCGTCGACATGAGCGGCGTCGCCGGAGGAGCCGCCGGCGAGGAGGAGCGTATCGCTCCGGTCGCCGAATTCACCCATCTGACGGAGCCCGACGGCACCGTCTACCCGCATCTGCTCGCCGATGCGCTCACCGCGTTGGCGCTCGTGCTCGGCTATGGCGCGGATCGCGACACCGCGGTGCGCGCGCTGCAGGGATTCGCCCCGGGCGGCCACCGCATCCAGACCGTCGCCACCGCGGTGCTCCCCGACGGAGGAACCATCCGTTTCGTCGACGATTCGAAGGCGACCAACGCCCATGCGGCGAACGCGTCCCTCAACAGCTTCGGCGCGAAGTCCGTGGTGTGGATCGCCGGCGGACTCGCCAAGGGCGGCCGGTTCGAACGCCTCGTCGCCGACCAGGCTCATACGATCAAGGCCGCGGTCATCATCGGCAAGGACCAGCAGCCGATGATCGACGCGTTCAAGGCCAGCGCACCCGACATTCCCGTCACCGTCATCGATCCGGCGGACAACGATACGGTCATGGATCGCGCGGTCGACGCGGCCGGCGGATACGCGGCGGCCGGTGATGTCGTGCTCATGGCTCCGGCCTGCGCCTCGATGGACCAGTTCAGGTCGTACGCCGACCGCGGAGACCGGTTCGCGACCGCCGCGACCCGTTGGGCGGGGGCGCATGGCGAACGGTAGACGAATCAGCTCCGGCGCGTCGAAGAACGCGGCCGGAACGGGGAAGCAGGCGCGACGATCCTCGCAACGTCCGATCGGAGCGGGTGGACGTCTCCGTGCCGATCCGGACGGCGGAATCGACGGCGGTGATTTCGCCGCGTTCACGGGCATCCGGTCGCTGCTGAACCCGCTGTGGTGCTACCACGGGTTCATCGTCGCCGTGCTGGTCCTCTGCTGCTTCGGCGTCATCATGGTATTCTCCAGTTCGTCCGTCACCCTCGTATCAGCCGGCAAATCGCCATGGAACCGTGCGATCAAGCAGGGTCTCTACTGCGTCATCGGTTTGGGTCTTGCGTTCGTCGCGTCCCGCATGCGTCCGAAGTTTTTCGAGAAATTCAGTCCGGTCATCATGCTGGCCGCGCTCGGGCTGCAGGCGTTGACCCTGACCCCGCTCGGCACCGGCGGTGAGGAAACCGGCAACAACGGTTGGATCGTGCTCGGTCCGATCCAGCTGCAGCCGGCCGAAATGACCAAGCTCGCGTTATGCCTGTGGCTGCCGTTCGCCCTGCAGCGGGCGTCCAAACGATTCTCCCGCGAAGGCGTCCGCGCCTATATGATGCCTGGCCTGATTTTCGCGCTGTCCCTGGGGCTCATCCTGCTCGGCAAGGATCTGGGCACCGGCATGATCGTCGTATTCATCGGCGTCGTGGCGTTCATGGTCGCCGGTTTCCCTTTCAAATGGATGGCCGTCTTCACCGGCGTGCTCGCCGCGGGCGTGATCGGGCTCGCCATCACCAGTCCGAACCGTATGAACCGCATCCTCGCCGCATACAAGCCGTGCACCGATCTCGAAGGCGTCTGCTGGCAGTCGATGCACGCCAAATACGCGCTCGCAGAAGGCGGCCTGCTCGGCGTGGGGCTGGGCAATTCGCGTGAGAAATGGAACTACCTGCCCGAAGCGCACACCGATTTCATCTACGCGATCATCGGCGAGGAGACCGGGTTCGTCGGCGCATTGACGGTGTTGTTGCTGTTCGTCGTCATCGGATGGTCCCTGATCTGCGTCGCCCTGCAGATCCGGGAACGCTATGTGGCGATGTCGCTGATCTGCATCGCCGTATGGATCGTAGGTCAGGCGCTTGTCAACATCGGCGTCGTCATCGGCATCTTCCCGGTGCTCGGCGTGCCGATGCCGTTCGTGTCGTCGGGCGGTTCCTCGATGATCATGTGCCTTGGCGCGGCAGGCGCGGCGGTCGGCATGATGCGATGCCAGCCGCAGATCAAGGCGGAACGCGTGGCGCTGTGAGAGCATCCGGGTGCGTCGTCGGCGGCATGTCGCGCCCGGGCAGATTCTGTCGCGCGCTGTTGCGTGCGTGGGCTAAGCTGGAGGTTCTATGAGTACAGGAGTTCGTCATATCGTTCTGGCCGGCGGCGGTACCGCGGGCCATGTCAACCCGTTGCTGGCCGTGGCGGCCGCCATCGGGCGCATCGACCCGTCCGCGCAGGTCAGCGTGATCGGCACGCAGGTCGGATTGGAACATGATCTGGTGCCGCAGGCCGGCTATGAGCTCGACACCATCGAAAAAGTGCCGTTTCCCCGCCGTCCCAACCTCGACGCGTTGCGGTTCCCGATGCGTTGGAAGCGCGAGACCGCCAAGGTGCATGAGATCCTCACCGCCCGTCAGGCCGACGTCGTCGTCGGCTTCGGCGGCTACGCCTCCGCGCCCGTCTACGCCGAAGCGCATCGGATGGGCATCCCGATCGTCATTCACGAGCAGAACGCCCGCGCCGGCATGGCCAACAAACTCGGCGCGCGTTGGGCGTCCTACATCGGCACCGCCTACGACGGCACCGGACTCAAGCCGCGCAACGCCGACGTGCCGGTCGAAAGGGTGGGGCTGCCGTTGCGGCCCGCCATCGCCGACCTGTGCGCCAGGTTCGACAAGGACCGAGTCGCCGTGCGCGACGAGGCCGCGGCGGCGCTCGGCGTCGACCCGACCCGGCCGCTCGTGCTGGTCACCGGCGGCTCGCTCGGTGCGCTGAGTCTGAACCGCGCGGTGTCGGGAGCGGCTCGCGACCTGCTCGAGCATGCGCAGGTCATCCATTTGACCGGGCGCGGCAAGATCGACGAGGTGCGCGCGACCGTCGCCGAGCAGGCCGGCGAATCGGCGTTGTCGGGCCTGTTCGACGATGCGAAGGGCGGGGACTACCACGTCGCGGAATATCTGGAACGCATCGACCTCGCCTTCGCATGCGCGGCGCTCGTGATCTGCCGCGCCGGCGCGGGATCGGTGTCCGAACTCGCGGCCCTCGGCCTGCCGTCCGTCTACGTGCCGCTGCCGATCGGCAACGGGGAACAACGGTTCAACGCGCAGCCGGTCGTTAACGCCGGCGGCGGCCTTATGGTCGCGGACCGGGATCTCACCGCCGACTGGGTGCGCGAGCATGTGCCGTCGTTGCTGGCCGATCCGATCAGGCTGCGTCAGTTCGGCGAAAAGGCATGGAATTACGGCATTCGTGACGCGGCGGATTCGATGGCGCGCACGGTGCTGCGGATCGCGGACCGGAACCGCTGACGAAGACTCCGCGCGAAAACGTCTTACGAGGAACGAATCAAGGAGACATGGTGACTGACAACAAGCAGGATGACGCGATCGTCCTCGACCCCACCCGGACCGCATTTGGTCCGGACGAGACCGTGGCCGGCCTGGGACGCACGCATTTCATCGGCATCGGGGGAGCGGGCATGAGCGTGCTCGCCGAAATGCTCCACGAACAGGGCGTCGCGGTCGACGGATCGGACCGTGAGCGCAGCGCCAAAACCGATCGTCTCGCCGAACTCGGCATCGGCGTGGAATTCGGACAGCGCGCCGAGAACGTCGCCGGTGCGGACACGGTCGTCTATTCGAGCGCAATCAAGCCCGACAATCCGGAAATCGTCGCGGCTTATGCGGCCGGCGCACACATCGTGCACCGCAGCGACATCCTCGCGCTGCTCATGTCCGGCAGACGCGCGGTGACCGTCGCCGGCGCCCACGGAAAGACCACGACGAGCTCCCTGCTCGCCCACATCCTCACCCATGCGGGCACCGGTGAACTCGCCGATCCGAGCTATGCGATCGGCGGGTCCATCCAGGCGCCCGACGGCAGCACGATGGACGGCGGACACGCCGGCCATGGCGACGTGCTGGTCGCGGAAGCCGACGAATCCGACGGCAGCTTCGAAAAATACCGGCCGACCATCGCGATCATCACCAACGCCGAACCGGATCATCTCGACCATTACGGCACGGCGGACAATTATCACGCCGCATTCGTGCAGCATGCCGGACATGCGCGCGAACATGTCATCATGTGCGTCGACGACGCCGGCGCACTGACAGTGCTGCGCGCTCTCGATCCGGCCGTCGCATCCCGCGTCATCGCCTACTCGACCCGCGATGCCGCCCGGATCGGCGATCTCAACGGAGCGACGTTCGTGCATATCGCCTCCGAAAGCGAGCATATCGGCAGCGGCGAGGAGCGGTTCGTGATCGAGCTGCCCTCCTCGGTGCTTGATGGGGCCGATGACGGCCTGCGGTTGCCGGTGCGTCTGATCGTGCCGGGCATCCATAACGCGCGCAACGCCACGGCGGCCATTGTCGCGGCCACGTTGCTCGGCATGGATCCCCATCGGGCCGCGGAGGCCGCCGGCACGTTCCTTGGCGCGGCACGGCGCTTCCAGATCCGCGGAACAGTCGCCCAGGTGAGTGTTGTGGACGACTACGCCCACCATCCCACCGAGATCGCCGCACTGCTCGACGCCGCACGCCGTCGGTATCCGGGACACGTCATTCACGTGCTGTTCCAGCCGCACCTGTTCTCCCGCACCGAATTCTTCGCACGCGAATTCGCACAGGCGCTGTCCAAGGCCGATGACGTGATCGTCACGGGCATCTTCCCCGCGAGGGAGAAGCAGTCCGATTTCCCGGGCATCACCGCGCGGACCATCGTCGAGGCCGCCGACGGCATCGCCCACGAGCCGCAATCCGGATGGATCTCGGCGGTGGACGACATGCGGACCGCGGCCCAGATGATCGCCATGCGCGCCCATCACGGCGACGTGATCTTCACCGTCGGCGCCGGCGACATCACGCAGATGGGCGATGTGCTGCTGCACGCGCTCGCCGCGCACCGGTTCGACTGCCCCGACGGCGACGAGACCGGCACGACGGACGACGGCAAGGCGGGAACCCGCCGATGACGCGTCGCATCGCCAGCTCCGACGGGGCGTCGGCCGGCGGCGGCAAGAGTCGGGCCGGCGGGCAGTCCAGGGCGGGACGCGCCGTGCAGTCCAAGAGCGATCCGGTCCGTCCACGGTCCGCTTCGTCTCGTGCGGACGAGACAAGACATGACGGTACGTCCGATGTCTCCGGATCGAGTCTTGCACGTCCGCGGACCGTATCCTCGAACGTCGGCAAAGAACGTCGTGACGGGCGGCGCGACGGCAAACGATCGGGACGTCAGGTGCAGTCGTCGTCCGACGGCTCTCGCACCGCGCGTTCCTCCCGTACGGAGGCGGGTGACGGTGCCATCCGCGAAGGATTCGTGGACATGCGCCGCATGCCCAGTGAGGACATCGTCGCCAGGACGCTCGAGGAGACTGCCGGTACGCTGGGTGTGCCCACGCGTCCGAAGGTCGTGGATTTCAACGCGCGGCTCAAGGAGCGTCGCAGGGCGAACGTCCGCGTCGTCGCCGCGCGCGTGGCGGCCGTCGTCACCGCGGTCGGCGTACTGACCGCTTTGGTCTGGTTGCTGTTCTTCTCGTCGGTGTTCCGTCTGGAGACCTCGGGGATCAGCGTGTCCGGAAACAACGCGTGGGTCAGCCGGGACGACATCATCGCGATCGCCGAACGTCAGTCCGGCAAGTCGTTGCTGTTGGTCTCGTCGGACGACGTCGTCGACCAGCTCAAGAACATCCCCGGCGTCACCGAGGCAAGCGCCGTCAAAAAATTCCCCAAGAGCCTGTCCGTCACGGTCAAGGCCCAGCAGCCTGCGGCCATGCTCAAGGATTCCGGAGACGGTCTGGTGGCGGTCGACAGCAAGGGGCGTGTGCTCAACACGGTGGGAGACGTCTCTACCGACGGCATTCCCGTCATCGAGGTGAAAAGCGTCTCCGACAGTCTTGACAGCAAGGCCATCAAGGAAGCGCTGAAGGTGCTTGGCGGCCTGTCGGATTCGATGCGCGGCTCCATCACCAAGGTCACCGCCGCGACGCAGGATTCGATCACCACCGAACTCAACGGCGGCGAGCACGTGGTGGTGTGGGGTGATTCGTCCGATCTTGCGCTCAAGAAGGCCATCGTGGACAAGATCCTGTCCGATCCGAAGGTGATCGGCGACAAGAAGCAAGTCGACGTGTCCGCTCCCTCGCGGCCGATCATCCACCGTGTTTAGTTAACTGATGGATTGAGTGGCGACGCTGACGCTCGCACCATGCGTGGTGTTGTTTGAAAAACGTA
>NZ_WHZW01000004.1:123545-152826 GCF_010667685.1 Bifidobacterium aerophilum | reverse complement strand
ACGACGCTCCGCACGCTGACACCACGTCCACTCCCGTGCGTACGTTTTTCAAACAACACCACGCATGGTGCGAGCGTCAGCGTCGCCACTCAATCCATCAGTTAACTAAACACGGTGCCAATCGTATTGGCCCGGAGCCTCGGGCTCGATCTGGTTCCACGCCGTTTCGATCTGGATGGTCTTGAAACCGGCGGCCGCCACCTTCTCGAAACCGTTCTCGAGCCAATCCTGTTCCAGAACGGGATGATCCTGATCGTGCTTGATGTTGTTCGGATCATGGCCATCGCCAAAGGTCTGCCATTCTCCGAAGAACTGCACGCCGACGAAGTTGAACGGCTTGCCGTCCACATAGAGCGACCCGCGATCGCTGCCGGCGGCTTTCTCCGCCTTGCTCACCACGACCGGTTTCACGTCCCGCACCGCGCTGATGGTCACCGTTGCCGGCACCTTGGTGTCCGAGCCATCCAGCAGCCCATCCACCATATAGGTTCCAGGCTTCTTGTTTGGCCAATCCATGTCGGGCCACGTTACCGGCGTCATATGGTCGGCCCCACTGCCGTACACGACCTTGACCTTATAGGGCAGGGCCGGGGACTGTCCTTCGTCGATCTTGATGTTTACCGGGTTGATGGAAACGATCTTTCTCTTCACGACCGTAACCGTCGCGGTGGCCTTCAGCTCGATGCCCTGGATGGCACCATGAACCGTGACATCTCCCGAAGGCGCGTTTTTCCAATCATAAGAGTCCCACGTCACGTCAAGGCTCTTCTTGGAGCCATCCGAATACGTCACGTCCACGGTCGCAGGCAGTTCGGGCTCAAACCCCTGATCCACGGTTGCCTGAACCGGTGCGACGGTCTTCGGCACCGCCTGGTCGACCGTATAGCCGTCGAAGACCTCTTTGACCTGATCGGAATCCAACGCCGAATTCCAAATGGCGAAATCATCTATCTCTCCGCCATAGTAGGCGGTCCACTTGGGCCATGTGCCGTTGCCGATCACGCCGCTGAAGGTGCTCGCATCGTTGTGGAGATTGGTGAAATCGACCTTTGCCGCCGCGCTTGAGACCTTCTCGCCGTTCACATACACGGTCAATTCGCTGTCTGTTTGCGTGGCGGTGACATATTTCCACGTGTTGCTGGGCAACGCTTCCGCGGTCTGCGCCTTCGATTGCGTGGCGCTGGCGCTGCCCGTCAGGCCGTTATCGGTGGTAACGGTCATTTTCCCGCCGTCTGACGGGTTGAAGAAGGTTCCCGAGGTGTTTTTCGCCAATTTGTCCCCACCCAGATACCAGGCAACCGGATTGTCCTTGGCATTGGAACCATCCCATTTCACCCAGGCGGACACCGTCAGGCCCTGAGCCTGCCTGAACACTCCGTTCGGTATCCATACCAACGGGTGATCGCCGCCGCTGTTCTTGGCTCCGCCAGGCAGTTTCAATGTCTTGCCTGTTGCCGCGGAGGATCCCTGAGCCGCCAGGGCGGGATTCTCCAACCGTCCGTTCAATGCCGCCCCGGCGCTTCCGCCATTGGCGATGACTCCGGTCGATATATCGTCTTCAAACGAATAACTCACCAGCGGCGTCGGCACCGATTCCGGCACGTCCAGCGCTTGAGCGGATACAGCCGGCATCAGCATGGACACTGCGGCCAATCCGCCAATCGCGCGAAGCATCAAAGTACGATGTTGCATGTAATGATCCTTAATCGCATGGATTATGTGAGGCTGCCGCTTCCTCACGGCAGCCGGATGGAACGATCCGTCTTCATCGGTCGGATCGTTCCGTCTTTCCTGAACATGAAGAGAAAGAGACGCCTCTTCCTCTCTCTTTTTTTAACGAACTCCTTTCGATGAACGCCGAATCCCGTATGGATTCAAAAACCGCAAGCGGATCAGCCCTTGACCGACCCGGAGACCAGACCGGACACGATCCACTTCTGGCACAACACGAAGAAGAAGAACACCGGAACGAGCGCGAGCACCGTGATCGTCATGAACAACGGCCAGTTCGTGGTGAACTGTCCGATGGCGTTGTACACCTGCAGCACCAGGGTCTGGTTCTCGTTCGAGGAGATGTAAATCTTCGGGGTCACGAAGTCGTTCCATGTCCACATGGTCTCGAAGACGACCACGGTGGCCAGGATGGGCCGGCACAGCGGCAGGACGATCTGCCAGTAAATGCGGAACGGGCTTGCGCCGTCCAGCCGCGCCGCCTCGAACAGCTCCTTCGGCAGTCCCCGCATGTATCCCACGATCAGGAAATAGCAGAACGTGGCGGATGCGAGATAGATCACGATCAGTCCGAGCAGGGAGTCGGTCAGTCCCGCCGCCGATTCCATCTGGTACTGCGGGATCAGCAGGGCCTGGCCGGGAATGATGAAGGACAGCATCAGGAAGGTTCCGATGGCGGCGGTGAACCTGCTGTTCTTCTGGATGATGCCGTATGCTCCGAGAGATCCGATAAGCACCTGAAGGAAGACGGCCACGCCGGTGACGATCACCGTGTTGATGGTGGACCGAACGATCGGAAGATTCTCGAAGGCGTACACGTAGTTGTCGAACGAGATCCTGCTCGGCAGCCCGAAGGGATTCTGCGACATGCCGGCGCTGTCCTTGAACGTGTTGACGACGATCATGTACAGGGGGATAAGGCATACCAGGGCGACGAAAATCATCACAATGGACCGAATGACCGACGCCACGTATTCGCGTGTATGCAGGCTCATGACAATCTCCTTTCTATGGCTTTGGTAACGACTTGCTGCAGTACGACAAGCAGGCAGCAGCACAGGAAGAACACGACGCCGAGCGCCGAGCCGAGGCCGTATCGTCCTGAGCTGATACCGGTCTGGATGATGGATTGGGTGACGGTCAGCGTGGCGGTTCCCGGTCCGCCGCCGGTCAGGGCGAACGGCAGGTCATACACCTTGATGCCGCCGGTCAGCAGCATGAACACGGAAACGCCCATGGCCGGAACCATCTGAGGCAACGTGATGTTGAAGAACTGCTGCCTACGATTGGCGCCGTCCACGGCCGCCTGCTCATACAGGTCATTCGGGATGGCCTGCAGATACGCCAGGTACAGGGTGGCGTGCCAGCCCACCTGGCACCATACCGCGATGAAGATCACGCAGCCCTGCGCGAGATTGACGTTCGACAGCCACGGCATGCCTTCAAGCCCCATGGCCCGCAACGCCATGTTCAGCGCGCCGGAGTCCAGCGGGGACAGGATGTATTTCCATACCACGCCGAGCACCACCATGCTGGGCACGGACAGGAAGAAGAAGGCGGAACGCACGAAATTGCGGCCGAAGAACTTCCGGTTGAGCACCACGGCCAACGGCAGGGCGACCGCCGTGATGAGCATGGTGGTGGCCAGGGTGTAGAGCAGGGTGAAGCCCAGACCGCTCAGCAGCGTTTTGTCGTGGAAGATCTGCCTGTAGTTGTCCAGACCGACCCATTTGGCCGTGGAGAAATCGTATCCCCCGAAATCGGTAAGACTGTATACCAGGCTTTGCAGGAACGGGATGATGACGATGACGCCGAACACCAGCAGCACGGGCAGAAGAAAACCGAAGGAATTCAGATTCTCCATGATGTTGGTTCGTCTGCGTTCCGTCCTATGCCTGGACTCATCCGCGCCAAGGGTGACTTCCCCGCCAGGTGACGTCTTGCTCAGAGCATTCGCCGTTGTGCCGACGAACCGTATTGCATTACTCATGGTGACCGCTTTCGTTACGACAATCGAAGACCGACAATCACAGCAAGGGGGCACTCACTCATCAGCGCGAGACGAGCGCCCCTTACTTCGGACCGAGAAATCGGCACCCGCTACCGCAGGGTCGCGTACTTCTCGTCCATGTTCTTTCCCGCCTGCTCGGGCGTGATGGAGCCAAGGGCCAGCTGCTGCATCTGCGTATACCCTTCCGGACGCATCGCGCCTTCGGCGAGGAACTGCATGTAGAAGTGGCCCGTCTTGATGTACGTGTCGTAGACGTTCTGGAACGTCGGATCGACCTTGGCGCTGTAGCTTTCCGTCGCAGTGGCCAGACCAAGACCGTCCTGAATGGCCTTCAGACCTTCCGGGGAAGCGACATAGGCGAGGAACTTCTCGGCGTTCTCAAGCTTCTTGCCGCTCAGCTTCGCGTTGATCGCATATGCCGGATCGGGCGAGCCCTCGGCATACGGGGTGTCGCCCTTCTTGAGCATCGGGATGGTCCCGTACTCGAAATTGATGCCGGTCTTGCTCAACGTCGGGATGTCCCAGGAGCCGGAAGGCATGATGGCCAGTCTGCCGGAGGTGAACTCGCTGACCACCGATTCGGCGGACAGTCCGGACACGTCGGAGTTCAGAATCCCTTCCTTGAACAGTTCGTCCCACTTCGCGTAATACGGCGTATACGCCTTTTCGAAGGTAGTGTCGCCATCGGCGATGGCCTGGTCGATCGTCTTCTTGCCGTTCTTGACGTTCTCGGCGGACGCCTGCGCGATCCAGGCCGGAATCGGCACGCCGATCGTATCCGAGGCCTCAAGGTACGGCGTCACGCCGGCGGCTTTCAGCTTCTTGCACATCTCCTTGAACTCGTCCCACGTCGCGGGGATGTTGTCGTAGCCCGCCTTGGCCAGCAGATCCTTGTTGAAGCACAGCGCGCGCACCCAGCCGGACACCGACATGCCGTAGACCTTGCCGCCCTGCGAATACATGTCGCGGCTGGTTTGCCCGATGTCCTTCATGAAGCTCTCGTCCGAGAGGTCCTTGGCGAGATTGCTCTTCACGACGTCCGAAAGCTGTTCCGGAGGAAGGATGTAGACATCCGGCAGCTTGCCTCCGGAGATTCTGGTCTGCAGGGTCTCCTGATAGCCGCTCTGCGCGCCCGTGACGGTGCTGAACTTGACTTTCACGTCCGGATATTTCTTCTCGAATCCGTCAAGAAGCCCCTGATAGGCGTTCTGATTGTTGTTTCCAAGGAACGTGAGCGTTCCTTCATCCGCGTTGGCGCTTCCGCAGGCACCCATGGATGCCATGATTGCGATGGATGAAAGTGCAGCGACGATGCTTCTGCCGATCCTCATGATGATCTCTTTTCCTTTGCGCTCGGGGCACCGGCCAACCACTTTGCTGACCGATTCCCCGACCGACATCTTTGTGCGTATTAATTAATACGTATTAATAGTTATACAACATATGCTCGCAACATGCAACTCGACAACAAATTTTCGACGAAATTCAACATCAGTCACGCACTGCAGCCGACATCGCATATCATGACAACATAAAAGCTTACATAAATAAGGCTTTTACACGGAGAGCGCCACATCGATCAGAAAGCCGCGACCAACAACGCCCTTGACTGTCGCACGGTCGGCGCAAGCGGCATCACGAGCGCTCGGCATGCACTGAATCTACTTGTAATACGTATTACAAGTGGTGAAACCACGCGATAAACGTCACTTGGTTTGGCTCCCGGTACGGCATACGGCATACCGGCAGCATCCACTGCCGAGTCGCGCCGGAAAGATTCCATGCCGACGCCACTGTCATGTCGGCGCAGCCGACGGTATGACGGCATCCGTCACCGGCGAAACCATCGCATCAGCGCGTGGACTTCCTGGCGATCACCTTGGATTCGGTGGTAAGCAGTTCGGGCTCGGTAATATGCCCGTCGATGCGGCCTAGAATACGGTCGACGGCCGTCGGCGCGGTCCAGTCGAGCCGCGAATCCATGCTGGTGAGCGGGATCTGCAGGTATGCCGCCTCTTCGATGTTGTCGAATCCGATCACCTGCACGTCGGCGGGAATCGCCACTCCGGCCGCGCGCAACGCCGCGATCGCGCCGATCGCCAGCTGATCGTTGAGCGCGATCACGCCGTCGAACGGCATGCCGGCGTCAATCAGCCGCTGCGCGACCCGCGCGCCGGCTCCGATCGACCAATCCTGAGCGGTCCTTCCGATCAGCCGAGAATCGATCGCGATGCCACGACGGCGGCTTTCCTCGATGACGCCGCGCATGCGCAGCTGATAGTTGCCTTCCTGCGCGTCGCACAGCGCGGCCTCGTCGTACTCGCCGCGCATGCCGACCACGGCCAGTCGCGTGGAGCCGCGGTCGTACAGGTATGCGGCGGCCCGCGCGGCTGCGTGCACGTCGTCGGGCGTGACATGATCGACGATGCCCCACGTCGTGCGCGCGCCGACGACGACGAGCGGGAAATCGACGCGCAGATCATCCGGCGCGATGTCCTCGACCTCGGACATGGACAGGATCATGCCGTCCGACACGGTGGAGTTGAAGTTGCGCAGCAGGTCACGTGCGCCTTTCGCCGACCCCTCCGCATAGGTGGTGACGTAGACCGAATAGCCGCGCTGTCGTGCCGCATCGATCGTGCGGTTGGCAAGTTCGGCCAAGTACGGCGGGGTGAGCGAGGGCACGGCGAGCGTGATGACCCCGGTGTGGTCGCGGCTCAGGTTGCGGGCGGCCATGTTGACCTGGTAGCCGAGCCGTTCGATGACGGCTTCGACTCGTTCGCGCGTGGCCTTGGACATGCGGCCGGACCCGTTGATCACGTTCGACGCGGTTTTGAGCGAGACTTCGGCCTCCTGCGCCACGTCACGCAGCGTCACCCGCCGTTTTTCCGCGTTGTCGGCCATACCCGCTCCTTGTCAATACGTCATCATGTCGTCACCGGCGCGATCGTTCGCAAGGCGATGATAGCACCGTGGCGACGATGAGCACCCCGTTGCGGCCGATCGTCACCATGCCGGAATCGTCGGAGTCGCAACGGTATGTGACGATCGGGGACCCGGCCGGATCGTAGGTGCACGGGACCGGTTCGTTCGCACGGTTGAGATAACAGTCGAACCGGATGCCGTCGCCGCCGCGCACGGTGTGGATGGTGCGCGGGTCGCCGTCATGCGACGATCCGCCGAATCCCAACTGCGGCGCAAATCGCGCGATGTCGGCGCGATCCAGATCGCAGCCGACATAGTACGCCTCGCCGTCGCCGTACGGATGTCGGGTGATCGCCGGCACGCCGTCCAGCTCCCATTGCGCGGCAGCCTGTCCCGCATATGTCGCCAACACCTGCGTATCGGCCGCAACCGACGTCACGTCGTTCTGCCACAGCCTGGTCACGGCACCGTTCGACAGCGTGATCTCGTCCGGTTCGCCGGCCACATCGGAGCCGAGGATGTTGAACTCCTCCGAACGCACGCCAAACAGATCGCGCAGCAATCCGTCGCCGGTTCCCGGGTAACCACCGAGCCAGGTATGAAACCGCTCGTCGAGCAGTCCGGTCGCAAAGCCCACGACCACGCGGCCGCCGTCATGCACGAACCGCGCGACGCGCCGCGTATCCTCGTCGGACAGTACCAGCACGCTCGGCAGCACGATCGTGTGGTAGCCGCTCCAGTCGTAGGCGAGCGGCACCACGTCGGCCCGCTCCCCCGCGTCTAGCAGGCCGCGATACCAGTCGCGCACGTCGTGCCAGTGATTGAGCCGCATGCTCGGCAACGTGCGACTACGAGTCGCCCACTCGGATTCCGCACTGAACAGAATCGCCGTGTCCGAACGCTTCAGTTCGCTGCCCTGCAGTCCGGCGTCCGACAGCTCGCGCAACGTCGCGCCCAGCTCGCACACTTCGCGGAAGATCTTCGAATCCTCCCCCGCGTGCGGCACCATCGCCGAATGGAACGCCTCCGCGCCGCTCGCCGACTGCCGCCATTGGAAGAAGTTGATCGCGTCCGCGCCCATCGCCACGTGAGCGAGCGCGTCGCGCACGAGTTCGCCGTGGCACTTGCGCGCGTTGACCGGCTTCCACTGCACGGCCGACGTGGAGTGTTCCATGAGATACCACGGCTTGCCGAGCGCGAGCGAGCTCATGAGCGCGTCCGAGCAGACGAGTTCGTCGAGATGCGATTCGCCTTCGTGGAAATAGTGGTCGTTGGACACGAAGTCGACCTCGCCGGCCCACTGCGCATAGTCCATGCAGCACTGGTCGGTGGAGACCATGAAGTTCGTGGTGAACGGCTTGCCGGGGCAGATTGCGGCGATCGCGTCGCGTTCGGCCTTATAGAAGTCGAGCAGCATGTCGTTGCCGAACCGTTCGAAGTCGAGCTGTTGCGCGGGATTGACCATCGCGTCGCCGCCCATGTGACGCGGCAGCAGCACTTCGTCGAAATCGTTGACGTGCTGCGACCAGAACGCGGTTCCCCACGCCTCGTTGAGCGCGTCGATCGTGCCGTATCGGGCCTCACACCAGCGACGGAACGCGGCGAGCGCGTCGTCGGAGTAGTCGTAGCGGTTGTTCCAGCCGTATTCGTTGCCCATATGCCATGCGGTGACGGTCGGGTTGTCGCCGTAGCGACGCGCGAGCCGGCGGCACAGTTCGAGCGCGTAGTCGCGGAATACCGGGCTGGTCGGCCGCCACGACTGGCGCGAACCGGGGTGGACGACGTGCCCATACTTGTCGCGAGGCAGGACCTCGGGGTGCTTTTCGTACAGCCACATCGGCGCGGACGCGGTGGCCGAGGCGAGGTCGACGGCGATGCCGGCCGTCCCAAGCTTGCCGATGATGCGGTCGAGCCAGTCGAAATCCCACGTGTCCTCGGTCGGCTGGATGCGCGCCCAGCTGAAGATGCCGAGCGCGACGGTGTTGACGCCGGCCTTGCGCATGAGACGGATATCGTCGTTCCAGACGTCTTCCGACCATTGGTCGGGGTTGTAGTCGCCGCCGTAGGCGATGCCGCGGCCGGTCGGCGTGAGCAGTGTTGGCCAGCGGAACGCTCTGCGAGTAGTCATGTTCGTCTGCCTTTCACGATTGCCGTATTGGTTATCTTGACGTTGGTCTTGTGCATGCCGTCCTCCGCTATCACACGGCCCGGCTCGACTTTGGTCACCGGCCGGACCGGGCCTTACAATACGCCGTACGGCACGCACTGACTATTCATTCCTTGACCGCGCCGGCATTCGGCCGCCTTGTCCTTGGGCAATGCGCTTCTGACGCTCTTTTTCGGCCCGCTTCGCCGCCTTCTCCCGTTCACGCAACGACTGCGCACTCATGGTTGCAACGCTCATTTCATCTGCTCCCTCATGCTCTTGAGCTGCACCGCAACGCGATCGCCATCGTGATCACGGCCATCGTGATCGCCAGAACGGCCGCATAGTTCAACTGACTGCCGGAGAAGCTCAGGTTGTACGCGTACATGTTCGGCGTGTAATACATGGTGATCGCGTTGCCGGGAACCATGTTCTGCAAGATGCTCGGCTCGTGCATGATTGCCTCTTCCTGACCGTCGATTCGGCTTGGCTTGCGCTGCCGGATACCACTTCGCATCCGCTGGTGTTCCGAGTCCGCTCGACCGCTTCCTGTGGTGGGTGTTTCCTTTGATACACCCGTGTACCATTGGTTATGACGATACACCTGTGTACCAAAATGTCAAGCCACTCGGTCCGACTTCTCAACACGCCTCATACCTCAGCGAAAACGCGGGACACGCTACAGGGTAATGACGACCACCGGCACGCCGCCAAATCCACTCGTCACCCACTTCCATCAAGCAATGTCCCACCGATCCCCGCACCGAACAATCGTTTCGCATCCGGCACACGGTGCGGGCTCCACATGAATCCACACGATCGTGACCATAGCCGACCGGAGGCCAGCACATAACCGCAATCGCACGCAGGACCGGCCAAAAAACAAGGAACCCATGCCGCGGCTCGGTCTTCACGACGACATCGCGCCCACTTAACAGTCTTACGAAGTTATTGTTAAGTTATGTTAAGATTCCGAAGTCCTTAATCCCGGCGGACTATACGGCAACGTCACCATAGACGATCTGGGCACATCCGGCATCTCGGCATCCCGCAACCAGTTCCTGTCCAACATCCTCGAAACGACACCGTATCCGAACGGCGGGTTCGTGGTGGAAAACAGAGGCACCGGTTACCAGGTCATCGAAGAGGAACTGCAGAATGCGCTCATGCCCGAACCCAAGCCGCTCAGCACCCTCACCTTCTTCTCGCTGACTTTCGACAAGCGAAGAGTCAGTCGCAGCGAAAAGCAGTTGACGAACACGACCGACATATCCCACGCCATCATCGCGCTGCTACACCAACGCCATTCCGCCAGCGCCCGCGACATGGCAGAAGCATCCGGCCTGTCGCGGTCCACAATCGCCAACAACCTGCGCAAGCTCATCAAAGACGGCATCGTCGAGCCCACACAACCAGGACGCAGCCCCAAGCAACGGTATCGATTGGTGCGGTAAGAACGAAGCACAACGCCGACAGCATGGATCACACCACGGTCGCATCACGGCGCTATGTCTCCTCCCCTGTCAAGGGAGGAGACATAGCGCGTAACACCGCGCCGGTCGGTATAGCCGACAACTTATCCACTACATCCGTACGACGGTGTCGGCGATGCGCATGGCGGACTCGCGATGGGAGACGAGCATGATCGCGGCGTCGGTTCGCACGGCGAGCGCGTTGATCGACTGGAGGATCACGGCCTCGTTGAGCGCGTCGAGACGGCTGGTCGGCTCGTCGAACAGCACAAGGTCGGCGTCGCGCAGGAAGATGCGGGCCAGGCCAATGCGCTGGCGTTCGCCTTCCGACAGGCGGTCGCCGAGTTCGCCGACGGGCGTGTCCAGTCCGGCGGGCAGCGAGTCGATCAGATCGAGGACGGACGCCTTGCGGCAGGCGTCGCGCAGACGGTCGTCGATCGACTTGCCGATGGCGGTCCTGCAGCTGCCGTTATCGTCGCTACCGTTGCCAACGTTGCCACCCTGAACGTTGTCATTGCGACCGTTGGCGGCATCGCGGATATCGTCGGGAAGGGCGATGAGCAGGTTGTCGCGGATCGTGCCGTCGAACAGCGCGGTCTCCTGGCTCATCATGGTCTGCACGCGGCGACGGTAGGCCGCGTCGATCCGCGGCAGCGGTTCGCCGGAGAACGTGACAGCGCCGGACTGCGGGTCCCAATAGCGCATGAGCAGTTTGAGCAGCGTGGACTTGCCACGGCCGGACGGTCCCTGGATGCCGAGAATGCCCGAGCGCGGAACGGCCATCGAAACGTCGTCGAGCACCAGCTTCCCCTGCTCCCCCTGATAGGGGGAGCTGTCAGCGGAGCTGACTGAGGGGGTCAAGAGGCTACCACGCCCGGACCGTTCGCCCCCGGTCGGATAGGCGAAGGTGACATGCTCAAGACCCATGCCGTCATATGCGGGCGCCGCGGTGCCGGTTTCGTCGACGGCCGGCGTTTCGTCCATCAGCGCGAACAGGCGGCGCGCCGCGGCGAACGTCTGCGTCAGATTCGCTGGCAGGGCGCTCAATGCAAGCGTCGGGCCGAACGAGCTGGCGAACAGCACGAACGCGATGACCAGCGCCGGCGCATCCTGCGGGTCGCCGAGACCGAGCCGGACCGCAAGCGCGGCGGCCGCGACGGTCAGCGCCATCACGAGCACCATGCCGATACCGGCGAACCCGCCGTTGACGCGGCTCAGCCGCGCGTGCTCCTTCCACAGCGCCCTGGTACGCTCCACGATGTTCGCGGCGCGCTCCTCGCCACGGCCGAAGCCGATGATCTCGCGCAGACCGCGCATGTCGTCCAGCATCACGTTGTCGAGATCGGACGCCTGACGGCGGATGACCGGCCCGAGGCTTTGCACGTTCACGGCGAAGAACCTGGGCACGACCACGCCGATGATCAGGTGCGAGACGACGAGCAGCAGCGCCATCGCCGGGCTCAACGCAAGCAGCACGAGCGCGTAGACCACGGTGGTGACGACGGCGATGACGACCGGCGAAATAGTGTGCGCGAAGAAGATCTCGAGCAGTTCCACGTCGGTGGTGATCAGGGCGATCAGATCGCCTTTGCCCTTGCCGGCGAGCTTGGCCGGGGCGAGTCGGCGCAGGGCGGCGAACGCCCTGGACCTGAACAGGGCGAGCAGACGGAAGGCGACGTTGTGGTTGGAATACTGTTCGACGTAGCGCATCACGCCGCGCAGGACGGCGCAGACGATCATCGCGACGACGGCCGGCACGACGCCCACTCCCCACACCGGGTGGCCGGCGAGCGCGAACGCGGCGAACATGCCGAATACGGGCAGCAGCGTGGCGGCCAGATGACCGATCGTGCCGGCCACGCTGGCCAGCGTCATGACCGAGGTCAGCGGCCGTGCGATCCGCAGCAGCCGGGCGATGACGGCGCCCAATCTCCCTTGGGAGGTCACAACGGCTTTGGCGGACTCCGCTTCCTTATCAGCGGCATCAGCCTCCCGCTCCCCCTTTGGAAGACCATCCGTCAGAGCGCCCTTCGAAGGGCCATCCGCCTGCTCCCCTTTCGAGGGGGAGCTGTCGGCGAAGCTAACTGAGGGGGTACCTGCGCCATCGGCGAGAACCTCGTTCACCCCCTCAGTCCGGCTACGCCGGCCAGCTCCCCCTTCAGGGGGAGCAGCCATGTGGAAGTCCGAGTTCCGCTCGGTCTGCGTGCCAGTTTCCCCTTCAGGGAGCGCAAAACCGGTAGAACCGCTCCGCCGGCCGACTTGTTCGATGGCTCGCTGCGCCCGGTACAGGCGCGCGTATTCGCCGTCGACGCCGATCAGCCCGCGGTGCATGCCGCTTTGCACGACGTTGCCATGGTCGAATACGACGATCATGTCGGCCCGTTCGGCGTTGGCCAGACGGTGGGTGATCATGATGACGGTCTTGCCGGCCTTGGCCAGGTCGCGGATCGTGTCAAGGATCAGCGTTTCGCTTTCGACGTCGACGCTGCTGGTCGCCTCGTCGAACACGATTACCGGGCTGTCGTGCAGCAACGCGCGTGCGATCGCGATGCGCTGGCGCTGGCCGCCGGACAGGTTCGCCGCATCGGGTTCGATCGTCATGTCCAATCCGCCCGGCTGTTCGCGCACGAAATCGTCGATGCGGGCGCATCGCAGCGCATCCCACATCGCATGGTCCGCGCTCTCCCCCGCCGGACCGCGGTACGCCATTGCGAGATTGTCGCGCAGGGTGCCGGCGAACAGGTGGCTGCGCGCGCCGACCATGGTCACGGTGCGGGTCAGCGAATCCGTGTCGATGTCGCGGATCTCGTGCTTCCCACGCATGTCGAGCAATGCGATCGATCCGGTATACCCGGTCAGCGTGCCGGACAACAACGCCGCGGCCGTGGATTTGCCGGAGCCGGACACGCCCACGATCGCGGTCACATGGCCGGGGTTGGCCATGAAGGTGACGTTTTCGAGCGCCTTCTCGTCGCGTTCCGAACTCTGGTCATCGGCGCCATGATAGGAGAATCCCGTCTGTTCGAAGGCCACGACGGGGGCGAACCGCCCGGTATCGGCGAGCGCGACATCGCCCTGCCGGGGTTCGGGCGCGTCGAGCAGGCGGAAGATGCGCTTGGTCGAGGTCATGCCGTTCATGGCGACGTGGAAATAGGAGCCGAGCTGGCGCAACGGAATGAAGAAGTCGGCGGACAGCAGCACGACGAGCAGCACGCCGGCCAATGACGGCGCGGCGGGGCCGCCGACGGCGTACTGCCATAGGGCCACGCCGATGCCCGCCGCGGTGCCGCCGTAGGCCACCAGGTCCATGGAGGACAGCGACCGCAGCTGGATCTGCAGCACGCGCATGGTCATGACGCGGAAGCGTTCGGCCTTTTCGTCCATGTCTCGGGCGGCGCGTTCGTCGGCGTCGAAGATCTTCAGCGTTTCAAGGCCCTGCATGTCGTCGAGGAACGTGGCGCCCATGTCGGTGTAGCTGCCCCAGTACTTCTTGAACATGCGGGCGGCGCTCATGGCCACCAGTCCCACGATGAGCACGATGAGCGGGGCGCAGACGAGCAGGGTCACGGCCGTGGGCATGTTGACCGGTGCGAGCACGGCGAACAGGGTGACGGGCGCGAGGATCGCGTAGAACAGCTGTGGCAGGAACAGTTCGAAGAAGCTCTGGATCTGTTCGACGCCTTCGCCGGCGGACTGCACGATGTCGGAGGTTTTGACGCGCGTCGCATACGAGGGTCCCAGACGCAGCATCTTGCGGTACAGGCTTTCGCGCAGGCCGAGCTTGACCCGTTCGGCGGCTTCGGTGCCGAGACCCGCGGCGATGCGCGTCATCGCGTATCGCACGATCGCGCAGACGACGAACACGGCCGCATACGTCGCGATCGACCGCGTCGACAGCGTCACGTCCGTCAGGCCGAACAGGTTCGCGGCGCATCCGGTCGTTCCCGTCGCCGTTGCTACGTCTGCGATCTGCACGCCGCAGCCAGTCCTCCCGGGAATCACCGCCTCCATCAGCGAACCGAGCAGCGACACCAAAGCCAGCACGAATCCGATATTGGCGAGCAGCGACACCCACATGCACGCCACCTTGCCGGCCACAAGCCTTCCGATGCCCGGGGCCATCCGGAACAGTCGTTTGTCGAACATCGTTCACCTTCCGCCAGTCATACGCCGAATCGCAGCCGATCCGCGACGCGTGTCGTCAATCACCGCATCAACCCTAACAATCACCCCGCGCTTTGGCCAGAGCCAATTGCGCGACGTATCTCACATATGCACACGCATACGGAAAACCGCCGCCGATGGGAGCAAAGCCCATCGACGGCGGTCAATCAGTACCGATCGGTTCTGATCAGCCCCGATCGGTCACAATCGGCTGAGTCCGGTTGCGATCAGACGCAACCGATCCGGATGCAACCGTCAGGCGGCCGCGTCCGCGATCGCGCGGCGCTTGGCCAGCTCGGCGCGGATGGCCGGCTCGTTCTTCTCGAACCTGCGGTAGAAGAGCATGATGAAGATGCAGATCGCGTACACGATGATCGGCAGCCAGATGAAGCAGAACTTGATCGCGTCGAGCGCTTCGGCGCTCTGCTGCTGGTTGGCGACGTATCCGGCGGCGGCCATGATCTTGGACGGGATCAGGTTGCCCAGGCCGGAGCCGAACTGGATGCAGAACGACGCGCCGACGGCGGACAGCAGGCCGGCCGCGCGGATGCCGTTCTTCCATTCGCCGTAGTCGACGGTGTCGGCGAGCATCGCGAACGGCATGGCGAGCGCCATGGCCGCGCCGAGGATGGAGATCGCCCAGAAGACGACGAACAGCGCGAAGTTGTTCGACGCGGTGAGCAGGAGCAGCTGGCCGACGATGGCCATGACCATGCCCAGGATCATGGTGTCGGTCTTGCCGGCCTTGCCGAGGCGCTTGGAGATGACCGGGATGAGGAACGTGGTCACGAGGCCCAGGATCTGCATGCCGTTGAGCACGGTGGCGAGGTTCTCGTTGTTCAGGTTGTACTTCGCGTAGTACACGGCCACGGACATGCGGTCCTCCTGCGCGATCCAGAAGATGACGAACGCGATGATCAGCGTGATCCACGGCCAGTTGCCCTTGACCGCGTGCAGGCTTTCCTTGAACGGCAGCGGGTTCTGGGTCTTCGGATCGTAGTTGTGCTCGCGGATGTTGCGGAACGCGAACCACAGCAGGGCGACGGCGATGACGCCGTACACGGCGAAGGTGAACATGAAGCCGACCTTCTGGTTGGTCTGTCCGGTCAGTGCCTTGCCGGCCCAGTTGACCAGCGGGATGGTGCATACGGCGGTGATGAAGGTACCGAACAGGCCGCCGGAGAGGCGGAACGTGTTGGCCTTGACGCGTTCGGCCGGGTCGGGCGTCAGGTTCGACAGGATCGCGGTGATCGGCGTCTGGATGCCGGTGTAGACGAGGCCGGCGGCGAGGATGTAGGTGATGGTGGCGTAGACGACCTTGCCTGCCGGCGGCAGGTTGGGCGCGGTGAACGCGAGGAAGACGGTGAGCGCGAACGGCACGGCCATCCACAGGAAGAACGGGCGGGACTGGCCCCACTTGGTCTTGGTGTGGTCGACGATGGAACCCCAGACCGGGGCGGAGATGCAGTCGCCGATGCGGGCGACGAGCAGGATCCAGCCGGCGGCCGCGGCGGTGATGCCGAACACGTCGGTGTAGAAGAACATGATGTAGGTGCCGAGCGACGAGTACAGCAGGTTGCCCGCCATATCGGTGCTCAGATAGGAGACTTTCTCCTTGAACGGCAGGACGCCATTGAAATCGGCGTCGTCGCTGGTTTTCATGGCGCGCGCCTTGGCGGCGGAGGATTTCGCCAATCGTTCGGTGGCAGCAGCGGACATCGTTTGTCTCTCCTTATGTGAACGTTAACAGCCAAGTATGGTTTACTCTGACACGATTCAATCCCATATGTGAGCGGTCACAACTTCACAATTCCTTCACATTATCACGCTACAAACTGCACAATCCGCAACACAATCCCGTACGGACATGAACAGAATCGGCACACAAGACGCACATGATCGGACATCGCCGTCGATCGACACCGCACAGTGCCGTGCCGACCCCGCGGCAACCCCGAGCCTACCCGTTTTGTGACCGCATACAAACACGCGGATGGGAATTCGTGACGCCATACAACACACCGCAACCTACGCAGCCGTAAGTTATATGACGGAACGGAAGAAAACGTCAAAAACCACGTTGCCGGCGGCGACCGCGACCCCGCCGGCAACCACGCAATCGTCAGCGATCCCCCAATCGCAGAAACGGAATACGGCACATCATGCGCACCGAATACACCACCCCCGGCTCGATCGTCGTACGCGACGACGAAACCCTGTACACCCTCCTCACCGACCGCATCGCACGCACCGGCGAGGACACGATCATCGCCTCGCGCAAGCTCGGCCCGGGCCGCTGGGACGACATCACCGCCGGCGAGTTCCACCAGCTCGTCCTCGCCGCCGCCAAGGGTCTCATCGCGTTCGGCATCAACAAGGGCGACGCGGTCACCCTGTTCTCCTCCACCCGCTACGAGTGGGGCGTGCTCGACTTCGCACTCGCCGCGATCGGCGCGGTGAACGTGCCGATCTACGACACCGACTCCGCCGCACAGGCCGAACGCATCCTCAACGATTCCGCCGTCAGGCTCGCCATCGCCGACGATCGCGAGCGCTTCGACCGTCTCGACTCGGTCAAGGACCACTGCCCCGCCCTGAAGCAGATCCTCATGATGGACGGCAACGCGCTCGGCGCCCTGCAGGGCTTCGGCGTCACCGTCTCCGACGAGGAGCTCGACGAACGCATCGCCTCGGTCAAGGCCGACGATCTCGCCACCATCGTCTACACGTCCGGTTCGACCGGCGCGCCCAAGGGCGCGGAGCTGACGCATCGCAACTTCCTGTCGATCGTGCGCGCGGGCTACGAGTGCCTGTCCGAAGTGATCTGCGACAACCATCCGCGTCTGCTGCTGTTCCTGCCGCTCGCGCATTGCTTCGCACGCTACATCCAGTACTGCTCGATCGGCTCCGACGACGGCGTGGTCGGCTACCTTCCCGACACGCGCTCGCTCCTGCCCGATCTGCGTTCGTTCCAGCCGACGTATCTGCTCGGCGTGCCGCGCGTGTTCGAGAAGGTGTACAACGCGGCCTCGCAGAAGGCCGGCATGGGCTTCAAGGGTCGTCTGTTCGCGAAGGCCGTGGCCGCGGCGCGCCAGTGGAGCCGCGATGAGCAGGCCGGTGTGCCGCATTCGGCGAAGGCGATCGCCGAGCGGGCGACGTACGAGGCGCTCGTCTACCGTACGATCCGCGGCGCGCTCGGACCGAAGATCCGGTACGTCGCCTGCGGCGGCGCCCCGCTCGACCCGGATCTCGCGCACTTCTACAACGGCATCGGCCTGCCGATGATCCAGGGTTATGGCATGACCGAAACGGCCGCCCCGTTCACCGTGACGCGCGTGTCCGACAACGTGATCGGCACGGTCGGCCAGCCCGCGCCCGGTTCGTCGGTGCGCATCGCGGACGACGGCGAACTGCAGGTCAAGGGCGAGAACGTGTTCCGCGGCTACCACAACCTGCCGGAGAAGACGGCGGAGGCGTTCACCGAGGATGGCTGGCTGCGCACGGGCGATCTCGCGTCGATCGACGACGAGGGCCGCGTGACGATCACCGGGCGCAAGAAGGACATCATCATCACCGCCGGCGGCAAGAACGTGTCGCCGATCCCGATGGAGCAGGAGATCGTCAAGTGCCCGATCGTCGAGCACGCGGTGGTGGTGGGCGACCAGCGGCCGTTCATCGGCGCGCTCGTGACGCTCGATCCGGATGGTCTGGCCGCATGGCTGCCGGCGCATGGGTTCGCGGCGGATCTGCCGGTCTCCGACGCCGCGCAGCTGCCGGACGTGCATGACGAGATTCAGCAGTACGTCGACAAGGCGAACGCGACGGTGTCGCGCGCCGAGTCGGTGCGCAAGTTCGTGGTGCTCGACCAGCAGTTCACGCAGGACAACAAGTGCCTGACGCCGTCTTTGAAGGTCGTGCGCCCGGCCGTGAACCGCGTCTTCGCGGACGTGATCGACCAGCGCATCTACGCCGGCAAGCGCTAGATGGGCCCGACCATGGCGGCCGCGTCTCCGGTCCCGCATCCGCCATGGTCAGTCATCACTCATCGTTGAACGAGCAGAGACTTTCGTCGTAGCGCATGATGACGGTGTCGGCCGAGTCGGGATCGGACGGAATGGCCGGCTGGTGTTTGAGCACGTAGTTCGCGGATCCGAACGAATCGTCATTCCGGATGCCGCGTGAGAACCGTTTGTCGGAAGTGACGACCTCGCCGCCGCGCCACCACCATTCACGGATCTGGCCTTTCCCGTCGTGATGTATCGTGGCCGGCTGACCGGAGCTGTCCTTCTCGGCCCAGTCGGCGGCGACGTTCGGATCGAACCACAGCACGCGCACCGACAGCGTCGCCGACGAACCGTCCCCGCAATCCGATCCGTCGTCCGTGTAGCACGAGTCCCGCCATGGCGCGTGTCCCTGCACGTACAATCGCAGCACGGATTCACGCCCGGCGCGCACGTCGGCCATGAACCTGTCGATCGGGGCGTATTGCGTGCCGCCGCCATAGCGGTACCACGGATATTCCCGTCCGTTGACCGACTGCCACCCATAGACGACCGTGCCGCCGTACACGTAGCCCTGCGATTTCAATTGGTCTTCGGTGATGTTCGGGCCGAGCGAGACGAGTTCGTCGTAGATTTTCTGCGCGGTGACGCGCGTGGCGCGCTGCCAGACGAACGCGCCGGTGACGATCACCGCGAACGCGAGGAACGCGGCGAGCAGCCACCACCACATCGGACGGCCGGATTCTCCTCCGGATCGGGACTGCGGCGCCTGCGCACCGTTGCGAAGCCGCCGCCCGCCGGTCGGACGATCGGCCGACCCGCCGCTCATCGACGTGGGATTCATGATGACCTCCTTGCTACGGGGCCGTATGCCGTAACGGCCGCCGACCTGCGGATTGCCGCCGATGAGGCCACGATATGACGGTTCCATTGTCGCGCGCCATGCCGCGACATGCGGCGCATGACGGCGACGTCCGCTTGCGTGTCGCATGTGCCTAGACTGGAGGACATGGCACAGAACGCGCAGCATCGATCGGTTTCGATCGCGATGGTGGACAACGACCGCATGGCATTGATGGCGTTGTCGTCGTTGCTGACGCGCGCCGGGTTCACGGTGATATGGACGGCGCAGTTGGGTGCGGCCGCGATCCAGCGATGCATTCGCCCGCAGGACCGGCCGGATGTGCTGTTGGCGGACATGGCGTTGTCCGACATGACCGGCATCGATGTGTGTCGTGCGGTGCGCCGGTGGGCCCCGGATCTGCCGATGGTCGGCGTGACCGCATACGATCCGGCCGTATACCGGGACGCCGCGCTTGCGGCCGGCGCGGCCGCCGTGATCAGCAAGGACGATATCGCAACGATCGCCGCCACCGTACGCGAACTCTCCACAAGCCGTTCACCCGCGATCATTCCCGATCACGGCACCGGCGCACCCGACCGAACCGTCACATCGGCGAATGCCCTTCACGATGTTCCCACTCAACCGTCCGACTCGTCCGCACAATCCATGCAGGCTCACCCCCACTCCACGCAATCTTCGCAACCCCAACGATCATTCGCATTATCCGCACAGCAGGCCGCGATCATGCGCCGATACGCCGACGGACGCTCGACCGAAGAGATCGCCGCCGAACTCGGCATCTCGAAGGGCACCATCTTCTCGCAGGTCGCGCGCGTGCGCGACAAACTGCACGCCAGCGACCGAGACGAAGCCGTCGCCCTGTGCCGCAGATATCTGAGGATGTAGCCATGAAACCCCGCTACCGGCCGCAATGGCCGCCACGAACGCGTCACGCCCGCCGGTGCAGCCACGCAGGACAGGAGAGGCGATGATCCGAAACCAAGACAACGGCAAACGTCTGCTGTGGGACGGACGCACGCGCGTCCTGCTGGCGTGCGCGTCGGCGCCGGCGCTGATCGAAACCGCGTATCTGGCCGAGGTCGGCGAAGCCGGTGACGCCACGCTGCTGATCGCCCTGCTGGCGGTCGTCGGATGCCTGCTCATGGCGCTGCTCCCCCGTGTCGGAGGATGGGCGATCGTCGCCCTGTGGACGGCCCGTTGCGTCATACCGGAGACGACGCCGTTCTCCGTGCTGTTCTGCCTGCTCATGGCCGTCACGATCATGGCGTACCTCGATATCGGCATGGCGTTGCCGGCGGCGATGGCGGCCGAGGCGGCCACGGCCGCGCGCATCTGGCTGTATCCGTGGGATTCGTCGGTGTTCGTCATCGTGTGCGCCACCGCCGCGTTCCTTATGGTCGCGCTGTGGCTCGGTTCGATGATGGGATGGCGCGAACGGCAGGAAACCAAGGATCGGGAGCATGCCGAACTGTTGCATCGGGCCGCGGACCGGGAACTCGCCACGCAACTGCATCATTCGGTGACCAATGATCTGACGACGATCCTGCTGTTGTCCGTACAATTGCGATCGAAAGAGAACTCCATTGATCACCTGTCACCGGAAGATCACGATACCGTCACACTGATCGAACGCACCGCACGGGAATCCCTGACCAAGGTCCGCACGCTGATCGCCGGACTGGACAGCAAGCCGGACTCCCCCGCGTCGCCGGCCGACGAACGGCCGATCCCGCCGACCGCATCCGGCCAAGGCAGACCGCTGACCACACTCACCGACGACGAACTGCGGTCGCTGGCGGCCTCATATGACGAACGGCTTCATGCGAACGGTCTGACCGGCACGATCATCGTCAACGGAGAACCGTCGACGGCATGTACGGCCGAACGCAAGGCCGCTCTGATGGACGCATTGCATGAAACGGTCGGCAACATGATGAAATACGCCGATCCGGCCGCCGGCTATTGCATCGCGGTCACGCTCTCCCCCGGCCTGGCGACGCTGTCGGCCTCCAACGGCATGTGCGGCGCGGCGTGCGATCGGGCAACGGCGGCGTCCGGCCGCACTCCGCCCGACAAAGCACTGCATGGCGGCACCGGACTGGACCGATGCCGCCGGGCGGCGACGAACCTCGGCGGAACGTTCGACGCCGGTGCCGACAACGGCGCCTGGACGACGATGCTGACGCTGCCGCTGGTCTGAAACGGGCCGGGAAACCGCCCGGCCCGTGACGACGTCCTCCTGCGGCCGAAACGCCCGCCTACGCCTGGAACACGTCCGGATGCTTCGGATCGCCCGGTTCGTCGGCGAGCACGCCTTCCAGCCCGAGGAACTCCTTCCAGAACTCGAGCGGCTGCCCGTACGGCGCCGCGTTGCGGCCGTGCGCCTGCAGGTTCGCCTTCGCCTCGAACACGTCCTCCTCGCGGATGCCGTCGAAGTAGCTCACCAGCCGTTCGCGGTTCTCGGGGTTGTAGAACAGCGACGCGATGATCTCGGTGAGCCGTTCGGCGCGCGCGATCGGCAGCGAATCCCAGTGACGCAGCTCGATGAAGTTCTTCATGCGCACGTCGTTGAAATGCGTGGAGATGATGTGGTTGATCTCGTACGGGTTGAGCTCCCGGTCGGGATACACGTCGCCCGCGTTCTCGTAGAACGCCGGATGGTGCAGTTCCTTGGCGCTCAGACCCTCGGCCTCGGGCGTATGGGTCAGGTCGGCGAACATGAGCGGCGTGGACAGCACGTCCACCGCGTAGTCCTCCCATCCGAAGCGCGGATCGAACAGGCCGGGGATCACGTTGGTGCGCTGGAAGTCGAGGTAGTCCCACATGCGCTGGCGCAGCAGCGGCCACGGGTTCGGCTCGCCTTCGAAGTACGGCGTGTTGCGGAAGTACCACGCCAGGATCGGTCCGACGACCGTGCCGAGCCGCAGCTTTTCGATCGAATCCCGTTCGTCTACGTAATCGATGCTCACCTGCGTGGACGACGAGCAGCGCATCATGCACGGGCCGAACTGGCCGACGCGCCCCAGGTACGCGGTCATCGCGTCGTAGCGGTCCTTCGGATTGACCTTCACGTCCGCATAGCTGGATTTCGGCTGGTAGCCGTAGTTGACGAGACGGAAGTCCAGCTCGTCGAGGACCGGGTCGACGTCGCGGCGGAACGCGCGGTACAGCACATTGAGATCCTCGGGCTTTTTCAGGATGCCGAGCGAGCATTCGACCTGGCCGCCCGGTTCGAGCGACACGGTGATGCCTTCGCGGGCGAGGCCGACCAGATGGCCGTTCTCCCAGTATTCCTTGTCCTTGTCGTAGTACGGGGCGATGCGCTTGAGCAGCGTTTCGATGCCGTTCGGCTCGTAGTAGCTCACGGCGGTGTCGTCGCTGTTATGTACCGGCAGATGCTCGATTTCGACGCCGAAGCCGCCCGTGCCCCGTTTGGATCGGCCACGCTCGAAGAAATCGAGCAGGCTTTGCACGTGCTTCGGGTTTGGCTTGGCCAGCAAATGGGCATAACTGATGCGCGGTGTACTCATGCGCCCAGCTTAGCCGACGTCGTCATGCCGACGCGGCCGTCCGGCTATACGGAAAATCGATAACGCACGTCGGTCGGCAACGTATCCGGATACGCCGCGCCACCGCCGCGCGTGTCAGGTACGTTGCTTCCGCTATACTTACTAATTTGTAAAGTTTATTTACATAAATATCAGCAACGCAGCTGATCACCGCACCCCATGCACCGATATCCCATCCACCCGACTCCCGCTCGCACACAGTAAGGAAGCTCACGATCCGCGGGACCACCAGCGGCGTTGCACACCCTTGCGCATGGGGATCTTTTTGAGGAAAGGAAGGACGACATGCCATTCGGACAAGGTCCGAAAGCCCTTGCGGCCGTAGCCGCACTGGGCACCGCAATCGCCCTGGCGACGCCGGCGACGGCGCTCGCGAACGACACGACGGCCACCGTGGAACCATCCGCGGGAACCACCTACTACGTTTCGTCCAGGCATGGCGACGACGCCAACGACGGCACCAGCCGGAACCATCCCTGGAAAACGCTCAACAAAGTTAACGAAATCGCCTCCGATCTCGAGCCCGGCGACGCCGTGCTGCTCGAATACGGTTCCGAATTCAACGACCAGTGGCTGCACATCACCGACACCGCAGGCACCGCCGACGCGCCGATCACCGTGTCCGCATACGGAGACACCGGCGACGGACTGCCGCTCATCGCCGCCAACGGCACGGAAGGCAGCCAGTGGTACCAGGATTACCGGGCGAACGTGGGCAACCACAAGACCCGCGGCACCGTGTCCACCGCGCTGCTGCTCAAGGACGTCTCGTACATCACCGTCTCGAATCTGGAGATCACCAACGACGACGAGGACGTCTACGATCCGATCGACACCTGGCAGTGGACGGACACGGCCGACGCCGACGGCACGAGCCTCGACCGCGCGGCCGACCGCATGGACCGCACCGGCGTGGCCGGCATCGCCGAAAACGGCACCACGATGAGCCATGTCACGCTCGACAACCTCAACATCCACGACGTGGACGGCAACCTGTACAACAAGCACATGGCCAACGGCGGCATCTACTTCATGGCGCACCTGCCCCGTGAACGCACCTCGGCCGCCGATGACGCATGGCTGCAGGAGAACGTCTCGCGCTTCGACCACATCACCATTCGCAACAGCACCGTCAAGGACGTCGACCGCTGGGGCATCGCCGTGGGCTACACCGCGTACCTCAACTACATCGACAAGTCGTCCAGGTGGCAGAACGACTTCGACTACGGCGACGGCACCATCGACGACGACCTGATCGCCAAGTACGGCGCGACGAACGTGCTCATCGAGAACAACACGATCATCGGCGCCGGCGGCGACGCGATCACCACGATGTACTGCGACCGCCCGGTCATCCAGCACAACGTCGGCGACCGCGTCTCCAAGCACATCAACTCGGTCGACTACACCGCGAACGTGCTCAACAACACCGGCAACGCGGGCGTCGGCTACGGCCGCGTCGCCGCGGGCATCTGGCCGTGGCGCTGCAAGGACCCGGTGTTCCAGTTCAACGAGATGTACTCGAACCTCAACGCCGACCACGGCAACGGCGACGGCCAGGCGTGGGACGCGGACTACGGCGACGGCACGCTGTACCAGTACAACTACTCGTACGGCAACAGCTTCGCCTCGCTGATGATCTGCAACTGGAAGGCCGTCAACACGACGTTCCGCTACAACATCTCGCAGAACGACAAGCGCGGCGTGTTCGACCTGCCGTCCAACGGCCCGGGCAACCACATCTACAACAACACCGTCTACGTGGACGCCGACAGCCGCGTGCTGACCACCCGTTCCAATTCGCAGGCGCAGTTCGAGAACAACATCTTCATCAACGCGACCGACGAGAAGAAGACCGAGACGTGGAACATCGGCGGCTATTACGGCGGCCAGCAGTACGACAACAACCTGTACGTCAACTACGCGAACACGCCGGAATCCGACGCCAACGCGATCGTGGCCGACGATGTGGCCGGCGTGCTCGAGAACGCCGGTTCGGCGCCGACCTCCCCGCAGGCGTCCGGCACCGTCTTCGACCGTGACGGCGACGCGTTCGCCGGCTACAAGCCGACCGCCGACTCGCCCGCGATCAACGCCGGCAAGGTCGTCACCGACCTCAACGGCTATGCCGTGGAGCATGACTTCCTCGGCAACGCCATCACCGGCAGGCCCGATCTGGGCGCCGTCGAAAGCGGTGTGGCCTCCGCGGCGATGGGCTCGTCCAAGTACGAGACCGCAACCGTGGACGGCACGAAGGTCATCTACGTGACGTTCACCGACAAGAACCCGGTGACCGCCGGCGAGCTGCTGTCGAACGTGACCGCGGACACCGGCGTCGACAAGGGCGTCTACCGCGAGGCCACCGCCGACGGCGTGCTGGATCGCCTGTTCTCGCTGCTGTCCGGATCCCGGACGACGCTTGAGCGGCTTGCGGACGGCGAGGCCGTGCGCGAGGGCGATGTCCTGCGGTTCTCGGTGTCCGGCAACGACGCGACCGACGACTACGTGGTCGTGCAGCGCACGCACTGGGACTGGGTCGCCGACTACGAGCACGGCACCGCCGACTTCGACTGGAAGGCGCAGCGCCAGACCGTCAAGGACGGCGAGTGGCAGACCATCACCTCGTATGACTCCGGCTACCCGCAGACCAGCTACAACCAGTGGTACGGCGTGGGACTCGACTACGACGAGTTCAACACCAACGGCCACAAGCTGCCCGATCCCGACCAGCGAGGCTCGATCCACGGCCTGATCGCCGAGGATCCCGCCACGGCCGGCGGCGCGGCGATGGCATGGAAGGCGCCGAAGTCCGGCACGGTAAGCGTGTCCATCAAGGACGACGAACCCTACCTGCGCCAGAACGGCAACAACGGCAAGGCCCTCACCCTGCGCCTCACGCACAACGACAAGACGCTCTGCTCCGCCGACCTGACCGAGTCCAAGCAGCGGTCGGACGACTTCGCGTCCTGCCTTGCCGAGCACGGCACCATCGTCGTGACCGAAGGCGACTGGATCCGCATCACCGCCGAAGCCGAAACCGGCATGAGCCGTCCGTCGGCGCATATCAGCCCCGTCATCGATTTCGAGGACGTGGAACCACCGGCCTCGTCCGAGGCCGAACGCTATGACGTCTCCTACGGCACCGTGGACGCGGTCGTGGGCGCAGAAGCGAAGGCCGTCGCGGCCTTCAGCGAGAACGGCAAGACCATCGACGCACCGTCCGGCGCGACCTACGCCGTGTCGGACGTCGACGGCGTCGCCATCGACGAGGGCACCGGCGTGGTGACGTTCACGCCGACCGCCGGACAGTACGGCACGCGGGTCGCCGCGACCGTGACCGTCACGTATGCGGACGGCTCGTCCGACACGACCGAGGTCACGTTCGCCGTGGCCCAGTCGTATGCGCAGCGATACGCCGTGCGTTACACGAGCGTCGCGATGGACGCCGGAACCACGGCGACGACGCGGGCCCCGCGCTTCTTCGTCAGGTCCGACGGCGCGGCGGCGGCCCGGCCGGAAGGCACCACGTTCGCCATCGACGGCGAGGTGGACGGCGCGAGCGTCGATCCCGTCACCGGTGCGGTGACGTTCGCGGCCGGCGCCGTGTCGGGCACCGTGACCGTTCCGGTCATCGTCACCTATCCGGGCTCGCACGGCACCGCCTCGGCCAGTGCGACGTTCACCGTCAGGCGTCCGGCCGCGCTCGGCTCGTCCGAGTTCGAAACCGGCACCGTGGACGGCGTCAACGTCATCTGGGCGCCGTTCAGCGCGGACAGCCCGATGAGCGTCGCCCAGCTGCTCGCCAAGGTGAGCGCGGAACCGGCGACCGCCGACAAGGGCGTCTATCGTGACGGCGCGCCGCTCGACGGCACCGAAACTCTCGCCGAAAACGACGTGCTGCGCTTCTGGGCGGCCGGCTCCACCGTGGCCGACGAGTACGTGGTCAAGTCGAAGACCAGCTGGAACTGGGTCGACGATTTCACCGTGCGCGTGCAGGGCCCGATCTGGTACGGCCAGCGCCAGAGCGTCAAGGACGGCGACTGGACGAACATCGACGGATTCGACGGCACGTATCCGAACTGGATGTACGAGACGTACTACGGTCCGGGCGTCGACTATTCGAGCCACGACCTGCCTGCCGACCGCAGCGCCATCCACGGCCTGATCAGCGATTCCCCGGCCACGGCCGGCGGCGCGGCGATGGCGTGGAAGGTGCCGAAGTCCGGCACGGTAAGCGTGTCCATCAAGGACGACGAGCCCTACCTGCGCCAGGCCAACAACAACGGCAAGGCCCTCACCCTGCGCCTCATGCACAACGATGAGGAGATCTGCTCCGCCGAGCTGACCGAATCGCATGCTCAGTCGACTGAGTTCGCCGCATGCGTCGGCGAGCATGGCACCATCGTCGTGGCCGAGGGCGACTGGATCCGCATCACCGCGGAAGCCGAAACCGGCATGAGCCGTCCGTCGGCGCACGTCAGCCCCGTCATCGCGTACGTGGCCGGCGAGACGCCCAAGCCGTCGGTCGACAAGACCGAGCTTCAGGCCGCATACGACAAGGCCGCCGCGATCACCGACGAATCGGCGTATACGGAGGAATCGTGGGCCAAGTTCAAGACCGCCCGCGACGCGGCGAAGGTGACGCTCGACAACGAGGACGCCACCCAGCAGGACGTCGACCACGCGTTGAAGGCGCTTGAGGAGGCCATCGACGGGCTGGAGGAGAACAAGCAGCCGGAACCCGAACCGGAACCGAAGCTCAACGAGCAGTATGAGCCTTCCTATCCGGCGTCCGTGGACGCGAAGGTCGGCGAGGCCGCCTCGGCCGACGTGTCGTTCTCCAAGGACGGCGTGGCGGCCCAGGCTCCGGACGGCACCACGTACGCCGTGACCGGCGACGGATTCTCCGTGGCCGAGGACGGCACGGTGACCTTCACGCCGGGCGAATCGGATTACGGACAGGTCAGGACGGCCACGGTCACGGTGACCTACGCCGACGGCACCGCGGATACGGCCACCGCCGTCTTCTCGGTCGCCGATAAGGAGGTCACGCCGGATCCCGATCCCGACCCGGATCCGACACCTGACCCTGATCCGGACCCGGATCCGACGCCGGATCCCGATCCTGAACCTGACCCGGATCCGACGCCCACGCCGAAGCCGGACACCAAGCCGACCACGCCGAGCAAGCCGACGGACACCGGTACCAAGCCGAATGGCGGCAAGCAGCCGTCCATCAGCGACACCGGTTCCAACGTGGCCGTCGCCGCCGCCGCGGTCGCCGTGCTCACGGCCATCGGCCTCGCCCTGACGACGGTCTCCCGCCGCAGGTAACCCGGATCGGTTTGCGCGATATCGTGCGGACGGCTACGATCATCCGATCCGAACCGGCCGCACGATCACGCTCCGCTCCGACCTGACGTGACGTGAGGGCGAGACAGCATCCTTCCCGGGAACGCCCTCACGTCACGTCATATCTTTCGCAACCAGATTCTCGTACGGGAGCTCATGGATATCATGAACATCATGGGACAGCATCCGCGTCATATCGTCATCGGCATCGCCGCCGCCATGCTGGCGCTGGCGTTGGCGGCCGGCGTCACGTTCGCCGTACGAGCCTTCCCGACCGACGAGCCGTCGTCCGGCGGGCGGGCGGACGACACCGTCGCGTTCCCTTCCGTCACGTTCGGCGACACCGTCATCGAGGAACGGGAGTATCTGCAGACGCTCAAGACACAGCGCGCCGCGGCGTCCAACCATTTCAAGCGGCAGTACGGGGTCAGCCTCGGCTCATCCGGCTGGACGCAGGAGCACGACGGCGAGATCCCCTACCGGTGGCTTGCCGAACGGACGATCGCCGTGCTGCGCGAACGCCATGCCGCCTATCTGATCGGAGTGAAGGCCGGCTTGGTGGACGACGACTCGTATGCGGGAGTCGTCTCGCGCATGGAAGCTCTCAACCGGCATAACAGGCAAGCCAAGGCGAACGGGGAGATCGTCTACGGCCGTACCTCGTACGACATCGCCTCGTACCTGGATTATGAGCTCTCCGCACTGGAAAACGCCTACACGTCCGACGAGTCGAACCCCGGCATGGCCCTGTCCGATGCGGACGTGCAGGAGTATTACGACGCCCACGACTGGACGATCGACGGCGTGGACGGCAAGGCGCCGCTCGACGAGGTGCGCGGCAACGTCAAGACGCAGATGCGCGCCGAACGCTACGACGCCCTCGTAAGCGACGAGGCCGCCGCGATCGACGCCGACGTGCCGTGGGACAAGCTCTACGCCTTCACGCTGTCGCAGGTGTCGTGACCTCCGATCGATCCGCCGCGGTCAGCTTCTCGTGGGCTTTTTGGCTGAGCCGTCAAGCGGACAGTGCAGTGCACTGTCCGTA
>NZ_WHZW01000004.1:0-123448 GCF_010667685.1 Bifidobacterium aerophilum | reverse complement strand
GTAGGCGAAGTGAGCGGGTTGCAAGACAGGCAACCCGCGAAGGCGGCGGCCAAGCTACCTAACCACGGACTAATCCGCCGCGGTCAGCTTCTCGTGAGCCTTCTTGGCTGAGCCGTCAAGCGGACAGTGCAGTGCACTGTCCGTAGGCGAAGTGAGCGGGTTGCAAGACAGGCAACCCGCGAAGGCGGCGGCCAAGCTACCTAACCACGGACTAATCCGCAGCAATCAGCTTCTCATGAGCCTTCTTGGCCGCCGCGATCATGAGCTTGATGCGGTTGAGCTGGTTCGCCTCGGAAGCGCCCGGGTCGTAGTCGATGGAGACGATGTTGGCTTCCGGATGCAGGCGGCGGATCTTGCCGAACATGCCGCGGCCGGTCACGTGGTTCGGCAGGCATGCGAACGGCTGTGCGCAGATCACGTTCGGGCAGCCCTGTTCGATCAGCTCCAAAATCTCCGCGGTCAGCAGCCATCCTTCGCCGGCCTGCACGCCGATCGACGTGACCTCGGCCGCCTTCTTGACCAGCTCCGGCATCGGATCGTCCTGCTTGAACTTGCCGTTCGCGAGCGCGATGGCCTTGCGGATCGGCGCGTTGTACCGGTCGAGGCCCCAGCGCATGAGCGCGTACAGCTTCTGGTTGCCGCCCATGCCGAGGTTGCGTTCGTTCCAGTCGGTGATGTATGGGCGGGTCGTCATGAATTCCATGATGCCGGGCACCACGGCCTCGCAGTCCTGCGATTCGATCACGTCGACCACATGGTTGTTCGCGTCCGGCTGGTACTTGACCAGGATCTCGCCGACCACGCCGACACGCACCTTGCGCGGGATGTCCTTCAACGGCAGCGCGTCGAACGACTTGACGATCTCGGCCGCGAGCGTGCCGTACGGCAGGTACGACTTCCTGAGCCACGGGGTCTTCGCCGCGGTCTTCGAGAAGCCGTGGTGTTCGAGCGTTTCGCGCACGATCACGTCCCACTGTTCATACAGCTTGTTCGCCGCACCCGGCTCCGCCTCGTACGGACGCACGCGGTACAGGCACTTCATGAGCAGGTCGCCCAGGATCAACGCCTTGATCGCGCGGTGCAGCATCTGCGGCGTGGCCTTGAAGCCCGGGTTGTCCTCCAGGCCCTGCGTGGAGATCGCGATGACCGGGATCTGCGGATAGCCCGCGTCGATCAGCGCCTTGCGGATCAGGCCGAAGTAGTTGGTCGCGCGGCACATGCCGCCGGTCTGCGTGATCGCGAGCGCGACGTGGTCGGGATCGTACTTGCCTTGGATGATCGCGTCGATGAGCTGTCCGATGACCATGATGGCCGGATAGCAGGCGTCGTTGTTCACGTATTTGAGGCCGGTTTCGACATCCTCGCGGCTGGCGTGCTTGAGGATGTCGAATTTGTAGCCGCCGGAGCGGATGACCGCCTCGACCAGGGACATGTGGATCGGGCTCATCTGCGGAGCGACGATCGTGTAGTCCTTCCTCATGTCCTTGACGAACTTCTGCCTGTGCGCGTAGCGCGACATGGTCGCGTTGTTGTGGCCGGACTTGGACGACTTGGCCTTGGCTGCGTTCTTGCCGTTCGCGCCGGACTGCGCGGCCGCCTCGATGTCGCGCTGCGCGGCGAGGCGCGAGGCGCGGCGCACCGATTCGGTGAGCTTCGGGTTGGCAGCCATCGTCGTGTCGAGCAGGACCTGACGGCCCGGGGTCGGCGCCTGGGAGCCGGTCTTGCGGAAGCCGGTCGACTGCGGCGCGGTGACGACATCGGCTGCAGTGCGCTTCGCTTCGGCGGCCTTGACCGCGGCCTGCGCGGCGGCCAACTGTTCCTTCGCCGCGGCGAGCTGCGTTTCGGCCGCGGCCAGATCGGCCTGAGCCTTGGCCTGGGCGGCTTCACGCGCCTTGATCTCGGCGGCGGACGGTTCGGCGACGATCGCCTGATCCCGTTTGCCGACGGACACGTCCAACGTGCCAGCCGCACCGGCACCGGCCGCCGCGGACACGGCCGCGACCGCCTTCGCCTTGTTGCGTTCGCGTTCCTCGACCGCGGCCTTGAGCGAACGCAGTCGGATCTTCGCCGCGCCCAGGTTCGATACCTCGTCGATCTTGAGCAGCGTGTACACGTCGGCCTTGTCGGCCAGAATCTCCGACACCTGGTCGGTGGTGATCGCGTCGAGGCCGCAACCGAACGAGTTGAGCTGCACCAGTTCGAGTCCCGGATACGAAGCGACGAAGTGCGCCGCCGCGTACAGGCGCGAATGGTACGCCCACTGGTTCGTCACGCGCAGCGGCATGCGGTTGACGCTCACCTTGCGGTCGCCGACGTGACGGAACCCGTTCGCGTTCTTCTTGCGCGGATCCTCCTCGCCGGCAGACAGGAACTCGGTCAGGTCGAGCTTTTCTCCCGGCTGCAGTTCGCAGATCGAATCCTCGGAAAGCACGACCATGCCGAGCGAGCAGATCGTCTCGGGGATGCCGTGGTTGATCTCCGGATCGACGTGGTACGGGCGGCCGGCGAGCACGATACCGCGGCAATCATGCTCCTTCATGTACGCCAGGGCCTTGAGGCCCTCCTGCTGCACGTCGTTCTTGAACACCTTGTCCTCGGCGTACGCGGCCTTCACGGCCGTCTCGGCCTCCTCGCGCGTCACGTTCGCCCACGCGAACTCCTCGACGATGCGCTCGACCATGAGCTCGTGGTTGGCGAGGTTGAAGTACGGGTGCATGTAGCGCACGCCCTCTGCGCGCAGTTCGGGCATGTTCGCGCCGACGACGAGCGGATAGTTCGCCACGACCGGGCAGTTGTAGTGGTTGTCGGTGTTGGGCACGAGGTTGTCCTCGTAGCTCACGCACGGGTAGAAGATCGTCTTGATGCCCTTGTTGAGCAGCCACTTGATGTGGCCGTGCACGAGTTTGGCCGGATAGCAGATGTTCTCGGAGGCGATCGATTCGATGCCGGTCTCGAACAGTTCGTGCGAGCTGCGGCCGGAGATCATGACCTTGAAGCCGAGCGAGGTGAGCAGCGTGAACCAGAACGGGTAGTTCTCGTACATGTTGAGCGCGCGCGGGATGCCGATTTCGCCGCGGGTGGCCTTCTTGTCGGTCAGGCGGCGGTAGGCGAAGCAGCGCTTGTACTTGTAGTCGTACAGGTTCGGGCGGTCGGAGCGCTGCTTCTTCGCGTCGCCACCGCGTTCGCAGCGGTTGCCGGTCACGAAGCGCGAGCCGTCGGAGAACGTGGTGATGGTGAGCTTGCAGTGGTTCTGGCACAGCTTGCACACGTCGCGTTCGGTGGTCATCGACATGTTGTCGAGCGCTTCGCCGGTCAGGATCGACGATGCGGTGTGATGCACGCCGTCGACGACGACCTCGTTCGCATGATCGTCGGCGACGTCGGCCGCATTGGTCACGTCGACGCCGGCCATGTCGGCAGACCTGACCGCATCGCCAGCGGCAGCCGACGTATCGGCGACGGTCGCATCGGTATCGTCCGCGTTCGATTCGGCCGACGATCCGTCCGCGAGCACGTGCTCGTGATCGTCGTCGGCGACGTCCTCGTAGTGCATGCGGGCGGTGAGCGCCGCGCCGTACGCGCCCATCAGGCCGGCGATGTTCGGTCGGGTCACCTCGCGTTCGGTGAGCAGCTCGAACGCGCGCAGCACGGCATCGTTCAAGAACGTGCCGCCCTGCACGACGACCGTGTCGCCGAGTTCGCCGGAATCGCGCAGTTTGATGACCTTGTACAGCGCGTTGCGCACGACCGAATAGCACAGGCCGGCGGCGATGTCCTCGATCGAGGCGCCTTCCTTCTGCGCCTGCTTGACGGACGAGTTCATGAACACGGTGCAGCGCGAGCCGAGGTCGACCGGATGGGTCGAGGCGAGAGCCTTCTGCGTGAATTCCTGGATGGTCAGGCCCATCGACATGGCGAAGGTCTGCAGGAACGAGCCGCAGCCGGACGAGCACGCCTCGTTGACGGCGATCGAGTCGATCACGCCGTCGGTGATGGCGAGGTACTTCATGTCCTGGCCGCCGATGTCGATCACGGCCGTGACGCCGGGGCTGACCATTTCGGCGCCGCGGTAATGCGCCATCGTCTCGACCACGCCCTCGTCGAGGTGCAGGCCGGTGGTGATCAGGCCTTCGCCGTAGCCGGTCGCGCAGGATCGTGCGATCCAAGCGCCTTCGGGCAGCTGGGACTGGATCTGCTTGACGATGTTGATCGCGGCGGTCAGCGGACTGCCCTCGTTGTTCGCGTAGGAGGACCACACGATTTCGCGGTCGTCGTTGACAAGGGTCGCCTTGATGGTGGTCGAGCCCGCGTCGATGCCGAGGAAGTGGGGGCCGTGCGCGCCTTCGAGCGTGCCGATGTGGATGTGTTCGCGGTGGTGGCGCTCGTTGAACGCCTCGCGGTCGGCCTCGGTCGGGAACAACGGCGGCATGGTGGGCGTGTTGGACGGAAGGTTCTTGAGTTCGTCCAAACGCTTGAGGATGTCCTCGCAGGTGCGCGCCTCGAAATGGTGGCCTTCGTCATCGGTGTCCATGTCGGCCTGCAGCGCCGCGCCGTACGCGACGTACAAGTGCGCGTTGGTCGGCACGATGAATTCGTCGACCTTGCCGTCGAGCGCGCGCTGGAACGCGGCGCGCAGCTCGCTCATGAAGAACAGCGGACCGCCGAGGAAAATGACGGTGCCGTGGATCGGACGGCCGGAGGCGAGGCCGGCGATGGTCTGCGTGGCGACGGCCGTGAAGATCGACGCGGCGAGGTCGGGCTTGGCCGCGCCATCGTTGATGAGCGGCTGCAGGTCGGTTTTGGCGAACACGCCGCAGCGCGACGCGATCGGATACAGGTTCTCGTAGCTTTTCGCCATCTCGTTGAGACCGGAGGCGTCGGCGTCGAGCAGCGTGGCCATCTGGTCGATGAACGCGCCGGTGCCGCCCGCGCACGAGCCGTTCATGCGCTGCTCCGGAGTGGGCTTCAGGTACGTGATCTTCGCGTCCTCGCCGCCGAGCTCGATGATGACGTCGGCCGCCGGGTATTCCTTGTCGATCGCCTCGGTTTCGGCGATGACCTCCTGCACGAAGGGGACGTGCATGCTGTCGGCGAGCGCGAGGCCGCCGGATCCGGTGATGGCCAGGCGGATCGGTTCGTCGCCGCGGCCGCGGGTTTCGAGTTCCTTATGGATGTCGACGAGCAGTCCCGCGACGGTAGCGCGCACGTTGGCGTGATGACGGCGATAGTCGGAGAAAATGGTGTCGGACAGGGAGTCGGATTGGTCAAGCACCACGGCCTTGACCGTGGTGGAGCCGATGTCGAGTCCCACGCGCAACGGCTTCGTATCGTGGCCTGACGCCGCGGTATGTGCTTCGTTCACCATGTCAACCTCTTTAAGCTGCTTCCGGGGCATGAAATCATGGGTTCGCGTGCCATCCGCGGTTCGGCGTCGGGGATGCATACCACCCTCCCGGCGCATTCGATTCATGCGTTGCCCGGCCTCTCAGCTTTCATACTGTAGTCTGAAGCCCCGCCCAAGAGGCCGGCCGTACGGGCGTACCGGCGTGATTTATCTAACAGAGGAAGGCGAAAAACCCCGCGCGTCGCCCCGCTTTGTCGGGTTGTGGTCAGACGGTCACGACGACGACTGCAAGTCCTCGCCGGCCATACGGTCCTTCAAATAGATTTCGGGAATGTCGCGCTCCTGATCGTGCAGACGCCCCCAAATGACCGGGCGCCCGGCCGCAAAGGAGGCCGGCACATCAAGAATGCGCTGGTTCTTCGAGCCGCGGAACTGCAGCAGCGAATCATGCTGCGACTTGATGTAGCGGCCGTCGACGAGCACGTCGATCATGTGCAGCAGGTCGAGCTTGTCCGGAGTCTCCCCCGGACGCATGAGCTCCTCCCACGTATAGCCGGTCCAGCACCAGATATCCTTGGTCTTCCCGAATTCGGCGCGGATGCGTTCGGCGAGCGGCACGAGCACGGGCGTGTTCAGCAACGGCTCGCCGCCGAGGAACGTGATGCCCTGCACCCACGGCGCGCGAAGGTCCTCGATGATTTTGTCCTCGAGCCGCTGCGTGTACTCGTGGCCGGCCTGAAAATCCCAGATGGACGAGTTGAAGCAGTCGACGCAGTGGAACGGACATCCGGAGACATACAGGGAGTTGCGCACGCCTTCGCCGTCGGTGACGATGAACGTCTTGTAGTCGGCGATCATGCGCTTGGACATGCGCCGTCCATCCCACTGGCCCGCCCGAGGATTATTCGCCTCGTCGGTCGGAATCGACGGCCCACGTCCCGTCTCTCCCGCCGCAAAATCATGCAACGTCGGCGCCTTGTCCATCATCAGCCTCCTCTACGGTCTCGCGGCCAATCGCAACGTAACCGCCGAACACGACCGGCCGCACAACACCTTCCGTTTCTACCCAACCGTAACGTTGAGCGCAGAGCAAGCGACGGCCTCCACCATGCGTTTCCTGACCGTAGGCTTGGCCGAACGGCCTTGAGTGTGTCAGGGAATGCATGGTGGAGGCCGTCGCGACCCACGTACCAGCGGGATATCAGTAGTTACTTGGCTTCCTCGAACCACTCGCGGGTCTGGCCGTCGGCCAGCGTCACGTGGCCGGTCTCGCCGCTCATGTGCTTGACGCGGTGCGAGATCTCCTCGTGGCGGCCGTGCACCATCGGGCGCTGGACCGGGTTGCCGAGGTAGCCGCAGGTGCGCTTGGTCACATTGCACTTGTCCGGGTCGGAGTTGCCGCATTCGGGGCACTTGAAGCCCTCATCGGTCGGCTCGAAGTCGCCCTGGAAGCCGCACACGAAGCAGTGGTCGATAGGCGTGTTGGTGCCGAGGTAGCCGATGCCGACGTTGTAGGCGTAGTCCCACACGGCCTCGAGCGCCTTCGGGTTGTCCTGCAGGCACGGGTACTCGCAGTAGTTGATGAAGCCGCCGGACGCGTAGTACGGGAAGTCCTTCTCGTAGTTGAGCTTCTCCATCGGGGTCGGCTGCAGCCACACCGGGTAGTGGAACGAGTTGGTGTAGAAGTCGTGGTCGGTCACGCCTTCGACGCGGCCGAACTTCTCGCGGTCCATGCGGTTGAAGCGGTCGGTCAGGGACTCGGCCGGCGTGGAGTACACGGAGTAGTGGTAGCCCTCCTGCTTGCTCCACTGCTTGCACAGCTCGTTCATGCGCTTGACGATCGACAGCGCGAACTCCTTGCCTTCCGGATCCCAGCCGTGGTCACGGATCCAGTTCTTGCCGTAGAACACGGCGGTCGTCTCCGCCAGGCCGATGTAGCCGAGCGAGACGGTGGCGCGCTCGTTCTTGAACAGCTCGTCGACGTTGTCGTTCGCGCCGAGGCGGCCGAACGCGCCGAAGCGGAACAGGGTCGGGGCGTTGACCGGCGTGGCCTGCTTGCAGCGCATGATGCGGAACTGCAGGGCCTGGTGCGCGACTTCCATGCGCTCCTCGAACAGCTTCCAGAAGCGGTTCTTGTCGCCGTGGGATTCGAGCGCGATGCGCGGCACGTTCACCGACACGACGCCGAGGTTCATGCGGCCGTCCTCCTCGTCCTTGCCGGTTTCGGGGTTGATCCAACCCTGCAGGAAGGAGCGGCAGCCCATCGGGGCCTTGAAGGAGCCGGTGATCTTGACGATGTTCTCGTAGAACACGACGTCCGGGTACATGCGCTTGGTGGCGCATTCGAGCGCAAGCTGCTTGAGGTCGTAGTTCGGGTCGCCCTTGTCGGCGTTCACGCCGTGCTTGAGGGTGAACACGAGCTTCGGGAAGATCGCGGTGTGGTGCTCCTTGCCGAGGCCGCGGATGCGGTTGAGGAGGATCGCGCGCTGGATCTCGCGGGCGAACCAGTCGGTGCCGAGGCCGAAGCCGATCGTCACGAACGGGGTCTGGCCGTTGGAGACGCGGTTGGAGTTGATCTGGTACTCCATGGTCTGCATGGCGTCGTAGATGGCCTTGCGGGTGCGGATCTTGGCGAGGATCTCGCGCTCCTGCTCGAGCTCGTCGACGTCGGTGTGGAACGGAACGTCCATGGCGAGCGGCTCGCGGGAGCCGAAGTGCAGCTTGGACGGCTCGTTCTTCTTCGCGTTCTCGACCTGACGGCGGGCGAATTCGACCGGCATGCCGTCGGGGATGGTCTCGCGGGCCTCCTCAAGGAACTTCTCGTAGTCCTTGCGCGCGTAGACGGCGAGATGCTCGTCGGCGCGGTTGGCGGTCTGGCCGCCGTACTGGCTGGAGGCCACGTCCTTCATGATCTGCGTGATCTGCGTGGCGGCGATGGCGATGGACTTCGGGGAGGCCATCGGGGCGTTGCCGAGCGTGAAGCCGTTGGCGAGCATGTCCCAGAAGTTGGGCAGCGAGCAGTTGGACTGCGCGGTGAACGGCGAGTAGTCGGCGTCGTGGAAGTGGATGTCGCCCTTCATGTGCGCGTTGGAGACGGCCGGCGGCAGCATGTTGAACGCGGCGGCCTTGGAGACGGCTCCGGCGAGCAGGTCGCGCTGCGTGGCGTAGACGTTGGCGTCCTTGTTCGCGTTCTCGTGGATCAGGGTCGGATCCTGGTTGATGAAGCGGGCGACGGCCTCGTTCACGTCGGTGGCCTTGGCGCGCTGGATGTCCTTGTCGAGACGGTAGTTGGTGTAGGCGCGGGCCACGTCGTACAGGTGCGCGTCGATGAGCGCATGCTCGACGAGGTTCTGGATGTCCTCGATCTTGGCCGGACCGTTGTAGCGTCCCTTGATCTCGCCTTCGACCTGGTTGGCGAAGCCGCGGATCATCTTCTCCTCTTCCGGCCCGACCTGCTTGTCGAGGTCGCCGAAGGCGGACTTCACGGCCTCGATGATGTTGATCGGGTCGAAGTCGACCACGCGACCGTCACGCTTCTCGACCAGCACCGCGCCCTTGACGGTTCGGGCGGTCGTCGAGGCGGTGTCCATCACCTGAGTTTCCATCTGAAATCCTTCCTTGTCGATCGGTGCGGAGCGGCGTTTTCGCCGCCGATCCGCACCCTGTTAAGTTTTAGGCCCTATGTACTGTACGGCAACCCCACCCCGATATCTAGTGGCGACGCGCCGTATCAAACCTAGATATAGTGGTGAATGGCGGAATGACGCCGAAACAACCGGTTGTGTGATTTAGGTAACGGATTTTCTCCGCGTGTCGTGCGCGACGGCATGCGCGCGTATGACCGCCCGCTTCCGCGACCGGCGCAGACGCATCGGGCTTGTCCGTTATATACGCGAATCTGGACCGTATGAATTGGGATATGGGAAGCACGGCGCCGGCTCCCGCCGTACCGCTTGACCAGCTGCCGAGACTCGCCAGCGAGACGACGGCCGAGCGGCCATGGCCGGTGTCGGTGCTCAGTCAGAAGTTCCACACCGCCGTGGAGAAATGGCCGTCCGCATGGATCTGCGGGCAGATCACCGAAATCAACACGCGCCGCGCAGGCTCCGCATACCTGACCGTGCGCGACGACTTCGAGGACATCGCGATCTCCGTGTCCGGCTGGCGCGCGTTCGCCGCACAGGCCGCCGCATTCCGGCAGGGCGACCGCGTGGTGATCCACGGCAAGGCCGACATCTGGGTCAAGCAGACCCGGCTGAGCTTCATCGGCGACGAGATCCGCAAGATCGGCTCAGGCGGCGGACTCAAGGAGCAGATCGACGAGCTGCGCAAGAAACTCAAAGGCGAGGGGCTGTTCGACGCGGACCGCAAGGTGCCGCTGCCGGAGTTCCCGTCGTGCATCGGTCTGATTTGCGCCCCGCAGGCCCGCGCGGAAGGCGACGTGATCACGAACGTGAACCTGCGCTGGCCGTCCGTGCGATTCAAAGTCGTGCACGCGCACGTGCAGGGACCGCAGTGCCCGCCGGACATCGTCGCTGCGATCCGCAAGCTGGATGCCGATCCGGATGTGGACGTGATCATCGTGGCGCGCGGCGGCGGCGCGTTCGAGGATCTCATCGGCTTCTCCGACGAATCGGTGGTGCGCGCGACGGCCGCCTGCGCCACGCCGATCGTCTCCGCGATCGGACACGAGGACGATTGGACGCTGATCGACCTGGCCGCCGACCTGCGCGCCTCGACGCCGACCGACGCGGCGAAAAAGGTCGTGCCGGACGTGCGCGAGCAGTGGCAGCTGATCGACAATGCGATCCATCGTGCGCGCATGCGCATCGAGGCGCGGGTCGAAGGCGAACTGCGGCTGGTCGAAGGCTACGCGAACCGGCCGAGTCTGACGCGACCGCAGACGATGTTGGAGCCGCATCAGCGGTTCCTCGACGACGCGCGCCGGCGTATGGACATCGGGTTGACCCGGATCGTGGACGACGCGAGCCTGACGATCGAGAAACTGCACGCCAGTCTGACCGCGCTGAGTCCGCAATCCACGCTCGACCGCGGCTATGCGGTCGTGCAGACGACCGGCGGCCACGTGCTCGACGACCCGAACGACGTCTCCGGCGGCGATCCGCTGACCATCACCCTGAAGCACGGCCAGATCGACGCCACCGTTACCGGCAAAGCCCCTCAGGTATAACTCGCTCCCCCTGAAGGGGGAGCTGTCAGCAAAGCTGACTGAGGGGGGCGACACACCCGATACGCACAACCGTCACAACGCCTACGAACCCAAACCATTCAACGCAGACGCACGCAACAACCCCAAAGGAATCCATCATGACCGACAACAAGACCACCGAAACCACCACGTCGTCCCTGACCGACAAGGAGCGCGAGGCCATCGCGCAGATGCCCTACGAGGAGGCGCGCGACAAGCTCATCCAGGCCGTGCAGGCGCTTGAGGCAGGCGGCCTCAACCTCGACCAGTCGATGCGTCAGTGGGAGATCGGCGAGGCGCTTGCCAAGCGCGCGCAGAGCCTGCTGAACGACGTGAAGGCCAAGCTCGACGCCGCCCAGGCCGAGCAGGCGACCAGCGCCGACACCGCTGGGACTCAGTCGAATCTCGACTGAGTCCCCTTCGCGACCCGCTATCGCGGCCGCTCACTTCGCCTCGGCGCGGCATAGCCGCTCCCCTCACCTACGGACGCCCCACCGGGGCGTCCGCTTGACGGTTCGGCAGCTCAGCACAAAGCAATCTCGACTGAGTCCGTTATTTCACGGCGATGGTGGCGAGCAATGCCGCGTGATCGGATCCGGCGATCCTCTTGACCTGCATCTGGCCGGCGACGATGTCCCGGTCGAGCACGATATGGTCGATGCCGGCGAACCGCGGCAACGGCGTCAGGTCGGCGGGCCAGGTGAACGTGAACCCGTGTCCGGACTGCCTTGCCGCGTCCGAGAACCGGTCGCCAAGGAACCGGCGGAACGACGCATGGTCGTATGTCGCGTTGAAGTCGCCCATGAACACGTATCGTGCGTCGGTGCGCGAACGCATCAGCGCGAGTTCGTCCAGCGAGCGCTTCCACTGCGTCCAATACCCGGGTTTCGGCGACGTCGTGTGCACCGACACGAACCGGATCGGCAACGCTCCCCCGTTCTCGTCGCCGAACGTCACGGTGCCGCCCGGCATGAACGACGCGCTCGAATTCACCTCGTCGTCGGCGGGATCGGACAGGGGCGCCGCGGACCACAGTCCGTTGCCGTACACGCCGTCCGACGTGGACACCTGCATGTACGGCAGGTAGTCCTTGATGCCTGCCGCGTCGAGTGCCTCGACGAACGCGTCGGTCGTCTCCTGCAGAGCGAGCACCTCGACGCGCTGATCGCGCACGAGTTCGACGATGGCCTTGGCGTCGGCTTGTCCTCTATATACATTGCATGTCATGACGCGCGCATACCGGTCGGACGTATCCGCGGCGGCGCCCGACACTGCCGTCTCGGCCTCCGCGGGTAGCGTATCCGGCGCTTCGAAGAACGGATACTGCCACCACACCTGCACCGCCAGACACAGCACGGCGACCAACGCGGCCACCCATCGCCTCCCCATCAGCGCAAGCACCAGCGCCACGACGGCGACCAGTGCGAACCACGGCGTGACCGATACCAGCACCGGCACGTACGGCAACGCCTGCAGATCGGCGGGCAACGCGCGCGCGACCACCGCCACAGCGGCGAGAACCGCCAACGCCCACGCCGTCCATCCGGCGACCAGACGTCCGATGCGGGGATTGCCGGCACGCGACCCGCCAGCGGAACGGACCGCCGGCCGGCCCATCGGCCGTTTCGTTCCGCGTGACCGTGTCCGTGCGCCCATCGTCTTGTGCCTCCATGTGTCAAACGTCATCCCTTGCTCGCGCAACCTTACCGCATCGGGCGCGGAACCGCCCCGGCCCACACGAAGCATCCCCATTTCGGCCATGAAACCGACACAACAATCACATGTCCGACGCGACCGGCCGTGCGCCGGACCTTATGTTCATGTACAATGGTCGCTTGCGCCTCGGTAGCTCAGGGGATAGAGCACCGCTCTCCTAAAGCGGGTGTCGTCAGTTCGAATCTGATCCGGGGCACGTTCAACCCCTTGGAACCCAACGGTTCCAAGGGGTTTCCTGCTATCCCAGATTTTCAGGATCGATGAGGGAGGGACATGTCGCCGCGCACGCTCCACTTTCCATTGACCAGACACATCGTCGCTCACTTACCGTCACTGACCATCACTTACTTTCCAAGGATGAGCGAGAGGGTAAGTGATGGTCAGTGACGGTAAGTGAGCACGGAGAGACCGGCGATCAGCGCGGGGAGAAACCGCGCGAGTTGGTTGTCAGGTTCAACCCGCATGTATCGGCGTACCACGTCGAGCATGCCGCCCGTATACCCTCGTCCGTCCCCGATGTCCTCGATGTACGAGTACGCCCGGGAGTAGTCGATGGTGCTGTTCTCGGCACTGGAGACCAACGCGAACGGTCTTGCGCAGGTCGCCCGAAGCAATGTCGCGGCCTGTCTCGCTCCGCGAACGGATGTCCTCCGCGTCGACGGGATGGCGACGGCCCGCAGCCGCGTGGTCGCCCGCAGTGCGGAATACCAGCCACCGCCAATGCAGACCGCAAGAGCGATCGCCGCGACCACGGATATGACGACGGCGGGTGTCCCGCATCCACCGTCGGAAACGCCCGCCGCAAAATCTTCCCTGCATATCGGTCATCTAGTCGATTCTCGCCAGATCGGCGGCGCCGATGACACCGGCCATGTCGCCGGCCTTGGCTTCCAGAACGCTGGCATGCTGGCGGTACATGCTGGTCTCAAGATAGCGGCTGAACGCGGCTCGCGCGGGGTCAAGCAGTATGCCGCCGACCTCGGCGACGCCTCCGCCGATGACGAAGGTATCGGGGTCCAGCACGGAGGCCAGATTGGCCATGAGACGGCCAAGCCATTCGCCAAGCCGGTCGAACGCCTCGTTGGCGGTGAGATCGCCCTGCTGGGCGGCGTCCCTCACCATCGGGCCGATGAGCTTGCTTCGGTCGTATTCGCACGCCTCGAGCAGATGCTCCGACTGGCAGGGCTGCCTTCTGGCCGCGGACCATGCGAACCGTTCCAATGCGGAGCCGGAGGCATACTGTTCGGCGCATTCAAACAGACCGCACCCGCAGGCCTCGCCGTCGGGAACCATGCCCATGTGTCCAATCTCACCAGCCATGCCAAACCCGCCTCTGGCCTATTGACCGTTGACGATGACGGTGCCGCCGATATCGATGCCGAGCGTTTCCATGACTGATTTTCCTTGCTGCCGAGATGGTTGTTGAGAGCCGACCGTTGCTCAGTGGTTGCGGATGGCGTTGCGCAGTGGCAGAACGCTGGTGGGAGAGACGGACAGTTCGTCGAGTCCGATTTCGAGGAACGTGTCGGTCAGGCTCAGGTCCGCTCCGAGTTCGCCGCAGATGCCACACCAAATGTTGTGGCGGTGCGCCGCTTCGGTAGCCATCTGAATCATGCGCAGCACGGCGGGCGAATGCGGGTCGGCGAAGCGAGCGAGGTTCGGGTTCTGGCGGTCGCAGGCCAGCGTGTACTGGGTCAGATCGTTGGTGCCGATGGAGAAGAAGTCGACCTCGACGGCCAGTTCGTCGGCCATGATGACGGAGGCGGGAGTCTCGATCATGATGCCGACCTGGATGTGCTCGTTGAAGTCGATGTGCTCGCCGCGCAGCTCGTCTTTGACCTCGTCAAGGATCTTCCTGGCATCGCGCACCTCCTGCACCGAGGTGATCATGGGCAGCATGATGGCGATATTGCCGTACACGGAAGCCCGCAGGAGGGCACGCAACTGGACTTTGAAGATCTCTGGACGGGTCAGGCAGATGCGGATGGCACGGTAGCCGAGGGCGGGGTTGTCCTCGTGCTCCAGATTGAAGTAGCCGACCTGCTTGTCCGCGCCGATGTCAAGCGTACGGATGACGACGAGTCGATCGCCCATCTTTTGCGCGACCTCCTTGTACGCCTCGAACTGGAACTCCTCGGTCGGGTAGTCCTCGCTCTCCAGGTACAGGAACTCGCTGCGGAACAGGCCGATGCCCTCGGCGTCGTTGGCCAGCACCGCGGTCACGTCCGAGGGACGGCCGATGTTGGCGTACAGACGGACCTTCCGGCCGTCCTTGGTCTCAGTGGGCTTGCCTTTGAGCTCCTGCAGCAGGCGCAGGTGCTCCTCGTACTTGGCCTTCCTGCCGCGGTATTCGGCCAGCGTGGACTCATCCGGGTCGACGAACACCAGTCCGCTGGTGCCGTCGATCACGGCGGCGTGGCCGTCGTCATCCGGGTCGAAGGCGTCGCCGATGCCGATGATGGCGGGCAGCCCCATCGTGCGGGCCAGGATCGCGGTGTGCGAGTTCGAGGAGCCCTTGGCGGTCACGAAGCCCAAAACCTTGGCACGGTCGAGCTGCACGGTCTCGCTGGGGGCAAGGTCCTCGGCGAGGATGATGTGGCTATCGCCGTCTGTGGCTGCCGCGGTGCCGCCGCGCCGTCCTTCGAGCACGTTGATCACGCGGCGGGAAACATCCTTGACGTCGGCGGCGCGAGCCTGCATGTAGGAGTTGTCCATCGCGGCGAACATGGCGGCGAACTGTTCGGCGGTGCTGTTGACCGCGTACTCGGCGTTCACCTTGCTCTGAGTGATCAGGTCCTCGATGCTTTCCACGTAGTCCGGGTCCTGGAGCATGAGCTGGTGGGTGTCGAACAGTTCGGCCTTGCCCTCGCCGAACTCGGCCGCGGTCTTGTCGCGTAGTTGCTTGAGTTGTGCGACGGCCGTGTCACGGGCCGCGCGGAAGCGCTCCACCTCGGCCTGCGGATCGTCGACCACGCGGCGTTCGACGGCGTGGTCGGTGGTGTCGAGCACGCGGATCGCGCCGATGGCGATGCCGGCCGATACGCCGACGCCTTGTATCGTTCTCATCACAGATTCTCCTTGAGGAACCGCTCGAACTCCTCGGCGGCCTTGACCTCGTCGTTGCCCTCCACCTTGACGGTGACCTCGTCGCCCTGCTTGACGCCGAGTCCCATGACGCCGAAGATGCGCTTGGCGTCCACGGACTTGCCGCCGCGGTTGATGATGATGGTCGACTCGTATTGCTGCGCCTTGCCGACCAGCAGGCCGGCGGGCCGAGCGTGCATGCCCTCGGGGTCGGAGACGGTGAACGTGAATTCCTGGGTCATGATGACGCTCCTTATGCGTTTCCTATGGATTGACTCGATTGATGCGATTGACTCGATGCGATCGGCGCGCTCGGCGTCCGATTCACAGCTCCTCGCCGTTGGTGGCGATGACCTTCCGGTACCAGTCGAAGGACTTCTTGCGGTGACGCTCGAAGGTGCCATGTCCTTCGTCGTCGGCGTCGACGTAGATCAGCCCGTAGCGCTTCTTGAACTCGCCGGTGCCGAAGCTGACCACGTCGATGCAGCCCCACACGGTGTAGCCCATGACCTCCACGCCGTCGAGGTCGATGGCCTTGCCGACTTGTTCGATGTGGGCGCGCAGGTAGTCGATGCGGTCGTCGTCGTCGATGGTGCCGTCCGGGTTGACGGTGTCGTAGGCGCCGTAGCCGTTCTCCACGATGAAGATCGGCTTGCGGTAACGTTCGTACAGGACGCTCAGCGCGTAGCGCAGGCCGACCGGGTCGATCTGCCAGCCCCATTTGGTGGCGGGGATGTACGTGTTGCGCACCACTCCGGCGATGCCCGAGTCGAAATCGCCCGGGGTGGAGGCGTCGGCGGACAGGGCCATCGACATGTAGTAGCTGATGGAGATGAAGTCGACAGTGCCCTCGGCGATGGCCGTCTCGTCCCCCGGCTCCATGTGCGGGGTGACATCCTCGCGGGCCCACATGTTCCTCGCGTAGTTCGGGTATTCGCCGTTGACGTACACGTCGCCGAACACGAGCCGGTCGCGCATGGCGACTTCGGCGCGCATCACGTCGTCGGGGTTGCAGGTGGCCGGGTAGATCGGCACGATGGCCAGCATGCAGCCGATCTGGAAGTCGGGGTTGATCTCGTGGCCGCGCTTGACGACCAGGGCGCTGGCGACGAACTCGTTGTGCACGGCCTGCCAGACCTTGCGCTTGCGCTCGTGGATAGTGTCCATGTCGGAGAAGCGGATGCCGGAATCGGTGTAGGCGAAGATCGGGTTGTCGAGGTTCATCTGGTTGTTGACCTCGTTGAAGGTCAGCCAATACTTCACCTTGGTCTTGTAGCGTTCCATGACGGTGAGCGCGAACTTGACGAACAGGTCGATGAGCCTGCGGTCGGCGAACCCTCCGTATTTGAGGCTCAGGTTGAGCGGCATCTCGAAGTGTGAGAGCGTCACGACCGGCTCCATGCCCTTGGCCTTGAGGTCGTCGAACAGGTCGTCGTAGAACTTCAGTCCGGCCTCGTTGGGCTCGTCCTCCTCGCCATTAGGGAAGATACGCGACCATGCGATGGAGGTGCGGAAACATTTGAAGCCCATCTCCTGGAACAACGAGTCGTCGCCGCGAAAGCGGTGGTAGTAATCGTTGCCCCAGTGGTTCGGGTAGATCTTGCCGGTCTCGACGCTGCTGGTGATCTGCCGGGGCACGCCGTGCGCGCCCGCGGTCATCACGTCGGCGATGGACACGCCCTTGCCGTCCTCGTTCCACGCACCTTCGAGCTGGTGGGCGGCCACTGCGCCGCCCCACAGAAAGTTGCTTGGGAAACCCATGTTGTGTTCCTTTTCCCGATAAGCCCTATGGGTCAGTTGATCTTCTTGTACAACGCGATGAGCTCGTTGACCAGCAGTTTGACGGTCTCCGCGGCCATCATCTGGTCCTCGACGTGTGTCATGAGCAGGCTGACCTCGATCTTCTCTCCGGACGCCTCGCGCTGTACGAGGCTGGTGTGCAGGTCGTGGCCGGTCGCGAAGCTCTGGTCGCCGCTTTCGATGAGCTCGTCGGCCTTGTCGTACTTGCCGGCCTTGGCCGCCTGCAATGCCTCGATGTAGTCGGATTTGGCGCTTCCCGCGGCCGTGATCATCTGGAAGCAGAGGGTCTCCCAGTCGAAGTCCTTGTTGTCTTCTGCCATTGTTGCCACCCTTGGTTCGTTCGTTTGGTTGTCTGTTGTCCGTCTGTTGGGGTCGGGTTACTTGGAGGCGATGGCGATGGCATGTTCGAGCACCTTGTCGCCGCGCACCATGCCGTAGTCCTGCGGGTTGATGGCCTCAACCGGCTTGCCGGGCAGCAGCTTCTTGACGTGGTCGAGCTCGTAGCGCACCTGCGGGCCGAGCAGCACGGCGTCGGCGTTCGCGGCCTTCTCCTCGACCTCGGAGATCGGGTAGGCGTCGATTTCGGCCTCGATGCCCTTGGTCTCGGCGGCGGTACGCATCTTCTTGACCAGCATGCTGGTGGACATTCCGGCGTTGCAGCACAGTACGATCTTCATGGTGTTTTCCTTTCAGTGGGCCCCACACCGATCGTGGGGCGGTTGGTTGTTGCGGGTGTTATGTAAGTGTTGATAAGGAGGGAGCCAGGCAAAGGTGGTTGCTCGTACCGGGCTCCCATGTCATCCGATTGCCATCAATCAGAAGAGTCGGGCCGTGCGGCGGCTCAGGCCTTGGCCGCGGCGGCGGCCGTCTCGATGTCGGCGTCGTTGGCGATCTGCTCGGCGATCCATGCCTGGTCCTGCTTCTTGACGAACGGCAGGTAGACGACCACGGAGATCACGAGGATGATGAGCTGGATGAGCGCTGCCTTCCAGCCACCCAGCAGGAAGCCGGAGATGATCACCGGGGTGGTCCACGGCACCTGGACGGCGCCGAACGGAGGCATGAAGCCGATGTACATCGCGCCGTAGGTGATGATCATGGCGATCAGCGGGACTACGATGAACGGAATCAGGAAGAACGGGTTGAACACGATCGGAAGACCGAAGATGACCGGCTCGTTGATGTTGAACAGACCCGGCACGATGGACAGCTTCGACATTTCCTTCATCTGGCTCGACTTGGCCACGATCAGGCCGGCGATGAGCAGGCCGAGGGTGATGCCGGTGCCGCCGAACTTGACGAAGCAGTCGACGATCTGCGGGGTGAGGATGTGGCCGCCGTCGGCGGTGGTAACGGCCTTGCCTGCGTCCATGAGAGCCTGGTTGGCCACGGAGTTGGCGGTCAGCAGTGGCACCATGATGCCCATGACGACGTTCGGGCCGTGGATGCCGCACCAGAAGAGGATGGAAATGAGCAGGGTGATGATGATCGCGCCGGCCCAGTTGTCGGTGAGGTTCTGCATCGGGGTCTGCAGGATCTTGAAGATGAGCTCGGTGAAGCTCACGCCGCCGAACAGCTGGCACAGATGGTAGATGATGGCGGAACCGAGCACCACGAAGAAGCCGGGAATCATGGCGGAGAACGCGTTGGACACGCCCTCGGGCACGGAGTCGGGCAGCTTGATCTTGAGGTTGTGCTTCATGCACTTGACGAACACCAGGCCGGACAGCAGGCCGACGATGATGGCGGTGATCACGCCGTTGCCGCCGGTCCACGAGGTGGAGATCGCGCCGGATACGGAGGCGGTAGTGCCTTCCTTGATCGCGTCGACGGTGCTGTGGTCGATGCTCACCGAGGACGGCGAGAGGATGAAGAAGGCGACCAGGGCCAGCAGGCCGGAGGAGATGCCGTCTTCCTTCTCGTTGCGAGCGTAGGCGTAGCCGATGCCGACGGCGATGATGATGGCCAGGATGTTGAACGTGCCGGCGGACACCTGGTTCAGGCCGATGTTCCATTTATCGGTGAGCAGGTTGTTCATGAAGTCCGTGTAGCCCTCGAACGGCAGGTTCGCGAGCAGCAGGAACAGCGATCCCACCAGGGTGGCCGGCATCGTGAGCACGAAGCCGTCCTTCAGAGCGGTGACTGCCTTGGTCGTCGCGAATTTCATGAAGCCGTTGAGCAATGTGTTGCCGAACTCCTTCATTCTCGTCCTCCTTCGGACTGATGTGATCTTCCGGGCCGGCGTCCTTGCACCACCCCGGTTTCCTTTCCGTTGGTCAAGTCATTCGAATGAATAGGTAACATCCGAATGACTTGACTACAATATACGAGTTTCATTCGGCTGTGTCAAATTCATTCGAATGATTTTAGATACGGTGTGTCGCCTCCCCGAGGGAATACCGCAAGACGACGCGCCGCCCAACCGGCAACGCCGCCTCACGCATATAAGGGACTACTTCAGGTCGGCGAAATTAAAAAACGTGGCCTTCTTGTAGTGGTAGTAGACCGTGCCGGCGTTGAACATGCGTCCGCTGGCCAGATAGGCGTCGTCCTCGACCACCAGGGCGGGATCCCCAGCCGACAGGCCGAGGAGGTCGGCCCGGCCATAGTCCAGCTCTCGCGCGTATATCAGCTTGTCCGCAAAGCCCGTGCTCAGCCCCAGGTCCTCGCGAATATACGCATAGATGGAGCCGCTAGCAATCTCCTCGCTGAGATACGGCACGAACTCCTTGAGATACAGGGCGTACTCGATGGCGAACGGCTCGTCGTCCAGCAGGCGCAGGCGCGAGACGCTATAGACTTTGGCGTCGGCGGCGCACTTGAGGCGCGCAGAGTCCGCGCCCGCCTCGCGCTGCTCCAGCTTGATCAGCTTGGAGGACACGGAATGGCCGGGAAACTCCGAAGTCATGCCTCTCGTGCCGTTGATGTTGAGGCAGCCCTCGCGCCTGTTCTCCCGGACGAACATGCCGCTGCCCTGCACCGGGTACACATCGCCGAGCTCGGCCAGCAGGGCTATGGCGTTACGCACGCAGTACCGGGTCGCACCGAACTGCTCCATGAGCTCGGGCTCGGTGGGCAGCTTTCCCGTGTCACGGTATTTGCCCCTATCAATCTCCACCTTGAGAATCTTCGCCAGTTCACGGTACTTCATATGCCCTCCACAGTTGCATCATCCAGTCACGTCACTTCGACGTGACATACGACTGCCATAGTATCGCATGACTCAGATTCATTCGAATACTTCGCAGCTCCATTACAGCGCTCTTCCTGCATACCGGCAAGACAGACTGACGTACCGTCGCATCCGGCCGTCCTGCGCTGCTCATTGGATCAACGGCGGATCATCATGGTGCTCCAACACGGCCGCGACTAGCACATTGATCGCATAACGTGTGTATTCCGCAAGATCGATGGGGCCAGTGTCTTCGGACGAGTCGGCTCCGCCGTCGTCTTCCCCCTGCTGCAGCAGCCACTGGTACTGCAATCCGTCCATGACCGCGATGATGGCCGAGCTCGCCATCTCGGCTTCGGCCATGTTGATGGTGGCCTTGCGTTCCTTGGCCATCTGGACGAACGAGGCCATCAGGTCGTTGCGCAGGTCACGGTATCGGTCCCGGAAGTACGGCATGCTGGCGTTCTTTTTGACGACCGATTCTCCGGACATCATGGTGAACAGGCGCACCATGCCCGGATGCTTGGCGTTGTCGTCGGCCGTGGCAGCGAGATGGCGAAACCAGTCCTCGCCGTGGTCGATGTGCGTCTGCTCGCGCTGCTGGCCTCCGGAGACGTCGCGGTTTTTCACCACTTCCATCAGCAGGGCGCTTTTGGACCCGAAGTGGTGGAGCACGCCGGCCCGCGTGAGGCCGGTTCGTTCGGCGATCTCTTCCAGCGTCCCGTCGTTGAATCCCTTTTCCGCGAATACCTGCGACGCGGCGGCTATGATCTCGCGTCGTTTCTGCTCGGTTTCCGGGCGGTGCTTGCGGGGTTTGGACCCGCGGTCGCGCGCATCGTGCTGCACATTGTCCTGCATAATGACCTACCTACTACTACGATCGGGGTTTTCCATACGGCGTTTGACGGCCCGGTCAGGGCGCCATGGCCGCACCGCTCTCCACGCGCGTCCACCGGATGAGCCACGCCCTCGCATAGCACACTAGCCCGGGGAAAAAGAGCAGCGCCACGAGCAACAGCCACGGCACGAACGCCACCGACAGCACGGCGGCCAGCAGCGCGCACACCATCAGCGCGGATTGCAGCACATGCCCCAGCCCGGCGCGAACGGCCTCGCGAAACAGCATCGCAATCGGAACGTCCATTGCCGGCCGGAGCGCGAGCAGGGGAAACACGTTGACGCATGTCAGCATCCACACGGCTCCGACTGCAACCAGCGGCATCAGTATGTACTGGTTGCCGCCCGTCAGCATGGCAGCACCCCAGTACGCGGCAAGCAGCACGACGAATCCGGAGACCATGATCAGCCATACCGGCACTGCACGTTTCAGAGCGCGCAGGTAGGCCGATCTGAAACGGGACGCGATCGGCACGGAGCCTTCTTCGATCATGTCGAACCGCACGCGGAACATCGCCGCCGCACTTGCCCCGATCGTGACGATCGGCACGGAGCCGAGCAGGAACAGCAGGCTCAGTTCCATCACCTGCCAGACCAGTTCAAGCGTGCGGTATAGCTTGCCGTCAATGGAAAACAGTTTCATCGCATGCCATTATTCTCGTCGTTCCAGACCACGGTCAGCGCGGCCTTGGCCGGCAGCAGCGCCGCGCGCGACGAACCGCCCATTCCGGCGACGTTCACAACGACCCGCATGTCCTGATCGGTGTCGTTGAACAGCACCGCGACTGTGGAACCATCCAGATTGCGGCAGGCCAACGAACGCACGCCACCAGCCTGACTGCTGTCGATACGCACCGCACCAGGGCGGATGAACTTGCTGAAGTGGGCCAGACCGTAATAGTCCAGCGTGTATTCCACGGTCCGGTCGCGCCGGTCGACGCGCAGCAGGCCGCGACAGGTGCTGCGTCCGAAGCCGGGGACTACCGGTCCGTTGTGCTCGTCAAGCGCGAGGTTCCACAGGATGAACGATTTCGACCCGTTGCGCAGGATGTCGATGCCGGTGCGCATGAGGTTGCTGAACGCCGGTTCGAATTCGGGAATCCATTCGCCGCCGGAACCCTCGGTGAAGTACACGTCCTTGCCCGGGAAGACCGCCGCGACGCGCGACTGGCTGACGGGTCGGCCGCCGTACCAGTGCCATGCGATGCCGTCGAACGCGTCGGCCGCGTCGTCGAGCAGGTTCAGCGGATAATCGATGCGGTCCCAGTTGTGGTCATAGCCGAACACGCGCGTGGCGAGTCCCGCATCGTGCAGGGCGGGGCGCAGGAAGTCGCGCACGAAACGCACCTCCCGGTCCGCCGGCATCAGCATGCCCGGATAGTGGCCGGGCACGAACAGCGGCTCGTTCTGCGGCGTGACGGCGAATACCGGAACGCCCTGCTCGGCGTACGTCTGGAGGAACCGCACGAAGTACCGGGCGTAGACCTCGTAGCGATCCTCCTTGAGTTCTCCGCCGATCATGGAACCGCTGGTCTTCATCCATCCCGGCGCGCTCCAAGGCGAGGCGATGAGCTTGAGCTGCGGGTTGAGTTCCATGGCCCATTTGGTCAGCGGAATGATGCTTTCCTCGTCATGATGGATGGAGAAGTGCTCGAGTTCCATGTCCTCGTGTCCGTCGGGCATGTCGTCGTAGCTGTAGATCGTGCGTGCGTAGTCCGAGGCTCCCATCGGGTTGCGCAGCAGGGACAGGCCGATGCCGAGTTTGGGATCGAACAGTTTGGACATCGCGTACGTGCGATCCTTGTCGTCGAGCATCTGACCGATCAGGTGGGCGGATGCGTCGGTGAACGATGCGCCGAATCCGTCGATGCTCTGATGTCGGTGTCCGGGGTCGATGGTTATCGTCACGTCGGCGGCGCCGGCTGCGTCCTCTTCGATCGGCGTGAACATGCGTTCCGGGCCGTCGGTCATATATATGGTGTTCATGGGATTGGCTTCCTTATGGTCATACATGTTGGGTGTGAGACGTTTCGGGTCTGTCCCGTCACGGGACAGACCCGAAACGATGGCTTATTCGCCGAGCAGCTTCTCGTTGGCCTTGATCTTCTCGTTGCGCACCTTGTTGATGGCGTCGATGTCGTTGTTCTTCAGGAACGTTTTGTATTGGTCGACGATCTTGTCGAATTGCTTGTCCGAACCGGCTCGGATGAGCGAGACCAGCGTGGACGACCATTTGGTCGTGATGGCCGAGTACGAGCGGGCTTCCAGCGTGCCGGCGTCCGGCGCGATGTTCTCGATCTCGTACTGCGGGGTCAGATACTGCTGGTTGTGCTCCTGGAACTGCTTGATGGCGTCGGCGAAGGAGTCCTTGTTGAGCGCCTTGTACCGGTCGTGGCCGAAGAGCACGAACTCGCCCATGCGGTATTCCTTCTGCCATTTTTCGGAGTCGTTCAGGCGGATCTTGTTGGCTTCGGGAGTCCATGAGACGGTGCCGTCGGCGTTCGTCGTGTAGGTCTTGCCTTCGATGCCGTAGTTGACGAGCATTTCGCCGTAGTCGGACAGCAGGTAGGTGAAGATCTGGATGGCCTTGGCCGGGTTCTTGCACTGCTTGGTGATGTAGCTGACGGTCCAGCCGCTCAGACCGGTTTCGCTGAGCGTGGGCTTGCGTCCCTTGGTGCTGCGGATGCCGTCGATGGCGATGTACTGGCCGTCCGGGTTGGCCGACGCCCACTGCTGCAGGGGCGCGCTTTGGCCGACGAAGCTGGTGAGCAGCATGGTGGCGTATTTGCCGGTGCTTTCCTTCTCCTTGAACGTGTCGCCGTCGTCGGCGAAGCTGTCGTCGGAGATGTTGCCGTCCTTGTGCACCTGTCGCAGAGTCTTGAGCCAGGTCAGGTAGTCGTCGTCCATCTGCCGGTCGTAGAACGTGCCGTCCTCGCTCAGCGTGGGCACGCCGAGCATGTTCTGCAGCACGGTGTCGAGCGAGCTGTTGCCGCCGCTGAAGTCGTTGAATCCGAACGGCACGAGGTCGGGGAACTTCTCCTTGATGGCCTTCATGCCGGCGATGAATCCTTCGGGTGTGGTGAAGTCCTGGTCGCCGATGGCGGCGAGCACGTCCTTGCGGATGACGAACGCCTGCGAGGTGTGGATCATGCCGGACTTGTAGTCCTCGGACGTGTTGGAGTACGAGGGATAGCCGTGCGTCTTGCCGTCGGAGAGCTTGAACCAGTCGAGCGTCTCCTTCTTGGCGACCTTCATGAAGTACGGGTCGTATTTCGCTGCGAGGTCCTGCAGCGGGTACGACCAGTTCTTCGCGGCCTTGGCGACGCGCGACGTGCTGTCGAACACGGTGATCACGTCGGGCAGGTCGCCGCCGGCGAAGTACGTGTTGAGCTTGGTATCGTCGCCCGTGACGAACTTGATGTCGACGTTGAGGTCCTCCTTGATCTTCTTGGTGATCAGGTCCTGCCCGAACGACTTGTTCCACCAGTCGGCGTTCACGTACCAGGTGAGCGTGTTGTCCTTGGACGTGTCCGACTGCCATGCCGGCTTGTCCGCGGAGAGCGTGTACGCGGGGTCGGGCAGGGCGTCGACCGTGTTCGTGGTGTAGGCGTTGTCGACGCCGCAGGCGGCCAGCGGGGCGACCATTGCCGTCGCGGCCAGACCCGCGATGAGGGTTCGGATGATGCGATTGCGCTTCATTGCTGTGCTCCTTGATTCCGTTGCCGTCTCAGCCCTTGACCGCGCCGAGCATCGTGCCGCCGACGAAGTAGCGCTGCACCAGCGGGTAGAGCACGAGGATCGGCACGATCGTGATGATGATGGTCGACAGGCGCACGCCTCGCGTGGTGGTGTCGAGCACGGCGGAAGCCATGTTGCCGTTCTCGGACGCGGCCTGCGACTGCATGATGATGTTGTACAGGCGCATCTGCAGCGGGTACAGCTGCTCGTTGTTGACGTACAGTTTCGTGGTCATGAAGTCGTTCCACTGGGCGACGCCGTGGAACAGGCCGATCGTGGCCAGTCCGGGCATCGACAGCGGCAGGATGATCGAGGAGAAGACGCGCCATTCGCTCGCGCCGTCGATCTTCGCGGATTCGATCAGCGATTCGGGGATCTGGCGGAAGAAGTTCATCAGGATGATCACGTCGTAGTAGCTGAACAGCGCGGGGATGATATACACCCAGAACGTGTCGAGCAGGCCGAGCGACTTGATGAGCAGGAACGTGGGGATCATGCCGCCGCCGAAGAACATCGTGATGATGCCCATCGCCGAATACAGCTTGCGGCCCTTGAGGTACGCCTTGCTCATCGGGTAGGCGAACAGCGCGCAGAACAACGTGTGCGCGACCACACCGACCGCGGTCTTCGCCACGGAGATGAACAGCGCGTTCCACATGCCGTTGTCGGTGAACACGGCCTTGTAGTTGTCGAGCGTGAACTTGTCGGGTACCAGCGCGAGCCCGCCGGTCGAACCAGACGCGGAGAACGAGGCGACGACGATGTTCCACACGGGCACCGCGATCAACAGCGTGAAGATGACCAGCAGCGTGCAGTTGACCGCGTCGAACGCGCGGGAGGAATGATGGATGCGGCGCTTGGGGTCGAGCGCTCCGGATGACTTGTCTTGTGCCATGATGCTGCTTCCTTACAGTACCGACTGGTTGTCGTTGATCTTCTTGGTGACCGCGTTGGTGACGACCAGCAGGATCGCGGAGATGATCGAGATGCCGAGACCGACCGCGGTGGCGTAGGAGAAGTCGCCCTGCGTCATGCCCATGCGGTAGACGTACGAGTTGATGACTTCTGCCTTGGACTGGTTCTGCGAGTTCATGAGCACCAGGGTCTGGTCGAGGTTCGAATTGAGGATGCCGGAGACCGACAGGATCAGGTTGAGCGTGATCATGTTGCTGATGCCGGGCAGGGTGATGTGCCAGATGCGCTTGATCTTCGACGCGCCGTCGAGTTCGGCCGCCTCGTACAGGCTCCGGTCGATGCCGGCCATGGTGGCCAGGTAGAGGATCGTGCCCCAGCCGGCCTCCTTCCACACATCGGACAGCGACGCGATGCCCCAGTACTTGTCGGCGTCGAGCAGATAGTTCGCGCCAGCATCGATGCCGAAGACGTGCAGCGTCGAGTTCAGCAGGCCGTTGGAAGACAGCCAGCTGATCAGCATGCCGCCGAGGATGATCCAAGAGAAGAAGTGCGGCAGATAGGTGATGGTCTGCACGATCTTCTTGAACGGCTTCCACGGCACCTCATAGATCATCACGGCGAGGATGATCGGCAGAATGAATCCGAGAACGAGCTTGATCACGCTGATGCCCAGCGTGTTGACGACGGAATCCCAGAAATAGGAGTCGCCGAGGATGATCCTGAAATTGTCGAGTCCGACCCATGGGGCGTCGCCGATCGTGTCCACCACGGTGTAGTTCTTGAATGCCAGCACCAATCCGTAGATCGGAATGTAGTTGAAGATGATCATGAAGATGATGCCAGGCAGCACCATGATCTGTAACTGCCACTGGTAGAAGAAGCCCTGCCACCAGCGCGCGAACCGCACGCCCAACGACGCATGTTGCTCCGCAACAGCCATGCCTGTTCCTTTCCTTGTCTCGCGAATCAGCGACGACATTGCCATCCATGGCTTTCTCTCCGTTGAGGGAATCCGCCGCTCTTCGATACTCGAAAGTATATTACTCAGAGTAAGTAAAAGTCAAATTCAGGATTCACGAGGTACTGCCGCCATTTCTCATTGAAATTTCAGTATTTTCAGACACATATACACTCTCGTGACAAAATACAGTAAACTTACTATCAGTAACTTAACTATCAGTCACACCGCCCACGCACATACGGCAACGGGTAGAACAATCACAGACCAAAGAAGGAATCATGCACCCAGTCACCACACGGCAACCACGTCACAAACCGGCAACCGCTTTGGATCCGACCGTCGTATCCACGCAATACGGCCTGCTGGAAGGTATCCATACTGCCAACGACAAGACGAAGGACATCATCGAATACCGAGGCATCCCTTATGCCAAGCCACCGACAGGCGCGTTACGCTGGCAACCACCACAGGACCCCGAACCTTGGAACGGCGTATGTAAAGCCGATCACTACCGGTTCATGCCCATGCAGGACCTTGGACCAGACATCGAACCGTGGGGCTCCGACTTCTACTACGGAACCGTTCCGCAGATGAGCGAGGACTGCCTCTATCTCAATATCACCACCACGCAATCCGCGTTGGTCGGCACGGACAAGCGGCCGGTTTACGTATGGTTCCACGGAGGAAACCTCGACAGAGCGTATGCCTATGAGCAGGAAACGAACGCAGCCGCCTTCGCGGCCAACGGGATAGTTGCCGTCAGCGTCGAGCAGCGACTCGGAGCATTCGGATATCTTGCCTTGAAGCAGCTGACGGATGAGCAAGGGCACAGCGGCAACTATGGTCTTATGGACCAGATCAAGGCCATGCAATGGATAGCAGACAACATCGCGGCCTTTGGCGGAGACCCGTCCAACATCACCATAGGAGGACAATCGGGCGGCACTTCCAAATGCGTAGCGATGGCGGTCTCCCCCAAACTGCCCGTGCCAATACGAGGCATGATCCTCGAAAGCGGTCTGAAATGGACTGACACGTACCTATTGCAGAGCGCAGCGGAACAACGCGGGGCCGCATACCTTCGAGACCTCGGCCTTGCCCCGGATATTCCATTGAATCGGCTGCGATCCATGGATGCCGAACGGCTCATGGACACCGGTAGCGCTCATTGGCCGGGATACATGACGCAGGACGGCACCTATCTCATCCACGAGTCAGCAGCCAGCGCGATACGCGCCGGGGCATTCGACGCCATCAACATCCTCACAGGCACCAACTACGGCGAGGGAGACGACCATGGAATCGTCACCGCAGGGGATTTCCACGCCTATTACCGGCGTCTGCTTGGAGACCTGTATGATCAATACGCCTTCGAGGACCTCGTCACCGTCACCGACCGGACCGCAGCCTACACCGCGCGCGAACTGGAGACGTACGGCCTCGGCACCAACGGCGGCAGGAATCTGATGGTTGCCCGCGTCTTCGGCAGGATGATGAACAGACGCACCGACGGCGAACAGGCCACATACGCCTACCTGTTTTCGCACATCACACCGCAAAACATCGACGACATCGGGACCGGCCGGTCCCGAGCGGCCAACTGGGCATGGCATTCCAGCGAATTGTGGTATGCCTTCGACTCGCTGGACACCGGCGTGCCGCCGGCACGCCAATGGACCGGCTACGACCGAATCCTGGCCCGGCAGGTCAACTCTTACTGGTCCAACTTCATCAGGACCGGCGACCCCAATGGTCAATCCGATGGAAGCCCATTGCCTGCATGGCCGAAAGCCGACGACACGCTGGGCTACATTAATCTGGGCGACGGCATACAAGGTCACATCAAGGGATCATCGCTACTGGAACAGCTCCTCTACGAATATGCCACCAGGGCATTCGGACTGGATTGAATCAACGGCGAAAGCCAACGATTCGTCGGCACTATCATCATCACTCCAGCCGCTATCACACATCAGCACATCAACGAAAGGAAACCAATCATGGACGAAACGGCACGTATCGCTAATCTCATCGCGACCCGCACACAGGAACGAAACCTGAACGTGTACTACATACAGACACGACGAGCCGGAAAAATCACCGCCGACCTGCGCCGCCTGCCACGCAAGACCCGACTAAACATGTACTCCGTCAGCAAAAGCGTCACATCCATCGGCGTAGGACTGGCCGTTCAGGAAGGATTGACCGAACTCGACGAACACATATGCGACGCCCTTCCCGAGTATGTCCCAGACAACCCCAGCACCAATCTTCAAGCAGTCACCGTGCGGGATCTGCTCACCATGAGCTCCGGGCTCCGCGATCCGCTGTTCTTCTCGGAGGATGAGGACCGATACCGGGTTCATGACTGGATCTCATACTTCTTCCATGCCGATTTCGCGCACCAGCCGGGCACAAGGTTCCTATACAGCAACTTCAACACCTATATCGCCAGCTGCATCGTGGAGCGACGGGCTGGGCAGAATCTGCTGAACTACCTGCGCAACCGCCTGTTCGAGCCTTTGGACATCGGCAATCCGGACTGGACCCTCTGCCCGCAGGGTCACGTCTACGCCGCCAACGGCCTATACCTCACCATCGACGAACTCGGCAACTTCGGACAAATGCTCTGCCAGAACGGCGTCTTCAACGGTCTGCATCTTGTCGACGAGCAATACGTACGCGAAGCAACGACCAAACATATCGGTACCGATCCCGACCATAAGGAAAAGGCGCGCCATTCATACGGATATGGATACCAGTTCTGGATGGCGCCATGGCCGGGAGTCTTCCTCTGCGACGGCAGGTACGGGCAGTACTGCCTCGTCATCCCAGACCGGGAAACCGTGGTCAGCATCATGTCGATGGAACCGAACTACGGCGAGATACGCGACATCATGCTGGAGAGTACGGCCGAAGCGCTCAACCTGTAGGCGCAGGCGCTCACTGCCAGCACAGGACATTCTTGCATAAATTCATTCGGATGAATTAGGCTGAATGTGATGTTGATTCACGACAAACAGTACAGTCAATGTTTCACGGGAGAACACGCACATGGGCACATCCAAACTGGTATTCATCGACATTGACGGCACGCTGCTGGACAGCAGCCACCGCATTCCCGATTCCGCACGAGAGGAGTGCCGCCGAGCGCAACTGGCCGGTCACCGACTGTTCATCTGTTCGGGCCGTGCAGCGCTGGACATCGATCCGCCGGTGCTCGCACTTGGGTTCGACGGCATCGTATCCGACGGTGGCGCATGTGCCGAACTCAACGGTGAGACCATCATCGACGAGCGCATGCCCGCTGAATCCGTCCGCGCGGCGACCTCGTTCTTCATCGCGCACTCTATGCCGTATGCCTGGCACTGCACCGACGGCATGCACGCCACCGAACGCTTCCTGCACCGGCTCGGTATTTGGCGCAAACTGCTGCGACATCCGCAGATGCGCGGCTCTTGGCACACCATCACCGACCATTCTGCCCCGCTGCCTCCAGTCCGCAAAGGAACGTTCTACGTCCCCGAGAACGGCAGTCTCACCGTGGAGGACGTGTGTCGCGAGCTCGCTGGCTACGCGACCATTATCCACGGGTCAATCAACGCTTCCAGCGACGACAACGGCGAGATCCTCATCCCCGGAGTGGACAAGGGCACGGCGCTCATGAAAGTCTCTCAACGGCTTGGAGTTCCACTGTCCGACACGATCGCCATCGGCGACAGCGACAACGATCTTGAGATGATACAGACTGCCGGCATCGGCGTGGCGATGGGCAATGGCACCGAAGCCGTCAAATCAGTCGCCGACATGATTGCGCCAAACGTCGACAACAATGGTCTCGCGGCGGCACTGCATCGGCTGCTCCGCTAACATGCCAACCCGCCTCAGGAGAGAATGCTCCAGGCGGGGCTGTTCGACATACTCTCCGCGATCAGCGCGTGAACGCGGCCCCGGGTCATGCGCTGCGCGCATGACGGTGTCGTCTGGCCGCTCGCATGCTCGCGGCAGTGGGCCGCGTGGCATCTGACGAAGGTTTGCGGGTTAAGGGTCAAAACGTGGGTTTTAAATCCGGGGTGAGGTGTTCTCTCGTCTTGCGTGTTGGGGTGTGATTAACGGTTTGGGTGTTAATCCGGCTGGGTGCTTGACTTTTCGGGTTGGCTTGTTCCATGAGCAGGAACAAGTCCTCAAAGGCGAGAAAGTGCCCGGTGTGCAATGAACCGATGTGCAGGAACGGGTTCACGAAGGCCGGTGCGCAGCGTTGGAAGTGCGATGCCTGCCGACTGAGCTCGACCATGAAGCGGCAGGATCCGACCCGCATGGCGGAGTTCCGCGCATTCGTCGCGTGGCTGACCGGCAAGCAGTCCATGGGCGAGGCGGCGGCAGGGCTGGGATTGAAGCGCAAGGCGTTCGCCCGTCGAACCGCATGGTGCTGGCGCGTGGAACCGGCTTTGCCGTCTGTCCCGCGCGCTCATCGGTATGTGATGACGGACGGCACGTATGTCCCGTATGGCTGGTGCCTGCTGGTCCTGACCGGCGACGACGGCCGGCCGATCGCATGGCAGTGGTGCTCCGCGGAGACGAGGCCGGCATACCTGCAATTGTTTCGGGGCACGAAGAGGCCGAGCTCGCTGGTGTGTGACGGCGGCCAAGGCTGCCTCACGGCCGCCGAAACCCGCTGGAAAGAGGTACCCGTGCAGCGCTGCCTGGTGCACGTATTGCGCAACACCCGCGTCGACCTGACGAACAAACCCAGAAGTGCGGCGGGAAGGACGCTGCTCAAACTCGCGCGCGGACTCACCGAAATCAGTACTGCGGACGGGGCGGCCGCCTGGCTCGCGGACCTCAATGCATGGCACGGGGAACACGGGGATTACCTCAAGGAAAGAACCACGGCCAAACAGGATCCCGCGCACGCGAAGGGGCGCAAGTGGTGGTGGACGCACGAACGCCTGCGCCGCGCCTACTTCCGGCTCGTCAGATTGAACCGCGCCGGGATGCTGTTCGCGTTCTGCGATCCCGCCGTCGTCAAGGGCGACGCGACATTGCCGTCGACGACGAACCAGCTGGAGGGCGGGGTCAACGCGGTCGTCAAACGGACCCTCGACCACCACCGGGGACTATCCGAGGCGCATATGAGACGCTGCTGCGAATGGGCGGTGTACATGCTCACCGCGGATCCCGACCCCGTGTCGTTCGTCACGCCCGACCATTGGAAATCCATCCGGAAGGAACCAGCGGAGGACGACGCACCGACGCCTGGAACCCTGACTGGCGTGCAACTGCCGGCCGCCGGCATCGACGCCTACGAGGGCGGGCTCGGCATCAGGAAAGGCTGGGCCGGACGCTCACACTAGCTCACCGACACGCCAGTGACACGACAAATAAGACACACTTTTCTTTACTTAACCCCTACATGGATGCCGAACGTCCGACGCAAAGGCAGGAACGTTGTAACACATACTCTGTTATATGTGTTATGAGTGTTATTCCGAGTTTGCAATCGTTGGAAGAGCAACGATTGTCGTAGTCATCGGAGCTCGCTGAGCATAACAGCGTTATTTTGAGCGGGGTTTCCTTGTCGTCACCGGCGTGGCCATCAACGCGAGAGAAGGGTCTCACCATATCCCGCCATCCGAAGATGCTCCCTTCCCCGTTGATTGATATGGACCCGGCTATGGATGGCCGCATCGCCGTGAATACCAGTCGGATAGCGGGAGACTCCGGTTCCATGAAAATCACACCCGGGTGTAATTGGGGTGTAATGACCTCTCAACAAACGCGGTTCCGGCCAACATCCCCAACATTCGAGAAACAAAGAAACCGCTATTTTCCAAGCTTTTCGACAGACGACAGCGTCGTCGCAACCACAGCCGAAGCCATCGAGAAAAGCGGGTGTCGTCGGTTCGAATCTGATCCGGGGCACGTTCAGGGCCCGAAATCTCGTGATTTCAGGCCTTTGCTTATATGTGCCGGCGTCCGGCCCGTTCCGCATCACAACCATCGGAGGTTACGGCATGCCCGCCTGCGCTAGTGTGGTGACCGGCTGATGTTGTCGCATACGGTCACGCTCCCCGCACGAAGGATGGTGCGGACGGCGGGCCGGGAAGGAAGGTCGATGATGACTGATGCATCGCACATGCCGCAGCGTTTCGCGCATTGCGGTTCGATATCCGCGCTCACGTTGGGATTGCCTGCGGCAACGGCGATTCCCGAAGAGAAGTCCCGCCTGCCCAAGGCGATGTTCGTCGGACACGCGCAGCTGTCTGCGAAATTGCGGCAGCGTCTGACGAACGACGTCGCGGGCATCACGATGCTGGCGTTGATGAGGCCGGCGAACATGCGTCTTGCCGCCGGCGTGCGCGTGCCGGAGATACTGGTGATCGGCCTTCGGCTGTCACCGAAGGCCACGACCGTGCCGACCGAAGTGATCGAGCTGATCGCCGCGCAACGCAGGTCGGGCATCGTGTTCGCCGTGGTACGCGACGTGCCGCACGAAGGTTCCGTGCGGGAGGAATGCACGCTGGCGGTGCGTCGCGCGCTGCCGGGGCGCGCAGGTCATGTGCCGGTGCATGAGGTGTTCGCCGACGAGTGGCGTCCCGCCGGCGAGGTGACGTTGGATACGGACGGCATCGACGTTGCGTCGGCGTCCATCGATGATCTGTGGGCGTCGTTGTGCGCGCAGGTCATCCTCGGTTCCGCGGACGGCGCGGATCTTGACGCGCGAATCGTGCGCCGCGCGCAGATCGGCCAGCTGGAGGCGACGGTCGACAAGCTCGCCCGCGATCATCAGCGGGCCAAGGACGCCGACCAGCGCAATGAGATCTTCGCGAAGCTGCACAAGGCCCGGCAGCAGCTCGAGGCGCTGCGCGCGCAATAGCACTGCCTTCGGCGGCACGCTCTTTCCCGTGGCGGTCTGTTTCCGTCGGATACCCGTCCGGCGCAAGCAGACCGCCACGTCCGTCATGGACGGCATTGCGTCCATCCGACAGACCTGACGGATATCACTTCCCCGTCAATGACATCGTTTGCTTTACAAGCGGAAAATCGACACGTTTGATGTGAACGCTATCACCGTACAAGACATGAACAATCGGGGACGAATTTGTGACAGACTGTGCGCGACCGTGTCGCACGGTCGCCGCCAAACGCTATGATTCCAATGTCTGAACAGGCATAGGAACGATCAAAGGAGAGCCATGTCCACCCTCGCCGTCGATATCGGAGGAACGAAGATCGCAGCCGCCGTGTGCGATGCAAACGATTCCATCATTCAGCGCTGGCGCGTTCCCACACCGATGAATGCGGACGCCATCAACGAGAACATCGCCAAGATCTACCACGAGGCCGTCGCCTCCGGCCACACCGACATTCAGGCCATCGGCGTCTCCGCCGCCGGCAACGTCGGCGCGGACCGCAAGACCATGACCTTCGCCGCGAACATCCCCTCCTGGCTCAACTACGACCTGTCCGAGCACATCGGCGCGCTCATCGGCCACGCCGTGCCGGTCGTCATCGAAAACGACGCGAACTGCGCCGGCTGGGGCGAATACGTGCACGGTGCCGGCAAGGGCAGCCGCAACATGGTGGCGTTGACCGTGGGCACCGGCCTCGGCGGCGCGATCGTGATCAACGGCGAACTGTACCGCGGCTCCTTCGGCATGGCCGCCGAGCTCGGCCACCTGCCGATGGTTCCGGACGGCGACACCTGCGGCTGCGGCTTGCGCGGCTGCGCCGAACGCTACACCTCCGGCAGCGCGCTCGAGCATTTCGCCAAGTCGGCCGTGCGCCGCCGCCCGCAGGACGCCAAGCGTCTGATGGAGCTGTGCGGAGGCGACATCACCAAGCTCGAAGGTCCGATGGTTTCGCAGGCCGCTCAGGAAGGCGACGTGCTCGGCCTGTACGCGTTCAACAAGATCGGCGAATGGCTCGGCCGCACGATGGCCGCGACCGCCGCGGTGCTCGACCCGGACATCTTCGTGATCGGCGGCGGCGTGGTGGCCGTCGGCGACATCCTCCTCGAGCCGGCCCGCTACAACTACGCCCGCTTCCTCGAAGGCAGCGCCTACCGTGGCCACGCGAAGATCGTCGCGGCCACCGCCGGCCAGGACGCCGGTCTGATCGGCGCCGCGAATCTCGCGCTGCGCTGAGACGCCAAGCGCCGTCGCATCATGAAGGGCTGTTCCGCTCCCCTCTCCGGAAGGGAGCGGAACAGCCCTTCGTTTATCGATTCCATCGATTCCACATATTGGACACGTCGTTCGTATCCGCATTTTCGGATGCCACAATGATCCGCAATCAGCAAAGGGGTTGGCCCGCAGATCAGTCATGCGGGACAGCCCCTTTCGCATGTTTCGGCCTCATCCGACAGCCGGAAACCAAGGACAGGAGATCCACATGAAGAAGAAGGCACTGGCCCTCGCCGCCGCGGCGTGCTCGCTGGCCATGCTGCTGGGCGGCTGCGGCTCGTCCGGCTCCAACACCGCATCGAAGGAAGGCGGCAAGGACATCGTCACCGTCTACGCCTCCGAACCGCAGAACCCGCTCATCCCGGGCAACACCAACGAGACCGGCGGCGGCAAGCCCGGCTCCCTGATCTTCGCGCTGCTCGTGTCCTTCGACGCGAAGGGCAACGCGCAGAACGAGGTCGCCGAGTCCATCACCCCGAACGACGACGCGACCCAGTACACCATCAAACTGAAGTCCGGCTGGAAGTTCACCGACGGCACCCCGGTCACCGCCGAATCCTTCACCAAGGCCTGGAGCTACACGGCCAACGCGAAGAACGCCCAGAAGGACACCTCGTTCCTGTCCACCATCAAGGGCTATGACGATCTGCAGGACGCCTCCAAGCTCGACGGCACCGAGCAGCTGTCCGGCCTGAAGGTGATCGACGACACCACCTTCACCGTCGACATGAGCCAGCCCGACGCCGTGTTCCCGGTCAAGATCGGCTGCCTCGCGTTCGCGCCGCTGCCGGAATCCTTCTACAAGGATCCGAAGGCCTTCGGCGAGCACCCGGTCGGCAACGGCCCGTACAAGTTCGTCTCCTGGGATCACAACAAGGAGATCAAGCTCGTCAAGAACCCCGACTACAAGGGCAACCAGGTCGCGAAGAACGACGGCATCACCTTCAAGATCTACACCGACGACGACGCGGCCTACGCCGACATCCAGTCCGGCAACCTCAACGTGATGGAGTCCGTCCCGGCCTCCGCCACCAAGACCTTCGAGAAGAACAAAAAGGTCATCGCGTACAACCAGGCCGGCTCGGTCTCCCAGACCTTCACCATCCCGTCCAGCCTCGAGCACTTCGACGTGACCACCGAGGAAGGCCAGCTGCGCCGCCAGGCCATCTCCAAGGCCATCAACCGCGAGCAGCTGACGGACAAGGTCCTCAACGGCACCGGCACCCCGGCCGTCGACTTCACATCCCCGCTCACCCCGGGCTACTCCGACTCCCTCAAGGGCGCCGACAACCTGAAGTACGACGCCGCGGCCGCCAAGGAACTGTGGGCCAAGGCCGACAAGATCTCCAAGTACGACGGCCAGCTCACCTTCTCCTACAACGCCGACGGCGGTTCCAAGCCGATCTACGACGCGATCGTCAACCAGCTGAAGAACAACCTGGGCATCGACGTGGCCACCAACCCGGTCCCGACCTTCCAGGAGTTCCGCAACGAAGTCACGGACCGTCAGATCAAGGGCGCGTTCCGTACCGGCTGGCAGCCGGACTACCCGTCCGCCGAGACCTACCTGTTCCAGCTGTACGATTCGGCCGCCGCTGACGGCAAGGGTTCGAACGACGGCGACTACAAGAACAAGGAGTTCGACGCCCTGATGACCAAGGCGTACGCCGCGAAGACCACCGACGAGGCGAACAAGATCTACCAGCAGGGCCAGGAGATCCTGCTCAACGACCTGCCGTCCATCCCGCTGTACTACTCCAACGCGGTCGGCGTGGCCTCCACCAACGTCAAGGGCTTCGAAATGAACTGGCAGAACCTGCCGGTCTACAACGAGCTGACGCTGAGCAAGTGACGGCTCGCCGAACCCCTCGGCCACAGTGACATCGAAAGGGACGAACTTCGGTTCGTCCCTTTTTTCATGCCTGAGACCGAGCAACGCGACGTCCGACTATCATGGAACCGATCGATCACCGCATCGAGAAAGGCGGACGGATATGGCAGTCATCACCAATCAACCGGACGGCGAGGCCGACACCACACAGACCAGCACCGTGAACGGCCCGCGATTTGATGCGCGGCTTGCCGAACGGCTCTCCCGATGGACCGAAATCGACGGCGATCTCGCCTCGATGCCCGCCGATCGCGCGCGGATGTTCCGCATGAACCGCTACCAGACCGCACTGTTCGATCTGCCACGGTCCGAATACTGGCATGATCCGGACGGCGTGGACGCGATCTGCGACATCGCCTATCTGCCGGACGGCGGCACCGACCGTACGGCCGGACAGTGCCGCGGACATCTGCTCGACATCTATCTGCCGCACGAGGCCACGGTGCGCGGCGGCCACACCACGCCGGTGTACGTCGATATCCACGGCGGCGGTTTCACGTACGGGTACAAGGAACTCAACCGCAATTTCAACACGCATCTGGCCGCGCGCGGATTCGCTGTGGTCTCGCTGAACTATCGGCCCGCGCCGCAGACCGATCTCAAGGGCCAGCTGGCCGACGTGCAGGCCGCATTGCGCTGGCTCAGGACGCATCTGGACGAGTATCCGGTCAACCCGGATGCGGTGTTCGTCACCGGCGATTCGGCCGGCGGCGCGCTGGCGCTGCTCACGCTGGCCATCGAGAACGATGAGGATGCGGCCTGCGCGTTCGGCATCGCGCAACCGTCCGGATTGCGGTTCTCGGGCGGTACGCTGGTGTGCGGCGTGTATTCGCTGGCGTCCGCAGCCACGGCCTCACGTGACGGCATGTCCGGCATCGGTTACGACCCGTCCAAGCGGCTCATGCTCGAGCAGCTGCTCGGCGGGGAGTTCTTCGCAGGGCTTGACGCCGCCGATCCGACGTATCTGACGGCAGAGGGCATTGTGAGCGCCGTCGACCTGCCACCGCTGTTCATCCTCACGTCCAGCGACGATTTTCTCGAGGCCGACTCGCTGGCATTGGCGACCGCATTGTCGCGCAAGGGCTCCGATTTCGAACTGTCCGACCGCAAGACGGGTCGTCATGAGACGCTCGGCCACGTCTATCCCGTCGGCATGACGTGGCTGGACGAAAGCCAGCAGGCGCTCGACGCGATCGCCCGCTTCTCCTTCGCCCGCTGCTGACGCGGCCTTACGGCCTGCGTCGAACGAAGGGATTCCAAGGCCATATGCAACGATTGTCGTGAATCGTATATCGATTCACGACAACGGACGGCCGGTGGTGCCTGATCAACGATCCTGCCTCACCGCAACATATCGGCGACCTCGCGTTTGCCCCTCTACCGTCAGTTGCCCGTTATCCACCATGACCTGCAGACGCTTGCGTACGGTTCGCGCGTCCAGGCCGGTGTCCTTGACGATTTGCGGCACGGTCACCATACCGATCGCATCCAGATGCCGACGAAGGGATAGATATATAGCATATTCGGAATCGACCCCTTCATAGGGAACGGCGGAAACCCGTTGACCGTCGTTCTTCCCGCCCTTAGTCGGTCCGGCATTCTCGAGAGCGCTCATGTTCCGAGGATCAATGGCCGCATCATGATCGTCCTTATCCTCCATCCGCCCCTCGGCCGGACCCGGAGTGCGCGATACGGGGACGGTCGCGGCGAACACATCGCCATCCTCGAATTCCGGTTCCTCGCCCGTATACAGCTCCGAAGCCTTCATCAGGCTCCGCAACCCGCTTCCCAACTTCTCCGCAATGCCGGTTTGGACGAACACGTCGGCGATGATCGGGTTTTTGGGCATCGGGGTGAACTCGCCAAGACGCATACGCCCTTCGAAGAAGGACCGCGACGCGTTGATCGTGCGGATCGACGCGGAATCCATGATGATCCGCGCCACTATGGGACTGGAGTATTCCCTATGCATCAGGCTGTTGGCAACCAGTTCACGAGCTATGACATCGCGTGGACTGGTACGCTTGTCCCCGTCCAGCGCGAAACGGTCCGGCAATCCCTTACGCACGAAGGCTGTCAGCTGATCATAGGCGTCGAACAGGTTCGTGCGTACCATCAACCGGTCGTCATAACGGTCGACGTCGTCGCGACGAACGATCGCATCGGTGACGTAGGCCGGACAGACCGAGGAGATCACGTCATCCTTGCCCAGCAGCAGCACCGCAGCCAGATTGAATCCCTCCTCGCCTGTCGTATAGTCACGATCGTACAGTTTGGCGCTGCGGAACAGTTCTTCGTCCGACATGCTTCCCCAAGGGTGTCCGGCGCGTTGGGCAACCGCCATGTTACGCATCCTCGAAATGAGATCGGCACGCAGATCGAACGGGGTGAGGTACCGGAAAATACGTCGCTCGGAGTAGTAGTTCTGTTTGCGGATATACATCTGGCTAATCTGAATGTCACCATCAATTCGAACATCGGTATCGGCGACGCGGTCATACACCACTCCCTTGTACCGAATCACCGATGATCCGGACGCCACCCATACCCGAATCACCGTGTGCCCATTGCAGATAATACGTTCCGTTTCCACAGTCGGCGCCGGAGAAAACAATCGCCGATTGCTGGTCACGTTCGCTATGTTACGTTCGATTTCCACAGCCCGTTTGTCGTCAACTCCGACGATGGAACCGTCGTCGTTGACGCCGAGATAGATATCGCCTCCCATGCGATTGGCGAAAGAGCACACCGTTTCGAATGTATCCGCATGAGGCAGATCACTGCAGCGTTTGAATTCGACCATCGACGACTCTCCGCCACATAGCACCTTCATCAGTTCATCCTGCGTCATGCCTATTCCCGTCTTACACATTCAATTTATGACATTAATACATCACACAATGCCTCAATTATGTATATAATACCAATCGATGGGCATCACGACAACCCAGACAATACACACTCGTTAAATCATGCATGAATAATGCACTAATCTCTCAATCCATTCTACTTGGCGCATGTATGCGCGGCACGCATCCCGCGTTTTCACACCAAGGGATTGCAGGCTTTCAGCTCGCAGGTCACGCCGGTTTCCTGGCGCGCCCATTCGGCGGCCTGCAATGCGGCGATGTTCCACAACGCGTGCGGGATGCCTCCGAAATCCGGTTGCGCGGCCCAGAAGGTCAGGTCGTCGGGGAAGGCGGTGATGGCCGTCCCCTCGGCCGGGGCACCGCCATCCGACGGCATGACGGTACGGTACAGGCGGCGGGCCAGCGTGGCGACGAATTCGTTGGCGGCGGCGAACGTTTCGGTCAGATGATCCTCGGCGGTCACCGGCGGGCCGACGATCTCCCATGATTCGACGTCGGCGGCGTCCCAGTGCGCGGATTCGCCGTCCACCTTGCGTTCCAGCGCAACGAACAGCTTGGCGAACTCGCCGGAGGTCAGCCCGGTGACCCGCCTGCGAGTGGACAATTCGATCGGTGACATGCGACGCTCCTCCCTTGCGTTTCCCCGGCGTGATCCGGGTCACGGCCGCCGACGCGGGCAGCCCCGGACGCACCGCACCGTCCGCGGCGGCCGAATCATATCCCACAGTAGCGGCATGTCAGGCCGATGCACGGCGCACCCGCGAACCCCGTCATTCCAGCCCTTCCGATACCATGGTGGGCGGTGGTTTGGCATGGATTCGACCGCCATGCGGACGGATACGACAACGGCGCCGCACGGGGCGGACGACATGCATGAACCGGAGAAACGGCGGAATTCCAACCTTTGTTAAGGAGAAACTGCAAGTGGCAGAATTCATTTACCAGATGATCAAGGCACGCAAGGCCTTCGGCGAGCGCGTGATCCTCGACGACGTGACGCTGAGCTTCCTGCCCGGCGCGAAGATCGGCGTGGTCGGTCCGAACGGCATGGGCAAGTCCACGCTGCTCAAGATCATGGCCGGAATCGAAACCGTGTCGAACGGCGAGGCGTACCTGACTCCGGGCTTCACGGTCGGCATCCTGCAGCAGGAGCCGCCGCTGGACGACACGAAGACCGTGGGCGAGAACATCAAGATGGCGTTCGGCCCGATCGCGGAAAAGGTGGCCCGCTTCAACCAGATCGGCGAGGAGATGGCGAACCCGGACGCCGACTTCGACGCGCTGATGGACGAGATGGGCAAGCTACAGACCGAGATCGACGCGGCGAACGGCTGGGATCTCGACTCGCAGCTCGAGCAGGCGATGGACGCGCTGCAGTGCCCCGACCCGGACACCCCGGTGAAGGTGTGCTCCGGCGGCGAGCGTCGCCGCGTGGCGCTGTGCAAGCTGCTGCTTGAGGCCCCGGACCTGCTGCTGCTCGACGAGCCCACCAACCACCTGGACGCCGAGTCGATCCTGTGGCTGGAGAAGTTCCTGCACCAGTACAAGGGCGCGGTCATCGCCGTCACCCACGACCGTTACTTCATGGACAACGTGGCCGAATGGATCTGCGAGGTCGACCGCGGCCACCTGTACCCGTACAAGGGCAACTACTCCACGTATCTGGAGACGAAGGCCAAGCGTATGGAGATCCAGGGTGCGAAGGACGCGAAGCTCGCCAAGCGCCTCAAGGACGAACTCGACTGGGTGCGTTCCTCTCCGAAGGCCCGTCAGGCCAAGAACAAGGCCCGTCTGGAGCGTTACGACCAGATGGAGCAGGAGGCGCGCAACAACAAGAAGCTCGACTTCTCCGAGATCCAGATTCCGGCCGGCCCGCGTCTGGGTTCGGTGGTGCTTGAGGCGAACCACATCCACAAGGCGTTCGGCGATCGCGTGCTCATCGACGACCTGAGCTTCACGCTGCCGCGCAACGGCATCGTCGGCGTGATCGGCCCGAACGGCGTCGGCAAGTCCACGCTGTTCAAGACGATCGTCGGCCTTGAGCCGCTGACTTCCGGCGAGCTGAAGATCGGCGAGACGGTGAAGATCAGCTACGTCGATCAGAACCGCGAGGGCCTCGACCCGAACAAGAACCTGTGGGAGGCGGTTTCCGGCGGCCTCGACTTCATCGACGTGGCGGGCACCGAGGTGCCGACCCGCGCCTATGTGGCCAGCTTCGGCTTCAAGGGTTCCGACCAGCAGAAGCTCACGGGCGTGCTCTCCGGCGGCGAGCGCAACCGTCTGAACCTCGCGCTGACCCTGAAGCAGGGCGGCAACCTGCTGCTGCTCGACGAGCCCACCAACGATCTTGACGTCGAGACGCTGGAATCGCTCGAGAACGCGCTGCTCGGATTCCCGGGCTGCGCCGTGGTCATCTCCCACGACCGTTGGTTCCTCGACCGCGTCGCCACACACATCCTCGCGTGGGAAGGCGACGACGAGAACCCGGCCAAGTGGTACTGGTTCGAGGGCAACTTCCAGGCGTATCAGGAGAACCGCGTCGCCCGCCTCGGCGAGGACGCCGCCCGCCCGCACCGCCTGCATCGCAAACTGACGCGCTGAGCCGTGAAGAAAACAGTCCGGTGGACTGTTTTTAGGCTCAGCCGAGCCACGACAGTGGCGAGGTAACAATGAGTCTCGCCGCAGGCGAGTCCTTAATCGCAGATTGACGCGCCGAGCCGTCAAGAAAACAGTGGCGGGTCCGTATCATCGGGCCCGCCACTGTCATATCCGCCCCGTCCTCGTTCACCCCACGCTCACATCACCCTTACGCGTTGCTTACGCTCGTTACAAAACGCCGTTCCGTTCTTTACCTGCGCCCGATAGACTGCTCAACAGCATTCACGAATATCATCTGACAGTCATGACGGGAGTTGGCAGGAATGACGCAGGCAACAGCATCCCCTTTGGATCATCTGGTGAACGTCCTACGGCTTGGGGAGCCGTCGGAATACCGGGGGCACATGTACATCAACGGCGAGAGCCTGCATTTCCCGACCGGCCGCGTGTACGGCGGTCAGGTGATCGCGCAGTCGCTGATCGCCGCATCGAAGACCGTCGACCCGGGTCGTCTGCCGAATTCGATCCACGGGTATTTCATTTCGGCGGGCGACATCCGTCAGGATCTGCTGTTCGACGTGGAGAAGCTGCGTGACGGACGCTCGTTCTCGGCCCGCCGCGTGAACGTCACGCAGTCGCAGGGTCCGATCCTGACGGCGATCGCCAGTTTCCAGCAGACCGGACAGCAGGGCGTCGAGTTCGCCGATCCGATGCCCGACGACGTGCCGGATCCCGAGACGTTGACCAGCGCGAAGGAGCTGATGACGCCGTACGCCGAACGTTCGCCGTTCGCGAAGTTCTACGCGGAGAAGTCGCCGTTCGACATCCGTCATGTCACGCCGACGATCATGCTCGGCCCTGACAAGGAGAGCGCGAAGCAGGATTCCGGCACGCAGATGGTGTGGATGAAGGCGGACGGCCATGCGGACGTGCCGCAGATCATGCATCGTGCGATGCTCGCGTTGGGTTGCGATCAGCTGATGATGGAGCCGGTGCTGCGCCGTGCCGGTCTGAGCATCGCCACGCCGGGCATCTCGTACGCGTCGATCGACCATTCGATGTGGTGGTATCGCGACGTGGACATCAACCAGTGGCATCTGTACGTGCAGGATACGCCGACCGCCGCGCACGGCCGCGGTCTGGGCTATGCGAAGGTGTATTCGCGGGACGGCGAACTGGTCGCCGTCATCGCGCAGGAGGCCATGATCCGCGTGCCGCAGGCCTGAAGCCGGTCAGGATCGCACGTTCCGGGTTTTCGCGGCCGTCGGCGCAATGGTGCGCTGGCGGCTCGCCTCTTTCATCGTCGCGCTTTCCGGTCCGTCCATCGGCGGCAGCTGGCATAGCCACTCCCCCACGATGCCGATGACCATGTCGATCACGCATGCCGCGCATGCGATCGCGCATTCGAGGATCGCCTGCGCGTAGTATTGCGCTTCGGCGTGCTCAAGGCACATGAGGATCTGTCCGCCGTACCATCCGGTCAACGCCGCGCCGACCAGCGCGAGCGCCTTGGCCAGCACCAAGGTCGACACGGCGGCCTGCGGGTCCAGGGGTTTCATGCCGACGCGTTTGCGCGGGTCGGTGGTCGCGTATTTGTGCACGCGCAGCGCCATGACGAGCACGGTGGCGCCGATGAGCAGCAGCAGCGCGGATATGAACCATGGCACGCCGAGCAGCGACAAGCCGCTCATCTCATCGTATTTGGCGAGCAGCGCACCGCCGAGCAGTCCCCCGCCGACCGCGATCGGGTAATACCACCATGGTGTGCGTCGCGCGCTCATAGCGTTCCTCCGATGATCCAATGGTCCGACAGCAGTCCCACACGGTCGGCGTCCGGAGCCATGGCAAGCAGGAACGACACGGGATCGCCGCCGAGACGGGCGTTCGGATCCATGTCCAGCCACGGCGCGAGGACCGCCGCATGCCTGCGTGCGGTCGGCCACGGCACGCGGCAGTCCGGTTCGTCCTCGGTCACTCCGGCCATGTCGACGAGATCGAGGTCGAGCGCACGGGAACCGTCGGCGTGTTCGCCGGCCGACGCCGACGTTTCGATGCCGCCGAGCACGCCGATGAGTTCGCGTGCGCCGAGGTTCGTGGTGAGCTGGACGACGGCGGCCATGCCGTCCGGCCCTTCGAAGTTGCTGACGTGATACAGCGGCGAGATGCCGTCGATCTGGGTTCCGGCGATGCCGTCGATGGCGACGATCGCGGAGCGGAACAGCCGCTCGGCGTCGGTGGAGGCGCTGTCCATCGACACGATCGCGGTACGGAACACCGGCCGTTCACCCACGGTCGTCTCCTCGCCGGAACCGTGTGGTCCGGATAGGCTGTTCGCACCGTCGTCATGTCGTCCGGACACGCAAGCCGGGGCGGAGATGTCTTGCGTATCCACGTCGGTATCGTCGGTGTCCTCGGCGGTGGCGGCGTGAGCGGTACCGAACGCCGTACCGCAGGCACCAGCTCCGGTCATCCAGTCGTCGTCTGACGGACGCACGTCATCTCGGTCGGATGCGGCGGCGAGCAGGTCGCCGACCGCTCCCCCGTGTCTGCCGACGAGCGTGGCTGCGGGATCGAGCGCGTGCCACGGGGCGAGCACGAAGGCACGCTGCCATGCACGCGGATGCGGCAGGGTCAGGTTCGGATCGTCGCTGACCGTCGCGTCGTAGTCTATGATGTCGAGGTCGAGCGTGCGCGACGACCAGTGCGCCTCGCGCGTACGGCCATGCGCGGCCTCGATGGACTGCAGGCCGGCCAGCAATTCGGCCGCCGGCAGCGTGGTCGCCACCTCGATCACGGCGTTGAGGAAATCCGGGGTGCCGTCGGCCATGCCCCATGCGGCGGTGCGGTACAGCGGGGAGACTCCGGTGACCTGCGTGCCGTCGAGGCCGTCGATGTCGGCGACCGCGGCACGCATGGTGGCGGCGACGTCGCCGATGTTGCCGCCCATGGCGATGACCGCATGATGGACGCCGAACGTATCCGGTTCGTTGCCGTCCGCATCGTCCCGACTGCGGCTGATGGAGACGGACACGTCGGCGAACGGCACGGTGATCGGCGCGTTCGGCTTGTGCACGGTGACGTCGACGGCGGCTACCGACCGGTGTTCGGTCAGTATCGCGTCGGCGATGCGCGCGGCGAGTCGTTCGATGAGGTCGACGTGCGGACCACGGATGATGTCGACGATGCGTTCGGCGACCAGCCCGTAGTTGACGGTGTCGTTCAGGTCGTCGCTGTGCCCGGCACGGGTCAGGTCGACATGCAGCGTGATGTCGACGACGAACGGCTGAGGCCGTTCGTGTTCGAAGTCAAGCACACCGTGGGTGCCGTCGGCTCGTACGCCGGTCAGACGGATCGTGTCCATCATCGCTCCTTGTGTTCTGCTGTGTTCGTCTGTCCCGTTACCGTGTCGAGGCTCGCCATTCGTGTCCCATCGCTACGGCCGCGCGCGAACGGCGCACGTCATGCACGCGAACGGCCCACGCGCCGTGTTCGGCGCTCAGGGCCGAGATCGCGGCGGTGGCGTTGTCGCGGTCGTCCATGGTCGGCTCGTCGAATCCGGCCTCGGCCAGCACGGCCGAGACGAACCGCTTGCGGGAGGCGCCGACCAACACCGGGTAGCCGGTATCCTCGAACGCCTGCAGGCCGGCGAGCAACGGCAGGTTGTGTTCGATGCCGGGCTTGGAGAAGCCCAGTCCCGGATCGATGATGATGCGTTCGGGCTTGACGCCGGCCTCAAGCACCGCATCGACCTGACGCATGAGCTCGTCATGCACGTCCCTGAGCACGCCGTGCTCGTAGTGCGAGGTGTCGGCGTCCGGAGTCGATCCCTTCGCGCCGGCGAGCCAGCCGCGCCAATGCTGCACGATGTACAGGCAGTCGTGGTCGGCGACGACGTGCGGCAGTTCCTTGTCGAGCGTGCCGCCGGAGACGTCGTTGATGATCTGGGCGCCGTCCTCAAGCGCGGCCGCGGCGACGAGCGCACGGGTCGTGTCGATCGACAGAATCGCGTCGTGATGGCCAAGTTCGCCGCCGAGCAGCGCCTTGACCGCGCCGGTGACTCGGTTCAGCTCGTCGGTCTCGGACACGCGCTTGGCACCGGGACGCGTGGATTCCGCGCCGATGTCGATGATGTCGGCGCCGTCATCCAGCATCGCGAGACCATGCTCGCGCGCCTTGGCCGGGTCGAGCCACAGTCCTCCGTCCGAGAACGAGTCCTCGGTGATGTTGAGCACGCCCATCACGAGCGTGCGGTCGGCGTCATGCAGGCTTTGCAGATCAGTCATTTCGTATCCCCTTCCCGATAGGTTTTCCCGCTCCCCTGTCACGGAAGCCATACCACGGCAATCTCAGCCCTTCGCCATGATCAGGCTCATCGCCTCGGCTCGCGTGGCGGGGTTGCGCATCACGCCGCGCACGGCCGAGGTCACGGTGCGCGAGGCGGGCTTGTTCACGCCGCGCATCGCCATGCACATGTGCTCGCATTCGGTCACGACGATCACGCCCTTGGCGTCCGCGTATTCCATAAGCGCGTCGGCCACCTGCTGGGTGATGCGCTCCTGCACCTGCGGGCGGCGCGCATACAGTTCCACGAGCCGCGCCAGCTTGCTCAGGCCCACGACCTGACCGTTCGACGGGATGTATCCCACATGCGCCACGCCGTGGAACGGCAGCAGGTGATGTTCGCACACCGAGAACAGTTCGATGTCGCGTACGAGCACCATCTCATCGGTTTCGACCGGGAACCGCTTGGCGAGCACCTCCTGCGGGCCCCTGCCGAGACCCGCGAAGATCTCGCGTCCGGCGCGCGCGATGCGGTCCGGGGTTTCGAGCAGCCCCTCGCGGTCCGGATCCTCGCCGATCGCTGTGAGGAACAGGCGCACCGCCTGCTTCACGCCTTCCTCGTCATAGTTGTTCGTCATCATGCTCTCCTCTTATACAACAAGTTGCGGCGTGCCGTTCGTGCAGCACGCCGCAACATCAGTCGTCAACGGTCATCCACGGCCGCCGTCACTCGCCCGGCTGCATGCCGACCGAACGCTTGAGCGACTCGGGGATCTCCACCGGGGGCTTGTCGGAATCCGGGCGGCGGTCGTTCGACAGCCAGACCGGACGCTCCGGCGCCTTCCTGATCTTCGAGAAGATCTCGGCCAGTTCCTTCTCGTTCAGCGTCTCCTTGACAAGCAGCTGACGGACCAGCTCGTCGAGCACGTCGCGGTTCTCGTTGATGATCGTCCACGCCTCGTTGTGCGCGGTCTCGACGAGCTGGAGCACCTCCTCGTCGATGACTTCGGCGGTCTGGTCGGAGTACTTGTGCGGGGCGAGCGCGTCATAGTCGGCGCCGTTGGTGTCCTCGCTGCCCCACTTGATCGCGCCGAGCTTCTTCGAGAAGCCGTATTCGAGCACCATCGTGCGGGCGATGGCCGTGGCCTTCTCGATGTCGTTGGACGCGCCGGTGGTCGGGTCGTGGAACACGATCTCCTCGGCGGTGCGCCCGCCCATCGCGTACGCCATCTGGTCAAGCAGCTGGTTGCGGGTCTGCGAGTAGCGGTCGGAGGTCGGCATGACGGCCGTATAGCCGAGCGCGCGGCCTCGCGGCAGGATCGTGACCTTGGTGACCGGGTCGGTGTTGTGCAGCGCCGCGGCGACGAGCGCGTGACCGCCCTCGTGGTACGCGGTGTTGCGCAGCTCGTCGAGCGCCATGCCCTTGGTCTTGCGCTTCGGACCGGCCTGCACGCGGTCGATGGCCTCGTCGATGGCTCGGTTGTCGATCAGCTGTGCTCCGGCACGGGCGCACAGCAGCGCCGCCTCGTTGAGCACGTTGGCGAGGTCCGCGCCGGTGAAGCCCGGCGTGCGCACGGCGACCATGTGCAGGTCGACGTCCGGCACGAACGGCTTGCCCTTGGCGTGCACCTTGAGGATCGCCTCGCGGCCTTCGAGGTCCGGGGCCTCGACGGCCACCTGGCGGTCGAAACGGCCCGGGCGCAGCAGCGCGGGGTCGAGCACGTCGGGACGGTTGGTCGCGGCGATGATGATGAGGTTGGTGTCGTTGTCGAAGCCGTCCATCTCGACGAGCAGCTGGTTCAAGGTCTGTTCGCGCTCGTCGTGGCCGCCGGACATGCCGGAGCCGCGCTTGCGGCCGACGGCGTCGATCTCGTCGATGAAGATGATCGCCGGGGCGTTCTTCTTCGCCTCGTCGAACAGATCACGCACGCGGGAGGCGCCGAGGCCGACGAACATCTCGACGAAGTCGGAGCCGGCCATCGAGTAGAACGGCACGCCCGCCTCGCCGGCGATGGCGCGCGCGAGCAGCGTCTTGCCGGTGCCCGGAGGACCGTACAGCAGCACGCCGCGCGGGATGCGCGCACCGAGCGCCTTGTACTTGGACGGGTCCTTGAGGAAGTCCTTGATCTCCTCGACCTCCTGCACGGCCGCGTCCTCGCCGGCCACGTCGGCGAACTTGGTGGTCGGGGTCTGGCCGTCGAGCAGCTTGCCGTTGTTCTTCTTGCCGCCCATGCCAAGCATGCCGCCGGCACCGCCCATGTTGCGCATGAGCAGCCACCAGCAGGCCACGATCAGGATGATCGGGAACAGCATGTTCAGCAGGTAGCTGATGACGCCGCTCTGCTGCATGCTCGTGGTCCAGCCCTTCGACGGGTTGGCCTTGTTGATGAGCTGCACGACCTGGGCGCTCTGCGCGTAGGCGTAATAGAACTGGACGTTCTTGCCGTAGTTGCGCGTCTTGCCGGTGTCGGGGTCCTGCTTGGTGAAGTCGTTGTTCAGTTCGAGCTTGACCTGCTGCGTGTTGTCGACGATTTCGGCGTACTTGATCTCGCCGGACTGCAGCAGCGAGATGCCGTCCTTCGTGTCGATGGTCTGCGAGCCCGCGCCGGCGAAGATCTGGAACGAGACGACGGCAATGACGACGAGCAGCACGCCCCACAGCCAAGGCGACTGCCAGAACGGACGCTGGTTCTTGTTGCCGTTTCCTCCGTTGCCGTCGTTCGCGTTGTTGCGGTTGAACGGGTTGCCGAAGGGGTTATTGCCCGGCCCCTGCTGCTGGGGACCCTGGGGATAGCTCATGCGTTCACTCCTTGATACACTTCGGGCTTGAGCACCGCGATCGAATCGAGGTTGCGGAAACGCTCGTCGTAGTCGAGTCCGAAGCCGACGACGAATTCGTCGGGAATCTCATAGCCGCGGTATTTCACGTCGACATCGACCTCGCGACGTGCCGGCTTCTCCAGCAGCGCGAAGATCTCGACGGACGCGGCGCCACGGCGCTTGAGCTCCTCGACCAGCCAGGCGAGCGTGCGCCCGGAATCGATGATATCCTCCACGATCAGGATGTGCCGGCCGCGAACATCGGTGGACAGATCCTGACGGACCGTCACGGTGCCGCTCGACGTGGTTCCCGACCCGTAGCTCGACAGGCTCATGAAGTCGATCTGCGCGGGGATGCTCAGCGCTTCCGAGAACGCGGCGAGCGTGTTGACCGCACCTTTGAGCACGGCGATCAACAGCGGGTTCTTGCCCCGATAATCCTCGCTCGCCTGCGCGGCGGCTTCGCGGATCTTGCTGTGGATCTGTTCTTTGCTGACCAGTTCGTGGTCGATTTCATCTTGGACGTCGGCGATTCGCATGCCCACCATCTTGGCACACACGAATGACGTGTTTCTGACGGAAGGCTGAATAACCTCTGGGAAGATTCACAGCCGACTGACCGTGCCAATCGGCGATCAGACGGTCGATGGATTCGATCTGGGAGGCCGTGGCCGTGATGTTCGCCGCGGCGAGCGCGTGCGCGACGACGCGCGTGCGGATGGCCGGATGTTCGGCCTGCAGGGCGATGGCCGACAGCCTGACGGCGTCGCCCGGTTCCGGCTCGAGCACGGCCCGGGCGGCGACCTGATCGGCCTGCATGTCGAGATAGTCCTTGTCGCGGCGGGTGAGGCGCGCGCCGCCCGCAAGATGATCGACGATGTCGGAGCCGGCGAATTCCTCCATGAACGGAATCAGCCCATGGCGAATCCGCGATCTGAGGGGAAGGGAATGGTCTCGGACTCCTCGGGAGGAGGCATCCCCGTTGGTCGGATCGTCCCACCATTGCAGTCCAAGATCCTCGCACACCCCCGTCGTGTCCTCGCGGGTCATGCCCAGCAGGGGACGTGCGAACGTCACGCCGTCACGCACGAACGTGTCCGGCATGCCGGCGAGCGCGTCCACGCCGCCGGAGCGCAGCAACCCGATGAGCACCGTCTCGGCCTGGTCGTTCTTGGTATGCGCGAGCAATACCGCGGCGGCACCGGTCCCACGCGCCACGTCGCATATGGCCGCATACCGGGCGTCGCGCGCCGCGGCCTCCGCTCCTCGGCCGTCCGCACGCACCTGGACGCGGCGCACGGTCACCGGTTTCAGTCCCAGCCGTTCGCATCTGCCGGCCGCCTGCGCGGCGATCTCGTCCGACCCGTTCTGCATGCCGTGGTCGACGATCACCGCACCGCACCGCACGCCGAGCATGGCGCATACGCGCTCGGACAATGCCGCCAAGGCCATCGAGTCACGGCCGCCGGAGCAGGCGACGAGCACGAGCGGCGCATCATCGGCCGTCTCATGCTCGCCATGTTCCGCATACCGGCGCCCTTGCCGTTCGATGCCGATGCCGAGCAGAGCCGCACGCACCGCGCCGATGCCGGCCTTCAACCGTTTCGTGTATACCATGTGTTCCGCCTTGCCCAGCCGCCGACCGTTACAGCCGCGCCAATCCGTCGACGAACACGTCGATCGCGCCGCGCGCCGCGGACCAGTCGTCGGGCTTGTTGACGATCACCGCGAACGCGAGCGTGCCGCCGTCCAGCCGCGACACGTTGCCGGCCATCGACGTGACCTCGTCGAGGCTGCCGGTTTTCACGCGCAGCAATCCGGCCGTGTCCTCGCTGACCGCACGGTTCGCGGCGGTGCCGATGAGTCCGGGGATCGACAGTCCTTCGGCGGCGGCCGCCTCACCGCCTGCGGTCAGGTTGCGCGTCTGCACGGCGACGAGGGTTTTCACGCTCACCTTCGAACCGGGCGACAGGCCGGAACAGTCCGCCATCGTCAGTCCGGTCGTGTCGATGCCGAGCTTGGTCAGAGCGTTGCGTACGGCCGTGGTCGCGCCTTGCGGCGAATTGGCCTCACCGGCGGCGAGTGCGGTGAGCCGGCCGAATTCCTCGGCGAGCGTGTTGTCCGAGTGCCGCATCGCAAAGGCGAGGATTTCGGCCAGGGTGGCCGATTCGACGGAGGCGATCGGCGTGAGGCCGTCCGTGGCCGTCGCCCGTTCCCGTTCGGACACGTCGATGGTCTGGTTGGAAACGGTGACGCCCTGTTCGGCGAGACGTTTGGCGAACGTCGCCGCGGCGTCGGCCGCCGTGGTCTGGCTGAGTTCGGGATAGGCGCTGAACACGTCCGGATTCGCGGGGCCGGCGCCGTCCCACTGACGGCCGCCGTCGACGGCCATGGAACTGACGCCCGTGTAGTACAGGTTGCCGGGATTGTTGGCGGCGATGTCGTCGGGATACCGGTCGGCGCCGAACAGGGAGTCGTCGGCCATCAGCGTCACCGTGTCGATGCCGCGTTGGCGCAGGGCCTTGGCGGTGCGCGCGGCGAGCGTGCCGAGTCCGGCGCGGCCGTTGACGTGGTCGGGGTCGCTGTCGCCTGCGGACAGGAGCATGTCGCCGTTGCCGCGCAGGATCAGCGTGCCCGTACCGTCGGTGGCGTCGATGTCGGTCAGGTAGACGTCGGTGTCGAGCGTCGATCCCATGTCGAGGGTGGCGGACGCGGCGAGCGCGGTGAGCGTTTTCATCGTGGAGGCCGGTTCACGGGGCGTGTCGGCCGAAGCGGAGGCGACGACAGTGCCGTCGGCGGTCGCGATGGCGACGGAATAATGGTCGCCGACGCCTTTCGTGGCGGCGAACGTCCTGATCAGGGATTGCGCGGCGGAGGTGTCGATGGGCTTGTCCGTTGCCGCGTCGCCCGCGATCGTGCCGGCTTTGCGTGACGTGAGCGCGGCGGGGATGGTCCGGCGTTCGACCGGACGCAGGGTCAGCGGCCCGGGCAATGCGTCCGTGATGTCGGCGATGAGATATCCGCAGCCGAGCGCCACCGTGGCCAGCGCCGCGATCGCGACGCGTACCGCGCGACGACGGCGCATGCGCGCACGGTCCGCCGCCCGCTGCCGGTCGTCTGCTGTCATCGTGGTTCCGGCCGGCACGTCGCGCTCCTTATGTTGTACGGCTATCGTTGCAATGACGCGAACGAGTCGAGCGTGTGCATGACCGACAGCATCCGCGCATCCAACAGCTTACCGCCGAGCCATGTACCAAGTGCGAGCACGCCGATGCCGTTGGCCAGCGAGACCGGGATCATCAGCCAGTACAGGCCGTAGAACGCGCCGGTCGCCATCAGCGCTATCCATGCGATGAACGACGGCAGCATGGCGAGCAGGCTGCCGAACATGTAGACGAACGGGAAGAACCCCTGTGCGACCATGCGTCCCTGCGGCGAGGAGAACGGCTTGTCCATCGACGCGACCGGATACATGAGCGCGCACGACGTGACCTCGGCGATACCCAGACCGCTGAACGCGACGGCGACGCCCACCGAGGCGAACATCAGGCCCGCAAGCAGGCCGGACGGACTGGACCAGTCACCGGTGATGATCGCGGCCGCGACGAACAGGACCGTCATGTACGCGACGATGATGCCCACGTAGACGCGCACGCGGCCGATGCGATCGGTGACGCCCGGCACGCCGGCGATCACCTGCATGGCGAATCCCCGACCGTCATAGGACAGACCGTTGCTTTCGGCGACGAGCATCATCCAGCCGGACATCACCAGCGCGCCCCATACGATCTCGTGGATGCCGTGCGACTGCACGGTAAAGATCACGAGGAAGAACAGCGGCATGGCGAACAGCGGCGCCTGGCGAGGATCGCGCTTGAGATAGGCGAACAGACGTGCAGACACCGCGCCGGACCGACTGTCGGGCATCCACCCGAATGCGCCGATGCCCTTGGCCGTGACCGTCGCGCCGGCGACGTCCCCTTTCAGCCGCTCGTGACGCAGGCACCATGTGCATATGGCGAAGCAGACCACCCAGGTCGCGGCCAGAAGAGCAAGACGCGCGAGGCAAGCGCCCCATGCGCCCGTCGCCACGTCGAACGGGAGTTGGAAGGCCGCGCCGAACGGCGTCCATGCAAGCAGCGAGGCCATCGCATAGGCGACCTGGCCGCGGGCCTGCGGAGCCAGATCGTCCATGACGCCCGAATTGACGAGTATGTTCGGAATCTGGCAGATGGTGACGAACAGCAGGAGGATGACGATGTAGAACAGGCTTTTGCCGCGCTTCGACGTCACCAGCGTGGTCGCCAGGGAGATCAGCAGCTTGGCGATGCTCGTTATCGTGACGACCGCGAATACCGCGGCGACCAGTTCGGCCACGACCGCGCCGATGCCCATGCCGCGATAGGCAAGCGACCAGGCCATGAACGACAGCACGCCGGTGATCGCCGGAATGCCGGTCAGGCCCGCGGCCAACAGGCCGAACTGCAGCTCGCGGTCGGGAATGCCGTACAACGCGAAGCGTTTCGGGCTCATCGTGGAGCCTTCGCCGAGCATCATGAGCTGGACGAAACCGGTCATGAACGTGATGATCGAACCGAGAAAGACGGAGAACAGGCGCAGGAACCGATAATCGCCGTTCTCCAGCAGCACCGGACCCGTCGCGCCCATCGGCGACATGGAACCGACGCCCCACGCTCCCAGCGCGGTGCCGACGACGACGCACACGGCGATCACCACGCCGATCACGAAGGCGACGACCTGCCACGGCGACTTGCGCAACGTGGCACGGGTCAGCGCCCAACGCAGACGGATCAGCGTCGCCGCGGTGCTCATCGCGCGCCCCCGGCGTCGGGCGTTGCGGGATACGCGGCGGCTGCGGGCGGCACGGGTGCGGCAGATCCCGTCGAACCGCCGTCAAGCCAGGCGAGATGGGCCGCCTCATGACGGCCGCCGACCAGCTGCAGGAACCGGTCCTCCAAGTCCTCGCCGGCCGCGACCTCGTCCACGGTGCCGGCCGCGCACACCTGTCCATGGTTGATCACGGCCACATGCGTGCACATCTTCTCGACCAATGCCATGACATGCGAGGAGATGATGACCGTGCCGCCGGTTTTCGCGTATTCGATGAGAATGTCCTTGAGGTTCGCGCTGGAGACCGGGTCGACCGATTCGAACGGCTCGTCGAGCACGAGGATGCGCGGGCTATGGATCATCGCCGAGGCGAGGCAGATCTTCTTCGTCATGCCGGCCGAATAGTCGGCGACCATCGTGTTCGCGGCCTGCGCCAGATCGAACGCGGCGAGCAGGTCGTGCGCGCGCGTGAGCGACTCGGCGCGTCCCATGCCGCGCAGCATGCCCGAATAGATGAGCAGCTGCAGGCCGGTGAGCCGGTCGAAGATCTGATCGGGTTGCGGCATCACGCCGATCATGCGCTTGACCTCGTTCACATCGCGCCACACGTCATGGCCGAGGATCATCGCGACGCCGGCATCCGGCGTGAGCAGACCGGTGGCCATGGTCAGCGTCGTGGTCTTGCCTGCCCCGTTCGGTCCGACCAAACCATAGAACGAGCCGACGGGAATGTCCATCGACAGTCCGTTGACGGCGACCTTGTCGCCGAAACGCTTGAACAGGCCGCGGATCGAAACGGCCGCCGCGGGATTCGGCGGGACCGGCCGCGGCGGCATCATCGGCGAGGCCGCCGGCATCGGTTGCGGTTGCGACTGAGGAGTCGGCGAAAAACCGACATTCCCCTGCATGTTGCCCATACTCATGTCTTCACTGTAGACGACATGACGGGGACACGCGCGGAGGGACGCACGTGGATTGGGTGTTGAACGCGTCGCCTGCGGCACTGCAATTAAGGACTCGCCTACGGCGAGACTCAACATTGCCTTCGCTCGGCTATCGCCTCGCTCAGGCTGATGCTACGCGAAGCCCACCGGGCTTCGCGTTGACGCATCAGCCCTTATGCTCGATGGGTTTCCACTGGGCTTTGGCGAAGATGGCCTGAAAGGAGATCGGCACGTAGCTGAGCATGTAGATCGGGAAGCTGAGCACGTAGGCGAACAGCTCCTTGTTGGTCGCACCGATGTGATCTCGTTCGACGATGATCGTCAGCGCGGCGAGCGCCATCATCGTCACGATGGCCGTCACGATGCTTGACGTCCAGCCACCGAGCGAGGCGATCTGGCTCTGCCACGACACGAACCCGCAGACGGCGAACAGCCATCCCATCGCCATGCGGATGATCGCCAGCACCATGAACGGGCACAGCAGCAGCGTGAAGTCCACCGCCGAGAAATCGCGTTCGCGCACCGCGCGTTTGATGAGCGCCGGACCGTAATAACGGAACACCTGCAGGAACCCCTTGCTCCAGCGCAGCCGCTGACGCCAGCTCTGCTGGAAGCTGACCGGCTGCTCGTCGTACAGCATCGCCGTGCCGCAGTAGCCGATGCGGTCGCCGTGCAGCACGGAATCCATCGTGAATTCGAGGTCCTCGGTCAGCAGGTGGAACTTCCAGCCGTTGTTGCGTTTCATCACCTCGCGCGAGAACATGAATCCGGTGCCGCCCACATGGCAGCTGTTGCCGAGCCACATGCGCGAGGCGCTCAGGAAGCGCGATTCGCGGATGAACCACAGCGCCGAGCCCGACGAGACCCAGTTGTCGGACAGGTTCACCGAGTTGCGGTAGCTGGTCAGGATCTTGAACCCGGCCTGGAACGCCTTGTTCATCTCCTCGAAGTAATGCCGGTCGAGCCTGTTGTCGGCGTCGAACACGAAGAACGCGTCGTACTGGTCAGACACGCCGGATTCGTTCATCCGGTCAAGCAGGTAGGTCAGCGCATAGCCCTTGCCGATGAGCTCCTTGTTGAACCGTTCGATCACATGGCACCCCTTGGCGCGCGCCACATCGGCCGTATGGTCGTCGCAGTTGTCGGCGACGAGCCAGATGTCGATCAGCTCGCTCGGATAGGTCTGCGTGCGGATGCATTCGATGAGATTGCCGATCACGTTCTCCTCGTTGCGCGCGGAGATGAGCACGGCATAGCGGCGGTCCATCGGCGCGTCGGGGAAGGTGATGGGCTTGGCGAACAGGGAGATCACCACGCACAGCGCCTGATAGGCGATGCCGACCGTGCCGACGATGGTCATGAGGATGTCGAGGATGGATAACAGTGCCATCAGCGCCACTTGCTCCTTGGGTTGTCGTCAACGGACGTGGTCTTCGATGCCGGGTCATCCGCGGATTCGGCCGCATCGGAGACGTCGGAGCCGTCGGAATCGTCGGAACCGTTCTCGTCGTCCGCGTGAACCGCGTCATCGTCGGGACCGTTCGCGTCATCGGCACCGGCCAGTCCGGCCAGTCCGCCGTGCCGCGTTTCGTTCCACTTGCCGAGCACGCCCTTCGGGATAGCCATCGTCTCCGAGTCGTCCAGTTGTTCCGAAGTCGGCATCTGATAGACCTGTTCGGTCAGGTGACGCAGTTCCTCGTCGATCGGCACGCGGGCGCTCGACCCCTTGGCCGCGCGCGGCATGTGGTCGGCGACCGGCTTGACGACATGCGCGCCGAACGCCTCGGCGCCTTCCACGACCTTGGACTTGCGCACCGTGTCCGGATCGTACAGCAGCGGCGAATCGACCAGCTCGTAACGCTTCGTGTACACCTTGAAGATCGCCTGCAGGCTGGCGGTGATCGGCAACGCGAGGAACGCGCCGAGCGCGCCGAACACCGAACCGAACACGAGCACCGCGAGGAACGCTATCGCCGGGTTCAGGTCCATCGTGCGCTGGGAGATCTTCGGGGAAAGGATCAGGTTCTCGAACTGCTGGTACACGGTGATGAACACGAGCACGGCCAGCGCATAGGCGATGCCGTTCGACCCCCATGCGAACACGACCGGCAGCGCGCCACCGATGTAGGTGCCGACGGTGGGGATGAACTGCGAGACGATGCCGCAGAACAGGGCGAGCGGCAGCCAGTAGGGCACGTGGATGACCTCAAGGAAGATGGCGGTGCAGGTCGCGTTGATGAGCGCGAGGATGGACCGGGAGAACAGGAAGCCGGAGATCTGGTCCTGCACGATGGTCCAGGCGAGCAGGAAACGGCGCTGCTGGCTGTCGCCGAGCCACTGGCACATGCTGCGGCGCATCTTCGGCCCGGCCGCGGAAATATAGTAGGTGACCATCACGATGGTCAGCAGGTCGAGCAGCGCACCGAACAGGCCCATGGTGGTGCTGACGGCCTGCCCGGCGAAGTTCGCCACCCACGAAGTCTGCAGGTTCTTGAAGATCTCACCGCCGAGCGCGTCGATTTCAGGCATCTTGAACGTCGAATACTGGTTGACGAGCGCGACGATCTGGTCGTAGAGCGCGGGGATCCCCTTGACCATGGAGATCACCTGCTGGACGAACATCGACCCGAACAGCGTGAACAGCGCGACGATGACCACCGCCAGCCCGATCAGGCTGACCGCCGAGGCGACGCCGCGCTTCCAGCCGTGGCGGATCATGATGAGCACCATCGGTTCGATCGCGAGCGCGATGAAGATCGAGATCACCAGATCGAGGACGATGTAGTCGATCTTGCCCCATGAGTTCCACACGAAATAGGCGAGGAACACGGCGATCACCGCGTACAGCAGACCGCGTCCCCACCAGTCCGGCGGGCGGCGGGAGTCGCCTTTGGCCGGGAACACCGCCGCGAAATCGATTCTTTGGTCATCCTGTCCAGTCATGGCTCCCCATTCTAATGGCGGGAGGTCATTTCGGCCGGCAGGAGAGCGACGAATATGATCCGCGCGGACGATGTGCTGTCCGAGCCGCGCTTGTATGCTGGAGATATGCTGAAAGTGTCGATCGTCATTCCCGCTTGGAACGAAGCCGAACGCATAGCCGACTGCCTGCTCAACACGGTTCGTCAGACCGTGATGCCTCATGAGGTGATCGTGGTGGACAATCGGTCAACGGATGATACGTGCGCGATCGTGGAACGGTTCATGGCCGAGCATCCCGAGGCGCCGGTCAGGCTGCTGCACCAGGACGACGAACAGGGACTGATCCCGACGCGCGATTTCGGTCTGAACGCCGCCACGGGCGACGTTCTGGGCCGTTTCGACGCGGATTGCATGATCAAGCCGGATTGGGTGGAGGTCGTGACGGGCATCTTCACCGAGGATCCGGAAGCGATGGGCGCGACCGGCCCGGTGATGTATTACGACATGCCGTCGCGTCATTTCGGGCTGAAAAGCGACAATTCGATCCGCAAGCGCATCTACCGCGCCGATGGCGGCCAGCCGCTGCTGTTCGGTTCGAACATGGCCCTGCGGGCGAGCGCATGGCATCAGATCGCGGGCGAGGTGTGCCGCGACAAGTCCGACGTGATGCACGAGGACATCGACATTTCGCTGCATCTGATCGGCAAGGGACTGAAAACCGTGTATTCGCCGCGCATGATCGCGGGCATGAGCGCGCGTCGCATGGACACGTCGCTGGGATCGTTCCTGAACTACATGCGCCGCTTCCGCAACACGTTCGACGCGCATCCGCAGCATTGGCGCAAGCACAAGCCGGAGATCTTCATCACGGCGCTGTATCCGGCGATGCACCTGTTCTACCCGGTGTGGCAGAAGGTGCTGGACACGGCCGACATCAATCCGGCGGAGGCCGCGTGGATCAACGAACAGATGGAGCTCGCCGAGAAGGAAGGGCACGAGCTGTACGACGAGACCCCCACCGACGAGGAGTGGGACGACAGGCACGAGTAATCCGACGGGCGGCCGTCTCCCACGTCATGCAGTCCGCCAATAACGCGAATGGGCCTCGCACGGTATATCGTGCGAGGCCCATTCTCATGAACCTATGCGGTTCGGCGCTCAGTCCTCGGAATCCGGGTCATAGTCGACGCCGGTCTCGGCGCGCTGCGCGTCGGTGATCGGGGCCGGGGCGCCGGTCAGCGGGTCACGGCCGCCGCCAGCCTTCGGGAAGGCGATCACGTCACGGATGGTGTCGGTGCCGGCGAGGATCGACACGGTGCGGTCCCAGCCGAGCGCGATGCCCGCGTGCGGCGGGGCGCCGTACTTGAACGCTTCGAGCAGGAAGCCGAACTTCTCCTCGGCCTCCTCCTTGCCGATGCCGAGCACGTTGAGCACGCGGTCCTGGATGTCGTCGCGGTGGATACGCACGGAACCGCCGCCCATCTCCTCGCCGTTGCAGACGATGTCGTAGGAGTCGGACATGGCGTGTTCCGGATCCTGGTCGAACTTGTCGATCCAGTCCTTGGACGGCATGGTGAACGGGTGGTGCATGGAGGTCCACTTGGAGTGGCCGACCGCCACGTCGTCGTCGTCCGGATCGTCGGTGCGCTTGAACAGCGGGAAGTCGACGACCCAGGTGAACGCGAACTTCTTCGGGTCGAGCAGGCCTTCACGGCGGGCCAGTTCGACGCGCACGGCGCCGAGCAGCAGCTGCGAAGACTCGCGCGAACCGGCGGCGAAGAACACGGCGTCGCCCGGCTCGGCGTTCACGGCCTCACGCAGGCCGGCGCGCTCCTCGTCGGACAGGTTCTTGGCGACGGGGCCCTTGAGCTCGCCGTCCTCGGCGAAGACCACGTACGCGAGGCCCTTGGCACCGCGCTGCTTCGCCCACTCCTGCCACGCGTCGAACTGACGACGCGGAGTCGCGGCACCGCCCTTGAACACGACGGCGCCCACGTACGGGGCCTGGAACACGCGGAACGGCGTGTTCTTGAAGTAGTCGGTCAGCTCGACGAGCGGGTTGCCGAAGCGCAGGTCCGGCTTGTCGGAGCCGTACTTGTCCATCGCCTCCTGCCACGAGATGCGCGGCAGCGGCAGCTGGATCTCGTAGCCGGCGGTCTTCCAGATCGCGGCGATGACCTTCTCGGCCATGGCCATGACGTCTTCCTGGTCGACGTAGCTCATCTCCATGTCGAGCTGCGTGAACTCGGGCTGGCGGTCGGCGCGGAAGTCCTCGTCGCGGTAGCAGCGGGCGAGCTGGTAGTAACGCTCGACGCCGGAGACCATGAGCAGCTGCTTGAGGAGCTGCGGGGACTGCGGCAGCGCGTACCAGGAGCCCGGCACGAGGCGGGCCGGCACGAGGAAGTCGCGGGCGCCTTCCGGCGTGGACTTGATGAACGTCGGGGTTTCGACCTCGGTGAAGTCCATGTCCTCGAGCGCATGACGGGCGGCCTTGGCCATGTCGGAGCGCAGCTTGAGGTTGTGCTGCATGGACGGACGACGCAGGTCGAGGTAACGGTACTTGAGGCGCACGTCCTCGCCCGGCAGCTTGTTCTCGGACTCGTTCTCGAGAGCGGTGGAGACCTGGAACGGCAGGGCGTCGGCCTTGGCGAGGATCTCGATGGACTCGGCCACGACCTCGATCTTGCCGGTCGCCAGATGCGTGTTCTCGTTGCCGTCCGGACGCAGGCGGACCTCGCCGGTCACCTGGATGACGAATTCGGAACGCAGCGGGCGCGCCATCTCCTCGTCGTAGATCACGACCTGCACAAGGCCGGTCGAGTCGCGAAGATCGATGAAGGCCACGCCGCCGTGGTCACGGCGACGGTCGACCCAACCCGCGAGCGTCACCTTCTGGCCGACGAGCGCTTCGGTCACGTCGGTCGCATGATGTGTTCTGTAAGCCGTCTGGCTCATGCTTCCTCTATTCCTGTGTCATGGGCGTCCGCCGTCCGCACGAATCGGCACGGACGGGCAGACGCCGCAACAAACGGACTCAGCGATCCGCTACTTCCACGGTTTGACGGGCAACCACACTATCCGGCTCCCAAGACCGGGAATCGGCTTCGCACTGCTCGCCCGACACGATGTTCTTGACTTCGTCGTGAGCGTTCTCATCGGACTTGTCGGCCGGGAACCACACATACGGGATGCCGAGCTTGTCGGCGTACTTGATCTGCTTGCCGAGCTTGGCCGCGGTGGGGGCCACGTCGGCGGCGATGCCGCGCGCACGCAGGTCGTTCGCGATGAGGTTCGACTGGGGACGGTCCTCCTCGTTCCACACGGCGACGAGCACGGCGGCCGGCGAGACGCGGCTGGCATGCGCGCCGGCGGTGTGCAGCATGTACGACACGAGTCGCGACAGACCGATCGACAGACCGACGCCGGGGTACTTGCGGCTGCCCTGCGACGCGAGGTTGTCGTAACGGCCGCCGGAGCAGATCGAACCGAGCGACGAGGCGCCGTCGAGGAACGTCTCGTACACGGAACCGGTGTAATAATCCAGCCCGCGGGCGATCTTGAGATCGGCGATCACCGAGCCGGGACGGATGCGGGCGGATTCGTCGACGATCATCGCGAGCGTGTCGAGACCCTGACGGGCCAGCACGTACGCCTCGGAATCGGCGGCGATGCCGTGCTTGGCGCACAGCGCGTCGAACTTGACGGCCAGCTCGTCGCCGTTCGCCGCGGTCAGGTCGGCCAGTTCAAGGCAGGCGCGCGCCTGGTCCTCGCTCGCGCCGCAACCCTCGACCAGCAGCTTGGCGACCTCGTCGGCACCGATCTTGTCGAGCTTGTCGATCTCGCGCAGCACGCCCTCGATGTCGGTCAGCCCCAGACCACGGTAAAAGCCCTCGGACAGCTTGCGGTTGTTCGCGTGCACGGTCGCCTTCGGCAGACCGAACTCACGCAGGCGCTCAAGCGCGGACACCATGACCAGCGGCAGCTCGACCTCGTAGTGGTCGGGCAGGTCGCCCTGGCCGATCACGTCGATGTCGGCCTGCACGAACTCGCGGAAACGGCCTTCCTGCGGACGCTCGCCACGCCACACCTTCTGGATCTGCCAACGCTTGAACGGGAACGCGAGATCGCCGGAATGCTCGACGACATACCGGCTCAGCGGCACGGTCAGATCGAAATGCAGGCCGAGACGGTCCTCGACCGGGGTGTCGTTCTCCTGACCGACCTCCTGCAGACGGCTCAGCAGGTAGATCTCCTTGCTGGTCTCGCCTTTCTTGAGCAGGCTCGACCCCTGCTCAACGGCACGGGTCTCGATCCCGATGAAGCCGTTCAGCTCGAAAACACCACGAAGCGTGTCGATGACACGCTGCTCCACGACACGTTCAGAGGGGAGCCACTCTGGAAATCCTGAAATAGATGCGCCTTTAGCCACGGTTCCCTATAATAAGGGAGGTTGCGGAAAACACCGCGGGTCATCCATGCCCCGCGAGCGGTCCGCATCCCCTCTACCACCTTGTAGCTTAAGGAGCTGGCCATGGCCGACGAGAACGTCACCGAAACCGAGAACACCACCGAAACCACCGAGCAGGCTGCCGCGCCCGCTCCCCAGGAACAGGCCAGCGCGACATCTGCGGCACCGACCCCGGCACCGTCGCCGGCCGCCTTGGCCAAGCCGCATGCGCCGTCCCCGTCGGCATTCGCGAAGAAGCCGCAGCACGTCGCCGCTCCGGCCCCGGCCGCCACCGGCTATGCCGAGGATCAGGTCAAGGCCGCCGAGGCCTTCGGCCGCGTGGACGACAACGGCACCGTCTATGTCAAGGACGGCGAGGCCGAGCGTGAGGTCGGACAGTTCCCCGACGTGTCCAAGGAGGAGGCGCTGGCGCTGTACGCCCGTCGTTTCCTTGATCTCAAGGGCAAGCTCAACCTGTTCGCCGGCCGCCTGAAGTCCAACAACGTCAAGGCTCACGAGATCGACGAGACGATCAAGACGCTCGCCGAGGAGACCGCGCAGCCGGCCGTCGTCGGCGACGTCGCCGCTCTCAAGGCCCAGTTCGAGGCACTGAAGGCCGAGGGCGAGGCCAAGAAGGCGAAGATCACCGAGGCCCGCAAGGCCGCGGTCGCCAAGGCCGTCGAGGAGCGCACCGCGATCGTCGTCAAGGCCGAGGAACTGGCCGCGTCCCTGGGCGACAGCACCAACTGGCGTTCCACCGCCGACAAGTTCCGCGCCCTGTTCGACCAGTGGCAGGAGCACCAGCGCACCACGGTCCGCATCGACAAGGCCGACGCGGACGCGCTGTGGAAGCGCTTCTCCGCCGCCCGCACCACGTTCAACCAGGCCCGCCGCAAGTGGGCCCAGGCCCGCGACACCGAGCGCAACGCCGCCAAGGAAGCCAAGGAGGCGATCATCGCCGAGGCGAACGCGCTCAAGGATTCGACCGCCTGGGGCGAAACCTCGCACAAGTTCAACGAGCTGATGGACCGTTGGAAGCAGGCGGGCCGCGCCGGCCGCAACGAGGACGACGCCCTGTGGGCCCAGTTCCGCGCGGCCGCCGACACGTTCTTCAACGCGCGTCAGGCCGACCGCGACCAGATCTCCTCCTCCGAGAAGGAGAATCTCGCCAAGAAGGAGGCGCTGCTGGCCAAGGCCGAGGCGCTGGTGCCGGTGTCCGACGAGGCCGCCGCGAAGAAGGCCCGTCAGGCCCTCGCCGCCATCCAGGAGGAGTGGGATCAGATCGGCTACGTGCCGCGTGACGACATGCGTCGCATCGAAGGCCGTCTGGACGCGGTCGACAAGCAGATCAAGGCCGTCGAGGACGCCGCGTGGAAGAAGACCGATCCGGAGGCCGACGCCCGTAAGTCCAGCTTCGAAGAGCAGCTCAACGCTCAGCTCGCCGAGCTGAACGAGAAGATCGCCGCCGAGTCCGATCCGAAGAAGAAGGCCAAGCTCGAAGCCGAGAAGGCCACCAAGGAGCAGTGGCTGAGCGCCATCAAGTAAAGGGTTTTTACCCATCCTGGTGTTGGAATAGGCGAAATCGAACCCTATTTCGCCTATTCCAACACCATTTCACATCGCAAGAGGGCGGGTATCGGGACCACATCCCGATACCCGCCCTCTTCGTCCATACCCGACTGATCCCGTGTCATTATTCATATCATCCAATGGAATCGTCCGACGTCAGTCCAGCTGAATCCCCCATCGAACAGTCGGCTTGCGGTAACTCCCACGTTCTCGACGTGACCATTCTCGGCAATCATCCCCATTGTCCCCGACAGTTGCGCCACCGACTTCTCAGCGCAACTATTTCCGGAAATCGCTCCCACCGTCCGTGAATAGTTGCGCTGAGGTCTTCCCAGTGCAACTATTTTGGGAAGTCAACCCCGTTTTCCTGGAATTGTTGCGCCGGCCAATGCTCAGCGCAACAATTCCAGGAGAACGACACATCGTTCACCACCCTTGAACGATTCCAAGGTCCTATAACATAACGTAAGGGGTCCAGTCCGTTCGGACTGGACCCCTTACGTTATGGCGGTGAATCGCCAAATCGCCGTTTACTCGGCGGCGTGCTCTTGAGCGGCATCGCCACTGTCGGCGGCGACCGGCTGCGGCTGATCGGCCGCACCGTCGGCCGCGTCAGCGTCACCGCCGTTCTCGGATTCGTCGGACGCGCCGGATTCGGAAGCGGTCGACTCCTCGAACTTCTCGCCCTTGAAGGTGAACTCCTCTTCAAGCACGTTGTCGCCTTCGGCGTCCACGGTCACCTTCTGGCCGTCCTCCAGCTCGCCCATGAGGATCTTTTCGGAGATCGCATCCTCGATGTCGCGCTGGATGACGCGACGCAGCGGACGAGCGCCGAGCAGCGGGTCGAAGCCCTTCTGCGCGAGCAGGTCCTTGGCCGCATCGGTCAGTTCGAGCGACATGTGACGGTCGAACAAGCGGTCGTTGAGCTGCTTGACGTCCAGATCGACGATCTGGCGCACCTGCGGTTCGGTGAGTTGCTTGAACACGATGATGTCGTCCAGGCGGTTGAGGAACTCGGGGCGGAACTGCTGCTTGAGCTCCGTGCTCACCTGGTCCTTCATGCGCTGGTAGCTCGACTCGGTGTTCGTGCCGAGGTTGAAGCCCGTGTTCGCCATCTTCGCGATGTCGCGCGTGCCGAGGTTCGTGGTCAGGATGATGATGGTGTTCTTGAAGTCCACCTTGCGACCCTGGCCATCGGTCAGATGACCGTCATCCAGCACCTGCAGCAGCGTGTTGAAGATGTCCGGATGCGCCTTCTCGATCTCGTCGAACAGCACGACGGAGAACGGCTTGCGGCGCACCTTCTCGGTGAGTTCGCCGCCCTCCTCGTAGCCGACGTATCCCGGGGGCGCGCCGAACAGACGCGACGCGGCGTACTTCTCTGAGAACTCGGACATGTCCACGCGGATGAGCGCGTCCTCGTCGTCGAACAGGAACTCGGCGAGCGCCTTGGCCAGCTCGGTCTTGCCGACGCCGGTAGGACCAGCGAAGATGAACGAGCCGGACGGACGCTTCGGATCCTTGAGGCCCACGCGGGCGCGGCGGATCGAACGCGACAGCGCGGACACGGCCTCGTCCTGGCCGATGATGCGCTTGTGCAGCTCGGCCTCCATGTTCATGAGCTTCTTGGATTCGGCCTGGGTGAGCTTGAACACCGGGATGCCCGTGGTGTTCGAGATCACTTCGGCGATCACATCCTCGTCCACGACCATCTTGACGTCGGATTCGCCCTGCTTCCAGGCGGTCTCCTTGTCCTTACGCTCGGATTCCAGCTTCTCCTGGCTGTCGCGCAGCTTGGCGGCCTTCTCGAAGTCCTGGGCCTTGATGGCCTCGTCCTTGTCGGCGGCGAGCTTGGCGATGCGGTTGTCGAGCTCCTTGAGCTCCGGCGGCGCGGTCAGGCGCTTGATGCGCAGCCGCGCGCCGGCCTCGTCGATCAGGTCGATGGCCTTGTCCGGGAGGTTGCGGTCCTGAATGTAACGCGACGACAGCTCGGCGGCGGCCTGCAGCGCGCCGTCGGTGATCGTCACCTTGTGATGGTTCTCATAGCGGGAACGCAGTCCCTTCAGGATCTCGATGGTCTCCGCGATCGACGGCTCATACACCTGGATCGGCTGGAAACGACGTTCGAGCGCCGCGTCCTTTTCGATGTACTTGCGGTACTCGTCGGTCGTGGTCGCGCCGATGGTCTGCAGTTCGCCGCGCGCGAGCATCGGCTTCAACATATCGGACGCGCCGAGCGCGCCGTCCGCCGAACCGGCGCCGACGATCGTGTGGATCTCGTCGATGAACAACACGATGTCGCCGCGCGTCTTGATCTCCTTGAGCACCTTCTTGAGGCGCTCCTCGAAGTCGCCACGGTAACGCGAACCGGCCACCATCGAGCCGAGATCCAACGAGTAGACCTGCTTGCCCTTGAGCGTCTCCGGAACGTCGCCCGCGTTGATCTTCTGCGCGAGGCCCTCGACGACGGCGGTCTTGCCGACGCCGGGCTCGCCGATCAGCACCGGGTTGTTCTTGGTGCGCCGGCTCAGCACGACCATCACGCGTTCGATTTCCTTGGAACGGCCGATGACCGGGTCGAGCTTGCCTTCGGCGGCTTCCGCGGTGAGGTTGCGGCCGAACTGGTCGAGGATCGCGGAACCGGTCTGGGCGCGCTTGTCCTGCACGCCGCCGGCGTTCGCGAGATCGCCCTTGTTCTGGCCGTCGCTGCCGGCCGAATTGCCGCGGATCATGTCGATCGTCGCGCTGCGCAGCTCGCCGAGGTCGACGTCCATCTTGATGAGCACCTGCGTGCCGACGCCTTCGCCCTCACGGATCAGGCCGAGCAGGATATGCTCGGTGCCAATGTAGCTGTGTCCCAGCTGCAGCGCCTCGCGCAGGCTCAGTTCCAGCACCTGCTTGGCGTGCGGTGTGAAGGGAATGTGCCCTCCGGGGGCCGCATTGCCCTTGCCGATCATCTCCTCGACCTGTTTGCGGGTGTCTTCCAGGGTCACGCCCTTGGAGGCGAGCGCCTTCGCGGCCACGCCTTCGCCTTCGCGGATCAGGCCGAGCAGCAGATGCTCGGTGCCAATGTAGTTGTGCTGGAGGGCACGAGCCTCTTCCTGCGCCAACACGATCACGCGCCGGGCACGGTCGGTAAACCGTTCGAACATGCTTGTCCTTCCACTCTTGTTAGTCCATAACACTCTACCGATTCGCGGTGACGTTTCTTCCGTTTCTTCCATGAATTGCGCTGTGGACGCAACGCGGAACGATATGCTGGACGTAGTGGCTGTCATACGTTGCGCAAGGGAGGCATCATGACTGACAACATGGGCAACGGAACGCTCCTGTCCGACATCGTGGTCGGCGTGGACGGTTCCGACGAATCGTTCGCCGCGCTGCGCTGGGCGTTGCGTGAATCGCGTCTGACCGGACAGCGGGTGAACGCGGTCTATGGCTGGACCCGCTCGTGGGACATGGGCGCGGAACCCGATACCGAGGAAGGCTGGCAGCGGCTGCGCGAGCGCATCGCCGAACGGCTGAAGGATTGGGTGGACGAAGCCGTGGCCGGCATGGACGTGCCGGCGGATGCGGTGACGCTCACGTCGGTGCATGCGTCCGGCACGGCGGCGTTGCTGCGCATCGGCAAGGACGCGCAGCAGATCGTGGTCGGCCGCCGTTCGCTGGGTCGCGTGGCGCGCTGGTTCACGGGGTCGTTCTCCGCGTCGCTCGCCGAGGAGGCCACCGTGCCGGTCACGGTGGTGCGCATGGCCCACGACGAGGACGAGACCATGCAGGACGCGATCGCGAACGCGCTGTCGTCGTCCGAGACGGGGACCACTGGCCATGACCGTCAGCCGGCGGGCGGAGACGCCCGGCCGGTGGTGGTCGGCGTGGACGGATCGGCGACGTCGCGGCGCGCGCTGGAGTTCGCCGCTCATGAGGCACGTGTGCACGGCGTTCCGCTGCAGGTGCTGTTCTGCTGGCAGTTGCGCGATCTGGGCACGGTGCCGGGATTCGAAAACGCGATCGCGTCCGTGGAGGCCGGACAGAAGCGGGCCGAGCAGATTCTGGACGAGGTGCTGGCCGACCATTCGTTCATGCAAGGGCTCGACGTGGAGGCGCACGCGTTCCATATCGCCGCGGCGAAGGGTCTGATCACCGCGTCGAGGTACGCGGGACATCTCGTGGTCGGCTCGCGCGGACTGTCCGGCTTGGACGCGCATTTCCTCGGTTCGGTGTCGAAGCAGCTCGTCGCGCTGTCCGAGTGCACGCTCACCGTCGTGCACTGATACACATATACACGCTGACATATCAGCGTTGACATCATGATGGGACGGTCTCCATGACCGCCCCATCATGTTTTTCATACCGTTATATATATGCGATCCCACTCGCATTTCCGTTACGGCGGCATCGCCGGAACGCATCTCACCGCTCGCGCCACCGCAGCAGCTCAAAGACGAGCACGTACGCCAACAGCACCGCCGACGCGACGAACACGGACCGCAAAGCCACATCAAGCGACGGCAGGAACGTGGCGATGACGCCGAACACGGCCACGCCGATCGCGCCGCCGACCTGACGGAACGTGTTGAACATGGCCGACGCGATGCCGGCCTGCGCCGGGTCGACGGAACGCAGGACGACGCCGGCCGCGGCGGGAGTGGTGATGGCCGCGCCGAAACCTACGATGCTCAGGCCCGTCGCGACGACCCACACGGGAATCGGCGCGGGAGCGAGGAATTCGAACAAGAATCCGGCGATCATGATCGCGAGTCCCAGCGTGATCGAGAATCTCACACCGTGCGCGGTGATGATGCGTCCGCCGATCAGGTTGCCGATGATCGTGACGAACGCGGACGGCACGAACACGAGGCCGGCCGCGAACGCCCCCATATGCCGCTCGTTCTGCAGGAACATCGTGCAGATGAACACCATGCCGTACCAGTTGAAGATCATGATGAAGCCGATCTGCAACGCGACCTGCATGCCGCGGATGCGAAACAGGCCAAGCGGCATCATCGGGGCGACGACCTTGGTCTGGGAGACGACGAACAGTACCAGCGCGAGCAGCCCGACGCCCAGCAGCACGAGCGTCGCCGGAGCCGCGACACCGATCGCGCCAACTTCGATGATGCCCGCGACGAGCGTGGTCAGTCCGGCCAACGCGAGCGCCTGACCGATCCAGTCGAAGCGAATCACCCGGCGCGGCGAACGTCTGATGCGCGGTGCGAGCACGAGGATAAGCAGGCAGAACGGCACGTTGATCACGAACACCAGACTCCAATGGATCGGCGTGAGCAGACCGCCGAGCAGCGGACCGACCGCCGAGGCCGACGCACCGCCCGCGCCCCATAGTGCGAGCGCCCACGCACGGCGGCGCGGGTCGGGGTTCGCCTCGTTGATCAGCGACATGGACGCCGGCAGGATCAGCGCGGAGGCGACGCCGAGCACACAACGACCGAATACGAGCGCCGCCATCGACCACGCAAACGAACAGAACAGCGACGCGAGTCCGAACAACGCGGCGCCGATGAGGAACACGCGTTTCGCGCCGAACCGGTCGGCGAGACTGCCGGCGAGCAGGAGCAACGCGGCGAACAGCAGCGTGTACCCGTCGACGACCCACTGCTGGACGGCCATGTCGCCGCCGAGTTCGGCAGCGATGGTGGGCAGCGCGACGTTGACGATGAGCACGTCCATGCCAGCGAGGAACGAGGCGACCGAGGCGGCGACGGTGACGGCCACCGAGGACGAAGGAGATGGGGATGAGAATGCAGTACGGCCCATGCGTATCCTATCTGTACGTTCGTTATCCATACGTTGTTGCGATGACTATAATAGGACGCAGAAACGTTGGTATTGCTGGGTTTATGAATGATTGTGGTTTACGACATGTAAACCACAGGTTTACACACATCCAAGGAGGCGCCCATGTACGACCGCAGACTCGACGCGATCATCGCAGCGTCGGACACCGGCAGCTTCGCGCAGGCCGCGCGCAGGCTGCATATCTCCACGCCGGCCGTCGCCAAGCAGGTCACCACGTTCGAACGGGAATACGGTCTGACGATCTTCGACCGTTCCCGCTCGGGCGTCACGCCGACCCAAGCCGGCGCGCAGTTCATCGGCGACGCGCGGTCGCTCGTAAGCGAGTCGAACGAGATCATCCGCAGGACCCGCCAGCGCATGCATCAGCATGCCGCGCCGGTCCGACTGGGCATCTCCATCCTGCGCCCGGCCCGCCGCATCCTCGACCTGTGGCAGCGGTCCGGCCAGCCGGGCATCCGGCTGGAACTCGTGTCGATGCCGGACGACAGCACGTCGATCCAAGACATCATCACGCATCTGGGCGAGGACATCGACGTGATCGCCACCGCATTCGTGCCGGATCATTGGACCGGCATCTGCGGCACGCTTCCACTGTCATACGAGCCGCTGTGTCTCGCCGTGCCGCGCGGCAATCCGCTCTCGCGGCGGGCGAGTCTCACGATCGACGATCTGACCGACGAACGCATCCGCATCCTGCAGCGCGGCAACGGCACCGACGACATCGCCCGCGACCTGCTGGAGCGCAATCCCGGCATCACGCTGGTCGACATCGAGCGGTACGACCTCGACCTGTTCAACGAGTGCGCCGAGTCCGGTGATCTGCTCATCTCCAAACCGATGTGGGACGGCGTGCATCCGCAGCTCGTCAATGTGCCCGTCGATTGGCCGGAACCGGTCGGCATGCAGTACGGGCTGCTCTACCCGCTCTCCCCCGCCCCGCAGGTCGCCGCGTTCGTCGATCGCATCGCCTCACTCAACCGGCGGTTCGCGGATCGCTGACGATTACGCGCAGTCTGTCAGCATCCATCGGCTGTGAGCGTTACCATGGAAGACGTGGGGAACGATATTTCCATGATTTCCATGATGATGAATAGATGAGTATGAGTGATATGAACGATATGAATGACAGTATGAGCAGAGAACAGACAGACAACGATCAGGACAACAACCAGAACGTCACCGGCACCGCAGCCGCGACCGATACGACGACCGCCGCAGCCGCGACCGTCGACCGCACGTGGCTCACCAAGGCCAAGGACACGATCGGCCAGTGGGCGTACATCATGTTGAAGGACGCCGACGACCACGACATCGACTGGGACTGGGTGCGTTCGCTCGATCTCGAGCACGGCATCGGCGTCGCCCGGCCGGCCGATCTCGAACCGGGCGCGGCAGGCAACGTGCACGACCTGCTGAAAGAAGATCTCGCGATCCGCGACCGGCTCGAGGCGATCATCGCGAAGATGAGCATGGTCTTCATGCGCGATTTCGACCGGCATATCAAGACATACGAGCTGCCGCGCGCGCTCGCGTACGCGGATCGTCGCCTGACCGACCAGATCGATCTGTTGCGCGACCGCGGCGTCGCGGAAGGACTGTGGACGATCACCGACGAGGACCGCCAGCGCGTCACCGTGCCGGTGCTTCACGCGGTCGAGGGCGGTCCGCTCACCGACGACGATCTGGCCAACATCCAGGATCGCACCGCCGAAATCGTCAACGCGCGCGCCGAGCAGCGCAAGGCCGACCGCGAAAAGCGCGAGGCCGCCAAGCACGAACGGCAGATGGCACTGTTCGAGGCGGACGAAAAGCGGTACGGTTCCGTAGAGGCCGGCCCCGACGAGTCCGCGCCGGCCGATTCGAGTTCGGATGCGAACAGCGCGGACGATCTGGTCGAGGGACCGCAGATCATCAACGACGACAATCCGGCCGTGCCGAGCATCGAACAGGTGCATACGAACGAGACGGCGGTGCCCGAGGCGCGCTACGAACGCTCGCGTCACGCGGCCGCCGAGCACGTGGCCGCGCGTCAGGCCGCCGCGCCGAAGGACTACTGGCGCGAGGTGTATCTGCCCGGCCGTGACGTGGACAACGTGATGGGCATCGATCTGGAGACGAACGGCACCGAACCGTACCGCGCGTACATCATCGACGTCGGCTTCGAATACATGAACATGAAGTCGCCTCGTCCGACCGAGGCGGCTGGTGCCGGATACGCATACGACAAGGACTATTACGAGTCCGGCGACGCGTACGACCAGCATCGTTTCTCCTTCGGCGTGACCCCGGAGGCGGCGCGCCACGGCAACGCGTTCATCATCCAGCTGACCGGCATCGACATCAGCCAGCGCACCGGCGCCGAATTCCCGCTGTTCGACGAGGACCCGGACGCGCAGGCCGACCTCCTGCGCCGGCTCACCTCGCAGCCGTTCGTGGCGCATATGGCCACGTTCGAGCACAGCTTCTTCATGCTCAACGTGGCCGGTTACGCGGAGGCGTACCGCAACGGTCACGTGACGATCATCGACACGCTGCCGATGAGCCGCCTGTGGGACGAGGGTTCGATTCCGTGCGAAGGCCATCCGGACGGCGACAACACGCTGGACGCGTACGCCAAGCGCCAGGGCGCGCTGCACGAGGACGACGCCGAACGGCATCTGGGCCTCGAGGACACGCATATCATGCTGCTCGCGATGAAGCATCACCTGACGCAGCTCAAGGCCGAGGCGCGCGGACCGTGGGGCCCGGGCGGCAAGGCGGGCGTCGGCGGCAAGCGCATCGTCAACTATCGCCGGCGCACCTGGCGGCGGTAGTCGTAGAACCGTCCGTGCCGATCCCCTGCGCGATCCGGCATCACAGAAACGTCACTATGTTTGAGTGATCTCGACATCCACTCGAATATAGTGACGTTTTCAGTATTCCAATCATCACTATGTTCGAGTCGGCACCGTGATCGCTCGAACATAGTGACGGCAGGGAAGGCAGCTGTCGGCGGCCGACCACCGGCCGATCAGCGTGCCGCGGCCATCCGCGAGCGCACTTTGACGACCACGTACCAGACGAACAGCACGACGATCACCGCCGCCACCGCGACCTGGAACCGGTCGAGCACGCCGAGGATGCCGCACCATTGCGACCCCAGCAGATAGCCGGCCATGACGAGGATCGTGTTCCATACGAGCGAGCCGAACGCGGTGAGCAGCGTGAACCGCAGCAGATTCGTGCGCGCGATGCCGGCCGGGATGGAGATCAACGATCGTACGATCGGGATGACGCGGCCGATCAGCACCGACCACGATCCGTAGCGGGCGAACCAGTCGTTGGCCTTGTCGATGTCGCTCGCGTCGGTGAGCGGCATCAGGTCGAACAGGCGACGCATGCGCTCCGCGCCGATCGCATAGGCGATGCCGTAGAGCACGAGCGCGCCGACGACCGAGCCGAGCGTCGCGCCTCCGATCGCCTCGAACAGGGTCATGCGGCCCTGCGCGGCGGTGAATCCGGCGAGCGGCAGGATGACCTCGCTGGGGATGGGCGGGAACAGGTTTTCGAGGAACACGGCGACTCCGGTGCCGAGCCAGCCCATCGTGGACATGAGTCCGACGAGCCAATCGGTGATCGCGCCGATGAAGCCTCCGGCGGAGACCGGGCAGGAGGTGATCGCGGCGGCCGCCGGCGCGGTGGCGAGAATCGTTGCTGTGGTGAGGGTTGCAGTGATCATGGCCGCTACGCTACGGCAGGTCGGCTTAGGCGACGCTAAGCGTGACGCCATGCATGACGGTCATACGTGACGCTATGCATCGGCTGCGAGGGAGGATCGCGTCGGATGGCCGTCGCCGATGACGTCAGTCGTCCGTCTGCACCGACCCGACAGCCATCGCCGACCCGGCAACCTCCGACAGCGGCAATGTGATGAGCATGGTGGTCCCGTTGGCGGACGTGGATTCCACGTCGAGCGTGCCGCCGTACCGGCTGGCCACGTCGCGGGCGAGCGCGAGTCCCAGACCGTAGCCCTGATGCGCGGTGCCGTCGTCGTCGCGCGCGAACCGGCGGAACAGCCGTTCGGGATCGTCGCCGATGCCGCCGCCGTGGTCGGTGATGCGGATGGCCGCCGCGTCGCCGTGATGCAGGTATCCGAGCGAGACGGTGACGTCGGTGCCGTCCGGCGCGTGCGCGATCGCGTTGTCGAGCACGGCGACCACGCACCGAGACAGGCCGACCGTATTGCCTTGCACGACGAAATGCGCGGGATCACCGTCGATGCGGGTCGTGACGGTCACGTGGCGTTCGTCGGCGAGAGGACGCACCGAGTCGACGGATTGTCTGATCGCCGTGTCGAGCGCGACCGGCTCGGTGTTGACCGCGCCGCGCGCCGCGACGAGCAGGTCGGTGAGGATCGCGTTCATGCGGTCGACGTCGGCTCGCAGGTCGGCGATCGCGGCATCGATCGGCTGGCCGTGCGCGCGACGGAAGTCGATGAGGTCGATGCGCGTGGAGATCACCGCGAGCGGCGTCTTCAACTCGTGGCTGGCGTCGGCGACGAAGTGCTTCTGCAGTTCGAGCGCGTGTTCGAGCGGCGCGACCTCCTTGTGCGAGTAATGCCAGCCGATGAGGGCGACGGCCGCGATGACGCCGGCGACGAACAGCAACGTGAACGCGATGGCCTTGCGCGTGTCGATGACCATCATGCCGGAACCGAACTGTTCGGTCACGGACATGCTGTTCGGGTCGAGGCCGCGTTCGGCGAATTCGTGCCGCGAGCCGAGCAGCACGCCGGCCGCGAACAGAATGCCGCCGGTCACCGTGACGACGGCCATCGCGACGGTCATGCGCAGGCTGATCAGCCCGGCTTTGGTGTGGTTGAGTCGTGGCCTGCCGTGCAGGACGGCCGTGATGCGATGCCATGCGTGACGTTGTGTCGTGTCGTTCATTGGTGTCGATTTCTCGTGAGATGAGATGGATGGCGGCGCTGGGTGACGGCGATCAGTCGGCGAGCGGATTGCCGATACGATAGCCGCGTCCGCGTACCGTGTCGATGATCGCGCGGTCGGTTTTGCCGCGCACGTAGGAGACGTACACGTCGACGGTGCCCGCGTCGGCGCCGTCGGAGAACACCTGGCTGAGCAGTTCGTCGCGGGAGAACACGTGGTCGGGCGATGCGGCGAGCGTGGCGAGCAGCTTCGTTTCGGAGGCGGTGAGTGAGACGGCGTGCCCGTCCGGGTTTTCGATGAGGTTCGATCCGGGTTTGAGCAGCCAGTCGCCGATCTCGATGCCGGCGGCCTGCGCGTGGAATCCGCGCAGCAACGCGCGCAGTCGGGCTTCGAGTTCGACGAAGTGGAACGGTTTGGCCAGATAGTCGTTGGCACCGGAGTCGAGTCCTTCGACGATGTCGTCCACGCCGGACAGGGCGGTGAGGACGAGCGCCGGCACGGCGACGCCGCTGCCGCGCAGGGTGCGGATGAGATCGAGTCCGTCGCCGTCGGGCAGCCGTCGGTCGACCACGAGCACGTCGTAACGGCCGGAACGCAGCAGCTCTCGGGCGGCACCCGCCGACTTGGCCCAGTCCACGCGGTAATCGGGGGCGAGCATTTCGCTGGTCATCGAACCGAGGTTCGGATCGTCTTCGATCAGCAGCACCGCGGGCAGCAGCAGCCGCAGCGGGTCGCGCATCGCATCAGTCGCACGCCGTCCGTCGCCGGTGTTCGCATCACTCATCGTCCATCACGTTCCTCATTGTAGTGGCCGCGGGAATCGCACGGCCGTTCCGCCCGCCGCACCGCTTACGAACGGTCCGCGGCACGGTTTACGAACGTCCGCGGCACGGTCCGCGAATCGGTCCGCGCGGCCTGTGGCAGCCTGCGCGGCCCGCGTCTGCCACCGCAGCGTCCACTCAACGCCAAGCCGTCTAAGAGAACGCTTAGAATCGCCGCGAACGGCCGGATCGTCGCGTTTCCTCGTAGCATGGCGAGCATGGAGACCAGTATTCAGCCATTGTTCACGGCAGAGCATGCGACGTGCCGGATGCCGAAGACGACGACGGCCGCGGCGGACGATGCGGTGCGGCTGCCGTCATTGTTCCGCGGCTTCGCGCGCGCTCATGACGACGTTGAGTTCAGGACCATTTTCTCCGACGTGGCGTTCACGTTGCGTCGCGGGGACATCGTCGATCTGGTCGGCCCGTCCGGCGCCGGCAAAAGCACGCTGCTGACGACCGTCGCGCAGCTCAACCCGTATGCGAGCGCCGATCTGACGCTGGACGGCACGCCGAGCACGGCGATGACCCCGGAACGTTGGCGGCGCGAGGTGGCGTATCTGCCGCAGCGGCCGACGTTGACCGGCGCGAGCGTGCGCGAGGCGATTCTCATGCCGTTCACGTTGCGCGTGCACCGGTTCGCCGACGACGGTTCGTCGCTGGCCGAGCGCCGACCGGACGAGGCGACGCTGCGACGCACGCTGAACACGGTGGGGTGTTCGGACATCGAGCTTGAGCGGCCGCCGCAGGACCTGTCGGTGGGCCAGCAGGCGCGCGTGTGCCTGCTGCGCACGCTGCTCACGCTGCCGAAGGTGATGCTGGCCGACGAGGTCGACGCCGGCCTGGACGAGGAGAACGCGGACAAGGTGGGCGAGATCCTCGCCTATGCGGCGCGGGAGAAGGGCATGGCGATCGTACGCGTGCGGCATCGCGCGGCGGACGGACGCGCGACGCGCACGCTGCATCTTGAGGCGGGCATGCTGACGGAGATCACGGGGAACGCCACGGCCGCGCCCACGCAGACGCTCGGCGGCGAGCATACGGAAAGCGAGGCGACGCGATGAACGGCACGAGCGCAGGCTCCTACCCCATCGACGTGTGGGGTCTGATCATCACGATCGTTCTGGTGGCCGTGGCCGCGGGACTGTCGTATGCGATGCGGCTCGGCGTGCACCGGCAGATGCTGTGGGCGACGATCCGTTCGCTCATCCAGCTGCTGGCGATGGGCTACATCCTCAAGTTCGTCATCGAGCAGAACAATCCGTGGCTGGTGTTCGCGCTGATCGCCGTGATGATTCTCGCGGCGGTGCAGATCACGATGTCTCGCGCGGCGAACATTCCGCGTTCGGTGATGCCGTCGGTGCTGCTGACGCTGACGGCGAGCGTTATTCTGCAGGTGTGCGTGGTCACGGAGATGATCGTGAGGCCGCACCCGTGGTACGCGCCGACCGTATTGGCGACGTTGAGCGGCATGCTGCTGGGCAACGTGGTGTCGGCGATCGCCGTGGCGATGAGCCGGTTCTTCTCCGACATGGACGCGCGCCGCTACGAGATCGAGATGATGCTCAGCCTTGGCGCGACGCCGTTCGAGGCGGCCAAGCCGTCGATCATCTCGTCGGTCAAGCTCGGCATGATCCCGACGATCTCGCAGCTCGCGTCGAGCGGCATCGTGCTGATCCCGGGCATGATGGCCGGTCAGGTGATCGCGGGCGCCGACCCGCTGACGGCCGCGAAATACCAGTTCGTGGTGCTGGCGGTGATCAGCGCGCTGACGCTGATGGCCGATTCGCTCATCATGATCCTGATCTACAAGACCTCGTTCACCGCACTGCACCAGTACCGGCCGTCGAACGAACGGTAGGCCGCGCCGGTGTCCGTGCGGTCGGGTTCCGCCGCGCCGACTCCCTCCGTGCAGACTTCCGCCGTGCCGACTTCCGCCTCCGCGTGTTCGCTATCCGAGTGATCGTTGACTTCGAGCGCTTGAAGTTACCACAATCGGATAGCGGACGGCCGCCCGACACGACGGCCCATCGGGACGAGAGCCAAGCATCAGAGGACGTTTCATGAACGAACCTGCAACGAACCCGCAACCGGGCGTCATCCGCCAGGCTCGCCTGACCGGCGAGCGCGCGGAATTCTTCGCGCACGGCACCACCTACATCGACACGATTTTCGCGGACGGCGAGTCGCCGCTCAAGCATGCGAGCAATGTCACGCTGGACAACTGCTCGTTCCAGTGGAAGTATCCGCTGTGGTACGCGCACGACGTCACCGTGCGCAATTCGACGTGGTTCGAGATGGGCCGTGCCGGCGTATGGTACACGAACCGCATGCTGGTGGAGGATTCGACGATCGAGGCGCCGAAGAACTTCCGCCGCGCGAACGACATCACGCTGCGGCACGTCGACCTGACGAACGCCGAGGAGACGTTCTGGAGCTGCAACGACGTGACGTTGGACGACGTGGTCGCCCGCGGCGACTATTTCGGGATGAACTGCGAGCGCGTGGCCGCGTCCGGCTTCCGCCTGGTCGGCAACTACCCGTTCGATGGCGCACGCGACGTCACCGTGCGCGATTCGCGGCTCATCTCCAAGGACGCGTTCTGGAACACGGAGAACGTGACGGTCGAAAATTCGTATGTCTCCGGCGAGTACCTCGGCTGGAACTCACGCAACCTCACCTTCGTCAACTGCACGATCGAAAGCCTGCAGGGGCTGTGCTACATCGACAACCTCGTCATGAAGAACTGCCGTCTGGTCAACACGACGCGCGCGTTCGAATATTCGACCGTGGACGTGGACGCGCACGGCACGATCGACAGCGTGGTCAATCCGACCGGCGGCGTGATCCGCGCGGATGCCATCGGCACGCTCACGTTGGAGGCCGATCGCATCGACCCGTCGAAGACGACGATCATCACCGGGGAGCGTGCGGCATGAGCGAAATGAACGATACGAACCGCACGCATGACCGTAACCGCAACGGCGCCGCGTTCGATTTCGATACGCCTGTGGACCGTTCCGGCACCTGGTCGCTCAAATGGGAGGAGGCCGGCGGCGCGCTGCCCATGTGGGTGGCCGACATGGACTTTCCGACCGCGCCGGCCGTGCGCGAGGCGCTGGAACGCCGCGTCGCGCACGGCGTGTTCGGCTATTCTATCGTGCCGGACGAGTGGGCCCGGACGTACGTCGACTGGTGGGGTTCGCGGCACGGGCTGACGATCGACCCGGCATCGCTGATCTTCACGACGGGCGTGATCCCGGCGATCTCAAGCATGGTGCGCAAACTGACGACGCTGGCCGAGAACGTGGTCATCATGACGCCCGTGTACAACATCTTCTTCAATTCGATCCTCAACAACGGACGCAACGCGCTTCAGTCTCCGCTCGCCTATGACGCGGCCGCCGGACGATACGGGATCGACTGGGACGATCTGGAAGCGAAGCTCGCCGATCCGCAAACCTCGCTGATGATTCTGTGCAATCCGCACAATCCGACCGGCATAGTCTGGAATCGTGCCACGCTCGCGCGCATCGGCGAGCTGTGTTGGAAGCATCACGTCACGGTGATCAGCGACGAGATCCATTGCGATCTGACCGATCCGGACGTGGGGTATGTGCCGTTCGCGTCCGTGGATGAACGGTGCGCGGAGATTTCCGTGACCTGCATGGCGCCGACGAAGGCGTTCAACATCGCCGGCCTGCACACGGCGGCCGTGATGGTGCCAGATCCGACGCTGCGGCACAAGGTGTGGCGCGGGCTCAACACCGACGAGGTCGCCGAACCGAACGCGTTCGCCATCGATGCGGCGATCGCCGCATTCGGTCATGGCGGCGCCTGGCTGGACGCGCTGCGCGGATATCTGGCGGATAACAAGCGCGAGGCGGCGCGGCTGGTCGACGAATACAACGCCTCCGTCGACCCCGGCCGGCGCATCACGCCGGTGATCGGCCCGGCCACGTATCTGCTGTGGATCGACTGCTCGGCGTTCGTCGGCGACGCGTCGCGGTTCGCGACCACCACCGAGCTGTGCGATTGGCTCAGGCGCGAGCACAAGGTGATGTTCTCCCCCGGCGCGCAGTTCGGCGGCAACGGAGAACGGTTCATTCGCATCAACGTCGCCTGCCCGCGCGCGCGGATGCGCGAGGGGTTCGCGCGGCTGTTCGCCGGTCTGAGACTTTCCTAGGAAAGTCTCGCCTCGGGGTCCTCGATGCCGAGCATCGAGCGCAGCCAAGTCAGCTCGGCGGCGATTTCGGCGTCGTGCACGCGGATGATGCCGCGACGGTACGGGTCGTCGATGCGGTCGAACGGTATCGGATGGCCGGCGTCGCAGTAGAAGAAATGGACGTCGCCGCGCGACAGCAGGTCATAGCGTCGGCGCAGCACCGCGTCGCGGTCGGCCTTGTCGGGCACGACGGACAGGAACGTGAGCACGACGGTCCATCGGGTGATGTCGGAAACGTCGAATCCGTCCGCGGCCTTCAATTCGTCGATGAGACGCTCACGCCCGGCGTCGAGCAGCGTGAACAGACGACGCTGGCGTCCGTCGCGCAGTTCGGAGCGTTCCTCGATCAGCCCGGCCGCAACCAGTCGCCCGGTCGCCGGGTAGATCGCGCCGTCACTGAACTTGCGCGCGTATCCCTGCAGCTGTTCCATCTTCTTGCGCAACTCGTAGCCGCACATGGAACGCTCGGCCAGGAATCCCAGAATCATCGTCTCGATTACGCTCATGCGGTTCAGTATATCTCGTTTCGACATATGAGATGGCGATATCATCCCAGCGCGCAACCCGCGAGCGGATTCGGATACGGCTAGTCGCGCGACAGTTCACGCAGGATGCGCCGCTGGAACGGCACGGTCACGGCGAAGGACAGCACGTCGGACACGGACTGCGCCATCTCGACGCCGAGCACGCCGAGGAAATGCGGCAGGATCAGCACCGCGGGCGCGAGGAACAGACCCATGCGGCATACCGCGAGGAACGAGGCCACGCCGGTTTTGCCCATCGTCTGCGTGGACATGTTGCCCATCATGTTCACGCCGTTGAGCGCCACCGTGACGCACTGGAAGTGCAGCGCGGCCACGCCCACCTCGACCACGGCCGGGTCGGAGCGGAAGATCTCGACCAGCTGCGGAGCGAACGCCCAGATCAATGCACCGAGCACGACGAGCACGACGGTCGACAGCCGCACGCAGAACCAGTACGCCTCCTTGACGCGATCGTACTTTCCGGCCCCGTAATTGTAGCCGCACACCGGCTGGAAGCCTTGGCCGAGACCGACGATCACCGAATTGGCTCCGAGCATGATGCGCATGACGATGGCCATGCCGGCGATGGCGGCGTCGCCGAACGGGTTCGCGGCGATGTTCACGCAGGTGGTGGCGATCGATCCCGCTCCCTGGCGGATCAGCGACGGCAGGCCGCCGCCGGCGATCTCGCGCATGAGCAGCACGTCGGGCCGGCAGTCGCGCGACGACAGTCTGATCACGCCGAGCTTGCGGCTGAGCGTGGTCAGGATCAGGAAACTCATCGTCTGGCAGATGCCGGTCGCAAGGCCCGCGCCGAAGATGCCGAGGTCAAGGACGAAGATGAACAGCGGCGCGAGCAGGAAGTTGAGCAGCGCGCCGGACACGAGGCCGGTCATGCCGAACGCGGACTGGCCCTGATACCGCAGCAGGCCGTTGAGCGCGAACGATCCGCACACGCACGGGGCCGCGACAAGGATCGGCGTGAGATACTGCACGGCGTACGGCGCGATCGTGGACGTGGAACCGAGGGCGACGACCAGCGGACGCAGGGTCAGCAGGCCGAGCACGGCGACGACGAGCCCGCATGACACGGCTCCCGTAAAACCGATGGCGAGCAGTTTCGAGGCCCGCTCGTTGTTCTGCTTGCCGAGCTCGCGGCTCATGGAATTGCCTGCGCCGTTGCCGAAGAAGAATCCGATGGCCTGCAGCACGGTCATGATGGAGAACGCGATGCCGATCGCGCCTGATTGCGCAGTGCCGAGTCGGCCGATGAAAAACGTGTCCGTGAGATTGTACGCGGTGGTGACCAGGTTCGAGATCACCGCCGGAATGCACAGCCTGAGGATGAGCGGGCGGATCGGCTGGCCGGTCATCTGCCGGTATTTCGCGTCGGCGCTCGCCCGTTTGATCGCATGTATCTGAGCCACGGTGGCCACTGTACTCGCGGATCAGGCCGGCAGGCGGTCACGCAAGCCGGGATTGGACAAGACGGTTGAGCGACACACCCTGCTCGGCGGCTTCGATGACGAGACGGCGATGAGTTTCCGGAGGCACGCGCACCACGAACCGACCGGAATAATGACGGTCCTCGAATGGTTCGGGGACTTCCTGACCCTGGCTGCGCATGGCGGCGACACGTTCGGCGGCCAGCAGCCGCAGACCGGCCAACGCGTCCACCGATGATTGCGCGACGAACCGCAGACCGGGCAGCTCGGCCACCGTGGCGACGAATCCGTCATCGTCGTTCGACCAATGGATGCGGTATACGTACCGGTCGCTCTCGTCGGCCATCACACACCTCCCTGATTGCGTCGCTACGCACACCATAGCGCATCCCGACAACGGCGGGAATGAGGCGACACGCCACTTTCAATAATCGAACATTTGTACGACCTATATGGTATCACTATTAGTACCTCCACAACGTAGTGCCGATCGACGAAAGGAGCGACCATGACGAACGCGACACTGTATGCGCCCGAAGTGGATGAGCTCATGCGCATGCGCAATGCCGGTTCGCCGGATTTCATCCTGCCGTTAGACCTGCATGCCCAGGCGCTGGTCGCACTGCTGCACGGCATCGTTCCCGACCATGGGACGCGTGTCCTGTGGATACGGGCCGAACGCGGGCCGATCGAGGCATTCGGATCCTTCGAGGAACTGCATGCGGACGGGTTGGTCGACGACTATGACGAGTTCCGCTCCCAATGGCTCGCCGGATACCCCGATCCCGAACAGTGGTATGAGCTCAGATACGACGAGCAGGACGATACGTCCCGATTGTCCATCAACGACCGGTTCACGGTACGGTTCGTCAAGACGACATCGGTCTGCGCGGATCCCGCGCTCGGCCTGCAACTGGTGTCGTGGCTGGTGAGCGAGGTGGAGCGGTGCGTGCGCGAATGCGCCCAAGGCACCTACAACGACACGATACGGGAACGGCTGCCGTTCTCCCTACGCACCGGCGTGCTGTCGCGTAAGGCGTATTGGAGGATCTTCCCGGAAAGCCACGCCTACTTCCGGCATGTCATTTCCGACGAGGACATTGACCGGTTCTCCCTGCTGCTCGACGGCGGCCCGATGAACGCCCCGCTGCCGACGCTGTGCGCGAACGGGTATTACGACGCCTGCCGCATCGTCTTCTCCTCGCTCGGGATCGCGGAACCCGCCGCCGGCGCGGCGTCCGCGGACTGGTATGCGGCCTATGCCAATCCGCGTGGGGCGTCTCCGCGCATCATCGACCAGGAATCGCCCGGGGAATTCGCCTCGTGGATCGCCGACGGACGGGCGGACGACCACACCTGGCAGATACTGCCCGGACCGGGGTTCTCATGGATGGCATTGGAACCGGTCCACGGCGAACGGGGATGGACGATGGAGCTGCGCAGTGCGGACTATCCGATGTCGGCGTGCGCCATGCGCGCCGCCCTGGCGCTGCACGATGCGGGGCTGCCCGTCCGGGTTCCGCAGGCGCACACCTTGGCGTGCACGGCGCGCGGCGAGGACCGCATCGGCATTCTCCCGCAATACGTGATGCCGCCGTACGACGACGTCGCGTTTCCCGATCCCACGATCGTCGACTATCTCGCACTACCCTACGACCATACGCAGGAGGTGATACGGCATACGCAATGGTATCCGCTGCCGCAGGTGCGCCTGTTCGACATCCATGACGCTCCCGACACGACGCCGTGATCGTCGTGTCGGGCGTCAGGAATGCACCGACAGGTATCGGCCGGTGATGCACTTCGGATTCGCTGCGATCCCGTCCGGCGTGCCGGCGGCGACGATACGCCCGCCCGATTCGCCGCCGCCGGGTCCCATGTCGATGACGTAGTCGGCGTTGGCGATCATGTCGAGGTCGTGCTCAATCACCACGACGGTGGCTCCGGCGGCGACCAGACGGTCGAACACGGACAGCAGCACGCGCACGTCGAGCGGATGCAGGCCGATGGTGGGCTCGTCGAACACGAACACGGCATCCGACTGGGATCTGCCCATGTCGCCGGCGAGTTTGAGCCGTTGCGCCTCGCCGCCGGAGAGAGCGGGCGTCGGCTCGCCCAGCGTCAGATAGCCGAGTCCCAGGTCGTGCAACGTGGTCAGCCTGGCGTGAACCTTCCGCATATCGCCGGTCACGGCCAGCGCCTCGTCCACGCTCATCGCCATGAGCTGCGGCAGGGTCAGCGCACGTCCGTCCTTGCAGATGCGATGGACACGGTCGGCGTCAGGCGCGTACCGGGAGCCTCGGCAATCGGGACAGTCGATGGTCACGTCGGGCAGGAACTGCACGTCGAGGCTGATCGATCCGGTGCCGTCGCAGGTGGGGCATCGCAGGCGTCCCGTGTTGTAGGAGAAATCCCCGGCCCTGTAGCCGAGCCGCCTGGCGTCCTCGCTGCGGGCGAACGCGCGGCGCAGCTCGTCATGGACGCCGCAATAGGTGGCTACGGTGGATCGCACGTTGGCGCCGATTGGCGTCGAGTCGATGAGATTGACGTGCGCGATGCCGTCCGCATCGATCGAGCGGACATGCGGGGGCAGCGGTTCGTCGGCCGCCTGCGCCTTCAGGGCCGGAACCAGCGTTTCGAGCACGAGCGTGGTCTTGCCGGAACCGGAAACGCCGGTCACGGCGACGAGACGGCCCCGAGGGATGTCGACGTTCAGGGGCTTGACCGTATGCAGGCGTTCGGACTCCATATGGATGCGACCAAAGGCGAACACAACCGATTCGTCGCACCGGGCCCGTACACGTTGTTGGCCCCGTTCAAGCAGGAACGGCGCGATGCGGCTGGCGGGGTTCGCGCCGACCTCGCCGACCGTGCCCTGCGCGAGCACATGGCCGCCCTCCGCGCCGGCCACCGGACCCATTTCGATGAGATGGTCGGCGGCTTTGAGCACGCGTACGTCATGGTCGACCACCACGACGGAATTGCCGTCCGCCACAAGATCGTGCATCACGCCGAGCAGACCGTCCACGTTCGAGGGATGCAGGCCGATGGACGGTTCGTCAAGCACGTACAGCACGCCCGTGGTACGGTTGCGCACCGCACGCGCCAACTGCACGCGCTGGCGTTCACCGGTGGACAGGGTCGCCCCGGCGCGGTCGAGCGCGAGATATCCCAAACCGAGCTCCAGCAGGCGGCGGGCCACGTCGAGGAACGATTCGCAGATGTTCGTGGCCATCGGCCGCATGTCGGGCGCGAGCGATGCGGGTACGCCCCGCACCCAAGCCACCGCATCGTCCAGGGTCATGGCGGCGGCCCCGGCCAGGTTCAGTCCGCTGATCCGCGGCGCCCGGGCCGCCTTGCTCAGCCTGCTGCCGCCGCAGTCGGGGCATGGTTTCTCTTCGAGGAACCGGGCCACGCGCTTCAGCCCCTGCTCGTCCTTGGCCTTGGCAAGCGCGTTCTCGACGGTGTAGACGGCGTTGTAGTAGGTGAAGTCGAGTTCGGCGAAATCGTCCGATTTCTTGGACCGGTAGAGGATATGCTTCTTGACGGCCGGCCCGTTGAAGACGATGTCACGTTCCTTGGGAGTCAGTTCGCGGAACGGCACGTCGGTACGCACGCCCATCGCGCCGCATACCTGCTTCATGAGATCCCACATCAGCGAGCCCCATGGCAGCACGGCCCCTTCGTCGATGGATTTGCTCTCGTCCGGCACGAGCGAGGCCCGGTTCACCTCACGCACGATGCCGGTGCCCGAGCAGGCGGGGCATGCGCCGCCGGAATTGAAGGCCAGCGACTCCGCGCCGGGCGCGTCGAACCGTGTTCCGCAGTTCGCGCAGACGATCGGCAGTCCGGCGGCCACGTTCAGCGTGGGTTCGTTGCGCTCCCCGCAATGCGGGCATACGTGGGAGGCGCAGCGGGAGAACAACAGTCTGAGACTGTTGAGCAGTTCGGTCATCGTGCCGAACGTGGAACGGATGCCAGGCACCGCGGGCCGCTGGTGCAGGGCAAGTGCGGCCGGAACATGCAGCACCTCGTCCACCTGCGCGCGGGAGGCCTGGGTCAGGCGCCGGCGCGTATACGTGGACAGCGCCTCCAGATACCGCCGGGAGCCTTCCGCGTACAGCACGCCCAATGCCAGTGAGCTTTTGCCCGACCCGGAAACGCCGGCGACGCCCACCAGTTCTCCCAAGGGCACATCCACGTCGATGTTCTTGAGATTATGCACGCGGGCGCCGCGCACTTCGATCGCCTTCGGGGTTTGCCTGCGTCCGGCGGATTCCGCCGACCGCGGCGGATGGATACCAGGTTGCGTCATGGCATCCATCGTAGCCCGCGGACGGCGGTCCGTTCCGAAGCCCGGTCAGAATCGGATGAGCGACTTGATGACCTTGCGCTGGTCCATCGCCTCGTAGGCGTCCTGGATATGGTCGAGATCGTATTCGCCGGTGAACACGCGGCCCGGGTTGATTTCATGCTTGAGCACCGCATCGAGCAGGCCGGACTCCAGATCGTAGTGGCGCACCGGCGCCGGGCCGCCCTTGATGCCGATGTTGCCGTAGAATGTGCCCTGCGCGCTGATTTCCACATCATGCGGCAGACCGACGCGGCCGATCACGCCGCCGCGGCGGATCAGGCCGATCGCCGTGTCGAACGACTGCTTCGAACCGACGCATTCGAGCACCGCGTCCGCGCCGTAGCCGCCGGTCATCTCCAGCACCTTGTCGATCGCGGCCTGATCGCGCTCGGCGACGATGTCGGTCGCGCCGAACTCGCGGGCCACGGCCGCACGGTCCTCGTGCCGGCTCATCGCGATGATGCGGGACGCGCCGAGCATGTGCGCCGACAGCACACCGCACAGGCCGACCGCGCCGTCACCCATCACCACGGCGGTGTCGCCCGGCTTGACTTCCGCGGACACGGCCGCATGGTAACCGGTCGACATCACGTCGGCGATGGTCAGCAGCGAGGCGAGCGTCGCATCGTCGTAATCCTCCGGTGAACCCGGCACGACGACGACCGTGCCGTCGGCCTCCGGCACGCGCACGTACTCGGCCTGGCTTGCGCCGAAATAGCCGCCGTGCGGGCAGACGGACTCGAATCCGGCCTTGCACACCGGACAGGCGCCGCAGCTGTACGGGAACGGCAGCACCACGAAGTCGCCCGGCTTGACCGAGGCCACCGCGGAGCCGACCTCCTCGACCACGCCGATCGACTCATGGCCGATCTGCGCATGATGCGGATGGTCGGACAGCCCGCGAAAGTACCACAGGTCCGAGCCGCACACGCAGGCGCGCACCACGCGCACCACGGCGTCGGTGTCGGCCTCGATACGCGCCTTCGGCACCTCTTCGACGGCCATACGGCCCGGTTCCACGAACATCGCGGCCTTCATCGTTGCGCTCATGTCAGTTCTCCTTATGTCGTTTCGTACGTCAACGTCATCCAACGCTAGGAGCCTCAAGCGCTCGAAGTAAAGCGGGCGACACGCCGCCGGGAGAACGCGTCGCGGCGGCGCCCCCGCAAACGCCGCATATGTCCCGGCGGAGACCGCCCGTCGCCGTCCTGCCCGCGCAGGATACTGGGCCAATGAGCAGTACATTCGTTATTCGCAATATCGTCAATGAGGATGGATCGGCGCTGATCGGCGATCACGGCGCGCACGTCATCAACTGGGCCCCGACCGGCCAGCCGACCGTGGTGTGGCAGCCGAAGGCCGTGTATCTCGGCCCGAACGCGGCGGTCCGCGGCGGCGTCCCGGTGATCTTCCCGTGGTTCAACGCCGGTTTCGCGCACGGCGAGCCGACCGACAAGAAGCCCAAGCACGGGTTCGCGCGCCTGAGCTTCTGGAAGGCGGACGAGGCGACGCTGACCGACCGCCATATCCGGTACACGCTCGACTCGGACGACATCGATCCCGCGCTGGTCGATCAGCTCATCTCCGGCCCCGGCTCGCGCTTCCATGCCGAATACGACGTGACCGTCGGCGACACGCTTACGATGACGCTGACCGTGACCAACACCGGCGACCAGCCGTTGGAGTACGAGACCGCGCTGCACACGTACTTCCATGTGAGCGACGTGACGACGATCGGCGTCGAAGGCCTGGGCGGCGCGACGTACCTTGATGCGACGCAGCCGGGCTTCCCCCGCCGCGCGCAGGATGATCCGACCGTGACGTTCGACGGCACGACGGTCGACAGGATCTATTATTCGGACGACGAGCTACGGGTGCGCGACGAGGGACTCGGCCGTACGATCGTGATCGGCAAGTCCGGATCGCCGCAGACCGTGGTGTGGAATCCGGGCGAGGTCGCAGGCAATGCCATCGGCGACCTGGCCGAGGCCGAATGGCGTGATTTCGTCTGCGTGGAGGCGGCCGCGAACCGCGAGCTGGCGGTCGTGCTGGCTCCGGGCGAGTCGCATGCGCTCAGCCAGACGGTTCGCGTGGAGTAGACGCGGCGTTTTCCGAGAGGCCGTCACTCGGGGCTTTTGAGCGCGCCGACCATGTCGATGCGATCAAGCGACCGGTTCGTCGCCGCTTCGACCAGCACCGTGAACGCCAGCGCGAGCGCCGCGGCGGCCGCATAACAGTACCAGGCCACGTTCGGCACGATGGTCATGCCCGGCAGGTCGAGCCTGCCAAGCAGGAATCCGAGCAACGCTCTCCCGCTTGGCAGGCCGAGCGCGATGCCGAACGCGGCGAGCAGCAGCATCTCCTTGTTCACATAGCCGTGCACCTCGCGTTTGCGGAAGCCGAGCACCTTGATGGTGGCGAGCTCGCGTTCGCGCTCCGAAATGTTCGTGGAGGCGAGCGTGTAGAGCACCACGATGGCGAGGATCGCGGCCATGATCACGATGAAGCCGATCATCACGAAGAACATGAGAAAGCTCTTCGAGAAGTCACGCTCCTGCTTGGCGGAGCTCATGACGGACAGATAGTCGTCGTCGCCGGCAAGATCGTCGGCGAACGCGATTTTGGCGTCCGGATCGTCGTCCCTCACGTTGATGAGGTCGGCGTTCTCGGCAAAGCCGGTACCGAACACACGCTCGTATGCGGATTCGGTCATGATGACGAGATTGCCGGTGTAATACTGCGCGATGCCGGTGACGGTGACGTTCGCGCCGTTGGCCATCGCATCGGTCAGGTTGACCGTGACGCCGTTCGCAAGCGCAAGTTTTTTCGCGGCGTTGGTCGTGACGACCACGCCGGTATCGTCAGAACCGTCACCGGGATCTTCATTCGGCAGTGAGATCGGCGAGCCGTCCGAGGTATGCAGGTCGATGAAGTCACGCAATGACTCGCCGTCCGGCACGACCATGAGCTGAGCGGCGATCTTCGCGTCATCGGCCGTCGCGGCCGTGCCGTCCGCGTCGCCGCGCGAGTCCGTATCGTCCGTCGCGGTCAGTGTCACGCTTCCCAGCTGCAACGGCAGCGTGGATGCCACGCGCGAATCGTCGTCCAGTGACCGCTGCGCGGCATCATGGTCGGCGGCGGAGGTGACGGCGAGCACGTCGTACGGCGCGATGTCGCGGTGCTGTCGCGGCATCAGCGTGAGTGCGGACGATCCCATGCCGAAGCCGGCGGTCATGAGCGCGGTGCAGCCGAGCACGCCGATGATGACCATGAGCGCGCGGGACTTGTAGCGGAACAGGTTGCGGGCGGTCACCTTGCCGAGGAAGCTCAGATGGTTCCAGATGAAGCCGACGCGCTGCAATGCGATCGTGCGTCCGGCCTTCGGTGCCTTCGGACGCATGAGTTCGGCCGGTTCGAGTCTCAACGATCCGGCGGTCGCCGCCGCGGCCACGCCGGTGATCACGACGACGAACAGCAGCACGCCGCCGACGGCGATCCGCCAGTCCACCAACAGCGGGTATCCGGGCAACACGTAAATGCGCGAGATCAGCCGCCGCGTGAACACGAACGGCAGGCCGATCAGGCCGAGCACGTCCCCGAGCAGTCCGCCGAACAGGCAGGCCGCGCCCGAGTAGACGAGGTATTTGATCATCGTCTCGTGGCGCGTATAGCCGAGCGCCTTATAGGTGCCGATGAGCTGACGGTCCTCCTCCACCATGCGCGTGACGGCGGTCAGGCTCACGAGCAGCGCGATGACGAGAAACAGCACCGGGAACAATGTGCCCAGACGCGTGATCATCTCGCTTTGCGTCTTCACGTCCTCATAGCTGGTGACCGAGCTGCGGTCGCGGATGATCCACTTGGCTTCGGGCAGCGCATCGGCCTTCTTCTTGATGGCCGCCTCGGCTTTGGCGAGCCGCTGTTCGGCTGCGGTTTTGGCCGGCAATCCGTCGGGCAGCACGGCGATCGTGGCTTTCTGCTCGTCGAGCGCGCGCATCGCCTTGTCGAGCGCGGTCTGGCGCACGGTGTCGGTGCGGGCCCGTTCCCGGGTTGGTCGGATGGCTTCGACCGCGGTCGTCGCGTCGGCCACGGCGTCCAGATAGTCGCCGTCATACGTGTTCATCGAGGCCGCTCCGGCAACGGTGAGCACGGCGGACGTGTACGGCAGTTCGGCTGTCGAGCCCCTTCCGTCGCCGGTCTTGGCAAGCGAGCCGGTCGCGACGACCATCGGATACACGGTCCTGCTGCCGGAGATGAGCGCAAGAGGACCGGTCGGGTTCACGATGTAGTTCGGGTCGATGATCGTGCCGACGATCGTGTATGCACCGTCCGCGAACATGCCGGCCGTCTTGTCCGTGCTCGCCAAATCGTCCTTGTCCGTGCCCGTCGAATCATCCGTGCCCGTCGAATCGTCCGTCGTGTCGTCCGACGACGGACCGGTCGAGCCGGTCGCGGCCGTCATCGTCGAATCGTCCGGCCTGAACTTGAGCGTGTCGCCGATCGACTTGCCGGAGTCGTCCAGATACTGCGCGGTCACGGCGATCTCGTGATCGGCGTTCGGCAGCCGCCCATCGGTCACGTACGGCTCGTCGATGCCGCGATCATTGAGCGCGGTGACGGTGGCGGACGCCTGCCGACCGTTGATCGTCGTGACGACGCCGGCCGCGTATTCGCCGGCCGCATCCTTGACGCCGTCCACCTTGCGTAGCGCGGCGATGTCATCGTCATCGAAGCCAAGCGTGGAGACGATCGCGATGTCGTGCATGGTCGTTTCGTCGAAGAACGCGTCGAGTCCGGCGCGAATGTCGCGGGCGACCGAATTGAGGCCGCCGAGCATCATCACGCCGACCGCTACGATCACCATCATCGCGGCGAAACGCTTGCCGTTGCCGCGGATCGCACGCCATGCGTCCTTCCATAATGCGGTTGTTCCCATCATCGCCCCCCTACCACTCGATGTCCGCGATCGGCTTCGGATTCGGATTCGTCGTGATCTCGGTGACCTTGCCGGAACGGAACCGGATCAGACGGTCCCCCATCGGTGCGAGCGCGGAATTGTGCGTGACGAGCGCGACGGTGATGCCGCGGCGACGGCAGGAATCCTGCAGCAGTTGCAGCACCTCCTTGCCGGTGTTGTAGTCGAGCGCGCCGGTCGGCTCGTCGCACAGCAGCAGTTTCGGGTTCTTGGCGAGCGCGCGGGCGATGGAGACACGCTGCTGTTCGCCGCCGGACAGTTGCGCGGGAAAGTTGTTCAGGCGCTCCCCCAAACCGACTTTCTCGAGCGTCTCGCGCGCGTCAAGGGCATTCGGGCAGATCTGGCTGGCCAGTTCGACGTTCTCGAGCGCGGTCAGATTGGGCACGAGATTGTAGAACTGGAAGACGAAACCGACGTCGAACCGGCGGTAGTCGGTCAGCTGCGCCTCGTTGAACGCGGTGATGTCCTTGCCGTCGAGCCGCACGCTGCCGGAGGTGGCGCGGTCCATGCCGCCCAAAATGTTCAGCTTGGTGGATTTTCCGGCGCCGGACGCGCCGAGGATGACGGCGAGTTCGCCGCGTTCGATGTCGAAGGTGGCATGGTCGAGTGCGCGTACGGCTGATTCGCCGCTGCCGTACTGGCGTACCACGTCATGGAATTCAAGGAATGACATGTCGATCGGCCCTCTCTTGCGATTGACTGTTGCGATGTTTTGTGGACTTGCGGTTCCAAGAAATACATCAGTCTGTCGGGTAAATAAATCCACGCAATTCGACATTGTGATGGGTTTTACGACAGGATCGGCTTTGTGATGCCGAAAACACGATATTGTGTTGAATTATCACCCTTGCGGCCGCGAATACGACATCAGGCTGCATCGTACGCGTCGTCACCAGGAGGCATCGCATATGGCACGACCGAAAGCCGACGAGCAAAGCGCGCCGGAGAAAATGCAGACGGCCTTCTGGACGCTGCTCGAACACAAGCCGTACGCACAGATCACCATCAGCGACATCACGCGCGAAAGCGGGCTCAATCGCAGCGCGTTCTACTACCATTACGCCAACATCCCGGAACTGGCCGACGATGCGATCGCGGCGATCTATGAAGAACCGGGCGTGACCGAGTTCATCGCGCACATCATTCGTCAGGACGAAGACATCGACGGCATTCGCGACTTCGCGCTTGCCAACGTGTCATCGCCGCAACATCTCGCATCCATCCGCCGTCTATCGCTCATCGCCGGGCCGCACGGTTCGGCCGGTCTGGCGGCACAGCTCAAAACCCATGTCATCGAGATCTGGCTGACGGCGCTCGGCCGCGATCCGGCCACGCTGAACCCGGGCCAGCGCATGGTGCTGGAATTCGCGTCGAGCGGCATCCTCGGCCTCCTCGCCAAGGCGCCGGCCCTGTTCACGCCGGAGAACATCGAGTGGCTCAGTCATTCCATCATGCCGAATATCGTCTCCCAGCTCATCAATTCGCTCAAGGACAACGACAACACGCCACGGCCATGACACAACCGGCCACGGCGACGCCGATCACGGCCCGGAACGCGACATCCACTCCCGCTGGATCATCGCCGGCGGCGACCATCACCGCCACGAACACAGCCGAGCCGAGCGTGCCATGCATCGCGTCGAACGCGCGGCTGGCGTTCAGGCAGCCGGTTACCTCATAGCCGGCGTCGCGCAGCGTGACGCATGTGATGTCGTTGAGCGCCTTTCGTCCTCGACGACCAGCAGTCTCGCCATCCGGTCTCCTTCCGCCGCGCGTCACGCGACCATTATAGGAAGTCCGTCGGTACGATGAGGATATCAGCCGGCGCACGCACGGCGCACACCGGTACGGCGCGGCAAAGGCGACACGCACAGTGCCATCAACGTATGCGCCAATGCGCACATCACTGCACGACATGGCACATAGCATCACGGCAAAGGAGCGACCATGAGCAGTCAACGACGTAAGACACAGCCAATGACACCCGTCATTCCCGCCGATCTGACCGGCGAGGGGCGCGAGGTGTGGTCGCGCATGGTGTCCGGGCAACCGTACTGGGACATGCACCCGGAGCTGGAGCGTAAGCGCGTGGAGGTACGGCGGCTGTTCGAGGCGTACAACCGCACCGATTTCGAGGATGCGGCGCGCCGGCGGGCGTTGTTGGAACGGATGCTCGGCTCGGTCGGCGACGGCGTGGTGGTCGAGCCGAATTTCCGGTGCGATCTGGGATGCAACATCCATCTTGGCGCGGGATCGTTCGTCAATTACGACTGTGTGATGTTCGATGCGGCGCCGATCACGATCGGCGAGTCGGTGTGGATCGCGCCGATGGTGGGGCTGTTCACCACGAACCATGCGTTGGATTACGATGAGCGCGCGGCGGGCGGCGCGGTGTCACGGCCGATCACGATCGGCGACGGTGCATGGCTGGGAGCGCACGTGATCGTGCTGGGCGGTGTGACGATCGGCCGCGGCGCGGTGATCGGCGCGGGGTCCGCCGTCACACGTGACGTTCCGGACAACGTGGTCGCCGTGGGCAACCCGGCACGCGTGCTGCGGCCGATCACCGAAGCCGACCGCATGGGATTCACACGCTGACCGTTCGAGGTTCGTATCAATCATCCCCGGATCGTACCGTCACTATGTTCGAGTGATCGTGGCATCGGCTCGAACATAGTGACGATTCGCTCCTTTCAAACGTCATTATGTTCGAGCCCATATCGCAATCGCTCGAACATAGTGATGGTTTCCGTTCTCGACATCATCGTCCATCGAATATGGCACTGGTCGGCCATCCTCGAGCCATCCGCAATCCGTCAACCGCGACACGCCGAACAGCATACCGTTCGACCACATACCCCTGTTTTCATTGCGCGGCAACCAGCCGTCCCTCATCATGACGGCATGAGAACACATGCACAGATCGACCGACTATGCGACGCCGCCGAACGAAACCAACGATGCTTCACTCCGGCAACCAACGCGCAACGCCAAGCTGCCCTGACCCGACTGCGCGCCGGACTTTTGGTGCGTCCGCATCGCAACGTCTATGCCCGCACGGCCTATTGGGCGTCGCTGAACGCCGCGGAACAGGCGCGGCATGTCATTCGCACACTGGCGATTCAGCGTCCGAACCGCATATTCGCCGGACTAAGTGCCGCCGCGATGCTACGACTCGAATACGGCTGGAACCTGCATCAAGATGGAACCGTGTTTCTTGCATCGCCCACCGGCGGCACATCACGCTCGTATGGCTCCATATGCCATATCAGCATGCAGAGCCCACCGATCAGTATGGTCACCCGGACACGGGAACGAACCGGGGTCGTCACCTCATTGGTGGCGAACATGCCACCGGATGTAACCTCATATACCGGCACAATCGTGGATGCGGTACGGATCACCGCGCCGGAACGTACATTGGTGGACTGCGGGCTACGATATTCGTTCTCCCAGGCATTGCCCATGTTCGATTCGGCATTGCGTCGTGATTTGGTCACCCGCGAAAGCATCCTGGAAATCTGCGATGGCCTGCACGCCGACTGCGGTCCGGTGCTGCGGTTGCTGCATTACGCGAACCCGCTCAACGAGAACGGCGGCGAGTCGTTATGCTACGCGACGGTCATCGAAGAGGGGTTCGCCGTACCGGAGTTGCAACACGTGTTTCTTGATCCCGATGCACCGTGGGTCAAGCATCGCGCCGATTTCGTATGGCACACGCAGGACGGGCGCATCATCGTGCTGGAATATGACGGCACAGGCAAGTATGTGGATCCGGCGATGACGGGAAGGCGGGGCATACAGGACGTAGTGCACGAGGAGCGCAAGAGGGAAGACACCTTGCGCAACGCCGGGGTCACGCGAATCATTCGCACCAATTACGATGAGGTACGCCAACGCCATCCACTGAGGCACAAACTGCTGGATGCCAACGTGCCGATGGCCGTCATGTATCCGGTCTACGAGCGGGAGACGGATATCCTCGGCAACGAACGGTGACGACGATGTTCGGGGCTATCATCGCGCGTCGGTTAGTCGCAGACGCCGTCAACGCGCCACGACATGTACGCATGGCGGCAACGATGACCGTCACTATGTTCGAGCGATCGGCATGTCGTCTCGAACATAGTGACGGTACAGCCCCTCCAATCATCACTATGTTCGAGCCCATGTCACGATCACTCGAACATAGTGACGATTACAAGCGGTTGAGGCCGTTTATGGAGAGGCACCGCCCCCCCCGTGACCGACGCGACTCAGGCGGCGAGGAGCGCGTCGCGGCGGGCGACGAGCGCGTCGATCGCGGCGTCGCCCTCGATGACGGTGAACGTGACGACCTTGCGTTCGGTCGCCTGCGGCGCGATCGTGTGCAGGTCGCCGCGCTGCTCGTGCCAGCCGCGACCGTGCACGCTGGAGTTGGACGGTTCGAGGCCGACGACATAGTCGCCGGAACCCATCGACTTCCATTCCATGAAGTACGGGAAGTCGGCGGCGTCGAATTCGATCACGACGCCAAGGCCGAGCGTGCGGTTGACGACGGCGGCGAAACTGCGACCGTTTTCGTCGGCGGCCAGATCGTGCAGGTATACGCTTTCCGGCTTGTTCGCGACCGGCGCTCCGATCTCGTTCCACGGGGTCGTGTCGGCGGCGGTCGTCTCATCGCGCGGCGTCGCCTTACGGCTCGGGATCACGACCTCGGCGCCCTCGGCAAGCAGCGGCCAGCCGAAGTTGCAGTGGTACATCCACATGAGCGGCTCTTCGCGGAAGGATTCGTTGGTGACCTCGTCTTCGACGGTGATCGTGGACGTGCCGTACACCGACGAAATGCGCCGCCGCAGCACCATGTTCTCGCCGAACAGTTCGGCCTCGCGCATCTCGCCGGACACCTCGAGCACATACTGGTCGTTCTCGTTCCAGTACGCGTCGGAGGAGACGTGCTCGGCCGGCGTGGTGCGGATGCGGCCGTGCATCGGATAGCTGCCGGCCGGATACTTGGAGCCTTCGGGCGTGACGTACGGCGCGCAGATGTTCTCGAATCCGCAGGTGAAGAACAGGCCGCCCATGATGGAACGCTGCGCCTCGGCGCCGTTGGTGTCGAACTGGTTGCGGCCGTTGAGGCCCGGCTTGGACAGGAACGTGAGGTTCTCGCCGCGGTATTCGATCTGCGCGATGTCGAGCGCACGGTCGGACATCGACATGAAACGAAGCGGGCCGTTCTTCACCTCGATGCCGCGCAGGCCGTGGGAGCGCCCCTCCTGATATTCGATCGGACGCGTGTAGGCGGCCTGCTGCAGGCTACCCATGTGGGCGAGCATGTCGGCGCGGGTCGGGTTGGCGTGATTGACAAGCATGTGTACCTCCTTGTAGCGGCGTGACGCCGTGACATTTTCCTCTCCCACACTGTACTCGGCGATCCGCCATCAGCAAGCGCTTTCCACAAGCGCGCCGCAATCCGTCACGAACATCCGCGATCCACGCGGGCAAACCAAACGTCAATCAAATCCGACGATGTCATCGCCCGCAGTAGACTGGCCATGACATCGACCGGCAGGGGCTACGGCGTCACGCGATGGCGACCATCATCGATCTTCGACGAACGGCCGCGCACCGCACATCATGACGTTGACCGAAATCAGCTGGGACCACCATTCGCACTTCACGGAAGGGACAACCATGTCTGATTCGCACATGTCGCAGATCACGTCATCGCACACGGCGCAACGCGCGACGCAACCGCACGAGACCGCCGCGTCGCCGGATCGCAGGCGATCGATGCCCGCCGATCATCCGATCCTGCCGATCGTCATCATGATGATCGGCTCGTTCACCGCCATTCTCAACCAGACGCTCATGACGAGCGCCCTGCCGCATCTCATGCTCGACTTCGGCGTCACCAGCAATACCGCGCAGTGGCTGAGCACCGGGTTCATGCTCACCAACGGCATCATGATCCCGGTCACCGCGTTCCTCATCCAACGGTTCACCACGCGCCAGCTGTTCCTCTACGCGATCGGCATGTTCCTGTTCGGCACGCTGGTATGCCTGTGCGCGCCTGGTTTCTGGGTGCTGCTGGCCGGCCGCGTGCTGCAGGCCACCGGCGCGGGCATCCTCATGCCGCTGCTGCAGACCGTGCTGTTCCTCACGTTCCCGCCGAGCCAGCGCGGCACGGCGATGGGCTGGTTCGGCATGGTCATCGCGTTCGCTCCGGCGATCGGACCGACCTTGTCCGGCTTGATCATCGACCTGCTGCCGTGGCGTTTCCTGTTCGTGCCGCTCGTCGTGATCGCCGTGGCCGTGCTCGTCGCCGCGATCCCGACGGTGCGCAACGTCACGCCGCAGACCGATCCGACGATCGACGTGCCGTCGGTCACGCTGTCGACGCTCGGCTTCGGCGGCCTGCTGCTCGGGTTCTCGCTGGCCGGTCAGTCCGGCTGGGCCGCGACCGACACGCTTGTCTCGCTGGCGGTCGGCGCGGTCGCACTGGTCGCGTTCGTCGTGCGTCAGCTGCGCCTGCCGCGTCCGCTGCTCGACTTCCGCGTGTTCGCGCGGCCGATGTTCACATTGCCGATGATCGTGATCGTGCTGGTGTTCGTCACGTTCATCGCGACGATGAACATCCTGCCGATGTTCATTCAGAACGTGCTGGGGATGACCGCGCTGCAGTCCGGCCTGCTGCTGGCGGGCGGCGGCATCGCCGAGGGCGTGTTCAACCCGGTCGCCGGCCGCCTGTTCGACCGGGTCGGCATCCGTCGCATCGCTCCCCCGGCAATCGCCGTCATCGCGGCCGCGTCGTTCGCGCTGTCGCGGATGGATGCTGACACGCCGGCGTGGTATCCGGCCGTGTGCTTCACACTGATGATGACCGGCGTCGCGTTCTGCCTGATGCCGCTGACCACGACCGCGCTCAACCAGTTGACCGGGCCGCTGATCCCGCACGGCACGGCGATGAACAACACGCTGCGGCAGACGTGCGCGGCGATCGGCATCGCGATCTGCTTCACGGTCATGACGACGAATACCCTGCCGGCGTCGGCGGCCGGTTCGGCGGCCGCGGGACTCGCGCACGGCGTGGATGCGGTGTTCGTCGTCTCGACCGTCACGTCGATCGTCGCGTTCGCGTTGTCGCTGCTGGTGCGCGACGGGCGACGTTGACCGCTACGCCTCGACCAGTTCCGGCGACCGCCGCGTCGAGAACCGGAACATGAGCGCGGCGAGCGCGACGCCGACCACGGCCATGCCGGCCAGCACCCACATGCTTGACGAAAATCCCCGCACATAGGACGCGGCCTCGTCCGCGCCGCCCCGGGCCGCGGCGGCGGAGAACTCGGACAGCAGCGCGCTGGCCACGGCCGTGCCGATCGCGCCGGCGAGCTGCTGCACGGTGTTCATCACCGCGGATCCGTCGGCGTTGAGCCGCGCGGGCAGCTGGTTGAGCGCGTGGGTCTGATCGGGCACGAGCACGAATCCGGAGAACGCCATGAACACCGCGTAGGCGACGGCCACCGCCGCCACGCTGCCGGACGCCACGACGAGCACCACGTCCATCGCCGCGACGACCACAAACCCGGTCACGATGAACTTCGGCGGGAAATGGCGTTTCAACGCGCCGCCGATCATCGGCGCCGCGATCGCGCCGACCACCGCACCCGGCAACAAGGTCAACGCCGCGGGCAGACTGCCCAGTCCGAAGCCGCGTTGCAGCAGGATCGGCAGCATGAAGTTCAGTCCGAGCACGCCGCCGGACGCCATGAGCAGGATCAGCATGCCGAGCGAGAAACCGGAATAGGCAAACACGCGCACCTCGACCAACGGCCGCGTCATGCGCAGCTGCACGAGTACGAATACCGCCAGCACCGCCACGCTCGCGGCCAGGGTCAGCCAGAACCGCCAGTCGCCGTTCCAGCTGGCGAAGAAGCTCACCGCGACGATCAGGCCGGCGAGCCCGGCGGCGACCAGCAGCAGCGACGGCACGCTGATCGTCGCCTGTTCGGCGTCGCCGGAATGGCGGATCTCCGGCACGGTCGCCATGCCGAGCAGGAACGCGACGAGCAGGAACGGCAGCATCGTGTAGAAGATCCAATGCCAGTCGAGCCATTCCATGACCACGCCGCCGAACACCGGGCCGATGGCCGGCGCGGCGCAGGTGACGAGACTGACGATGCCGAGCATCGCGCCGCGCTGTTCGAGCGGCGCCTTCTCGAGGATGATGTTGGTGATGAGCGGCAGCGAGATGCCGGTGCCGAGCGCCATGACGAGTCGCGCGGCGAGCAACATCGGGAAGCTGACGGCGAACGCGCCGATCAGCGTGCCGGCGGCGAAGATCACGACCGCCGTGACGAACAGTGTCTTCGTGGCGAAGCGGCGCACCATGAACGGCGAGCTGGGGATCGCGACCGATAGCAGCAGCAGGTAGCCGGTGGTGAGCCATTGCACGGTGGACGCGTCGACCGCGAACTCCTGCATGAGCGTGGAGTAGGCGATGTTGAGCGATGTTTCCGACAGGATGCCGAGGAACGTGAGGATCGCGAGCGCGACCACGCACACGATGATGGCCGCGGGCACGGGTCGTTTGGCGTTGGCCGGCCGTGCACCCGAACGTGCGTCCGTCTCCGACGGTCGACGAACGTCGGCCGACGTGGACCGTTCGGATCGTTCTTGCCCGGACTGTTCCGGCCTGTCCTCCGGCATGCCGCCGTTTCTTGTTGCGTGTTCGGTCATGGGGCGCATCCTCCGTTGCGACGACGATTGTTGCATGTCAAACAATGTGTCATCGTACCGGCGAATGTTACGTGAAACTCACTCGCCGAGCTCGCGTTGGAGCCATTGGCGTTCGGCGTCGATTTCGGCGTCGTGGATCATCAGCACCGCGCGGCGGTACTTGTCGGCGACCTTGTCGTTGTCGATCGGGCCTTCGCCGTCGCTGTACAGCCGGCGTACGTCACAGCCCAGCGAGTCGAGACGGCGTCGCAGCACGGCGCGACGGTCGGCCTCGTCGGGGATGACGGAGAGGAACGAAAGGACCACCGCCCATTTGGTGATGTTGGTGAGGTTGTAGCCGCTGGTGTTTTTCAGTTCCTCGATCAGCCGCTCGCGGCCGGCGGGTTCGAGGTGGAATTCGCGCAGGCGCCGGCCGTTGACGACGGTGAAGGTCTCGCCGATGTAGCCGGCCTTGACGAACTTGTTCGTCACCGAATGCAATGTGCCGTCGGAAACGGCCTGCATGTAGCCCTGCAGCTGTTCCATCTTCTTGCGCAGGCGGTAGCCGCATAGCGGCTCCTCGCTCAGGAAGCCCAGGGTCATGATTTCTATCGTGTTCATCATACGTTCATAATATCTCAATCCGAGATATCTCAGAACGACACGCCGACGACAAACATTCCGCGATAGTCCACGATCGGCGGAATCATGCCGATTCAATGCAAGCCATAAATCTTTCTGATATATCTCGATTTGAAATATCTCTTTCCGAGACGCATACTGGCATCAGCGCGAACGCAGCGGACGGCAAACCTCCGCCGCCGCGATCGCAAGACCACAACCAAACCAACCACCCGACAATCACCACAGTCAACAACCACCGCACTGTCCGCACGCGACATGCAACGTACGGCACGCGGCATCACCGAAAGGAACATCACCATGAGCAGCATCACCATCTTCGGCGCAGGCAACATCGGCTCCGCGGTCGCAGGACTGGCCGTCAAGTCCGGTGCGAGCGTGCAGGTCATCGACCGCAACCCGGACAAGGCCGCCGCCGCTGCCGAAGGCGTCGCCGGAGCGAAGTTCGGCGACGCCGTCATCTCGGGCGACATCGTCGTGCTCGCACTGCCGTTCCCGGCCTACGACGAGGTTCTCGCCACCTACGCCGACCAGCTGGCCGGCAAGACCGTGGTCGACGTGTCCAACCCGATCGACTTCACCACCTTCGACCTCGCCCTGCCGGCCGGCTTCAAATCCGCCGCCGAATATGTGGCCGCCAAGCTGCCGAACAGCACGGTCGTCAAAGGCTTCAACACCACGTTCGCCGCCACGCTGGCCACCGGCGAAAACGACGGCGCGCCGACCGTCGTGCAGCTCGCCTCCGACAGCGAAACGGCCAAGAAGACCGTCGCCGCGTTCATCGAGGGTGCGGGTCTCAAGACCGTGGACGCCGGTCCGCTCAAGCGCGCGCAGTATCTCGAAGGCTACGGCGCGCTGCAGATCATCCTGGGCGTGACCGAGCAGACCCCGTGGACCGGCGGCTTCAAGGTCGTCAGGTAACGACTCGGCCGGCAACAGGCCGTAAGTCAGCATCTTCATGATGACTCTGTCGACTTACGGCCGTTTCCACCCGCTCCGGCGGCCGTAAGTCGACAGGATCACGATCGTCCCATTGACTTACGGTCGTTTCGGGGCAAGAACAAGGCCGTAAGCCAACAAGATCGAACCGATCATGCCGGCTTACGGCCTTGAAACGCCGAGACGCCGCGGAGACTTACGCCAAGGCGCGGTAGGCGTCCTCATCCACCGGCTCGAGCCACTCGTTCGACGCGCCCTCGGCCTTGGGCATGATGGCCACGTGCGCGAACGACTCGGCCGGCGCCGCTCCATGCCAGTGCTTCGTCTCCGGCGGGATGTAGGCCACGTCGCCGGGCTTCAGTTCGACCGGCTCCTGCCCTTCGATCTGGTAGTAGCCGCGACCGCCCACGGCAAGCAGGATCTGGCACACGCCGTGGTGGATATGCCAATGGTTCGTGCAGCCCGGTTCGAACGTGACGTTCGCCACCGACACCTGGTCGTCGGCGGCGAGCGGCGCGAGATAGCTCTGGCCCTCGAAATACTGCGCGTACGCGTCGTTCGGCGCGCCCATCGGGAATGCGCTCGGATTGTCCATGGTGGCTCCTTGATGACTTTTGTCCTTGATTCTCCGCCGTGATCATGTCGAGGTCATTGTCACGATCGCAGCCTCATCATCGACGGTAGAAACTTCAAGCGCTCGAAGTCAACCCGCGACCGTCGCGCAGCGGGCAAGGCGACCCGTCACGCGAATCGCACCCGCATCCGTCAGCCCGCACCGCACGCCGTCGGCCCACGGCGGTGTTCGCTCAGAACGTACGCGGCTCGCCAAACGACATGCCATCTGCGAAGGTAGTATCAATGTCGGTTGGCTCGTTTCGTGGTATCTCGATCCGGGATATCCCGAACGGAGCGGACATCATTACGCATATATTAAGGAGATCATCATGAAGACTTTGGTTCTCGTGTTCCACCCGGGTCTGAACACCCAGTCCCACGTCAACAAGGCGCTGGCCGACGCGGCCGCCGAACTGGACAACGTGACCGTGCGCGACGAGTACGCGCTCTATCCGGATGGCAAGATCGACGTCGCGGCCGAGCAGGCGGCGATCGAGGCCGCCGACCGCATCGTGTTCCAGTTCCCGTTGTGGTGGTTCTCCGCCCCCGCGCTGCTCAAGACCTGGGAAGACGAGGTGCTGCAGCATGGCTGGGCGTACGGTTCCGAGGGCCACGCATTCGAAGGCAAGAAGTTCCAGGTGGCGGTCTCCACCGGCTCGCCGGAGGCGAACTACCAGCCGGACGGCGCGAACAAGTTCGTGATCGACCAGGTGCTGGTCCCGTTCCAGGGCACCGCGAACTACATCAGCGCGACGTGGGTCAAGCCGTTCGTGACGTTCGGCGCGTTCGGCATCACCGATGAGGCGCTGGCCGAGGCGGTCAAGAACTACAAGGAGCAGCTGGCCAAGTAAGACGGCCCGATGGCTTCACCGGATATGGCCGGTCCCATGATCCCCATCGCGAGGTCATGGGAACCGGCCATATCCGTTATTTCAGCGGCGCCGACGGCCCGCTTGATCGCATCGTCATTTCGACAGCTTCCACACATACCACGCGACCGGCAGGGTCAGCAGACCGCCGGCGACGAACACCCACATGATCGGGATGATATCGGCGAGCGGCGCGAAGACGAGCATGCCCACCGGCATGCCGAACGTGGCGAGCGTGGTGTCGAGGCCGAATACGCGTCCGACCATCGACTCGTCGGACTCGGATTGGATGACGGTGCGCATCGGGCCGACGCACACGGCCGACGCGACGCCGCACAGCGCGTTGATGATGAGATAGCTGAGCAGCCCGGGCGCAAGTCCCAGTCCCACGACCGTGACGCCGACCGCGGCGATGCCGAGCGCGATCACATGCATGTTGTTGCGGATGATCTTCACGCCGATCGTCGACATGAACACGCCGCCGAGCAGCATGCCGATGCTCAGGCTCAGCTCGTTGGCGGCGAGCTTGTCGGATGCGGTGGTCAGGTTCACGAAGCCGAGGTTCAGGTCGATGCCCTCGTATTCGCGGGTCATGAGCAGCAGCGTGAGGTTGAGCGGCGCGACGGACATCAGACAGGTCATGCCGTCGCCGAGCACCACGCCCTTCAAGTGGTTGTGGCGCATCGTGTATGCGAATCCGGCCTTGAGGTCGTCCATCGTACGGCGGATGCCGGCGATGATCGGATGCGCATCGGTCGCGGCGGCCGGAGCGCCGGCGATCGCACCGGCCGTCGCGGTCGCGGCTTTGGCCGGCACACGGATCAACGCGACGAATCCGACGCCGATCACCGCGGTCGTCACGTCGATGAGCAGGATCGACCACAATGGCATGACATTGATGAGCACGGCGGCGACGGCCGGTGCGACGATCATATTGGCCGAGTTGATCATGCCGAACACCGAGTTGACGCGCAACAGCTTGCCGGTCGGCGTGATGTCGGGGATGAACGATTGGACGGCGGGCGTCTGCACGCCGCCGCCGGACGAACGGATGAGCAGCACGACGAACAACAGCGGTAGTCCGGCCCAGCCATGCGCGAACGCGAATGACAGGACGATGGTGACGGCCGCGATGATGAGGTCGGGCAGCATGATGAGCGGCTTGCGACGGTAACGGTCGGCCATCGAACCGCCGAAGATCGAGACGACGCCCTGCGGCAGCACGCCGAACACGGTGGCGAACAGCATGGACCAGCCGGATTTCCATTCCAGGGCGATCCACCACCACAGGGCGTATTGCACGATGCTGGATCCCAGCAGGGAGAAGGCCTGCCCCGTGAGCAGCAGCGCGACGCGCGGCTTCCAGCCGTTCTCGCGAGGGTCGGTTTCAGGTTCAGACGATGATACGGATTGCGTGTGTTGAGACATAGATGAGGTGTTGTTGCTTTCCGAACAGGACACAGCCGTTATCGATGGCGCGCTTGCGTATGATCGCACCGCATGCGGGATTCGGACCGCATATCGGCACACGACGGCATATGTCGACGAACATGATGAATGACGGGATTGGTGAAACAATGCGGATTCGGTCACGCCCGACTTCGGGCATGGCTCCGCCGGCCCGTTAGATCAGACCGGGCAGTCCGCCGGTCTGCGGGCAGACGCCCACCATCATGCAACACAAAGAACACATGGCTCCGCACACTAACAACCCGTTCAGACAATGGAGCGGGACAGCGGCACACTCCGCCGCGCTTCCTTCCAACCGCGCATACGAATAAGGGCGGTTTCCGCCATCCGGCAAAAACCGCCCATCGAACATGGCCGCGGTCGCAGCGAACCGTCGCCGGCCGATCTAGCGCCGTGCCGCGCGCAGACGGAACGCGGCGACCAGCGAGCAGACCGAGATCACGCAGATCACGATCATCGTGGCGAACACGCATGCGCCGCCGACCGCGGTGGCATGCCGGAACGTTGCCGATCCTTCCTCTCCGGCTTCGGCCTGCGCCACGCCGAGGATCGTCGAGAACAGCGCGGTGCCGACCGCGCCGCCGAACTGGAGCGAGGTCTGGAATACGGCATTGCCGTCCGGAGTGAATTCGCGGTCGATGCCGTTCAACGCGCTGGTCATGATGTTCGAGTAGCCGAGCGCATAGCACAGGCCGAAAATGAAGTAGAAGCCGGCCAGCAGCGCAGGCGTCAGATGCATGGAGAAGACGAGCAGCAGCACCGGGCCAAGCGTGGCCGTGCCGATCGCGGCGAGCACCGGACGGGGCGCGCCGAACCGGTCGTACAGCATGCCGCCCACGGGGGCGAAGAACGCGCCGATCAGCGCGCCCGGCAGCACGAGCGCACCGGCCACGAACGCCGTCGTGCCGAGCGACATCTGCGCCACGTTCGTGACCACGTAGCCGAAGCCGATGCCGACGATCGGCATGAGCAGGTACGGCAGCAGGTGCAGCAGCACGACCGGGTCACGCAGCCAGCCCAAGCGGATCAGCGGCGAGAACGAACGCTTCGACGACCAGCCGAAGAACAGCAGCGAACCGACGCCGATGACGAGGCTCACGGCGGCCAGGATCGCGGAACGCACCGCGCCGGAGCCTCCGGACACGGCCTCACCGACCGCCACGCCGGCCTGGTTGAGCGCGAAGATCAGGCCGCACAGGGCAAGCACGATCGCGACGAACTGCAGCGGATTGAGCTGCGCGGCTTCGGTCGGACGCGTCTGACGGATGCACTTGAGGCCGACCGGCAGGGATACGAACAGTACGATCGGGATGACGATGACGAAGATCGCGCGCCACGGCAGCACGCTGGAGATAGCGCCGCCGACGGTCGGTCCGATGGCCGGCGCGACGGTGATGACCAGCGAGCCCACGCCCATGAGCTGCCCGACCTTGGAACGAGGTGCCTGCTGGAGGATGATGTTCATCATGAGCGGCGTGGCCACGCCCGAACCGACGCCCTGGATGACGCGGGCGATCAGGATGAGCGGGAACGAGTGACCGACGATCATGATGAACGAGCCGAGCACGGCCAGCGTCACGGCCGCGACGAACAGCGTTTTGAGTCTGAACCGCCGGTTGAGGAACGACGACAACGGCATGGTGGCCGCGACGACCAGCAGGTAGATCGTGGTGATCCACTGCACGGTGGCGGTGTTGACGCTGAACTCGACCATGAGTTCGGGGAACAGCACGGTCATGACCGTTTCGGTGAGGATGCCGACGAACGCAAGCGAGCCGACGGCGACGATGGAGCCGATCAGGCTCAGCGGGATGCGTTCGTCGGTGCGCGCGGCGGCCACGGGTCCGGTTTCGGACGCGCGCGTATGCGCGGCGCCGCCATGTGCGGCGCCGACGTGCGTGGTATGGGTGATGTCGGTGCGTGCCGTTTCGGTATTGCCCGACTGATGTGTCGTAGGCGATTCCATGCGTACTCCCGTTTCTTGTGCTCAACTCTCATGACGGCAGTCGCATGGCGGCGACCACATGCGGTCATGATATCTGTGGAATGTGGTTTGCCAACCGTTCGGGCGTCTTGTCTCGACGGATCGCAACCGGCATTCGGCCATCCGTTTCCGCCCCTAACCACCGCACACCTTAGCCGACCACACCGGACAATCACGCCGGTCGGATGCCGCGTCCGGGGAACGTCACTCCCCTTCGTGAAGAATCTTGCGGATCTTCTCCAATCGCGGCTTCACCTCATGCTCGTATCCACGGTCGTTGGGATGGTAGTACTCCTTTCCTCTCAATTCCTCGGGCAGGTATTCCTGCGGGGCGACCGCGCCCGGCCAGTCGTGCGCGTACTTGTATCCCTCGTGGTTGCCCCACTCCTTCATAAGCTTGGTGGGCGCGTTCCTCAAATACAGCGGCACCTGGCCGATCAGCCCGGCGTCCACGTCGGCGAGCGCCGCGTTGATCGCGTTGTAGCTGGCGTTGGATTTCGGCGCGGTGGCGACGGCGATGGTCGCCTCGGCGAGGATGATCCGCGCCTCGGGCATGCCGATCATCGCGACGGCCTGCGCGGCGGCCACGGTGACCTGCAGGATCTGCGGCGCGGCCATGCCGACCTCCTCGGCGGCGGCGATCATGATGCGACGGGCGATGAAGCGCGGGTCCTCCCCCGCTCGCAGCATGCGCGCGAGGTAGTGGATGGCCGCGTCCGGGTCGGACCCCCGCATGGATTTGATGAACGCGGAGATCACGTCGTAATGGTCGTCGCCGTCCTTGTCGTATCGCACGGTCGCCACGTCCATGACCTTGCTGACGATGTCCGGCGTGATGACCGGCCGACGGGCGCCTTTTTTGCGCGTCTGGTCGCCGGTGGCCGCGCCGGCCGCCGCTTCGAGGATCGTCAGGGTCTTACGCGCGTCGCCGCCGGCGAGCCGGATGATCTCGTCCACGGCGTCGTCGTCGATCCTCACTTCTCCTTTGAGCCCGCGCGGATCCTCCACCGCACGGAGGATCAGCGTTTTGAGATCGTCAGGTTCCAGCGATTCGAGCTTGACGACGACCGATCGGCTGAGCAATGGCTTGATGACCGAAAAGCTCGGGTTTTCGGTGGTGGCGGCGATGAACGTGACGTCGCGGTTCTCCACGCTCGGCAGCAGCGCGTCCTGCTGCGATTTGGAGAACCGGTGCACCTCGTCGATGAACAGCACGGTCTCCTTGCCTTGGGACACGAGACGGTGCCGTGCGCGCGACAGCACGTCGCGCACGTCCTTGACCCCAGACGTGACGGCCGACAGTTCCTCGAACGCACGGCCGGACTGTTTGGCGACGATATAGGCGAGCGTGGTCTTGCCCACGCCAGGAGGCCCGAACAGGATGACCGAGCTGGGCGCGGTCAGCGACCCCTTCGACGCGGGGTTCGCCAGCCGGCGCAGGGGACTGCCCTCCCCCAGCACCTGCGACTGGCCGACCACCTCGTCCACGGTGTTCGGCCGCATGCGCACCGCAAGCGGCCGCGTCATCGTCTCGTCGGCGGCCGCGCTCGCGTCAAACAGGTCAGTATCGCTCATACGACTACCATACCCCAACCTTCGAACATCCGTTCGACATCTCGCGTGGCGGATCCCCAAACCGCCACGCCCCTCCACACGCGCCAGCGGTCCAGCCGCCGTCAGGCCGCGCCGACGTGGTAGTCGAAGAACACGACCTCGCCGGTCTCCTGCGTGGTGTCGAGGTCGACGGTGCCGGTGATGGCCCAGTCATGGTCGCCGTCGGAGTCGTCGATGATCTGACGCACCTTCCACGCGTGTTCCTTCTGCTCAAGCGAATCGTCGAGGATGAACAGCTTGCCGGAACGGGCGGCCGCATCGATGCCGACGTACTCATGCTCGTCGTAGTAGTCGTCGAGCGCATCCTCCCATTCGTGCACGCCGTAACCCCAGTCCTTGTCGAGCGCGCCGAGTTCCTCGGGTCGGTCAAGATCCATGAGCTGCACGCGACGGAACATCGCGTTGCGGATGAGCACGATCAGGCCGCGACGGTCCTCGACCACCGCCTCGCGCGAGCCGCCCGGCGCGGCCAGGTTCGCCGCGGCTTCGGCGGCCGCATCGGACTCGTCGCCCGCATGCTCCCATTCGTCCACCAGGCTGGAGTCGATCGAGCGGACGACCACGCGCAGCCACGAGATGATGTCGTCCAGCTGCTCGTCGCGTTTTTCGGCCGGCACGGTACGCGCGAGCGCACGGTACGCGTCCGACAGGTAGCGCAGCAGCGTACCTTCGGAGCGGGCGATGTTGTAGCGGGCGATGTACCCCGTGAAGTCGGACGCGGTTTCGACCATGTCACGCACGACGGACTTCGGCGAAAGCCAGTAGTCGTTCGCCCACGGCACGTCGGCACGGTACTGGTCGAACGCGGCCTGCAGCATGTCCTCAAGCGGCTTCGGATACGTGATCTCCTGCAGCTTGTCCATGCGCTCGTCGTATTCGAGCCCGTCCTCCTTCATCTCGACGAGCGCCTTGTCGCGCGCCTGACGCTCCTGCGCCTTCAGCACCTGCTTGGGGTCTTCGAGCGTGGCCTCGACCATCGAGATCACGTCGAGCGCGTACGTGTCGGACTCGGGGTCGAGCAGTTCGAGCGCGGCGAGCAGGAACGGCGACAACGGCTGGTCGAGCGCGAAATCGTCGGGCACGTCCACGTCCAGGTAGTAGTTCTTGCCGCCGTCGTCGCGGTCCTCGGTTTCGATGACCTTCGTGTCGAACAGGGTCTGGAAGATCTCGTCGGCCCGCTGGTGCAGCTTCTCCTTCTGGTCGGGGCTTTGCGCGGAGTCGTCGATGAGCCGGTCGACGCGGTAGCGCGCGTCGCCGCCCTGCGCGACCTCGTTCAGGACCATCGAATGCGTGATCTTCATGTGCGGCACGAGCGTTTCGGGGGCCGCGTCGATGAGCTTGTCGAACGTGGCCTGATTCCATGTGACGAACCCTTCCGGAGCCTTCTTGCGCTTGACCTTCTTGAGTTTCTTCGGATCGTTGCCGGCCTTGGCCACGGCCTTCGCGTTCTCGATCTCGAACTCGGGGGCCTCCGCGATCACGAGCCCTTCCGTGTCGAAGCCCATGCGTCCCGCGCGGCCGGCGATCTGGTGGAATTCACGCGCGCGCAGCTTGCGCATGTGCGTGCCGTCGAATTTGGTGAGCGCCGTAAGGACGACCGAGTGGATCGGCACGTTGATGCCGACACCGAGCGTGTCGGTGCCGCAGATGACCGGCAGCAGGCCCTGCTGGGCGAGCTGTTCGACCAGTCGACGGTAGCGCGGCAGCATGCCGGCGTGATGGATGCCGACGCCGGTGCGCAGCAGACGCTGCAGGATCTTGCCGAACGCGGTGGTGAACTTGACGCCCTTGATCGCCTCGGCGATGGCCGCGCGCTGCTCCTTGCTGGAGACTCCGGTCGAGGCGAGCGCCTGCGCGGTCTCCAGCGCCGCGTCCTGCGAGAAATGCACGACGTAGATCGGCGTGGACCCTTCGCGGAACGCCAGTTCTACGGTCTTCTCAAGCGGATCGAGCGTGTACTCGTAGGTGAGCGGCACCGGCCGCGGAGCGTCGGCGATGATGTCCACGTCCGTGTCGGTCATGTCCTCGAGCTTGTCGGCGATCGCGTCCACGTTGCCGAGCGTCGCGCTCATCAGCAGGAACTGCGTCTTCGGCAAGGTGAGCAGCGGAACCTGCCACGCCCAGCCGCGCTCCGGATCACCGTAATAATGGAACTCGTCCATCGCGACGCATCCGACGTCGGCATGCCGCCCCTCGCGCAACGCCTGGTTCGCGAGGATCTCCGCCGTGCAGCAGATGATCGGCGCATCCGCGTTGATATGCGTGTCGCCGGTGATCATGCCCACGTTGTCGCGGCCGAACACGTCGACCAGATCGAAGAACTTCTCCGAGACGAGCGCCTTGATCGGCGCGGTGTAATACGACCGCCGGCCGGTGCACAGCGCGGCGAAATGCATGCCGAGCGCGACCAGCGACTTGCCCGAACCGGTGGGCGTGTTCAGGATCACGTGATCGCCGGCGAGAAGGTCCATGATGGCCTCCTCCTGATGCGGCCACGGCTCGATGTGCTTGACGTCATGCACCCAGCCGAAGAACCGCTCGTAGATCTCGTCCGAATCGATGTTGCGTTCGCCGTCGTCCCAGCTCGGCGCCAGCGCCCCCAAGGAACCATAAGTCTCAGTATCTGCCATAATGCTCCCCAGTCTACCCGCTGCCCGTCTACCGCACTTCGAGAACGTCGGTCCAGATCAGCAGATCGCAATGGCCCGCGGACAGTATGGCACCGGCCGGCAACCGTCGCCCGTCGCGTTCGTCGGTGGCGGGCAGGCCGAGTTCGGCGGTGACGCCCTGCGGGACGTCGACGGACATGCGGACCACATGATCGTCGCCCTCCCACCATGCGACCGACGCCTTCCCATACGGCGTGACATGCGCGGCGGAGCCGGAGCGGATGCCGTGCGCGAGCGCTGCGGCAACCTGCGGCCGCACACGCATGCGTCGCCAACCGGCGTCGGCCAGTTCCAGCCCGCCGATCGCCGCGTGCATCCAGTCGAGCACCGAGCCGAATGCGTAATGGTTGAACGAGGTCATATCGCCGGGGTTCACCTCGCCGTTCTCCAGCATCGAATCCCAGCGCTCCCATGTGGTCGTCGCGCCTATGCGCACCTGGTACAGCCACGACGGGCACCGGTCGGACAGGAACAGCGAGAACGCCTCATCCGCGTGTCCGGTCGAGCACAGCGCGGGCAGCACAAACGGCGTGCCGGCGAATCCGGTGCCGACCACGTACCCGCGTTCGCGCACGAGTTGCGCGAGCCGCTCCCCCGCCGCCGCGCGCAGCCGGTCGTATTCGGCGGTTCCGTCCGCACCGGCCAGCATGTCGAGCGCGATAAGCAGGGCGTACGCGCACTGCGTGTCCGAAGTCATCGTACCGTCCGGTCGCACGAACCGCGTGCGGAATCCGGCGCGGATATGCGAGGCGAGCGATTCGTATCGTTCGGCATCGCGCAGCATCGTCGCGGCATCGCGCAGATTCCGACCGTCCGACGCATCATCATCCGGCATTCCGGCAACAGTTGCATCAGCGCCCGCGGTCGCATGCGTCGCGATCGCGCGTAGCATGCGTGCGACCAGATCGGCCGAATGCGCGGCGAACGCGGTGGCGACGAGCGCCTTGTCGGTCATGGCGCGGGCCGCATCGTCCGGCGGCGCGGTCGGATCGAGCCAGTCGCCAAGCTGGCCGCACCATACGTCGGGCTTGCGGTCCCATACGCCGTCATCCGCAAGCAGTCCCGCGATTTCATCCATCCAGCGACGGGACAATCCGATATGCCGCCGCAGCACCGCAACGTCGCCGGTCGCCATGTACAGCGCCCACGGCACCATCGTCGCAGCGTCGCCCCACAGCGCGACCGCGTCCGGCTTGCCCCAGCCCGGGAACGGATACGGCACGTAGTACGGCACGGTGCCCCAGCGTTCGGTTTCGATCGCGACGTCCGAGAGCCAGCTGTCGAGGAAACCGTTCACGTCGTACAGGTACGCGGCGGTGGGCGCGAACACGGCGATGTCGCCGGTCCAGCCGAAGCGTTCGTCGCGTTGCGGGCAGTCGGTGGGGATCGAGACGAAGTTCGACAGCATCGACCAGAGCGCGTTCTCGGAGAGCCGGTTGACACGTTCGTCGGAGCAGGCGAACCAGCCGAGACGGTGCCGCGCAGAACTGTATACGCGCGTATGCAGGTCGGCGACGGTGAGCGGACGATCGGACGGCCAGCCGCCGACGACCGCGTATCTGAAGCCGTGCATGGTGAAGCGCGGCTCCCAGACGGCCGGATTGCCGTCGCTGACGTAATGGTCGTGCTGGATGGCGCGGCGCAGCGGGCGAGTGGCCGGCGTGCCGTCGGGGTTGATGACCTCGACGTGCCGGATGTCGATCTCGTGGCCGGGCTCGGTTGCGGGGACGGTCAGGACGACGCGCTGCGTGCAGTTCTGGCCGAAGTCGACGAGCCAGCGACCGTCCGGGAGCTGGCTGATTGCCCTGGGATGATGTTCGTCGATGCAGCGCACGGCGGTCGATTCGTTCGCCGGATACAGGACCGACCGATCGAAGTCGAGCCGTTCGACCGGCTGCCAATGACGGTCGGATGTCGCCGATTCGGAGAACGGGTCACGTCCTTCCCTCGCGTCGAAGGTCTCCCCCTCGTACAATCCGCTGGCGAGAATCGGGCCGCAGCCCGTCTTCCATCGCCCGTCATCGGCATTCGACGCGACGACCGTGACCGTACCGTCCGCATCCGTCAGTTCCAGTTGCGCGAATATGCCCAGCCGGCTGCCGTAGTTGTCGCATTGCCCGCCGTTGAATCCGATCCGGCCGCGATACCATCCGTCGCCGAGCCAGAAACCGAGCACGTTCGCGCCGTCATGCACCAGATCGGTCACGTCGTAGGTCCAGTACGGCAACCGTTCGTCGTACACGGTCCAGCCGGGCGCCAGCACGTCCTCGCCGACTCGTCGGCCGTTCAATTCCGCTTCGAACAGGCCCCATGCGGTCACGCGCAACCGCGCCGCAGCCGGAGTGCCGGTCACGTCGAAATCACAGCGGATCACCGGCGGCCGTCGCATCTTGCCGCCCGCCGCGGCCGGATCGACCTCCACGGTGTCGTCCGGCCCGCCGATCATCTGCGCCTGCCATCGCACTGGTTCCGTCATCGTCATCATTGCGTCGCGCCCCCATCGCCACCATTACTGTATCGATACATACGTAATCATACTGAAATGAGACGGAAAGTCATGCAATCGCAGCAATTTCAGCAATGCCAAGATGTACCGTTATATGTCACTATGCCTTCCCGCCGAACGCGGTAAAGGGACACGCACTTCTACCTCCGCTCCGCCGCAAGACGTCGCTTCGCCTCGTCCGGATCGATGCCGGACTTCAGCGCGGGCCAGGTCATGTTCATGTTCTTCAGGCTCGTGCGCAGCAGTTCGGAGACGACGGCCCGCGAGTACCAGCGGTTGTCGGCGGGAACGAGATACCACGGCGCGGCCGGCGTGCTCGTACGCTCGAACGTCTCCTGCCAGGCGGCCATGTAGTCGTTCCAGCGGTCACGCGCATCGAGGTCGGACATGTCGAACTTCCAACGTTTGGTCGGGTCGTCGAGACGACCGAGGAAGTGACGTTTCTGCTCCTCGCGGCTGACGACGAGGAAGATCTTGATGATCGTGCAGCCGTCGGCGACGAGGTCTCGTTCGAAATCGTTGATGATGTCGTATCGCGCGCGCCATGTTTCCTCGGGCAGGGTGCCGTAGACGTGCGGCATGACGATGTCCTCGTAGTGGGAGCGGTCGAAGACGGCGATCCAGCCGGGATCGGGCAGTTCGCGTTCGACGCGCCACAGGAAGTCGTGCGCCCGTTCCTCGGTGGTGGGCGCTCCGAATCCGTGATAGTGGATGCCCATCGGGTTGCCCTGACGGAACACGTGCTTGACGATGCCGCCCTTGCCGGAGGCATCCATGCCCTGCAGCACGATAAGCAGGCGACGGCGTGAGCCACGCACGCCGTTGGCGTACAGGAGGTTCTGATAGCGGGCGATTTCGGTGGAACTCAGCGCGATGAACCGTTCCGCGTCGGTTTTGTCGCCGTCGAAGCCGGGCGTGGAATCGCCGCGGACCTGCGTGACCTGCATGCCGGCGTGGAACATGAGGCGCTGGGCGGGAGGCAAGGACCAGACCGCGCTGAGCAGTTCGCTGGATTTGGCCGCACGGGCGAGCCGCTCCGCCGCGCCGTCGCCCGTCTCAATGGACTCGATGCCGTTTTCGGCGCGTTTGAGCGTCTTGCCGATGTGCTTGCCACCGGCCGATTTGCCGATGCCCGAGTCGGAACCGTCGTCGGTTCGCTTGTCGCCTTTGCCCATGCACACGATTGTACGGCGGTCCGGCGCGGCGATTGCGAGGTGCTTCCGATACGTCGTCCGGGAGTTGCCCCGCCAGGAGACTATTGAGCGGGGCAACTCCACGGAACCATCCGGGAGTTGCCCCGCCACGGTATCGGCACCCGAGGCGAAACGGCGAAGGTATCCGCGTTTCGCCCCGGAAGTCAACCGGCCGTCACTCGTCGCAGCGCCGCACGCCCAAAGCGGCGAGTCCGATGCCGCCGAGGGCCACGAGAACCGCGGCGGCGAGCGCCATCCATGCCACGGACGCGCCGGTCGAGGATAGGACCGTCGGCGAGACGCCGGCCTGCGGTTTGGCGGACGGGTTCGCGGTCTGCCCGCCGTTCTGCTGGGGCCGGCCCGGCCTCTGCGGTTCCGGAGTGGGCGTCGGCTCGGGTTCCGGCGTCGGTTCGGGAGCCGGCTTCGTCAGCAGCGTCTTCACCGTCGCATCCCCGATCGCCAGCGCCCCGCCGTCGGCCGCGGCCGCATCCTTCGCAGCCGCCGGGGCCTTGTCCGCCGCGGCCACGAACGCCGCACGCTCAGCCGCGGTCAGCTTCCTGGTCACGGTCAGCGAACCGGCTCCCGGCCCCTGCTCCTCGCCGGTGAAATCAAGCCCGGTCAGGTTGCCGAAGTCCACGCCATTGGCGACGAGCCGCACACCCCACGGGCGTGGTTCGTCGGCGGTGAACGCGAAACCGCTCACGGTGAACGTCACCGTGCCGTCGGAGGCCAGATGCGCCGCCGAGAATCCCGCGCTGTGGCGGGTCTTCGCGGATTCGAGCTTCGGATGCGCCTTGAGGTAGTCGGAGAAGCCGTCGAAGTCGATGTAGCCGGTGTCGACGTAGCCCGTGCCTTGCTGGAAGACGGTGAAGTTGTCGCCGCCCGCGAGCAGGAACGAGTTGCCGGCGATCAGGTACTTGTCGTCGTCGCGCACGGCCTTGCCGTTGACGGTCAGGTCGTGCACGGCGCCGCGCGGCACCTGCTTGCCGTCGACGGTGGCGACGTATGTGTCGTACTGGTAGTCGACGTTGTCGGAGAAGCCGAGCCATAGGACGGGCCGCTGCGCGTCGGCCGGCTGCCACTGCTGTTCGATGAGCGTCTTCAGCTGTGCTCCGGTCAGGGTGACGACGGCGTTGGAGTTGCCGAACGGCAGCACGTCGTGCGCCTCCTTGAGCGTCACCTGCTTGTCGTCGTTCGGGTCGAGGTCGGCACGCATGCCGCCCGCGTTGATCACGCCGATGTCGGCCTTCTGGCCGGACTGTTCGGCGGCCCATTTCGCGGCGTTGCCGTTGAGGATGCCGAGCGTGGATTCGACGCCGCGGTTGTTGCCGCGCGTGGTCAGGTCGCCGGGCTTGCTGGCGCCGCGGTTGAACGTGGCGTCGTCGGCCAGCGTGCCGAGTACTTCGTTGCCCTTCGCGTCGGCGGCGGCCTTCGCGTCGAGGTAGATCTGGTTGACGGCCGGATCGGCTTCGAACAGCGGCACGCTCTTGCCGTTCGCGTCCTGCGTGAACACGTCGTGCTTGGCCGCGGTGGCGGTCACCTTCGCACCCTGGCCGCTGCCGGAGATTTCGAGATCGGTGGTGGAGTATTCGACGCCATAGTTCGCGGTTTCGATGATCGGCGCCCCCGAGTTGGTCTTCGCGGTCTCGTACAGGTGCGTGTGGCCGGCGAGCACCGCGTCGACGTTCGCGTCGAGGTTCTTCAGGTCGTTCGCGTCGGCGTGGACGAGGGCGACGACCGCATCGGCCTCGCCGTTGGACGGGTCGCCGTCCGACAGCTGGTCGGCGTACTTGTTGATCGCCTCGATCGGGTCGGTGACGGTGATCCCCTTCATGCCGGCCGGGGAGACGGAGTCGGCGAGCGTGGCGAAGATGCCGCCGATGAAGGCGATCTTCTTGCCGCCGGATTCCTCGATGACGTACGGTTCGACCTTGCCCTTGAGCACGTCGCCGGTCACGTTGGCGACGACGTACTTGGCCGGTGCGATGCCGGGCACGATGCGGTTCGCCAGGTCGGAGGCGCCCTTGTCGTACTCGTGGTTGCCGGTGGCGGAGACGGTCAGTCCCATCGCCTTGAGCTGATCCATGGCGGGCACGTCGTTCGCTATGGACGATTCGAACGCGGATGCGCCGACCAAATCGCCCGCGCCGACGAACAGCGTGTTCGGGTTGGCGGTCTTGGTTTCCTTGAGCGCGGTGGCGAGGTAGCCACCGTTTTCGATGTGGCCGTGGAAGTCGGTGATGCCGAACAGCGTCACCTTGGTGGGCTGCAGCGGATCGGGCTGCTGGTTCGGGTTGGTCGCCTCGATCCAGCCCTGGCGCAGCGAGTGGCCGTCGGTCACGCCGTCGTCGGCCCAGAAGACCGGCTTGTACGTCTTGCCGGCGATGCCGCCATCGATGGCGCGCGCGTTCTTGTCGGACGTGATCGCGAAGCCTTCGGAGTTCTGGCCGGCGATCTCGGTCGGGGTCGAGGTGAGCGCGGTGAGCGCGAGCGTGCCGTCCTGGCCGAAGGTGTAGGTGGCGATCTTCGCACCGGTGCCCTTGTCGTTGTCGCCTTCGGCGAGGAGCTGGCCGTGTTCGCCGTCCCAGGTCAGGTCACGCGGACCGTCGAAGCCGGCGTTGGCCGCGGAGACCGGCAGCGGAATCTGCGCGAGAGGGTACGCCACGTCATTGCCGCCGACGGTGGCGAGCGCGAACGCGTAGATCGCGTTGGTCTTCTCGAGCGCCGCGAAGAACAGGCCGCCGTAGTCGTTGGCGGTGCCGGCCGGATCGTAGTCATGCACGTTGCTCGGGTCGAGGTTGGCCTTGAAGTGCTTGGCGGTGAGCACGGAATCCGGGATGAACGCGATGCCTTCGACGCCGAGGTTGGCGTCGTCCTTGCCGAGGGTCACGCCGAACTGGCTGAGCGGCGCGACGAGGTTCCATTCGTGCGTGGCGGTCAGGTCCTGCGCGCCGTCGCCGTTCGTGTCCGAGGCGGCCGCGTTCACGTCATAGGAGAGGATGGACGGACGCGGCACGTTCTTGTTCTCGTTGTCGCGTTCGGCGCCGATGAACACGCCCTTGGACGAGTCGAGGGAGCCGTCCGTGCCCGGGATGATGGTGATGCCTTCGGAGTCGACGCCGCCCTTGCCGTCCTTGAAGTGCAGCTGCTTGCCGCCCTTGGTCTGGCCGTTCACGTCGAACGTCCAACCGCCGGTCGGGTCCTGCTTCCATGTGCCGGTCGCGGCGTCGAGCACGAACTTGTTGATCGATCCTGGTCCCTTGTCCTCGGTGTTGCCGAGCGTCGGGTTGAGGTCGTTGTCGGCGGCCCACAGCGTGTCGGCGGCGCCGTTGCGGCCGGATTCGTACACGAGTCCGGACAGGTTGCCGTCGGTGTGGTCGCCGGACTGGCCCTTCGCGCCGAATTCGCCGTCGGCGTCGACCGCGGTGACGGCGTCGAGGCCCGGCCACGCGTTGACGGTCATCGTCTCGCCCGGATCGGGGGTCGGTGTGGGATTCGGGAATTCGTTGGCCGCGCCCGGCGTCGGCTTGTCGCTGACCTTGAACGTGCCGTCGTCTGCGCGCGACCACGACTGCGCGTCGGTCATCTTGTCGGCGAGCTTCCATGTCGTCGAGTCGACTTCGGAGGCCGCATCGTACTTGTCGCCGACGGACGAGGTCAGGTAGACGGAATCGGCGTCCGCTCCGAGTCCGGGATCGCCGTTGTAGTCGATGTACGCGACGAGGTAGCCGTTTGGCTGGACGACGGTGTCGGCGTTGATCTCCTTGTCGACGCCGATCGTGTAGTGCTTGTTCTGCTTCTCGTCGTAGATGTCCCAGCCCTTGACGTCGACGGGCTCGGAACCGGTGTTCTTGAGCTCGACCCAATCGTCGCGCTGCTCGACCGGATCGCCGAGCTCCTTGGTGTTGCCGGCGAAGACCTCGTTGATGATGACGGATGGCTTGTCGGCCGCATCGACGGCGTGCGCGACGGGCACGAACGCGAATGCCGCGGTCGCGATCGTCGCCGCGGCGGTCAGCAGCGCGGCCACGGCGCGTGACACCGGATGAAGACCCTGATGATGATCCACGGATGTTCCTTCCCCTCGTATGGCCGGGCGGCCGTACGCTCACCCCGCGAACGCGCGGCCGCCGCCATATGCCTATGGACGTTTCCACGCTAGGAAATCCAGGTGAATCCGACACCGTATCCGCACGAACGCCGGCCGTACCGTATCTGAACACTGGGCAAACGGCATGCGGCATGAACCGCGGACGTTTCGATGCCGTCGCCGAGTCGGGGGAAGACACGAAACGGGCCGGCTCCGTAAGGGAGTCGGCCCGTTTCACCGTTTACGACGCTGCCCGCGAACGATCCGTACACCGGACGGATCAGATCTTCGGCTTGCCTCCGAGGTTCGGATGGCCCTTGCCCACGTCGTTGCCGTGCCTGAACACGGGATTGTGTTCGGGCATCGCGTCGGTGTGGTGCGCGGCCTTGTCTCCCGGCTTGGCGCCGGACTCGGCTTCCGCCTCGGCCTTGCGCTTGGCGCGTGCGGCCTTCGCCTTGGCGGCCTTCTCGTCTTCCGCGGCCTTGCGGGCGGCTGGGAATTCGCCGGTCAGCGGGTCGACCTGCGATTCGGGATGCGTCTCGTCGTAGCCCTGCTCGTACCGCGTGCGCCGCCAGTTGCGGATGGACGCGTTCGTGCCGCGGTGGTGCACATGGTACTTGCGCGGCGTGCCGCCGTACGGCAGTTCCTTGACTTCCTTCGCGACGGCGATCTGGTTGACGTTCGACGGGTCCATGATGGCGATCGGCGCGACCGGCTCGGGTTCGGCCGGAGCGGCCGTGCGCTGCTGCATGCGTTCCGGCAGCCATTCGGCCAGACGGGACAGCAGCCAGCATGCGATGAAGTAGATCACCGCGGCCATGACGAGCGTCTGCAGGATGTTGAAGTACATCGAGCCGAGTCGGCGCGACTCCTGCAGCAGGTCGGTGTACATGATGATCGAGCCGAGCGCGGTGTCCTTCAGGACCACCACGAGCTGCGTGACGGCGGCCGGCAGCATCGCGTACACGGCCTGCGGCACTTCGATCTGCATGAGCGACTGCGTTTCGGTCAGGCCCAGCGCCAGCGACGCCTCGCGTTGGCCGTTCGGCAGGTTGCCGACGCCGGATCGCACGAGCTCGGCCACGACCGAGCCGTTGTACAGCACGAGCGCGAGCACGACGGCCCAGTACGACGGGCTGGGCATGCCGGCGAATGCGAACAGTCGCCAGAAGAAGATCATGAGCAGCAGCACGGGCACCGCACGGCAGAACTCGACGATCACGGCGGAAACCGAACGGATCACGACGTTCGGCAGCAGTCGGCCGACGCCGAACACCAAGCCGAACGCGACCGCGCCGACCACGGCGACGATCGTGGCGCGGATGGTCGCCCACAGGCCCGGCAGGTAGAAGTCGGTCCATGCCTCGCGTTCGAGCGCGGGCTTCCACAGCTCCCAGCTCAGCTGGTTCTCGCCCTGCGGCGGATTGTGCAGACGCATGAGGATCAGCACGAGCACAATCGCGAAGATCACGCCGGCGATCCAGTTGGCGATGCGGATGGTGCGCCGACCCTTCGGGCCGGGCGCATCGAACAGTACGGAATTGGAAGTATCAGCCATCCGAAATCACCTCCTGACGGCGAGCTTGTTGGACAGGTACGTGGTGAGCATGCCGATCGGGATGATCAGGATCACGTAGCCGAACGCGAAGATCAGGAAGATCTGGATGATCACGTCGGGTCGGAATTCGATCATCTGGCTCATGAGCGACGACGTTTCGGTCGACACGGACGCGGCCGCGGCGACGGTCGAGTTCTTGAGCAGTGCGATCAGCGTGTTGCCGAGCGGGGCGACCGAACCGCGGAACGCCTGCGGCAGGATGATCTGCGTGGCGGCCTGCATGAAGCCGAGGCCGAGCGCGCGCGCCGCCTCCGCCTGGCCGACCGGCACGGTGTTGATGCCGCTTCGCAGCGATTCGCACACGAACGCGGCGGTGTACAGCGACAGGCCGGTGACGGCGAGCCAGAAGAAGTTCGTGGCGAACGTGTCGGAGAAGCTGAGCTTGAGCTGCGCGTACGCGCCGAGCACCATGAACACCATGATGATCGTCAGCGGCAGGTTCTTGAACAGCTCGACGTACGCGCCGGCGACGAAGCGCAGCGACGAGATCGGCGAGATGCGCATCATGACGAGGATCACGCCGAGCACGAGCGAGAACAGGGCGCTCCACAGCGTCAGTTCGATGTTGACGAGGAACGCGCCGAGCACGTCGTACTGGCTGAACAGTTCGAGGAATCCGTTCATCACTCCTCCTCCCCTTCGTTCGGCGTCGGCGGGTTGTAGCGCACGTCCGGCGTGTAGTCGGTGCCTTCGGTGTTGTCGCTGACGGCCCGCTGCCAGGAGCCGTCCTGGATCATCTGCACGATGGCGTTGTTGATCTGCGTGGCGAGTTTCGTGTCGCCCTTCTTGATGCCCACACCGTAGTATTCCTGCGTGAACGGCTTGCCGACGACGCGCAGCTTGCCGCGCGATGCGGAGGCGAGGCCGGCGAGGATGATGTCGTCGGTGGTCACCGCGTCCACGATGCCGGAGAACAGCGCGGTCGCGCATTCCGCGTAGCCGGGCTGCTCCATGAGCTGGACTTCGGACGCGAACTTCTCCTTGACGGTCGCTGCCGAGGTCGAACCGGTGACGGAGCACAGGCGTTTGCCGTTGAGGTCCTCCGGGCCGTTGATCGAATGGTCGTCCTTGCGCACGAGCAGGTCCTGGCCGGCGACGAAGTACGGGCCGGCGAAGGAGACGGCCTTCTTGCGCTCGTCGGTGATCGAGTACGTGGCGAGGATCATGTCGACGTCGCCGTTCTGCAGCATGGCCTCACGCTGCTTCGACGGCGCCTCCTTCCAGATGATCTCGTCCTCGGAGTAGCCGAGCTTCTTGGCGATGTACTTGGCCACGTCCACGTCGAAGCCGACGTAGGTGCCGGACTTCTTGAAGCCGAGGCCCGGCTGGTCGAATTTGATGCCGATGCGGATCTTGCCGGCCTCGTCCTCGCCGCATGCCGCGAGCGAGAACGTGCAGGCGAGCGCGGCCACGGCGGCGACCACGCGCGTGGCGATGCGTTTCACAGATAGTTTCACAGTCATATGGTTGCCTCCACCGCGCCGGATCAGTGGGTGAGGATCTTCGACAGGAAGTCCTTGGCGCGGTCGGTCTGCGGATGCTCGAAGAACTCGTCGGGCGTGTTCTGTTCGAGGATCTGGCCGTCGGCCATGAACACGATGCGATCGGCGGCCTTGCGGGCGAAGCCCATCTCGTGGGTGACGCACAGCATGGTCATGCCCTCATGCGCGAGCTCGACCATGACGTCGAGCACCTCGTTGACCATTTCCGGGTCGAGCGCGGAGGTCGGTTCGTCGAACAGCATGACCTTCGGCTTCATGGCGAGCGCACGCGCGATGGCGACGCGCTGCTGCTGGCCGCCCGACAGCTGCGAGGGCATCTTGTGCGCCTGCGAGTCGACGCCCACGCGGGCGAGCAGATCCATAGCAAGGTGCTCGGCCTCGGTCTTGTTCATGTGACGCACCTTGATCGGCGCGAGGGTCACGTTCTCAAGGATCGTCTTGTTGGCGAACAGGTTGAACGACTGGAACACCATGCCGACCTCGGCGCGCAGGCTGGCAAGTTCCTTGCCTTCCTGCGGCAGGGCCTTGCCGTCGATGCGGATGTCGCCCGAGTCGATGGTCTCGAGGCGGTTGATGGTGCGGCACATGGTGGACTTGCCGGAGCCGGACGGGCCGACGATGACGAGCACCTCGCCCTTGTTGACGGTCAGGTTGATGTCCTTGAGGACGTGCAGGTCGCCGAAGTACTTTTCGACGTGGGTCAGCTCGACGAGCGGGTGATCGGGGTATTCGACGCCCGGCACGAGCGGGGTGCGGGCGGTTTTCTCTTCTTCTTGGATTTGCGACATGCGGGCAGTATATCGGCCTCATGTTACCGATTCGGCACACGCCGTCCATTTCTCGGACGCCTTATGGACAGTGAACGCTCACTTACAGAACACAAGCCTTCACGCCCGCGGCTTGCTGATTTCTCTCCGTTTGTCCCATGAGGGGAGCAGATCCTTCTTCGCCCGCTCCCCCTGACAGGGGAGCTGTCAGCGAAGCTGACTGAGGGGGTCCGAGGCCTTCACGCCCGCGGCTTGCCCAGCCCGGCCACGAACGCGACGCTTGGAATGTCCGCGAAGATCGACCCGTCCACCACGAGCTTGGACGGTCTGATGCCCGACCCGATGTACAGCTTCGGCACCGCGAGGATGTGCTGGTCGACGAGCAGCGGCCAACCGGCGGGCAGCCCGATCGGCGACATGCCGCCCGATTCCATGCCTGTCGCCTCGACCGCGTCGGAGATCGGGGCGAAGCTGACCTTCGACACCTCCAGCGTGCGTTTGACCACGCCGTTGAGGTCGGCGCGCGTGTCCGCCGTCACGAACGCGGCCGCGAATTGCGGCGGCGCCTTGCGCGTCTTGTGCGTGTGCACGACCACTACGTTGCCGGTGTTTTCGAACGGCACGCCGTATGTCGGGCACCACAGGTCGGTGTCCGACTCCTCGTCCGTGTTGATCGTGACCCCGAGGATCTTGCTTTCCGGTACGCCGGCCCCCACCAGCCCCTTCAGCGCGTCGAACACCGGCTTCGCCAGCAGATCCCCGTCATGCCAGTCCAGCAGTTCCAACGTCATATCGGCCTCCCCCGCAACTTGTTACGGGCCAGCTTACCGGCCGCACGCAGTGCGCACCAGCGCGCGCCTATAGACGTTCCTTATGACCGACTATCGCCGTCCATGGTGGACTTGCCGGAGCCGGACGGGCCGACGATGACGAGCACCTCGCCCTTGTTGACGGTCAGGTTGATGTCCT